>NZ_BSNY01000001.1 GCF_030160235.1 Mesorhizobium huakuii
TGGTGATGAAGTAGGGGCTGAGGTAGCCACGGTCGAACTGCATGCCTTCGACGACTTCGAGTTCGGTCTCGGCGGTCTTGGCTTCCTCAACCGTGATGACGCCCTCGTTGCCGACCTTCTGCATCGCTTCCGCAAGGAAGCGGCCGATCTCGGCATCGCCATTGGCCGAGATGGTGCCAACCTGGGCGATCTCATCATTTCTGGTCACCTTGCGGGCGTTGGTCTTCAACTCCTGGACAATCGCCTCGACGGCCTTGTCGATGCCTCGCTTCAGGTCCATCGGGTTCATCCCCGAGGCAACGGCCTTGGCGCCTTCCTTGACGATCGCCTGCGCGAGAACGGTCGCGGTCGTGGTGCCGTCCCCGGCGATGTCGTTGGTCTTCGAAGCGACTTCGCGGACCATCTGGGCGCCCATGTTCTCGAACTTGTCCTCAAGCTCGATTTCCTTGGCGACGGTGACGCCGTCCTTGGTGATGCGCGGGGCGCCGAAAGACTTGTCGATGACGACGTTGCGGCCCTTGGGGCCGAGCGTCACCTTCACCGCGTCGGCGAGGATGTTGACGCCGCGCAGCATGCGCTCACGGGCGTCGGAATGAAATTTCACTTCCTTGGCAGCCATTGGATCACTCCTTCAATAGGCAGCTTCATTGACTGGATTGCGGTCGGAGCCTCTGTCAGGCGGCCTTCTTGACCGCCGCGGTCTGCTCGATCACGCCCATCACATCACTTTCCTTCATGATCAGCAGGTCCTCGCCGTTGAGCTTGATCTCGGTGCCGGACCATTTGCCGAACAAGATGCGGTCGCCGGCCTTGACATCGAGCGGCGTGAGCTTGCCGCTCTCGTCGCGCGCACCCGGGCCGACGGCGATGACTTCGCCCTCCTGCGGCTTCTCCTTGGCAGTGTCGGGGATGATGATACCGCCGGCCGTCTTCTCTTCGGCCTCGATGCGGCGAACCAGGATACGATCGTGCAATGGACGGAACGTCATGTCGTTCTCCTTCAGGACAAACAGATTTTTGAGGTTCCTCCACACCGGACCGGCAATATCGGGCCGGTGCAGGGCGTCGCGACCCCTTTCTCAGGCATCGCGCGCATATCGAGCTAGTTTTGGCATTTTCGAGTTTCAAGGGCTCGCCGGAAAAATTTTGGCGCTCTGCATTCGAGAGTGCTAGGGACATGAATTCATGAAGCTATTTTCGCTGGGACGCATGATTTTTAGGTCTTGAAATTCTATTCGAGCTCCACGAAATTTTTGGCGCTGAGGTCCCGTAGGGGGCCTCCTGCACCACAACGATGCCAAGGAGATTGTTAGGAAGCGGAGACTGTCGATGGAACGAACTTTCCCAAAAAACATCCCCTCGATCGCCCCTGAAACCTCTGATCCTTCGCTTGACCGCCTGCTGTTTCCGGCGCGGCACTTTAGTCACCCCGATGAGGTGGTGGGCGACCGCACGCTCGACCCTCAGGAAAAGCGCGCCATTCTCGCCTCATGGGCGTCGGATGCTTGCGCCGTCGTCTCCATGCCTGCGCTGCGAAAGCCACCGGGTGCTGCGAGCCCGGTGACGTTTGACGCCGTCATGGATGCACTTCGCCGACTGGACGATAGTCGCGCCGAGCTTGCCAGTGACTTCAAGGAACGGCGGGACCGAGAACGCCCGCAAAACCTTGACGCCTGAATGCAACAAGGAAGGAGAGACGCATGGTCAGCAGGGAATTGCGGCTGCAGATGGAGGGCTACGGTCTCACAACCGCGGAGATCCACTACCATCTCCCCGATCATCCAAGCCTTTTGCAGCTCTACGTTTGGCAGGAATACGATCTTGCACCGGAATTCCCAACCCTGAAAGGGTTTCTGAATTACTGGGAGCGCGAACTCGAAGGCGCGCTCCATTCCGTGCGCGTTGCCCATCACCGCTTGATCCGGCCTTCCGAATGGCAGGCGGTAGACGGCATTTTTACCATTCAATAGCCGGCGCCCAATCGTGGCGACCAGCGCCACCCGTCCGGCTGCCGACACCCCTTGAACCCAAAAGAGGTCTTTCCAATCTCTTTCTATGTCGAGCGCAGCTTGGCGGATGTCGGGCAGAATTCCGTCTTGTTTGCTATGGCGTCCAAGCTCGTCGACTTGCCGGATCCTTGCCACGCAGAGGCGAGGCAGGATCGGTTGCCACACTGTTTGAAGGGAGGTCACCATGGAAGATGGAATGTTCAAACAGGCGATCTTCGTACGAGATGATAGCTTCGCTCTCCGAAGGATCGCTTGTGTCATGGATGCGATAGAGTTTCTTGAGGAATGGCCGCTCGAAAGGCGCGGCCTGCTTCACGCAGCGGCGAGTGACACTTGCTACTCCGCATATGATGGTCGAAAGTCCGTCGATGCGGCACACAAGACATTTACGACTTGGGCACGCAGGGTCGGTGTCATTGAGGATGTTCCCGCGGCGCCGCCTTGGATGACAGGGCCCAAGATTGGCGGTGCAGGCCGTCGCGCTGACGGTTGATCTCGCGTGCGGCGGCGGTCGTGCCGCGCACCCGATCGATAACGTCAGCGGTGCCACGGGGTGAGGAATCGACCAGGATCCTGGACGATTGTGGGCATCTCCGATCGATAGGGAAGCTGGACATCGAAAGCTGAGCGAACTCGCCAAACTCGTCGGCAGTTTGCCCTTCGCCTCATGAACACGAGCGGAGACTACGCCATTGCCGTTTATTCGCTTGATCATCATTGTCCTCACGATGGCATGTTTCGCGCTCTTGTTTGCGAAACTGGTCCGGCAGACAGAGAAGGCAAATTTCAGATCGTTGCCCGATACCTCGCGCTGCGGCGAAGCTGTTGACTGTGTGCCAAAGCTGCCCCCGACCAAGGATTAGTAGCTGGTCTTGCGACCGTGCTTGCTGCTGAAGTGCCAGCCGGATCGAGGCAGGCCACTGCTACAGCACGGCAGGGCGACGGATGAAACGCTCCCGTTGAAGCGCATGATGGTTCCGGTCGTTGCCCCAAGGCGTGTCACCCCTGAGGCCTGCGCGATGCGTCGGGTCTTGATGTCAAAATGGCGCCAAAATCGTTGGCGATCAAAATGCAATGTGCCCTTTTTGGGCTGGCATTGAATGGAGGTTAGCAATGATCCGCAAAGTCGCAATCGCCAGTGCTCTTGTCGCCATTTTCAGCATCCCTGCATTTGCAGCCACGGAGTACTGGGTGGCTAAGGATGCGGCGACCAAGAAGTGTGAGGTGGTGACCAAAAAACCGGACGGCACAAAACTGACCGATGCCGGCAATAAGACGTATACAAGCAAGGCCGATGCCGAAAAGGCATTGAAGGAACTGGCTGCTTGCAAATGAACTGATGGCTAGTGAGGGCCGCTCTGGCCTACTCCTGGGCGGCCTACACTGTCGGCCAATAGTCGTCTTCGCAGTCTTTCAGGAATAAGGGCTGGCAAGACACTTGCAGCGACGGCCTCGCGAACTGTCATGCCAACGACACACCGTTGTCGGGCGAGGCCGTCCAAATCTGCGAGCATCCTCAAGACCTTAAACGGCGCGCTTGGAATCGTTGGAATAGCGTGGCGATCCATGCATCTCTGATCAACTACCGACGCCCGGATGCGCCCGGGCCGGATCTGCCACGTCGCCTTCGTCATCGGGGTCGATCAGGTCGATCAGCGCTGCCACCCGTGTTCCCGGCAGCGGTCGTCCCTGGCTCATCAACGCCTCGTCACCGAAGGCCCAGGCCCATGCCTCTCTCAACTCCTCAAGCGAGGCACCGGACGCGATGATTTCCGCAATCGTCGCGTTGTCCACGGGTCCGAGGACCGAGACAACGTCTTGGCGTGTCATGGGGCATCCTTTTCCTCCGTTCGAAATACCTGCGAAGCAGATGGGTATTCGATGGAGCGCTTGCCACCAGCCATTTCGAAGGCGGTCGCGAAACTGCCTTGGCGGTCCCTCTTGACGCAGCGGAAGTCAATTCCCAAGTCATTCCTCGTCGGTCGCCGCACAAGGGGCCGATGTGTCAGGGAGCGCCATGCTTCTTGGCGTTCCCTCGTACCTATGTTGCTCCAAGGAGGATGTAGTTATGAGAACGAACCTGGACTTTTCCCCCTTCTATCGGTCGAGCATCGGCTTTGACCGCATCTTCAACCTGCTCGAAAACGCCAGCCCGCCACAGAACGCGGACAACTGGCCGCCCTACGATATCGCCAAGCTCGGCGAAGACACCTACCGCATTGTCCTCGCGGTCGCCGGTTTCGGGGAAGATGAGCTTACGATCACGCATCAGCCGAATATGCTCGTGATCGAGGGCGCCAAGACAGAGGACGACGAGGTTCAGTACCTCCATCATGGCCTGGCGTTGAGGTCGTTCGCGCGCCAATTCGAACTGGCCGACCATGTAACCATAGTCGGGGCGAAGCTCGAAAACGGTCTGCTGATCATCGACCTCAAGAAAGAAATTCCCGAGGAGATGAAGCCGCGCCGCATCGCGATCAATGTCGAGACCGACAAGAAGGCGGCGTCCAAGCGCATTGAAAGCGCGGCGGCCTGATCTTTGGCGGTCGGCCCGCACCCCGTCCTGTCGTGGGTGGGGTCCGGGTGCGACCCAACACGGAAAGGAGAAGGATCAAATGAGCGTACGTGACTTGATTCCCTGGAGCCGTGGCGGCAGCCAGGCACCGAGCCTTTATCGCGGTGACGACATGGATCCGTTCCTGTCGTTGCACCGCAATGTCAACCGGCTATTCGACGAGGTGTTCCGCGGTTTTGACACGCCTTCGGCGCTGGGCCGCATGGCCCCTCTCAACGGCACTTGGCCAAGCGTGGAGTTCTCGGAAACCGATCAGGAAATCCGGGTGACGGCCGAAATCCCTGGCCTCGATGAAAACGACGTCGAGGTCATGCTGGATGATGGTGTTCTGACACTTCGCGGCGAGAAGAAGGCGGAGACCGAGGACAAGGACCGCCAGTTCAGCGAACGCTATTATGGGCGTTTTGAGCGGCGCTTTAGTCTCGGCCGTGAGGTTGAAGACGACAAGGTGGCGGCGACGTTCAAGAACGGTGTGCTCACCGTGACATTGCCCAAGTCCAAAAAGGCGCAGGCAAATGCCAAGCGCATCGCAATCAACGGCAACAAATGACGGTCGCGAAGCAAGGCCGGGGCTCGATGAAGCCCCGGCCTTCGCAGATAGCGAGGAACGTCAAATGACAGAGATACTCACACGAGCTAAACAATCGAACCGCATCACATTGAATCCTTGGCAGGGCGAGAAACTCCAACTGTTCGATGGCGGTCTCGACACCCCAACTCCAAGGACCAACCAAGCCTTGGCACGGATCTTTCGGCCCGGCCGTTCGGTCATGACTTCGGCGCGGGTTACGTGCCGGCCCTGGCGCCTTGAGTTCGAACGCCGAACTCCGCTCGTCATCGATCATCTGATGGGTTATTGCGGCGGCGGCGACACACTCACCCAGGTGCAACTGGATTTCCCGACCCGGGAAGCAGCGGTCGCCTTCGCTGAGAGGCAGGAACTGGATTATGTCGTACAGACCGATCCGCCTGAGTGGCCTCGACCAAACGTTCGAAACCGCTTCCGTAGCACCGCTGTTCATCCTTGCTCTCGCAATAGCCAGGCAAGAAATGGAGTACAGTAATCATCGGGAGGTAACAATGAAGAGTCTGGCTTTTCTAGTTCCTGTCCAGATCAAGACCAACGACGTGATCCACCACATAAACTCGGTGCGGGAGGCGCTCGTATTCCTGAATCAATGGCCGAAATCGAAGCGAGGACCGGTCTACAGTTGCGCTGTCAGAGGTTGCAACGCCGCGATTGCGGGGCACATGACAACCGACCAGGCACGGCAGGCATTTGTTGGCTTCGCAAGAATTTCCGGGATCCTGGCCAAATTCGATTTCTCTGTGCCGTCCGACACAAAAGTAGCAGAAGGGCCGCCAAAAGGCGGCTTCGTTTGAGGGGCTGGCGAAGGTTGCCGACTAACCACGCGGTGGGACACCATCTGTCATCGCGTCAAGGAACGGAATCCGGTGCAATAGACCTCCCGCCGCACCGCAGAGTGATCCGACTTAAAACGAAGCCCCACCGCAAGGCCCAACTTGAACAGTTGGACGTGAACGGATAGCGAACACTGTCCGTTAAGCCATTGAA
>NZ_BSNY01000002.1 GCF_030160235.1 Mesorhizobium huakuii
TGGTGATGAAGTAGGGGCTGAGGTAGCCACGGTCGAACTGCATGCCTTCGACGACTTCCAGCTCCGTTTCCGCGGTTTTCGCTTCCTCGACGGTGATGACGCCCTCATTGCCGACCTTCTGCATCGCTTCCGCAAGGAAGCGGCCGATCTCGGCATCGCCATTGGCCGAGATGGTGCCGACCTGGGCGATCTCGTCATTTCTGGTCACCTTGCGGGCGTTGGTCTTCAACTCCTGGACAATCGCCTCGACGGCCTTGTCGATGCCTCGCTTCAGGTCCATCGGGTTCATCCCCGAGGCAACGGCCTTGGCGCCTTCCTTGACGATCGCCTGCGCGAGAACGGTCGCGGTCGTGGTGCCGTCCCCGGCGATGTCGTTGGTCTTCGAAGCGACTTCGCGGACCATCTGCGCGCCCATGTTCTCGAACTTGTCCTCAAGCTCGATTTCCTTGGCGACGGTGACGCCGTCCTTGGTGATGCGCGGGGCGCCGAACGACTTGTCGATGACGACGTTGCGGCCCTTGGGGCCGAGCGTCACCTTCACCGCGTCGGCGAGGATGTTGACGCCGCGCAGCATGCGCTCACGGGCGTCGGAATGAAATTTCACTTCCTTGGCAGCCATTGGATCACTCCTTCAATAGGCAGCTTCATTGACTGGATTGCGGTTGGAGCCTCGGTCAGGCGGCCTTCTTGACCGCCGCGGTCTGCTCGATCACGCCCATCACGTCGCTTTCCTTCATGATCAGCAGGTCCTCGCCGTTGAGTTTGATCTCGGTGCCGGACCATTTGCCGAACAGAATGCGGTCGCCGGCCTTGACATCGAGCGGCGTGAGCTTGCCGCTCTCGTCGCGCGCACCCGGGCCGACGGCGATGACTTCGCCCTCCTGCGGCTTCTCCTTGGCAGTGTCGGGGATGATGATACCGCCGGCCGTCTTCTCTTCGGCCTCGATGCGGCGAACCAGGATACGATCGTGCAATGGACGGAACGTCATGTCGTTCTCCTTCAGGACAAACAGATTTTTGAGGTTCCTCCACACCGGACCGGCAATATCGGGCCGGTGTAGGGCGTCGCGACCCCTTCTCAGGCATCGCGCGCATATCGAGCTAGTTTTGGAATTTTCGAGTTTCAAGGGCTCGCCGGAAAAATTTTGGCACTCGGCGTGTGAGAGTGCTAGCGGTATGAATTCATGCAGCTATTTTCGCCAGGGCGCATGATTTTTAGGTCTTGAAATTCGATTCGAGTTCCACGAAATTTTTTGGCGCTGGGGTCCCGTAGCGGGCCTCCTGCGCCACAACGATGCCAAGGAGATTGTTAGGAAGCGGAGACTGTCGATGGAACGAACTTTCCCAAAAAACATCCCCTCGATCGCCCCTGAAACCTCTGATCCTTCGCTTGACCGCCTGCTGTTTCCGGCGCGGCACTTTAGTCACCCCGATGAGGTGGTGGGCGACCGCACGCTCGACCCTCAGGAAAAGCGCGCCATTCTTGCCTCATGGGCTTCTGATGCTTGCGCCGTCGTCTCCATGCCTGCGCTGCGAAAGCCACCGGGTGCTGCGAGCCCGGTGACGTTTGACGCCGTCATGGACGCACTTCGCCGACTGGACGATAGTCGCGCCGAGGTAGGCTGTGACCTCGAGGAATGGCGGGCCAGAGAACGCCCGCAAGGACTTGATGCCTGAACGCGCGCGATAGGAGAGACGCATGGTCAGCAGGGAATTCCGACTGCAGATGGAGGGCTACGGTCTCACAACTGCGGAGATCCACTATCATCTCCCCGATCATCCAAGCCTTTTGCAGCTTTACGTTTGGCAGGAATACGATCTCGCACCGGAATTCCCCACTCTGAAAGGGTTTCTGGATTACTGGGAGCGCGAACTCGAAGGCGCGCTGCATTCCGTACGCGTCGCCCATCACCGCCTGATCCGGCCTTCCGAATGGCAGGCCGTCGGCGGCATCTTCACAGTTCAATAGCCGGACCCAGGCCGGACCCGCCAAGCGGCAACAGGACAGGCTCCTTTGTAGTTGCCGGCATCCGATTCATAAAGGTGCCGTTCGTCTCGCCAGCTCCCCTTGAACTGAAAAGACGTGTTTCCAATCTTTTTCCCACGTGCCGAGTGCGCTTGCCGGATGTCGAACAGGAGCGGAAGGTTCGCATGGAAACGATTTTCTTTGAAGATGCCGGTTCCGTCCTGGTTGTGCCAAGCTCGCCGGCATGGGTTTGTCGGGAACTGACATCGTCGCCGCACACGGTGAGGCAGGGATCAGTTACCCACGGTTTGAAGGGAGGTCACTAATGGAAGGTGCAACGTTCAAACAGCCGGTTTTCGTCAGAGACGACGGCTACGGTGTCCAAAAGATCGGCTGTGTCATGGATGCGATAGAGTTTCTCGAAGAATGGCCGGTTGAAAGGCGCGGCCTCCTCCACGCAGCAGCGTCTGATGCATGCTATTCCGCCTACGATGGTCGGAAGTCTGTCGAGGCGGCGAACAAGGCCTTTACGACTTGGGCACGCAGGGTCGGTGTCATCGAGGACGTGCCCGTAGCGCCGCCGTGGATGACAGGGCCGAAGATCGGCAATGCAGACCATCTTATGGAAAGTGACGGCTGAATTCACTGCGGCGGTAATCTGCCGCCGCAGCATCAGAGTGGCGCGTCACCGGGGGCAACGCCGCGGGAAAGCCAAGCCCCTTACTGTTGCCTGTTTAGATTTCGGATAACTTCCTTCGGCACAAACATTTGCCAAGCAGATCGCACGAAAGTCTGCCTGAATGGGAAGCCATAGACGGCATCTTCACCATTCAATGGCCGGCGCCCGGGTCCCCTTGGGCCGGACCCACCAGGTCGGCTTCGTCGTCGGGGTCGATCAGGTCGATCAGCGCTGCCACCCTTGTTCCCGGCAGCGGTCGTCCCCGGCTCATCAACGCCTCGTCACCGAAGGCCCAGGCCCATGCCTCTCTCAACTGCTCAAGCGAGGCACCGGACGCTATGATTTCCGCAATCGTCGCGTTGTCCACGGGTCCGAGGACCGAGACAACGTCTTGGCGTGTCATGGGCATCCTTTTCCTCCGTTCGAAATACCTGCGAAGCAGATGGGTATTCGATGGAGCGCTTGCCACCAGCCATTTCGAAGGCGGTCGCGAAACTGCCTTGGCGGTCCCTCTTGACGCAGCGGAAGTCAATTCCCAAGTCATTCCTCGTCGGTCGCCGCACAAGGGGCCGATGTGTCAGGGAGCGCCATGCTTCTTGGCGTTCCCTCGTACCTATGTTGCTCCAAGGAGGATGTAGTTATGAGAACGAACCTGGACTTTTCCCCCTTCTATCGGTCGAGCATCGGCTTTGACCGCATCTTCAACCTGCTCGAAAACGCCAGCCCGCCACAGAACGCGGACAATTGGCCGCCCTATGATATCGCCAAGCTCGGCGAAGACACCTACCGCATTGTCCTCGCGGTCGCCGGTTTCGGGGAAGATGAGCTTACGATCACGCAGGAGCCAAATATGCTCGTGATCGAGGGCGCCAAGACAGAGAACGACGAGGTCCAGTACCTCCATCATGGCCTGGCGTTGAGGTCGTTCGCGCGCCGCTTCGAACTGGCCGATCATGTGACCATTGTCGGGGCAAAGCTCGAAAACGGTCTGCTGACTATCGACCTCAAGAAAGAAATTCCCGAGGAGATGAAGCCGCGCCGCATCGCGATCAATGTCGAGACCGACAAGAAGGCGGCGTCCAAGCGCATTGAAAGCGCGGCGGCCTGATCTTTGGCAGTCGGCCCGCACCCGTCCTGTCGTAGGTGGGGTCCGGGTGCGACCCAACACGGAAAGGAGAAGGAAATGAGCGTACGTGACTTGATTCCCTGGAGCCGTGGCAGCAGCCAGGCACCGAGCCTTTATCGCGGTGACGACATGGATCCGTTCCTGTCGTTGCACCGCAATGTCAACCGGCTATTCGACGAGGTGTTCCGCGGTTTTGACACACCTTCGGCGCTGGGCCGCATGGCCCCTCTCAACGGCACTTGGCCAAGCGTGGAGTTCTCGGAAACCGATCAGGAAATCCGGGTGACGGCCGAAATCCCTGGCCTCGATGAAAACGACGTCGAGGTCATGCTGGATGATGGTGTTCTGACACTTCGCGGCGAGAAGAAGGCGGAGACCGAGAACAAGGACCGCCAGTTCAGCGAACGCTATTATGGGCGTTTTGAGCGGCGCTTTAGTCTCGGTCGTGAGGTTGAAGACGACAAGGTGGCGGCGACGTTCAAGAACGGTGTGCTCACCGTGACATTGCCCAAGTCCAAAAAGGCGCAGGCAAACGCCAAGCGCATTGCAATCAACGGCAACAAATGACGGTCGCGAAGCAAGGCCGGGGCTCGATGAAGCCCCGGCCTTCGCAGATAGCGAGGATGGTCGAATGACGTCCAACAGCCTCAAATGAAAGAGCCGTCATGGGATGCTGAATCAACCTTGCAACCCCAGGAGTTAGCAAATGACCAGTCTGGCTTTCCTTGCCCCCGTGCAGGTTAAGACCAGTGACGTGAGACACGACATCGGATCGGTGCGGGAGGCGCTCGTATACTTGAATCAATGGCCGAAGGCCCGTCGGGGGCCGGTATACAACTGCGCGGTGAGGAGCTGCAACGCCGCAATCGCCGGGCAGATGACAACCGAACAGGCGCGACAGGCATTTGTCAGCTTTGCCAGGATAGCCGGGGTGCTGGCCAGATCCGATTTTTCGCCACTGGCCGGGGCTGATCAAAAGCCGTCCGTTTCTGGGCGCAGTCTCTGACCTTCAGTTCAGGACTTTTCTAGGGCGCTTATAGGCCAGCGAAATTGGACTGGACGAGGTCGATAGCGGAACCACACGGAACGATACGGGAAGATTTCTGATTTTGGCCCACGAAAAAGTCAATGAAATCAATGATTTTGAGACACCCCTCCGGGCCCACCATCTGTGCTAGGCGCATGACCATCAGGCACCCCAGTTGGCCATGGCTGCTTCCTTATGGGGCTTCGTAGAGTTCCAGCGGCAATCCATCCGGGTCGCTGAAAAAGGTAAACCGTTGGTCTGTATATGGGTCGATCCGGATTGGCTCCACCGCAACGCCGGCGGCTTCCAGGCGCATAATTACGGGATCAAGGTTCGTCACGGCAAACGCCAGATGCCTCAGGCCTGCCGCCTCTGGATAGGACGGCCGCATCGCTGGTGCAGGGAAGGAGAACAATTCCAGCTGGACGGACCCGATCCGCAGATCGGCCTTCCACGACTGCCGTTCCTCCCGATAGATCTCCCTTATCAAATCGAGGCCGAGGAGTTCGACGTAGAACCGTCGCGACCGGTCGTAATCCGTGCAGATGAGCGCGACGTGGTGAATGGCATTCAGCATGCCAGGAACTCTAGCCAAGTCGGGATTTGAGGCCAAGGCCACCATCGAGTAGACGGCATCTTGTTGATGTCGCCGCTCGCGAGGGTCGCCTCGTCCTTGCTGGTCTCATCTGCACTCGATCGGCGGCATGATCTTCACGTCGCCAGCCACCCTCCTGGAGGGGCGTTGACATTGCTGGATTGGCGCGGAAGGCGGAAAGGCTTCAGTTTTGGCTCGCGAAAAAGCCAATGAAATCAAAGATCCTATCTCCAGGACGAATTGACAGCCTCCTGAAGGCTCAGGGCTAGATCACCGTTTCTCCTCCATCGACAACCAGGATCTGACCCGTCATGTAGGAGGACCGGTCAGACACCAGGAACAGCACTGCCTCCGCGATCTCCTCGACGATTGCCCAACGGCCAAGCGGCACCTTTTCGCGGATGTAGGCTTCGATGGCTTCCCTGCCTCCCATCTGGGCGATGAAAGGGGCATTGAAGGGCGTGTCCACCCAACCCGGGCAAAGCGCGTTGACGCGAATGCCGAAGCGACCATAGTCGCCGGCCATCTGCCTGGTCATCGCGATCACCGCGTGCTTGGTCGTCGTATAGGCGATCATCTCGCGGTCGTAGAGCACGCCGGAACTCGACGACGTGTTGAGGATCACGCCGCGGCCTGCCTTCTTCATGAATGGCATGACGATGCGGGCACCGAGGAAGTGAGCCCGCACATTGAGCGCCCAGGAGGTGTCGAAGCCTTTCACGCTCACACCGAGCACGTCGCCTTCGACCTGTACGCCGGCATGATTGTGCAGGATGTCGATCCTGCCCTGAGTGTGGATGAAATCGTGAAAACCGGCTTCAAGCGCCTGATCGTCGGTCAGGTCGAACACAAGCGCCTTTGCCCGGCCACCGGCGGCAAGAATCTGTTCGACGGTCGCGTTGGCGCCGTCGGCGCTGCGATCCGCCACGCCGACCACCGCACCCTCGCGCGCGATGATCAGCGCCGCCGCCCTGCCGATGCCCGATCCCGCCCCGGTTACGATCGCGGTCCTGTCCTTCAGGATCATCCCTCTTCACCCTTTCTCGCCGGCTTGTAATCCTGCATCATCGGGCGGGCGAACCTCGCCCGCTCCGGTGCGCGCCGATCAACCTTTGAGGAAAAGACAGGCATGTACGACTTCGGCCCCTTCGAGTTCGAGTCGAAGCAGGATTTTTTCGACAAGGCAATGCGTTTCTGGAATCCCGACAAGACCAGGTTCTGGCAGAAGGCCGGGATCGATCTGGTGATTGGCAGGCGGGAGGGTTATTTCCTCTACGACATGTCGGGGCGCCGCCTGATCGACCTGCACCTCAATGGCGGTACCTACAATCTCGGTCACCGCAACCCGGAGCTGGTCGAGACGCTGAAGAGCGCGCTCGACTATTTCGACATCGGCAACCACTGGTTCCCTTCCGTGGCGCGAACGGCGCTGGCCGAATCCCTCGTCAATGTCTCGCCGGGAATGAAATACGCGATCTTCGCACCAGGCGGCGCGGAGGCGGTGGACATCGCCATCAAGAGCGCCCGCTATGCCACCAAGCGGCGCAAGATCGTGTCGATCATCAAGGGCTATCACGGGCATTCGGGGCTCGCGGTGGCGACCGGCGACGATCGCTTCACCAAGATCTTTCTCTCCGACCAGCCGGAGACGTTCATCCAGGTTCCCTTCAACGATATCGACGCCATGGAACGGGTGCTCGAAGGCGAGGACGTCGCGGCGCTGATCATGGAGACAATCCCCGCCACTTACGGCTTCCCGATGCCGAAGGATGGTTATCTCGGCGCCTGCAAGGCGCTGTGCGAAAAGCATGGCGCGATGTACATCGCCGACGAAGTCCAGACCGGCCTGATGCGCACCGGCAGCATGTGGGGCTGGCAGGCCTACGGTATCCAGCCGGACATCATGGTGACGGCAAAGGGCCTGTCCGGCGGCCTCTATCCGATCAGCGCGGCGCTGGTGAACGACAGGGCCGGCGGCTGGCTCAACGAGGATGGGGCAGCCCACATTTCGACCACCGGCGGGGCCGAACTCGGCTGTGTCGTCGCCCATAAGGTCATCGAGATGCTGCAGCGGCCCGAACTGGTGGCCAATGTCGGCACCGTGACCGAGTTCATGGCGCAGGCCATGCGCGAGATGCTGGTTCGTCACGGCGATATCTTCACCGGGGTACGCCAGAAAGGCGTGATCCTCGGGCTGGAATTCGGCAATCACCCGGAAGGCGCCGTCTTCGTGTCGCGTGCGCTCTACGAGCAGGGCGTCTGGGCGATCTTCTCGTCGCTCGACAAGCGGGTGCTGCAGTGGAAGCCCGGTGTTCTTCTGGATCACGAAACCTGCCGGGACATCATGGATCGCTTCGACGCGGCAATGCCGCGCGCCCGGGCGTTGCTGCATCAGGCAGGCAAGGCGAGTTGACATGGTCCAACCCTCGTTGAAATTGTCGGGCGTCCAGCGCGAACAGGCGGCTGGGCCGGCCGGGATCGCGCGGATTCCGGCAGGAGACAGGTGTGCTGGGACAGGGCAGGACGGACAGTGATGGATTTCGACGCGCTCACCCACGACCAGCAACTCGGGATCCTGCAGGAAACGGCGGAAGCGGCCATCGCCAACTACGATCTGCCAGCGGACGTTTCCGTCGACATGATCAACCTGTCGGAGAACGCGACCTACAAGATTGCGGCTCGCGACGGCCGGCGCTGGGCGCTCCGCATCCATCGCGACGGCTACCATTCAAGGACGGCCATTCAATCTGAACTGGCCTGGCTGACCGATCTGCGCCAGACCGGGATCGTCCCCACGCCCGTGCCTGTCGCGGGCAAGGACGGCGAACAGATCCAGCGTGTCGGCCATGCCAGATTGGCGCAACCACGCCATGTCGTGTTGTCGCAATGGGAGACCGGTTCGGAGCCGGGCATAGGCGAGGCGCTTGGCGAACCGTTCGAGCTGCTGGGCGAGGTGACGGCCCGCATGCACATCCACGCCAGGCAGTGGAAGCGCCCTGCCTGGTTCAGCCGGCATGTGTGGGATTTCGAAACAAGCCTTGGTGAGGAGAGGCCGCATTGGGGACGCTGGCGTGACGGCATCGGCGTCGACGCCGCGAAAGCCAGGCTTTTTGGCCGCACCGCGGAGTTGGTCGGCCGCCGGCTCGCCGCCTTCGGCAAGGGCCATGACCGCTTCGGCCTCATCCATTGCGACCTGCGGCTCGCCAACCTTCTGATCGACGGCAAGACGGTGAAGGTCATCGACTTCGACGACTGCGGCTTCGGCTGGTATATGTACGACGCGGCGACGCCCATCTCTTTCTATGAGCACGAGCCACAGGCAGCCGATCTCATCCGGTCATGGACGACCGGCTATCGCCGTGTGCTTGACCTGCCGAGCGCGGACGAAGACGAGATCCCGACCTTCGTGATGCTGCGCCGTCTGCTCCTGGTCGCGTGGATCGGCTCGCACGCCGAGACCGACCTCGCCAAGTCGATGGGCCTTCCCTATACCGAGGGAACGGTCGGGCTGTGCGAGGCCTATCTGAGCAAGTTTTGAACCATTCTATGCCAGTGCCTCCAGGCTCTCCGGCAGGATCTGGCCGCCGTCGACAATGATTGTCTGCCCCGTCACGTAGCCGGCTTCCCTCGACGCAAAGTAGAGCGCGGCGTAGCCGATGTCCTCCACGGTTCCGAGCCGCTTGAGCGGGATCGAGGCGGCCATGGTCTTCTGGTAGTCCTCGCCCAGGCCGACAAGGCCCTCGGTCAGGATGTTGCCCGGCATGACGGCGTTGACGGTGATGCCGTATTTCGCCAGTTCGATGCAGGCCGTTCGCATGAAGCCGAGCTGCCCAGCCTTGGTGGCGCCATAGTGCGACCAGCCGGGAAAACCGGTGATCGGGCCGGTGATCGACGACGTCAGCACGATGCGGCCCTGGTCGGATGTCTTGAGATAGGGAACCGCTGCCTTGACCGCGTGGAAAGTGCCTTTGAGGTTGGTGTCGACAACCTCGTCCCATTGCTGCGAGGTCATGTCTTCGAGCCGCGCCTGCGGGAAGATGCCGGCATTGGCGCACAACACGTCGATACTACCGTTTCTCGCGGCTGCCGCCGCAAGCGCGCTCTCGATGCTGGCGAGCGAGGTCACGTCGCCAACCACGCCAAAGGCGCCATGGCCGATCTCGGCGGCCGCGGCTTCGGCCTGGTCGGGATGGCGCGCAATGATGGCGACCTTGGCACCCGAGAGCGCGAACACCCGCGCTATGCCCTTGCCGATGCCTTTCGACCCGCCGGTAACGACGACGGACCGACCCTTCAAAGACTGGGTCATGATTTGAAGCTCCAAAATGAGACGGGGACAGAGTGATGCTCCGCCCCCGTTGACGCTGGAAAGCCAGGGCGAGGAATGCCCTAGCCCTCGTTCACCATGTGACCGATGTTCTCATACGCCTTGGGGTTGGCCGACTTCAGCACGAAGCCCCAGATCAGGCCGACGACAAGGATTGCAAGCCCGACATAGGGGATGCTCGTGGCGAAACCATTGGTGCCGCCCAGAGTCGCCAGATTGGCGACCAGCGTGTAGACGAGGACCAGCTGCACGACCAGCGAGATGAACGGCGCGATGACAGTTGTCAGCATGCTGCCGCCGCCGTTCTTCTTGAACCACATGTAGATGGCCAGCGAGACAACGGCCTGCAGCACCAGAAGCAGTCCGGTGCCAAGCACGGCAAACAGCGTATAGACGCCAAGCCAGGCCTGTCCCGACGGATCGTCGAAGCCGTAGGCCAGACCGTAGAGCAGCACCCATACCGCCGCCAGCACCGACTGCAGCGCCGATGCCTTGTGTGGGCTCTTGTGGTGGTCATGCGTCTCGGCGATCGCCTGCGGCAGGACGCCTTCGCGCGCCAGCGAATACAAATAGCGGGAAGCGGTGTTATGGAAGGCCATGCCGCAGGCGAAGGAACTGGTCAGGATGAGCAGCGACATCAGCTGGTAGCCCCAGCCGCCGACAAAATTCTGAACCGGCGTCAGGAAGAAGTTCACGCCGTCGGAGAAGGCCTTGGCCACCATGTCGGCCTCGGTCGGATAGGCCGCCACCGCGCACCAGCTGACGAAGGTGTAGAACAGGCCAAGGCCAATGACCGAAATCAGCAGCGATTGCGGAATGATGCGCTTCGGATCGCGGGATTCCTCGGCATAGTTCGGCGCCATCTCGAAGCCGACCCACGACCAGAACGCCATGAAGATGCCGACGGCCGCTTCGCCCGCCGGTATGGCGACAGTGCCGACCTTCTGCTCGGCGACAGGCGTGAACACCTTGAACACATTGAGCGAATCGCCGGAAAAATTCGTCCCGCCATGGGCAAAGATCACGCCCAGCGAAAAGATCACCAGCATGATCACTTCGAGAATGAGGGCTATGCCGAGCAGCCGTGCCGACACTTTCACATCGCGGTAGGCGAGCGCCGCGATGACCACGATCATGGCGAGCGCCAGCACGATCCACGGCACGTTGATGCCGAAATGCTGGGAAAGCCACAGATTGCCGAAAAAGGCGAACAGTCCGGTGAGGGAAGCTTCGAATAGCGAGTAGCAGGCGAGCGAGCCGATGCCCGCCGACATGCCGACTTCACGGCCGAGCCCCTGGCTGATGAAGGAGTAGAAGCCGCCGACCGACGATACGCGCGATGCCATCGCGGCATAGCCGATCGAGAAGACGGTCAGCACGATCGTGGCCATCAGGAAGGCTGCCGGCGTGTACTTGCCGATGCCGTAGCCTGCCGCGAACGGGACATTGCCCAGCATCGCCGACATTGGCGCCGCACCGGTGACGGCCAGGAAGAGCACTCCGGCGAGCCCAACGGCCTTGGAGTGCAAAAGATTGATGCTGTTACTCTTCGAGACGTCGATCGTCCCGCGTGCAGTTTCTATGGCCATGAAGCCCTCTCCATTCGTGACAGCTGTATGCAGTTCCCCGCACAGGGCGGCCGATGTGTCCCAGCCTGCTCGTGCAGCCATGACACTACGGACGCTGCGTCACTTTGCCAAGGCCATGATTTTGCATAGCTCGCCGCTCGACATCACGTGGCAATAGATCATGTTGATGATCTCGAGCTCCTTGCGATGAAGCTCCTCGGTCGCCGCCGCGCAGCAATCCTCGAGCACGATGACGGCATAGCTCTCATCCGCCAGGCTGCGCACCGTCGAGGACACGCACTGGTCCGTGAAGATACCGCAGCAGATGACATTCCTGATGCCGAGATTGTGAAGGATCAGGCGCAGATTCGTTCCCGTCAGCGCCGAATCGGTGGTCTTGGTCACCACGATTTCGTCGCCGGCCGGCTGAAGCTCCGGAACGAGCTGCGATGGCGCGTCGTTCTTTGGCAGCAGCAAATTGTTCCAGCCCGGCATTTTCTGGGAAAGCGAGCGGTCGCGCCCGTCCTGCGTGTGACAGGCGATGCGGGCAAAAAGGCACTCGATGCCGTTTTGCCGTGCCAGCGCCAGCAGTCTTGCCGTGTTCGGTATGACCGTGGCGTGCATGCGCTCGTGGAACGGCGTCCACAGATCGTAGCGGTGCTGTTCCTGCGGCGAAAGGGACGCGCGATCCGGCCGTTCCAGGTAAGTGTTCTGAACGTCGATGACCAGGATGGCGGTTTGCGCCGGCACCAGCTCCGGATCATCCGGCTCGGGCGCGCCGAGGTAGTAGAGCGAACGGAATCCGGTTTTCCAGCTCATGCGGTCCTTTCAGAAGCGGAATGTGAAAAGGCCGCGCGCCGCATAGGTCTCGGCGGCTTCTTCGATGAAACGGGCAATGCGTTCGGCCTGGTAGGTATCGCGCATCGTGGCGGCGGCCTCGAGCAATTCTTCCTTGGACTTGGCGCGGCCGGGACGCAGCAGTTCGTAGACCTGCATGATGAAATCCTGCGGCACCTCGACAAGCTCCGCCCCGCGCTCGAAGTTGAGGGCGAGAGTCGGCCGGCCGACATCGCGCGCCACATCGGCCTGAGCCTGCAGCGCTTGCGGCGTGATGCGAAGGTCTTCCATCGTCACGTGGCCGGCGAGCACCGCATCCAGCGTTATCTCCGGAAGCGCCTTGCCGTGCTTGCCGGTGACGGCGCCGGGCTGGGTTTCGGCAAGCGGATAGTCGGCGCGCGTATGGGTCACGATTTCGCTCCCGTCAGGGTGATGTCGACCTCTTCGGGAGCAGCACCCGCCTCGGTCAGCCCGGTTTCGATGGCGTAGATGAGGGCGACGCGGGCATGGTGGCGTGACCCCATGGCCTCGCCGCGCTGCGGCACCACGATAGGCTCCGGCATTTCGCCCAACGCATAGGCCGCCGCGTTGGCGCCGAGCGCGCGATAGTGTTCGAGCCGGGTGATCGGCGCATTGGAAAACAGTTCCAGATTGTTGTGCGGCTGGCGGTCACGCTGATGGATGACGGCCGTGCCCTTGGCCTGGATGCCGATGCCGATGCCGCTGCCGGCAAGCCGGGCGGCGGACAGGCCGAGGAAGGAGGTATCGGCCGTATGGCGGAAGCGGACGACGCGCGCCTTGAGCCCGCGCGCGCGGATCGCATCGAGCATGGCGCCGAGCACCTCGGAGAGCCGATGTCCGGCCGTCGTCCGGTAAAGCTTCAGCCCGAAGGCCGGGCTGATGCCGATGACCACATCGTCCTTCGCCGATCCGTTGGCCGCCGGCCCAAGGTTGCGATAGCGGATGTGCCTTGCCTCGTCCTTCTCGTGCAGGGCTTCCGAGCGCAACACTTCCTTCTGGTCCAGCACATCGCGGATGTCGTTGAGCTGCAGGCGCCGTTCTTCGGACACGCGGTAGCCGGAACCCGGGCCGAGATAGTCGTTTGGATCGTTGACCGCACTGACGATCCGCCCGTTGCGGATCATCGCCGATGTCTGGAGATAGTCACCGGAAAGGCGCAGCTTGACCACGTCGAGGAGGTTCTCCGCCTCTTCGCGGAACCCACGCTTGGCCAGCGCCTTGACCACGTCGATCACGGTGATGCCGCGCTCCTTGATGGCCTCGCTGATAAAGCTGACGTCGCGCGGCATCAGGCTGCGCGTATCGTCGGAACCGGAAGCGTAGACCACGCTGCTCTTCATGTCCTCGGTCGGCGTCGTCAGGCCGAGTTCCTCGAACACGGCGGAGATCGCTTCCACCGCTCGCTCACGCAGCTCGATCGCGCGCGACTCGGGCAGCGGCGTCAGCCCGCCATCGGCCTCGAAATCGCGCTGCAGCACCAGATAGTCTTCCAGCTCCTCGCCGTTGATCAGCGACGGGTTGAACGAATTGTCGTATTTCAGGATCGATCCCATCCCGGAGCAGATCAGGTCCGAGCCGGCAATCAGGTAGGGAAGGATCTTGGCGCCGACGCGAATTTCCGATTCGGTCGAGCGCGCGTCATTGCCCGAGGCGCATTCGAGATCGAGCCAGACGGCGATAAGGTTCTCGGCCATCAGTTCGCGGACACCGCCGGGTATGGTGGCGGTCAACGGCGCTCCGTCGATACCGCCATTTTGCGTGCCTTGCACCCCCATGCCGCGCTGCAGGCAGAGGCAGCGCGCTTCCAGGTAGAGCAGCGATTTGGCTTCGTGGAAGCCCATCAGCAACTCGGAGCCGGCACCCGACGTGCAGCGCATCTTGACGCCGCGCGAGGCGTAGGCGGCGGCCAGGAATCCCTTGGACCACGGCGTGTCATCGCCATCGGTGAACGACTTTTCAGTGCCGTAGACGGAAACGGTTTCGGCGTAGGAGGTGAAGCCGGCCATGGCGATGCGCAGCTCTTCGGCTTCCTCGCTGGAGCATTGGAACAGCGTTCCCCAGCGACCGACGGCGCCGCCCACAGCGCACGCCACCGCGTTGGACCAGGCGTTGCGCGACACGCGCATCGTCGTCTCGATCTCGTCGAAGCCAAAGGCAACGGCGGTCGCCGCATCGGCGGCGAGCTGGAGCGGGTCGTCCTTGGCGTTGGTGACGTGCGCCTGGTTGCCCGGCGTCTTGCGGGCCCGCATCTTCGAGTAGGCGAAGGCGATCTCCAGCGCGTTGAGCTGCGACACCACTTCGGCGAGTTTGGCGGGTGTCATGCCATGGGCGAGCCGCACCAGCGTTTCGCGCGGCACGTTCATGTCGACCAGCCAGCGTGCGACGGTCGCCGAGTCCAGCGCCATCGCTTCAGGCGCCACCTCCGGATCGATGTGATGGCGGGCGATGAAGCGGTCGATCATGTCGTAGTCGTGTTCGAGCACCCCATCGAGGGACACGACGCGCCCGTCCTTGATGCCGATGCCTGGTTTTGGATCGGCCGGACTGGAGAAGGCGGAGAAGCCGTTGGCGGGGTCTTCCGCCGCGAACCTGTCCAGGCGCAACGGCCGCTCGTCCCAGTCGGCGAAGCGCTTCCAGCGGTTCAGTTTCGGCGTCATGCGTGCGATCCTCGACCCGGCCGGAAGACTAGTGAATGCTTACTCGCCGCACAATGACCCTGGTTCGACGGCCGGCCAAGGGGGCGCGCGCCACAGGCTGGTGAGCCGATCGACGATTTCTGCACGACCATGGACCGGGCGGGCAGCAGCTTTTTTCACTCTGTCGATGTCGAAAGCTGTCTGAACGGCAGCTCTGACCGTAGTCGTGCGGCCGCAAGCCTGCGTCATCCCCGATGCGGCTCTCGCCAAAGGTCAGGCACGGCTCACAGGCCCGACTGCTCCGCCTGCAGTAACGAGGTAAACATGTGCGCGTAGTTCTCCGCCAGCACACCCCAATCCCACTCTCGGATGGTCTCGAGCATGCGGGCGGCCATCCGCGGCCCGAGCGATGGCGTGTCCCGCAACAGGGCGAGCTTGTTCGCGAGCCCTTCCGCGGTTCCGTCGAAGAACAGCCCGTTGTCGCCATCCCGAACCAGTTCGGGCATGGTTCCCACACGGGTCGTCACCAACGGGACACCGCACGCGGCCGCCTCCAAGCAAGGATTGGGAGCGCCTTCGCTGCGACTGGCGCAGACATAAACGTCGAGATCCCGGTAGAAGTCGAGCATCTCGTCAGCGCTACGCCAGCGTTGCTCCCGAATCGCAGTCAGCAGTCGCACGCCCGGCACCGCAGCGGCTGCGGGCTCGATGA
Source organism: Mesorhizobium huakuii (assembly GCF_030160235.1). Taxonomy (GTDB): domain Bacteria; phylum Pseudomonadota; class Alphaproteobacteria; order Rhizobiales; family Rhizobiaceae; genus Mesorhizobium; species Mesorhizobium huakuii. Next base: position 15,495 of record NZ_BSNY01000002.1, read on the forward strand.
CGTCGTGGAAGCCGCGATGTGTTGGACCATGGTTGCCGAGACTTCCCGCCCATCCGACGCGGAGCTCGCCAGTACGGGGTTGCGGCTCTGGCGGGGGGCAAAAGAATGTCGTGTCGACTCCGTTGGGCGTGTAGTGGACCGGAATACGCAGCAGAGGAGCGTATTCGTGCTCGAGCTTCCGATTGTTGACAAAGACAGCGCGCGCCAACCGCTGCAGGGTAGCGAGCCCGGGCTCGCGGAACTCGCCCTCCAGTTCTCTGTGGCTGCAGATCCCGATGACCAGCCTGTCAGACCGCCGGGCGAAGACCGATTCCGGGAGGGCCAGTTTCGCGAATTGGAGCCAATAGAAGATGAGCACGATGTCCGCCGCGTTCACGTCGGACTCAGTCACATCATGTTGAAATCGTTCGACGATCTCGAACCTTCTTGCCAGCACGCGCTGAAGATTCTGGGTCTTTCTATCGATCGCCCAGCCGGGTCGGTCCGCGATCGCCAGGATGCGGGGGAGGTGTACATCGCTCATGAGGCGTACCGCTCAAGCCAGTGGGCCAACCATGGATTGGCCTCGTCCAGATCATCGTCCGTCGTGGTGGTGCGCACCTGGGTGGTGTTCGGCAGTTGGATATCGCCTGGTCGCAAGCGGGGTCGCCATCCGTGCCAACCAAGACCGTTGACCTCCTCGCTCCGGAAGCGGCGGCCACCATATTTGCGCGCGGCGTGCTCTGCGCTCAGGAACAGATAATGCTTCATGCGAAAACGCACGGGGGAGAGCCTCACCGGACCCCTGAAGCGTACGCGATGGCCGCCTGACCACGCGATCTCCATGGGGCCGTCCTGTTTCTTGTACGCACGGACGCAGTGTGGGGAGGTCGGCCGGAACGGGTAATAGGTGCGAAGCGTTTGTTGATAATCGGGATTGTCGTGATCGGGGGCTTCCCTGGTGGGAATGAACGTGAATTCGGAAGCCTCGATCGCATTGAAACCGAGTGCGTCGGCTGCCGCAATTGCGGAGACCAACGATGAGTACGAAGCAGGCGGAAGGTGAATCTCGTCAGCGTCAAGATGCATGAACCAGTCAGCCTCGAGCGACTGAAATAGTTCCTCTTTGCGACGAAGAAGCTGCTCCCAGCAATACAAGCCGTTATGCGGGAAGCTTTCGGATCCTATCAATCCGGCCCCGCGGTAGCGTAGCGCAATCTCAAGCGTTCGGTCCGTCGACTGATTGTCGCAAATGTAGACCTGTACGCCTTGACGAAAGAGGTTCTCAAGACATCCGGCGACGAACCGTTCTTCGTTCCGTGTTGTAAGAACCGCGACGACTCGCGGGGAGTTCCGATCGCGCGCAGCATCCGCAGTGTGGGTGTTGAGATCGACCAAGTTGTTCAAGCCCTCGTTGTATCTTCCGGCTGCCCTGCCGGGTGGTCAACTGGCGCAATTACTGAACTTGGCCGAAATGGCAAGTCCAAAGACTCAGAGCTGCCATGCCAAGGCGCCGTTACCTAAAGTGCAACACGCTCATAGCGGTTCCCGTCGCGATCGCAAGTCGATTGGGTTCGTGCTGCCGCCGTCAGGCCACGGCCTGAACAGCGGCGCGCGGCCACGGTCGAGCCGCGCCACACCGCCGCCAAGCGACGGAACGATTTCGGCGGACAGGTCGCCATTTCGAATCTCGATGGTGCGGATCATCAAACTCAGATGGGATCGGCACTGGCGGTGGGGACCGACTGTTGGTGGTGGCCCTTGCGGGCGACAGCGAGAAGGTCGTTCGAGGCGATGCCGATCAGCGCTTTCATCTGGTCGTGAGCCTCGTCGACCCTGCGCATGCGGATTGCCTCCAGCACATCGCCATGGGCGCTGAGTGTCTGCTGATAGTTGGCGGTGGCCGATGTGGTCAGTCGGAACGAGAAGCTGAGTGCGGCTGCCAGCATATTGCCGAGATTGGCGAAAACCGGGTTGCGGCTGGCGCGCAGGATGGCGGTATGAAAGCGGACATCGGCATCGAGACAGGCCGCGAGGTCGTCCTCCGGCGCGATGCGCATGGCCTCATATGCGGCTTCGATCACCGCGAGATCGGCCGAGGTCGCCATCCTGGCCGCAAGCTGGGCGGCAGCCGGCTCGATGACCAGCCGCGCCTCGATCAGGCCGCGGACGAAATCGAGATCGGGCTCGATATCGCGCATCCATTCGAGGACCTGCGCGTCAAGCCTGTTCCATTCGCTCGACGCGCGCACACGCGTGCCAGCCCGCTTGCGCGCCTCGATCAGCCCCTTGGCCGAAAGTGTCAGCAGCGCATCGCGAAGCGCCGTGCGGCTGGCGCCGTAGATGACGCACAGTTCAGCCTCCGTCGGCAGGACCGCGTGCTGCGCGTAGGTGCCGGCGAGAATGCGCTGTCCGAGATCGCGTGCGATGCGATCCTTCAGGGACGAGGTGGCGCCATCCCCGGCAGGAAGGTCCTGCTTGCCTTGATCGATTGCAGCAGTCGCCGCGTCCATCGTCATGTCCTGTTCAAGTGGTACTCGGCAATGACCACAGCAAGGATCAGCAGTGAGCCTTTTGCAAGCAATTGATAGAAGGTTGGAACGGACGTCAGTATCATTCCGTTGTTGAGGACGCCAATGATGGCGACGCCGAGCAGCGCGCCGACAATCGTGCCCTTGCCGCCCTGCAAGGCACAGCCGCCCAGCACGGCCGCGGTGATAGCCTCGAGTTCCAGGCCCTGGGATCCGGATACGGGCTGACCCGAACCGGTACGGGCAGCCAGCAGGATCCCGGCCAACCCGGCGGCAACGCCACTCATGATGTAGATGCCGACGCGGTAGCGATTGATGTTGATGCCGGAGAAGCGGGCGACAACGGGATTGCCGCCGAGCGCATAGATGTTGCGGCCGACGATCGACCGCGCGAGGAAGAGGTGGAATGCGATCGCGGTCAGCACCAGAATCCAGACCAGCAGCGGCAGGCCGAGGATGCGTCCAATGCCGATGAACCGGAACGTGTCGCTGAAGATGGCGATCGACTGGCCGTCGGACATGATGAAGGCGATGCCGCGAAAGATCGCCATGGTGCCAAGCGTGGCAATGACCGCGTTGACCCGCCCGTAGGTGATGATGATGCCGTTGACGAGACCGGCAAGACCACCAAGCACCAGGCCGGCAACAATGCCGGCCGCCGGCGATCCGGTCGCCTGGATGGCCATTGCCGTCGAGACTGTGGTCAGGCCGACAGTGGCGCCGACGGCGATATCGAGACCGCCGGCGACGATGACCACGGTCTGGCTCATCGCCAGCACGCCGAGAATGGTGACGCCAAGGCCGATGTTGAGCAGGTTCCGGCTGGAGAAGAACACGTCGCCGCGCAACGAGCCGAAGATGATGATGAGAATGGCAAGCGCCACCAGAAGGCTGATGTTGTGAACGCCAAGGCGCTCCACAAGGCGCGTGGACGCGCCCCTGGCGTCGGTCTGCGCTTTCGATGCGCGAAGCTCGAGGCTGTTCATTGAATGTGGTCTCCGGGCGCTGGTGCGGATTGCGGCATTGCGTGTTTGAGGATCGTCGCCTCGTCGATGTCGGGGCGAGCAAGTTCTGCCGTGATCCGGCCGCCCGCCATGACAAGAACCCTGTCGGCGAGACCGATCAGTTCCGGCATTTCCGAGGAAATCAGGATGATACCAATGCCACTTGCCGCGAGTTCATCGATCAGCCGATAGATTTCCGCCTTGGCGCCGATATCGATGCCGCGCGTCGGTTCGTCGAGGATGAGCAGCATCGGCTGCCGGGCAAGCCAGCGCGCCAGAACGACCTTCTGCTGATTGCCGCCCGACAGTTTCGAAACCTGCTCGTCGAGGTTGGGTGCCTTGATCGACATCTTGGCTGCCAGCGGCGAGACAATCTCCAGCGCCTTGCGCCGGTTGAAGAAGCCGAAGCTCGACGTCTTGTCGGGCACACAAAGCGAAGCGTTGTCGAGAATGCTTCTGAACAGGAGCAACGCCTCGTGCTTGCGGTCCTCGGGAGCAAAACCGATGCCCGCGACGATCGCCGCATGCGGACTGTTGGGGACAACGGGCACGCCGTTCATGGCTATGGTGCCGGCGATGCGCCGGTCATAGCCGACAATCGCCTTTGCCAGTTCTGAGCGGCCCGCGCCCATGAGACCGGCGATGCCGAGCACTTCACCGCGACGGACCCTGAGGCTGACATCGCTGACGCGGTCGGTGGTCAATCCCGCCACGTCAAGCAATTGCTCCCCGGACCGCCAGGTCTCGCGGGTGAACAGATCGGCGATGTTGCGGCCGACCATGAGCCTGGCGATGGTCTGCTCGCTAGCGCCGGCCGCCGGCGAATCGTCGACCAGCCTGCCGTCGCGCAAAACGACAATGCGGTCGGCAAGGTCGATGATCTCGTTCAGCCGGTGCGAGATGTAGATGATCGACGTGCCCTTCTCGCGCAGCCGGCGGATGACGGAAAACAGGCGACGCGCTTCATCACCGGTCAGTGACGAGGTCGGCTCGTCGAAGGCGATCAGCCGGCCGCCGGCACGAATGGCGCGCATGATCTCGATCATCTGGCGCTGCGCCGGGCCGAGCGTGCCGCAGAGTTGGCGTGGCCGCATGTCGTGCTGCATGCCGAAGGTCGCAAGCACCCGGTCGGTCTGCTCCTCCAGCTTGCGCCAGTCGAGCAGGACGCCTGCCAGGCGCGGCAATTCGCCGACGAAAATGTTCTCGGCCACCGTCAGGTTCGGCACGATCTCCGGCTCCTGATGGATGACGCGTATCCCGGCCCGGTGGCTGTCGCGCGGTTCGCCGAAAACGATCGGCGTCGCGCCGTGCCGCACGGTGCCGCTGTCAGGCCCGAAGACGCCCTCGAGAATGCGCATCATCGTCGATTTGCCGGCCCCGTTCTCGCCGACCAGAGCGAGCACCTCGCCTGGCCGGAAAGCGATCGAGACGTTGTCGAGCGCCTGCACGACGCCAAAGCGTTTCGATATGCCGTCGAGCGAGAAGAATTCCGGTTGCGTCAAGGCTCACTCCCAAGGATCGATCCGTGTCCGGTGGCATGGCGGCCAGCGAACCTGCCGACTGGAAAGCGTCATGCGCCCTGGGGGCGCATGACGCAGGTCCGGTTCAGTGGCAGAGCTTGGCCTTGTAGTCCGATGCAAAATTGCCGGCGGTGATGTATTCCGGGTCGGTGAAGGACTGAACGGGCAGCTTCGTTCCGTCCTTGATCGAGGCCAGCAGGATCTTCACCGCCAGCGCGCCATGGTTTGCCGAATTGAGCCACATCGTACCACGGAATGCCGAAGGCTTTCCTGATCCGAAGGCTTCGCAGGCGCGGCTGCCGTCAATGCCGATGCCCATGCCCTGGTCCGCGGCATAGCCGGCGTTTTCCAGCGCTCGCGCCGCACCCAGCACGCCGTCATCGTTGCAGGAATAGAAGATCCAGTTGGTGACGCCGGGATTGGCAGTCAATGTGGTGGTCATGACGTCGATGGCGTTGACCATCGTGTTGTCATAGGGGACGCGAAGGATGTTCGCCGGCTTGAAATCGGGCACCGCCTTCAGGAACGCTTCTTCCGCACCCTTGTTGCGCTGCATGCAGGTGTCGGCCTTGCGGTCCTCGATCGAGGCGATGCGCACCTCCTTGCCGGCCCAGCCGTCGGCCTTGTAGAGCTTGGCCAGTTCTTCGCCCACCCGCGCACCGATATTGTAGGCATTCATGCCGACATAGGGGACCTGGGTGCCGTCCTGATAGTAGATATCGTCATCGACCGCCACCAGGGGGATCTTCGCCGCCTTGGCCTTCTCGGCGATGACCGGTCCCAGCGCCTTGTCGGGAACCACGATGGCGATGCCCTTCACCCCGTCGCCGACCATCGTGTCGAAGGTGGTGATCGTCAGATTGGAGTCGAACTGGACGTCTTGCGACACGAAGGTGGCGCCGGCCGCCTCGGCCGCTTTCTTGGCGCCGCCGACTTCGGCGACGAACCATGGATGCTCGCCCATCTTGTTGATGTAGCCGATCTTGATGTCGTCGGCGCTTGCCGCGCCAGCCATCAGTCCGGCAGCCAGTAGCGCCAATGTTGCCAGAGCCTTTGTCGTCGTTTTCATGTGGATCCTCCCTGCTTGGTTGTCAGTCGTGGTAGAGAACCGAGCGTCCACCATCGATGGTGATCGTCTCGGCATTGATGAACGGCGCTTCGTCCGAAGCGAGGAAAACCGCCGTCATTGCAACTTCGTCCGGCTGGCCAATGCGCTTGGGCGGATGAAGGTCGTAGGCCCGCCGCTTCTCCTCGGCCGGGTCTGGAAACGTGTTCCAATAGGCTTCCGCGATCGGCGTCTCGATGTAGCCTGGGGCGATCGCATTCACGCGGATGCCGCGCGCCGCGTATTCGATGGCGAGCGAGCGGGTCAGGCCGACGAGCGCATGCTTGGCGACCGGATAGGGAAATGTGTGGGGAATGATCTTGAAGGCGTGGCAGCTGGCTATGTTGACGATCGACCCCGAACCGTTCGCCAGCATCGTCGGCAACACCGCCCTGGCGCAGAACCACGCGGCCTGGAGGTCGAGCCTGAGACAGCGGTCCCATTCCTCGTCCGGCATCGACAAGGGTTCGTAAAAGACGTTGGCGCCGGCATTGTTGACGAGCACGTTTACGCTGCCATAGGCCGCGATCGTCTTGGCCACCATGTCGGCCACTGCCGCCGTGTCGGTGACATCGGTTTCGACGAAAAGGGCGTCGGCGCCCCTGGCACGCAATTCGTCGGCGATCGCCTTGCCGGTTGCCGCATTGAGCTCGGCAATCACGGTCTTTGCCCCCTGCATCGCAAAGGCCCAGGCGGTGGCGGCGCCAATGCCCTGGCCGGCGCCGGTGACGATTGCGATCTTTCCCTGAAGCCTGCCTGTCATGGCGCTCACCAATCGACCACGGTGCCGTCGGGCATGACGGCGTTACGGGCATGCAGCACTTCCTGCTTGAAGGGGTGGCGCGCGATGACGTCTTCATTCACGGTGACGCCGAGGCCCGGCAGGTCGGGCACGTCCCAGCGGCCGGGTTTGCGATCGATCGGCCAGGTGACGACGTCGTCGTACCAGGCGACCGCGCCCGACATCTCTTCCTGGATGATGACGTTCGGCGTCGATATGCCGAAGTGAAGCGCCGCGACGCCGGCGATCGGGCCGAGCGGGTTGTGCGGCGCAAGACCGATGCCGGCGGTTTCGGCCAGAGCGGCGATCTTCTTGGTCTCGAGCAGACCGCCAGTATGGCAGATATCGGGCTGGGCAATGTTGAACGCGCGCGCCGCGATCGATTGCGTGAACTCGCGGCGCCCGATCAGCCGCTCGCCGGACGCGATGGGGATCGCCGATCGCGCCGTGATATGCGCCAGGCCGGCGACGTCTTCAGGCGGCACGGGCTCTTCGGCGAACATGATGCGGGCCGGTTCGATCGCCTTGAGATAGTCCATCGCCGCGTTGACGGAGGCCGGGCGTCCGTGAAAGTCGACCATGATGTCGATATCGGGACCGACGGCCTCGCGCAGCGCGCCAACCATGTTGGCGACGGAGTCGACCGCCTTGGCCGGTGAGACATAGTGGGTGTAGGGAATGCAGACGACCTTGACCGCGTCGTAGCCGGCCTGCGTGACGATGCGTCCGCGCTCGACGATCGTGTCCGCCGACCCGCTCTCATAGACCGCCTTCATGTCGCCCAGGCCAAGATGCGTGTAGGTGCGCAGATAGTCGCGGACCTGGCCGCCGAGAAGCCGCCAGACCGGGACGCCCAGCGACTTGCCCAGAATGTCCCAGAGCGCGATCTCGATTCCGCTGACGGCCGACATTCCCTCGACGCCGAGACGCCAGAAACCGTGGCGCGTCAGGATCTGGTAGCATTGCTCCACATTGCGCGGATCCTGCCCGATGAGCAGTGCCTCAAGATCCTGAAGCGCGCCAACGACGGCGCGCGTCTTCCATTCCAGCGTTGCCTCGCCCCAGCCAAACAGACCGGGCTCATCGGTTTCGACCAGAACGAAAACCCAGTTGCGCATTTCCGCATTGCAGACGAGCGCCTTGATGGCCGTAATTTTCATGGATGCTCCCAGGTGCGTCGTCTTTTTTACGATTATTATGTATGATTTATTATGAAAAATATGAGCAAGTCAAGCGTGACATAGGAATGCTCCGGCTTCGCGTCGCATTTCTGCGGCCCGTGCCGGCGGCTAACTGCCGTTGGATCCCTGGCGTTTGCGCGGCACTCCCGCCGCAATCGTGATATCAGTCCGCCTTCGCGCTCGGTGAGGCCGAGGGCGGACAGTCGAGCCCGCTAGATCGGTTCACCGTACATGGAAACGGCGAACCGATCTAACTCCTTGTTTTGACGCAATTTCCTGACGGAAAACCGCTTTTCCGGGAATTGCTAGCGGCCCCAGACAACGGCATTCTCGTGCCGCTTGATGATGTGCTTCAGATTCTCGAAAGCGGTCGTGACGTGTCCCGCGAAGCGCTCCGCCGCCGGAGAGCGCGGCCCGCCAACCCGGCGCAGGATGCCGAGCGAGCGGCTGGGCTGGGGGATTTCATAAGGGAGCACCGTCACCCGGTTCTCCTTGCGCTGCGCGAAGACCACGGAAAACGGCAGCACGGCCAGTGCATCGGTTTCGGCGAGGAAGTTGATCACGCTCATCAGCGAGCCACCGGAATAGCGCACGTTCAAGTCCGACATGCCGATGCTCATCAGGATCATCTGCAGGTCCGACATCAACGGCGAGCCGGGCAGGGGGGCTACCCAGGGAAAGCTGGTCAAGTCATGCGCCCTGAGGCGGCGGTTGCGCAGCAGCGGATGGTCCGGCCGGCAAGCCACGACATTGCGTCCGGGCAGGATCTCAGTGAATTCGAAGCCGGGTCCGAGGTCGAGCACGCCGATCGGCACGATCCCGAGGTCGATCTGGTTGCTCTCCAGCGCCGCGACCATCTCGGGAAGATTCATATAGCTTTGCTGGACGGTGACCTCGGGTTCGAGCTTCTGGAATTCCCCGATCATCCGGCTGATCATCGCATCCATGAAGAAAGGCACGCCGCCGACGCGGACGACACCCTTGGTGCCTTTCATGAAGCCCTGCACCGCATCCGACGCCTTGCGCGAGGCCGTGATGATCGTGCGGCCCTGCGCAGCCAGCTGGAAGCCGAGCGGTGTCGGCTGCAGCGGCCGACGGCCCTTGAGGAAGAGCGGCTCGCCGACGCGCGCCTCCAGCATGGCCAGCGATCGGCTGACCGCGGGCTGGGTCAGGCCCAGCATGGCGGCTCCTTCCGACACGCCGCCAGCATCCAGCACCGCGGCGAGCTGCATCAAGTGGCGCTCGTTCAGCTTCATAGCAAAACGCTATACAAGGGCCATCACATCTCATCAAGCATCGTGTCGGGCCGTGTTATCCCGTTTGGCAAGGGGAAGGGAGGCCCCGGCGAAATGGACGGCCAGCACGACCCCCAGAGGGATGACTTCCCCAAGGCGATCTCGACGCAGGCCGAAGAATTCGCGCGGCGCCTGGCGGCAATGGGCCAGTCCCGCCTGGCGGCGGCGGCACAGGCCGCGGTCGACGGTCTGCACGCGCTGATCGTGGAGTTGCGACCCTCCGGCGAGGAATTCCGGCTGGCGATCGATTTCCTGACCGAGGTCGGCCATTACGCCGATGCGCGGCGCCAGGAATGGGTGCTGTTCGCCGATGTGCTGGGCGTCTCGTCGCTGATCGAGGATCAAAACAGTCCACGCCCCGCCGGGGCAACCCCCAACACCCTGGCCGGACCTTTCTACCGGGCCGACGTGCCGGAGATGCCGCTCGGCGGGAACATCTCGCGCGACCACAAGGGCGAGCCACTGGAGGTTACGGGACGGATCGTGGCGCTCGGCGGCGCGGGGATCGGCGATGCCATGGTCGAGATCTGGCAGGCCAATGCCGAGGGCCTCTACGAGAACCAGGAGCCGGACAGGCAACCGGAATTCAACCTGCGCGGACGCTTCCGTGCCGATCCGCAGGGGCGGTTCCGTTTCATGACGGTGAAGCCGAAGGGTTACACGCTGCCGGCGGACGGCCCGGTCGGTCAATTGATGTCCGCGCTCGGTCTTGGCCTCGAGCGACCGGCCCACATCCATTTTCGCGTTTCGGCACCGGGCTTCGAAACGTTGACGACCCACATTTTCGACCGGTCGGACGCCGCGATCGGCCGGGATGCCATTTTCGGGGTCAAACCCGAACTCATGGCCGAGTTCCGCGCGCTGCCGCCCCATGGAGGAAAGCGGAAGCACGCGCTCGACCTCAATCTCGTGCTCTGCCCGCAGCGGCCGGGCGAAACCGAAACCTCTGGGAGGAGATGACCGATGGCCCGTGTCAGCGGCTACCACCATCTGACGCTGTCGACTGATGGTGCTCAGGAAGATTTTGATTTCTATACCAAGGCGCTCGGCCTGCATTCGGTGAAGCGCACCGTCCTGTTCGACGGCGTCATCCCCGTCTATCACCTCTATTACGGCTCGCCCGACGGCGATGCCTCGACGATCATCACCACCTTCCCGTTCCGCAAGCCGGGCGTCTATGGCCGCCGCGGCACCAACCAGTCGCGCACCATCATGCAATCCATCCCCAAGGGGGCCGCGGATTTCTGGGTGGACCGGCTGAATGCGCGCGGCATCAAGGCCACCAAGCTCACCCGCTTTGGCGCCGACCGCGTGGCTTTCGCGCATCCCTGCGGCATCTCGCATGAGCTGGTGGAAAGCGACAGCGATCCGCGCGCGCCCATCACCAACGAGGCGCAAGGCATCGGCAAGGCCCACGGCATCAAGGGCATATACGGCGCCGTCGTGGCGGTGATGGATCGCACCGCGATGGACGACTTCCTGACCATCGCATTGCCGCTGGAGAAGGAGGCCGACAATCACGAGGGGCTCGTGTTCCGCGTTCCGGACGCGACAGGCGTCAATCAGCGGGTCGAGGTGATCGTCGATCGCGACAGCGCGCAGGGCACCTGGACGCTGGCGGGCGGGACGATCCACCACCTCGCACTCAACACGGGCGACGAAGAGAACCAGTTGAAGTTGCGCGCCCATATCGAAGGCCTCGGCTTCACCGATATCTCGGAGCAGAAGGACCGCAACTATTTCAAGTCCTGCTATGTCCGCTCGCCAGGCGGCGCGCTGTTCGAGCTTGCCTGGACCACGCCGGAAGGCTGGGCCAAGGACGAACCCCCGGGCCAGATCGGCAAGACGCTGGTCTTCCCGCCGTGGTTCAAGGACCGCGAGGGCGAATTGCAGGCCGGTCTGGAACAGGCGGATTTCGCGTGAGTTCAGGCAGCGGTCCACTTCGGCTCGGGCCAAAGGGCGCGGAAGCGAAGGCGATCTGCGTCTTCGTCCACGGCCGCGGCCAATCGCCGGAGGAGATGCAGTCGCATGTGCTGTCGCGACTTTCCGCGCCGGCCGTGGCATTCATCCTGCCGCGCGCGCCACTCGGCGTGTGGTGGGAGGCGCGCGCCGTCGACCCGTTGACGCCAGTCGCCCGCGCGCACCTTTCCGACGCGCTCGACCACCTGGCGGCCGCCGTGGTGGCGGCACGGGCAGAATTGCCCGGACTGCCGCTGCTTCTGGCGGGCTTCTCGCAAGGGGCGTGCCTGTCGATCGAATATCTCTGCGCCGGGCTGCCGCCGCCGGACGCGCTTGCGGCCTTCACGGGCTGCCGCGTCGGTGTGCCAGCGGACGGGCGCTCCGAAGCCGTGCCGGCCGGCGTGCCGGTCTATCTTTCCGGCAGCGACTCCGATCCCTGGATTCCGGTTTCGGCCTTTGCCGATACGGCGCAGTCGCTGGGCCGCGGTGGCGCGAGCCTGCGGGCCGATCTGTTTCCCGGCCGGAGCCATGAGGTTTCGGATGCCGAGATTGCAATGCTGGGCACCATCATCGCCGACCTCGAGGCCGGCCGGGGTGCACGCATGGGAGCAGCGCGATGATGGACAGTTTCACCTTTCCCGGGCTGACGACGCGGGTGATCTTCGGTGCCGGCACCATGGCCCGCGCGGAGGAGGAGGTGCGGCGGCTGGGCCATGACAAGGCGCTGGTGCTGTCGACGCCGCATCAGAAGGCCGATGCGCAAAAGCTGGCTCAAAGCCTTGGCGGCCTCGCCGCCGGGGTCTTTGCCGGCGCGGTCATGCATACCCCCGTCGAGGTCACGGAAAAGGCCGTCGACGCCTTCCGCGCCAGCGGCGCCACGGCGGTCGTCAGCCTCGGCGGCGGCTCGACCACCGGGCTTGGCAAGGCCATCGCCGTGCGCACCGGCGCCGATCAGGTGGTGATCCCGACCACCTATGCCGGCTCGGAAATGACCGACATCCTGGGCGAGACGGCGGCCGGCGAGAAGACCACCCGCCGCTTGCCGGACATCCGTCCAGAGACGGTGATCTACGACGTCGATCTGACACTGAGCCTTCCGGTCGGTCTCACCGTAACCTCGGCGATGAACGCGATCGCCCACGCCATGGAGGCCTTCTACGCCCCCGACCGCAACCCGGTGATCGTGCTGATGTGCAGGGATGCCATGGCTGCGTTCCGGGACGGCATTCCGCGGCTGATCGCCGATCCGCAGGATCGCGCGGCGCGCACGCAAGCGCTCTATGCGGCCTGGTGCTGCTCGACCGCGCTCGGCTATGTCTCGATGGCGCTGCATCACAAGCTGGCGCATGTCTTCGGCGGCTCGTTCGACACGCCGCATGCCGAAACCCACGCCATCCTGCTGCCCTACACGACCGCCTTCAACGAAGCGGCGGTTCCCGATCTGCTGCGGCCGATGGCCGAAGCCTTCGGCGGCGGCTCGGCGGGCGGCGGGCTCTGGGATTTCGCGCGTTCCGTCGGCTCTCCGCTGAGCTTGAAGGAGATCGGCATCGAGGAAACCGATCTCGACCGCGCGGCGGCGATCGCGGTGAAGAACGCCTATGCGAATCCGAGGCCAATCGATTTGGGGTCGATAAGGGAACTCCTCCAGGCGGCGTTTGAGGGACGCCGTCCGGGGGGCTGACAAGAGGCAAGAGGGAGGAAGAGCAGATGATTACGAGACGGAGCTTACTGAAAGCGTCGGCGGCGACAGGTCTTGCGCTTGCCGGTTCTCGGCTGGCGACGCCGGCGATCGCGCAGGGCGCCAAGATTCGCCTGGGCTATGTTTCGCCGCAGACGGGGCCGCTCGCCGGCTTCGCCGAAAGCGATGCCTACAACATCAAGGCCTTCCTCGCGTCCGAGGCGGGCAAGAATTTCGACGTCATCGTCAAGGACAGCCAGTCGAACCCCAATCGCGCGGCCGAAGTGGCCAAGAGCCTGATCGTCGACGACGAGATCAACCTGATGCTGGTCGGCTCGACGCCCGAGAACACCAACCCGGTCGCCACCACCTGCGAGGCGGAGGGCGTGCCGGTCATCTCGACCATGGCGCCGTGGCAACCCTGGTTCATTGGCCAACAGGGCAATCCGGCCGATCCATCGTCGTGGAAGCCCTTCAAGTTCGCCTATCATTATTTCTGGGGCCTCGAAGACATCATTGCCGTCTACACCGGCATGTGGAAGCAGCTTTCCACCAACGGCAAGGTGGGCGGGCTGTTCCCCAACGACGCCGACGGCAATGCCTGGGGCGATCCGAAGAACGGGCTGAAGCCCGGCCTCGATGCCGCCGGTTTCGGTCTCAGCGATCCGGGCCGCTATCAGAACCTCTCGGACGATTTCACGGCGCAGGTCAACGCCTTCAAGGCGGCGAATGCCGAGATCGTCACCGGCGTTGTCATCCCGCCCGACTTCACCACCTTCTGGAACCAGGCCCGCCAGCAAGGCTTCAAGCCCAAGGCGGTGACGGTGGCCAAGGCGATCCTCTTCCCGCAATCGGTCGAGACGCTCGGCGACGCCGGCCACAACCTCTCGTCCGAAGTCTGGTGGTCGGCCTCGCATCCGTTCAAGTCGTCGGTGACGGGCCAGGGTTCGGCGGACCTCGCGGCGGATTTCACCGCCAAGACCGGGCGTCCGTGGACCCAGCCGATCGGCTTTGTCCATTCGCTGTTCGAGGTGGCCGCCAATGTCATGGGTCGCGTCTCGGATCCGACGAGTGCCGAGGCGATCGCGGCGGCGATAGCGGCCACCGACATGACGACCGTGGTCGGCAAGGTGGCCTGGAGCGGTGCGGGGCTGCCGCCTTTCGCCGCCAAGAACGTCTGCAAGACGCCGCTCGTCGGCGGCCAGTGGCGCAAGAAGGCAGGCGGCGGCTTCGATCTGGTGATCGTCGAAAACGCCACCGCCTCCGAAATCCCCACCGCAGGCAAGATGGAAGCCCTGGCCTGACGCCGAACGGGGGCGGCGAATGCCGCCGCCCCCGTTCGGCGCGACCCGAGGATGACAGCGATGATACTCAGGCTGGAAAACGTCTCGAAGTCCTTCGGGGCCTTGAAGGTGACCGATGGCGTGACCGTCACGGTTCCGCGCGGCGAGGCGTTGGGCATCATCGGCCCGAACGGGGCGGGGAAGTCGACGCTCTTCAACCTGATCACCGGCAATCTGCTCGCGGATGAGGGCCGTATCGAATTGCTCGGCCGCGACGTGACCCGCGCCCCGGCCATGGATCGGGTGCGCATGGGTGTCGGCCGCAGCTTCCAGATCCCGCAGCCTTTCGAGGGGCTGAGCGTGTTCGAGAACCTCTTGACCGCCGCCGCGTTCGGGCGGGGCGGCCGCGAAGCCGAGATGGTCGACGATTGCGCTCGCATCCTCGAAGAGACCGAACTTCTCAGGAAGGCCAATGTCCTCGCCGGATCGCTGAGCCTTCTCGACCGCAAGCGCCTGGAGCTCGCCCGCGCCCTGGCGACGGGACCCGAACTGCTGCTTCTGGACGAGATCGCGGGCGGGCTGACCGAGGGCGAATGCAAGGCGCTGGTCGCGACGATCAAGGCCATCCACGCCAAGGGAACCACGATCATCTGGATCGAGCATGTGCTGCATGCTCTGACGTCGGTGGTCGAGCGGCTTCTCGTGCTGGATTTCGGGCGCGTGATCGGCATCGGCGCGCCGGACGCGATCATGGCCTCGCAGCAGGTTCGCGAAATCTATCTGGGGCTCGAGGTCTGATGCTGCTGGAGACGCGCGCCCTCACCGCGAATTACGGCCAGTTCCGGGCGCTGTTCGGCGTGGATATCACTGTCGCGGCGGGCGAATGCGTGGCGATCATCGGCGCCAATGGCGCCGGCAAATCCACGCTGATGCGCTCGATCACCGGCGTGATCCGTAACGAGGCCGCCATGGTTCTGCACCGGGGCGAGCCCATCGGCGCGCTGTCCTCGGCCGAGATCATGAAGCGCGGCATCGCCATGGTGCCGGAAGGGCGCCGGCTCTTTGCCTCGCTGAGCGTCGAGGAAAACCTGCTGATCGGCGGGCAGGCGCGCAAGGCGCCGGGGCCGTGGAGCCTCGAGGCGGTCTACGACCTCTTCCCGATCCTGCGCGAGCGGCGCAAAAACCCCGGCACGGCGCTCTCGGGCGGCCAGCAGCAGATGGTCGCGATCGGCCGGGCGCTGATGTCCAATCCTGAATTGCTGCTGTGCGACGAGATCAGCCTCGGCCTCGCCCCCGTCGTCATCCGCGACATCTACGCAGCGCTTCCCAAGGTCCGCGAAGGCGGCGCCGCGATCGTGCTTGTGGAGCAGGACATCGGCAAGGCATTGGCGGTGGCCGACCGCGTCTATTGCATGATGGAGGGCCGCGTCACGTTGGTCGCCAAGGCGGCCGAGGTCACGCGCGAAGAAATCCATTCCGCCTATTTCGGGGTCGCGGCATGACGAGGCAGCTCCGCGTGCCCCAGCAATTTTCCCGCCGCCTGATGACGGGGGCGCGGCGATGATGTGGCTGGACACCCTCGTGCAGGGAATGCTGCTGGGCGGGCTCTATGCGCTGTTCGCGGCGGGGCTGAGCCTCGTCTTCGGCATCATGCGGCTGGTGAACCTCGCCCATGGCGACCTGATCGTCTTTGCCGCCTATCTGGTGCTGACGGGCGTGACGCTGCTCGGCCTGTCGCCCTGGGTCGCCGCGCTCATCGCCATGCCGGTGATGTTCGCGCTTGGCTGGCTGCTGCAGGCCGCGGTGCTGAACCGGGTGCTGGGCAAGGATATCCTGCCGCCGCTCCTCGTCACGTTCGGCCTGTCGGTTGCCGTGCAAAATGGGCTGCTCGAGGCCTTTTCCGCCGACAGCCGGCGCATTCCGGCAGGCGCATTGGAGGGGGCCTCGCTCGATCTCGGGCTGGTCACGGTGGGGGTGATGCCGCTGATGACCTTTGCGTCGGCGATCCTTGCCATCATGGCCTTGAACGGGCTCTTCTATCACACCGCCCTCGGTCGTGCCTTCCGCGCCACCTCGGACGACGCCGTGACGGCGGGCCTGATGGGGATCGAGCCGAAGCGGGTCTTCGCCATCGCCACCGGTATCGCGATGGTCGTGGTGACGCTGGCGGCGCTCTATCTCGGCATGCGGGCGAACTTCGATCCGTCGATCGGGCCGGCGCGGCTGATCTATGCCTTCGAGGCGGTCATCATCGGCGGCCTCGGCAGCCTGTGGGGAACGCTGGCGGGCGGGATCATCATCGGCGTGGCCCAGACGGCCGGCGCGGCGGTGAATCCGGAGTGGCAGATCCTGGCGGGCCACATCGCCTTTCTCGTCGTGATGCTGCTCAAGCCGCGGGGCCTGTTCCCGCGCGCAGTGGATTGAGGGCGGCATGTATCGGCTGACAACCCGCACCCGCGCCGGAACCGCCACGGAGATCGCCGTGCTCGTTCTCGTCTTGGCCGGGCTCGCCTTGCCCGCCGTGACCCCGCGCGGTGTCATACAGGACCTGTTCTTCATCCTCACCATGCTGACGCTGGCGCAGATCTGGAACCTGCTGGCGGGCTATGGCGGTCTGGTCTCGGTAGGCCAGCAGGCCTTCGTCGGCATCGGCGCCTATGCGATGTTCGCCGGCGTGATCCTGCTGGGCTGGAACCCGGTTGCCGCGATCCTTTTGGGCGGCCTTGCGGCGCTGGCGCTCGCCGTTCCCACGGCCTTCTTCGCCTTCCGCCTGCAGGGCGCCTATTTCGCCATCGGCACCTGGGTGATTGCCGAGGTGACGCGGCTGCTGATCGCGCAATGGAAGGCGCTCGGCGGCGGCACCGGCACCTCGCTGCCACGCGAGGCGACGAGCAACATCATGGGCACGGACGCGATCCGGGCGCTGTTCGGCGTGCGCGAGGCGGCCGCGCGCGACATTCTCGCCTATTGGCTGGCGCTGGCGCTGGTCGTGGTCGTCACCGGCTGCATCTACTGGCTGCTGCGCAGTCGCCTCGGGCTGGCGCTTGCGGCCGTGCGCGACAATGTCGAGGCGGCCCAGGCGGTCGGCGTCGATGTCGGGCGGCTCAAATGGGCGGTGTTCCTGATCGCCGCGGCCGCCACCGGACTGACCGGCGCGCTGATCTTCGTGCAGACGGCCCGCATCTCGCCGGAGGCGGCCTTCGCCGTCACCGACTGGACGGCCTACGTCATCTTCATCGTCGTCATCGGCGGCATCGGCACCATCGAGGGACCCATCGTCGGGGTGCTGGTGTTCTTCGCGCTGCGTTCGGCGCTGGCCGACTACGGCAGCTGGTACCTGATGACACTCGGCCTCGCCGCCATCGCGGTGATGCTGTTCGCACCGAAGGGGCTGTGGGGGCTGATCTCGGCCCGCACCGGCCTGCACCTGTTTCCGGTCCGCCGCAGGCTGGCCGGTCCGAAGATCGAGGGAGGAAATTGATGGCGGATATCGAAACCGACGTGCTGGTCGTGGGCACGGGCCCGGCCGGCTCGGCCACCGCGGCGCTTCTCGCCAGCTCCGGCGTGGCCAACATGGTCGTGAACCGCTACCGCTGGCTGTCGAATACGCCGCGCGCCCACATCACCAACCAGCGCACCATGGAGGTGCTGCGCGACCTCGGGCCGGAGGTCGAGGCCGAGGCCGTGATGCACGCCTCGCCGCAGGAACTGATGGGCGAGAACGTGTTCTGCGAAAGCCTGGCCGGCGAAGAGCTTGGCCGGATGAAAAGCTGGGGCACCGACCCGCTCTCCAAGGCCGAACATCTGCAATCGTCGCCGTCCTTCATGAACGATCTGCCCCAGACCTTCATGGAGCCGATCCTGTTCAAGACGGCGTGCGCGCGCGGCACGCAGGCGCGCATGAGCACCGAATATGTCAGCCATGTCCAGGATCCCGACGGCGTCACCACGACCTGCCGCGACAGGCTGTCGGGCAAGGATTTCACCGTGCGGTCGAAATTCCTCGTCGGCGCCGATGGCGGCAACTCGCTGGTGGCCGAGCATCTGGGCCTGCCGTTCGAAGGCAAGATGGGCGTCGGCGGGTCGATGAACATCCTGTTCCGGGCCGATCTTTCGAAATACGTCGCTCACCGGCCGAGCGTCCTCTACTGGGTCATGCAGCCTGGTGCCGATGTCGGCGGGATCGGCATGGGTCTCGTCCGCATGGTGCGGCCGTGGAACGAGTGGCTCATCGTCTGGGGCTACGACATCAACCAGCCGCCGCCCGATGTGACACCGGAACTGGCCACCGGCGTCGCGCGCCAGCTGGTCGGAGATCCCGAGCTCGAGATCGAACTCCTGGGCGCCAACACTTGGACCGTGAACAACTGCTTCGCCACGCACATGCAGAAGGGGCGGGTGTTCATCATGGGCGATGCCGCGCATCGGCATCCGCCCTCGAACGGGCTTGGCTCCAACACGTCGATCCAGGACGGGTTCAACCTCGCCTGGAAACTCGCCAAGGTCGTCAAGGGGCAGGCGGGGATCGGGCTGCTGGACAGCTACTCGGCCGAGCGAGCACCGATCGCGCGCCAGATCGTGACGCGCGCGAACCAGTCGATCGCCGAATTCGGCCCGATCTTCGAGGCGCTCGGCATGGATGGCGGCGTGGATCACGACAAGATCCAGAGGAACATGGAGGCCCGCGCCGACGCCACGCCTGCCGCCGAGGCGCAGCGCGAGGCGCTGCGCAAGGCCATCGCCTTCAAGAAATACGAGTTCGACGCCCATGGCGTCGAGATGAACCAGCGCTATGCGTCGGGCGCCGTGGTGACCGACGGCCAGCGCGAGCCGGCTTTCGAGAAGGATCGCGAGCTGCACTATGCGCCCACGACCTGGCCCGGCGCGCGCCTGCCGCATGTCTGGGTCTTCGAACGCTCGGGCCGGAAGGTCTCGACACTCGACCTCTGCGGACATGGCGAGTTCACGCTGCTGACCGGCATTGGCGGCGAGGCGTGGGTCGCTGCTGCGGAGACGGTCTCCGCGGAACTCGGCCTGCCGATCCGCACCCATGTAATCGGCCCGCGCCGCGCGATCGAGGACCATACCGGCGACTGGGCGCGCGCACGCGAAATCCGCGACGCCGGCTGCCTGGTCGTGCGTCCCGACCACCACCTTGCCTGGCGCTCCGAAGCGCTGGCGGCCGATCCGGCGGCGGAACTGCGCCGGGTCTTCAAATTCGTTCTGGCGCGCTGAGGAGGATCCCATGATCGACGAACACGAACACGGCTATTTCACCGAAGCCAACTCGGCCGAAGTCGTCGTGGCGCGCAACAAGAACGCCAAGGACCAGCGGCTCGCTGAGGTCATGGAGGTCATCACCCGCAAGCTGCACGAGGCGGTGAAGGAGATCGAGCCGACGCAGGAGGAATGGTTCGAGGCGATCATGTTCCTGACGCGGACGGGCCAGATCTGCAACGAGTGGCGGCAGGAGTACATCCTTTTGTCGGATATCCTCGGCGTCTCGATGCTGGTCGACGCGATCAACAACCGCAAGCCGTCGGGCGCCTCGGAATCCACCGTGCTGGGGCCATTCCATGTCGCCGACGCGCCCGAACTGCCGATGGGCTCGAACATCTGCCTCGACCAGAAGGGCGAGCCGATGTTCGTGCATGGCCGCATCCTCGACACCGAGGGCAAGCCGATCGCTGGCGCCAAGATCGATGTCTGGCAAGCCAATGACGAAGGCTTCTACGACGTGCAGCAGAAGGGCATACAGCCCGACTTCAACCTGCGCGGCGTCTTCCGCACCGGCGCGGACGGACGCTACTGGTTCCGCGGCGCCAAGCCCAAATACTACCCGATCCCGGATGACGGGCCGGTCGGCAAGCTGCTCGGCGCGCTGGGACGCCATCCCTACCGGCCGGCGCATCTCCACTACATCGTCGAGGCCGAGGGCTTCGAGGCGCTGACCACGCACATCTTCGATCCGGAAGACCCGTATATCGATACGGACGCCGTCTTCGGTGTGAAGCAGAGCCTGCTCGCCGAATTCCGCAAGGTCGAGGATGCCGACGCCGCGGCGAAGGCCAAGGTGGCCGCGCCGTTCTACGACGTGGAGTTCGATTTCGTGCTTTCGCGAAAGAAGAAGTGAACCGCCGCGCCGCGGGGGCCGCGAAGGCGCGCCCGCACGCAGGCCGGTATCGCGCAAAAGGGAGGAAACTGATGGCCGCACTTGAGAAGATGTTCGATGTCAGAGGCAAGTCGGTGATCGTCACCGGCGGCGCCAGCGGCATCGGCCAGGCCTATGCAGAGATCATGGCCGAGCACGGGGCGAAGGTCTGCATCTTCGACCTGAACCCTGCCGGGCTGGAGAAGACCGTCGCCGAGATCAGGGCCGAGGGTGGCGATATCTGGGGTCAGGTCGTCGATGTCGGCGACCGCGCGGCGATGGCCCAAGCCTTCGACAAGGTGGCCGAGACTGCGGGCTCGATCGATGTCGTGTTCGCCAATGCCGGGATCGACGCCGGCCCGGGCTTCAACACCCCGACCGGCGAGAGGAACCCCGACGGCGCCATCGAGAACCTGCCCGACGAGCACTGGGACAAGGTAATCGAGATCAACCTGACTTCGGTCTACACCACGATCAAGCACGCCGTGCGGCACATGAAGCCGAATGGCGGCGGCCAGATCATCGTCACATCGTCCATCGCCTCGCTGATCAACGAGAGCATCGTCGGCACGCCCTACATGCCGGCCAAGGCCGCGGTGAACCATCTCGTGCGCCACATGGCGATGGAACTCGGCGCCTACAACATCCGCATCAACGCCATCCTGCCCGGGCCGTTCATCACCAACATCGCCGGCGGCAGGCTGCGCAACCCGGCGGACCGCAAGGCCTTCGAGGCCCAGTCGCTCGTCGGCCGGATCGGCGATCCGGAAGAGATCAAGGGCCTTGCGCTTTATCTGGCGTCGCCCGCCGCATCCTACGTGACCGGCTCGCTGATCGTCATCGATGGCGGCTCGCTGCTGCGCATGACCTGAACAAGCTTTGAACTGACGCCGGTCTCGTCGAGGGGACGGGCCGGCTTAACCAAGGGAGGAAATGACCATGACCTACTACAACAAACTCGTGAAATCGGGCCTGCCCAGCCGCCGGACCGTTCTGAAGGGGCTTGGAGCTGGTGTTGCCGCCGCGAGTACGCTGGCCATGCCGCGCTATGCGCGCGCCGCGACGGCGGGCAAGATCAAGCTTGGCTATCTCAGCCCCACCACCGGTCCGCTCGCCCTCTTCGGCGAAACGGACGGCTACACCTTGCAGAAGATCCGCGCTTTGCTCGGCGGCCAACTGCAGTGCGCCAACGGCAATACCTACGAGATCGAGATCCTCGATCGCGACAGCCAGTCCAATCCGAACAAGGCATCGGAAATCGCCGGCAACCTCATCCTGAACGACGAGGTGCACCTGCTCGTCCCGGCTTCGACCACCGACACGATCCTGCCCGCTGCCGAACAGTCCGAACTCTACGAGACGCCGTGCATCTCCTCCGGCGCGCCCTGGCAGGCGGTGATCATGCCGCGCGGCGGCGGCAAGCAGACCTTCGACTGGACCTACCATTTCTTCTGGGGCCTCGACGAGGCGCTGAACACCTTTGTCGGGCTCTGGAACCATCTGGAGACCAACAAGAAGGTCGGGATGCTGTTTCCCCAGAACATCGACGGTGAAACCTGGGGCAACGACGAATACGGCCTGCCGGCGCCGACCCGCAAGGCCGGCTACGAGGTCGTCGTGCCCGGCTACTTCCAGCCGCGCACCAATGACTTCTCCGCCCAGATCTCCGAGTTCAAGAAGCAGGGCTGCGACATCATCGGCGGCATCACTTATCCGGACGATCTGAAGACCTTCGTCACCCAGTGCAACCAACAGGGCTTCAAGCCGAAGGCGGTCACGGTGGCTGCGGCGCTCTTGTTCCCGGGGGGCGTCGAGGCGATGGGTCCGCTGGGCAACGGCATGTCCTCGGAGGTCTGGTGGACGCCGGCCTTCCCGTTCAAGTCGTCGCTGACCGGCCAGGTCAGCAGCGACATCGCCAGCCAATGGGAAGCCGATTCGAAGCGGCAGTGGACGCAGCCGCTGGGCTATTCGCATGCCTTGCTAGAGGTCGCGCTGGACATATTGAAGCGCTCCTCCAATCCGCTCGACCGGACGGCCAACCGCGACGCGCTGGTCGCCACCGATCTGCAGACGCTGGTCGGCCACATCAAGTTCGACGGCTCGCCGCACAAGAACATCTGCAAGACGCCGATCTTCGGCGGCCAGTGGGTGAAGGGCGAGAAATGGCCCTACGACCTGAAGATCGTGGACAACACGGTCAATCAGCTCTTCGCGCCGCAACAGGCGATCAAGCCGATCGCCTGGTGACATGAGCAGGGACGCGGACGGATCCATGAACAGGGAAATCCTGCTGACAGCGCGCGGCGTGTCGAAGTCCTTCGGCGCCGTCCGCGTCCTGCATGAGGTGAGCTTCGACGTGCAGCGGGGCGAGGTGCTGGGCATCCTCGGCCCGAACGGGGCGGGCAAGACGACGCTGTTCAACATGATCAGCGGCGATTTGAAGACGTCCGGCGGCGAGATCCAGCTCGGCGCCACGGCGCTGCGCGGCGAGCCGCCCTTCCGCCGCTGCCAGATGGGGATCGGACGGACCTATCAGATCCCGCGTCCCTATTCCGGCATGACCGCCTTCGAGAACCTGCTGGTCGCCGCCGCTTTCGGCGGCGGCCGGTCGGAGAAGCAAAGCTATGCCTTCTGCGCCCAGGTGCTGCGCGATTGCGAGCTTTCCGACAAGGCCAATGTCTCGGCCGGCGCCCTGACGCTGCTCGACCGCAAGCGGCTGGAACTGGCGCGCGCGCTGGCGTCGGATCCGAAGCTGCTGCTGCTGGATGAGATCGCCGGCGGGCTGACCGACGATGAATCGAAAGCGCTGGTGGCGCTGGTTCGCCGCATCCGCGACCGCGGCATCACCATCGTCTGGATCGAGCACGTGCTGCACGCACTGCTGGCGGTGGCCGACCGGCTGTTGGTGCTGAACTTCGGCGAGAAGATCGCCGAAGGCGTGCCGGCGGAAGTGATCGCGCTGCCCGAGGTCCAGCGCGTCTATATGGGGATCGAGGCATGACAGCCGTTCTTTCCACTCACGGGCTGCTGGCCCGCTACGGCGATTTCCAGGCGCTCTACGGCATCGACATCGAACTGCACCAGGGTGAAGCCGTGGCCCTGATCGGCGCCAACGGGGCAGGCAAGTCCACCCTCTTGCGTTCGATCATGGGCCTGCTCCCGGTCGGACGCGAGATGGTGCGGCTGCACGGCGACCCTGTCGGCGGCACCGCGACCGACCGCATGGTGCAGAAGGGCGTCGCCATCGTGCCGGAAGGTCGCCGCCTTTTCACCGGCATGTCGGTCGAGGACAATCTGCGCGTCGCCATCGACCAGGCCGCGCGCATGGGCGCCAAGGGCGGATGGACGCTGCCACGGTTGCACCAGCTGTTCCCGATCCTCAAGGAGAAGGCGCGCACGCAGGTGCAGAGCCTCTCGGGCGGGCAGCAGCAGATGGTGGCCATCGGCCGCGCGCTGCTGTGCCAGCCGCGCGTGCTGCTCTGCGACGAGATCAGCCTCGGCCTCGCGCCCAAGGTGATCCGCGAGATCTATGCCGCTCTGCCCGAAATCCGAGCCACCGGGACGGCGATGATCGTGGTCGAACAGGATGTCGGCCTCGCCCGGACCGCCTCGGACCGTCTCTACTGCATGCTGGAGGGGCGCGTGACCCTGACCGGCAGGTCGGCCGAAATCACGCGCGAGCAGATCGGCAAAGCCTATTTTGGAGCGGGCCATGGAGTGGTTTGACGCCTTGGTGCAGGGGATCCTGCTGGGCGGCATGTATGCCCAGTACGCGCTCGGCATGGCGCTGATGTTCGGCGTCATGCGCATCGTCAACATCAGCCATGGCGACCTGGTGATCCTTCTCTCGCTGATAGGCATCTCGATGGCCACGGCCTGGGGCCTGGGACCGCTGCCCGTGCTGATCGTCTTGGTGCCGCTGGCGGTGCTGATGGGCTGGCTGCTGCAGAAGGCCGTTCTGAACCGGGTGGTGGGCGGCGATCCGCTGCCTTCGCTGATCGCGACCTTCGGACTGTCGATCGCGCTTCAGAACCTGATGCTTCAGATCTGGTCCGCCAACAGCCGGTCGCTGCCCGGCCATGGGATCGAGAGCCAATCCATCGAGATCGGCAGCGTCTATATCGGCCTCCTGCCGCTGATCGTGCTGGCGGTCGCCACGGGTCTGACCTGGGGGCTCGATCTGACGTTGAAGCGCACGCGCTTCGGCCGGGCGCTGCGCGCCGCGTCGGCCGATGTCGAGGCGGCGGCGATGACCGGCATCAACCCGCGCGCCGTCTATGCGATGGCGACGGCGGCCGCGGTCGGAATCCTCGGCTTTGCCGCCGTCTTCCAGGCGCTGCGGTCGACCGTCGCGCCGGCCGATGGACCGGCCCAGCTGATCTACGCGTTCGAGGCGGTGATCATCGGCGGCATGGGTACGGTGTGGGGTGCCTTCGTCGGCTCGATGGTCCTCGGCATCTCGCAGGCCATCGGCTTCCGCATCGATCCGG
Source organism: Mesorhizobium huakuii (assembly GCF_030160235.1). GTDB lineage: Bacteria > Pseudomonadota > Alphaproteobacteria > Rhizobiales > Rhizobiaceae > Mesorhizobium > Mesorhizobium huakuii. The sequence goes on from NZ_BSNY01000002.1 coordinate 40,452, forward strand.
GCTTCGGCGTGCTCGCCGGACACATCGTCTTCCTGATCGTGCTGGCGACCCGCCCACAGGGCCTGTTCGGAAAGGCATTGGCATGAGTGCGATCCCTTATGTGGAAACCGAGGCGCCCGAGGTGCTGGTTCAGCGCCAGACCCGGTCGGGTCGCATCGCGATGACGCTGGCGGTGCTGGCGATGATCGCTGTCGCGGCCATGCCGTGGTGGGCCTCGACCGGAACGATCCGCTCGATCCTGGTGTTGTGCTGCTACATCGCCGTCGCGCAGATGTGGAACCTGCTCGCCGGCTATGCCGGCCTCGTCTCGGTGGGTCAGCACGCCTTCATGGGCGCGGCCGGCTACGCGCTTTTCGTGTTGGCGCAGACTTACGGCATCAATCCGTTCGCGGCGGTCTTCCTGTCGCTGCTGGTGCCGGCGGCGCTGGCGGTGCCGATCTACCTTTTGCTTCATCGCCTGGACGGCCCGTATTTCTCGATCGGCACATGGGTGGTGGCCGAGGTCTTCCGGCTGACCGCCTCGAACCTGCCGCTGGTCAATTCCGGCGCGGGCATGTCGCTGCGGGTGATGAAGGATTATTCGGCCTTCGAGCGCAATGTCGCCATGTCGCTGCTCTGCGCCGGCATGCTTCTGGTCACGCTCGGCGGCAGCTACTGGCTGCTTCGCTCGCGCTTCGGCCTTGCGCTGATCGCCATGCGCGACAATCCGGTCGCGGCCGCCAGCCAGGGCGTGAATGTCGCAAAGCTGCGCTTCCTCGTCTACGTCGCGTCGGCGGTCGGCTGCGGCCTTGCGGGCGCGATCTACTTCATGGCGCAGTTGCGGATCACCCCGGGTTCGGCCTTCGATCCGATGTGGGCGAATGTGGCGATCTTCATCGTCATGGTCGGCGGCATCGGCTCCATCGAGGGCGTCCTGATCGGATCCCTGATCTTCTTCATCGCCGACCGCTGGTTCGGTGAATACGGCGCAACCTATTTCGTCGTCCTCGGCCTGATGACGCTGCTGGTGGCGCTCTACGCCCGCACGGGGATCTGGGGCCTGATCTCGAAACGATGGGATGCGCCATGGTTCCCGATCCGACGCAAGCTCGTCGATCCGGACCGCTGAGGGAGGGTTTTATGAAAGCAGCCATCTTCGACACGGTCGGCAGTCCGCTGCGCATCGGCACGGTGCCGGACCCGACCCCGGCGCCCGACGAGGTCGTCCTGCGTGTCGCCGCTTGCGGCATCTGCGGCAGCGACCTGCACATCACCGAGGATCCGGTGCCTTTCGGCATCGGTGGAGGTTTCGTTCTCGGCCATGAATTCGCCGGCGACGTCATCGCGCTGGGATCGCGGGTGGCGGGCCTTGGGATCGGCGACCGTGTCGCTGTCGTTCCAATGCGCGGCTGCGGGCAATGCCAGGCTTGCAGGCGCGGCGATCCAGGCCGCTGTCCCGACATGGTGCTGATTGGTGGCGGCTATGCGCAATACGCGGCCGTCGCCGCGCGCCAGTGCCACGTCCTGCCCGAAGAGGTGGCACTGGAGGACGGCGCGCTGGCCGAGCCGCTCTCGGTCGCGCTGCATTGCATCGTCCGCTCGGGCATGAAGCCGGGAGACCGGGTCGCCATACTGGGTGCCGGACCGATCGGCCTGCTCGTCGCCTTCTGGGCGCGGCGGATGGGGGCATCGTGCGTGGTCGTGGCCGATGTCCACAGCCATCAGCGGGACCGCGCGCTGGCGCTTGGCGCGACCGGTTTCGCGCTATCGGGCAACAGGCTGGCCGAGAACCTTGCCGATCTCTGCGGCGGTGCACCCGATATCGTCTTCGAATGCGTCGGCAAGCGCGGCCTCATCGACGCGGCGGTCAAGGCGGTCCGGCTGCAGGGCACGGTGGTCGGCGTCGGCCTGTGCATCGGTGGCGACGAATGGGATCCGTTCATCGCGCTGACCAAGGAAGTGAACCTGCTGTTTTCGGTCTTCTTCCATCAGCGCAACGAGTTCGGCGTCGCCCTCGATGCGCTGCGCGGCGGACCTTTCGCGCCGCAGGCGCTGATCACCGATCGGATCGGCCTCTCGCCGGTTCCGCAAGTCTTCGAGAGCCTTCGCCGCCGCACCACGCAATGCAAAGTGCTGATCCAGCCCGACCTTGTCTGAGGAGAATGAGAATGACCCTTCAGTTCGAAACGCTCGAATACGATGTCGGCGGCGTAAAGACGGTGGTGAAGGCCATCGGCAAGGGCAAACCCGTGCTGTTCCTGCACGGCGCCTCGACGCTGGAAGGTTTCGACTTCGCAGCAGGTCTCGCCGACCGTTTCCGCGTTCTGTGCCCCAGCCATCCCGGCTTCGGCTTTTCGGGAGCCGCGCCGCACGTGGCTGGCATGTCCGACATGGTTCTGCACTATCTGAACCTGCTCGATGCCCTGAAACTGTCGGAGAAGCCTCATCTCATCGGCTTTTCCATGGGTGGCTGGATGGCGACCGAGCTGGCCGGCCTTGCCCGCGAGCGTTTCGACAAGGTGGTGCTGATCGCGCCGGCGGGGCTCAACGATCCCGCGCATCCGGCCACGGATCTCGGCGCGGTGGCGCCGCAGGAACTGCCGGCCTATCTGGCGCATGACGTCTCGGTGGCGCTGCGCTATTTCCCCGACGGCTCGGACCCCGCCTTTGCGGAGGCCTTCGGCGCCGACCGCGCCCGTGAAGGCGAGACGCTGGGCCGCCTGCTGGCGCCATTCGGCATGGGTCACCCGAACCTGCGCCGTTTCCTGGCGCGCATCACCAATCCGGCGGTGGTCGTCTGGGGCACCAAGGACCGTCTGCTGCCCGCCAGCCAGGCGCCACTCTTCGTCGAGGCGCTCCCGGACGCACGCCTGGTCCTGGTCGAGGATGCCGGTCATTTCGTCATGCAGGAAAAACCCGAAACGCTGCGCAAGATCGGCGACTTCCTCGCCGGCTGATCACATTTCAAACAAGGAGGAGAAGACGATGAACAAACCCATCAAGCATGGTTCATGGGGAACGACCGTCGACCATCGCGACCTGCTGAAGAAGATCGCGGAGATCGGACCGATCCTGGAAGCCAATGCCGCCGCCGACGAGGAGAGCGGCGAACTGACCCAGGCCACGTTCGAGGCGCTGAAGCCGCTGCGCATGTCGCATATCTTCGCCGCCGAAAGCCTTGGCGGCGCGCAACTGCCACCCACGCAGGGCCTCGAACTGATCGAGGCGATCACCTGGTATTCGGGATCGGCGGGCTGGGTTTCGATGGTGCATTGCTGCATTGGCGCGATGTCGGCGGCCTTCCTGCCAGACAGTGCGGTCGCGCGGCTTTTCGCGCCGGGCACCGACAACCGTTTCTCGGGGCAGGGCGCGCCGCTGGGCATGCTCAAAAAAGTCGACGGCGGCTACCGGCTGAACGGCAAGTGGAGCTATGGCAGCGGCTTCAGCCACGCCACCTACAGCCATAGCGCCGCCTTCGTCGACGACGGCACCGGCAAGCCCGCCAAGGACGAGAACGGCAATGTCATCGTCATGTGCGCGCATGCGCCGATCTCCGAGCACAAGCAGCTCGGCAATTGGGACGTGCTGGGCCTCGGCGGCACCGGCAGCATCGACTACGCGGCCGAGGACGTCTTCATCGCCGACGATCTCGTCTTCCCGATCCTGACCGCGCCGCCGCTGCGGCAGAAGGAGTTCTTCAGCCTCGGCGTCGTGGGCCTCGCCGCCATCGGCCATACCGGCCGGGCTCTGGGTGCCGGCCGGCGGATGCTGGACGAGATCGCCAAGTTCGCGCGCTCGAAGTCGGGCCGCGCCGGATTGATCGGCGAGAGCGAGAAGTTCTGGCACGACTATGGCCGTGCCGAGGCCCGTTACCGTGCCGCCCGCGCCTTTGTCTTCGAAACCTGGCGCGACGTCGAGGCGACGGTGGAGGCCGGCAACAGAATGTCGACGCGGCAGATCAGCCTTGTCCATCTGGCCAAGTCCGAGATCCACGAGGTCGGCGTCGATATCTGCAACTTCGCTTACCGCGCGGGCGGCGGTGCGTCGCTGCGCGCCGGCGTGATCCAACGCACCTTCCGCGAGATGATGGTGGCGGCCAACCACTTCACGATCGCGCCGTCGATCGTGACCTCGGCTGGCCGCGATATCGGCGGCATGTGGAGCGACCGCGTCTGGCAGTTCTACGACCTGATCGAGAAGAAGTAGTCCGAAGGGCCGGACGGCGGATGCCGTCCGGCCTTCCCCCCTAAGCCGTAGAGAGATATGTCGATGAACGCGCCGCATCCGATGACCAACGCCTTCCGCGAAGCCTTTCGTCGCCATCCGGCGGGTGTCGCCGTGATCACGGCCGATCCCGGCGACAGGCCGGTGGCGATGACCGTGTCCTCGCTGATCTCGGTGAGTGCGGCGCCGCCGGTCGTCGCCTTCTCGCTTTCGATGAAATCGACCTCGTCCGAGCCCTTGCTGCGGGCAGAGACCATGGTGATCCACCTGCTGCGCTTCACCGATATCGACCTTGCGCAACTCTGCGCGTCGAGCGGCGCGGAACGCTTCCCGCCCGGGGGCACCTGGGCGCGGCTGCCGACGGGCGAACCGCGCTACACCGGCGTTTCGACCTGGTTCCGCGCCCGCCGGCTCGGCCTGCTGCCGATCGAGGGCGCGACGCTGGTCGCGGCGGAGCTCCTGGAAGGCGAGGTGCAGCCGGACGAGGTCCCGCCGGAGGCGCATTCGCTGGTCTATCTCGACCGTCGCTGGCATCGCCTGCACAAGGAACTGGACGGCGTGGCAGAGCTGCTCGATACGTCACGTTTTCTTTAGAGCGTTTCACCGTTTCATGGAAACGGCGAACCGCTCTAACTCTTTGTTTTAACGCAGTTCCCTAGGGAAAGCGCTGCGCGCTTTTCCCGAGAAAACCGCTCACACTTTTCCTGGAATTGCTCTAGATTAATTGGGGTTCTCCAAGCCGTTTGTTTTGCGCCACGCTTCGTATTCTCCGCGCGCGTCGTCATGCAGCGGATAATAGCGTTGCAACGGGGCTCCCTGCATGAGCTTCTCTCGCGAGAACTCTTCCCAATCGTGATGCTTCTTGGCTTCCTCGATGACCTTTGCGGCCATCGCGACGGGAACCACCACGACGCCGTCATCGTCGGCAACGATGATGTCGCCGGGGATCACCGCGACACCGCCGCAGGCGATCGGAACGTTGACGGCATTGGGATAGATGCTGGTCTGCACATGATAGTTCGGCGTCCAGCCGCGCAGCCAAAGCGGCAGGTCGAGTTTCTCGACATTGGGCCTGTCGCGCATGCATCCATCGATGACGATGCCCGCGCCGCCTCTGCCCTTGAAATAGGTCGACATCATATCGCCAAAGACGCCCGAGCTCATGTCGCCGCGCGCGTCGACCACGACGACGTCGCCTTCCTGGGCATGATAGAGCACGTGCCGGTGCAGTTGCGTCTCCGGGTCGGCATACTCTCCCTCGTTGAAGAGATCCGGCCGCTGCGGCATGAACTGCAGCGTCAGCGCCGGCCCGACGATCGACTTGCCGTGGTTCTGCGCCACCGGTCCGACCATATGCGGATTGCGGAAGCCCATATGGCCGAGCGTGCCGGCAACGGTCGCGGCGCCGATCTCCCTCAATCCCTCGATCAGGTCCTTGGGCGGCCGGATGATGTCGGAGGTATGCGTCATGGTGGACTCCGGTTGAATTGAACTACCAGTTGGTGACAGAACCGTCGCGGCGTTTGAGGTGGGGCGCTTCCCAGAAGCGGAAACTCTGCGCCTGGATCGCCGCCTCGTTGACCTCGACGCCGAGCCCCGGCAGATCGCCGACCGGATAGGCGGGGCCGTCGAGCTGTGGTTGCACGGGGAAGAACTCGGAACTGTCGAAGCCCAGCCTTCTTTCGGGCACCCTGGTCTCGAGCCAGGCGAAATTGGCGACCGCAGCGGCAAGATGCACGCTCGCGGCCGTGCATACGGGGCCGAGCGGATTGTGCGGCATCAGGTCGACATAGTGCGCCTCGCTCCAGCCTGCGACCTTCATCGCTTCGGTGAGCCCGCCGACATTGCAGACATCGAGCCGGTTGAACTGATGGATGCCGCGCTCGATGTAGGGCAGGAACTGCCACTTGCTGGCAAACTCCTCGCCAATGGCGAAGGGGATGTCGGTCATCGTGCGCAGGGATTCGTAGGCTTCCGGTGTTTCGTCGCGTATCGGCTCCTCGAGGAAATCGAGCACGCCGCGGCCGAGCTTGTTGCAGAAGCTCGCCGCCTCGGCCACCGACAGCCGATGATGATAGTCGATGCCGAGGACGACATCGTCGCCCAGCGCCTCGCGGGCCTTGTTCAGCATCCGCGCGGTCACGCCGATCGACTCGCGCGGCTCGAAGATGTCCTTGCTGCTTTGCCCGGCGGGGAAGAAGCGGATCGCCTGCCATCCCTGTTGGTGCAGTTCACGGGCTCGTTCGATGGCAACATCGCCCTCGGCCTCGTCTCCGGTCGAGGCGAAGGTGGGGATGCTGTCGCGCTGCTTGCCGCCGAGCAGTTCGTAGACCGGCACCCCCAGCGCCTTGCCCTTGATGTCGTGGAGGGCGATGTCGATGGCGGAAATCGCCGCCTGCAGAACGCGCCCGCCTTCAAAATACTGGCTGCGATAGGCCTCTTGCCAGATCCGGCCGATCTGCAGGGGATCGCGGCCGATGAGGAATTCGCGATAATGCTCGACCGCGCCGGTCACGGCCCTCTCGCGACCGCTCAGGCCGCTCTCGCCCCAGCCGAAGATGCCCTGGTCGGTCTCGACCTTCACCAGCATCTGGTTGCGCGTTCCCACCCACACCGGGTAGGGCTTGATCGCGGTGATCTTGAGCTTCGTCGTCATCCACGCCTACGTCCCAAACGCCTGTCTCAGGCGGCCTCGAGAGCCATTTCAGTTTCGCCGTCGAACAGGTGCATCCGCTCCTGGTCGAACTCGAGCCAGATCTGCTCGTCAGGTTTGACGGCAATGCTGGGAGCCACGCTGATGTTGACGATGGCGCCGGAGAGGAGCGCCTGCACGAACGTGACGTCTCCGGTTGGTTCCACCGTATAGGCCTTGGCCGGAATTGCGCCGGGAACCGCGCTCTTGTGGAGTTTGATCGTCGAGTGTCGCGCACCGAGCACGACCTTTCTGCTGGTCGCTCCCTGCGCCTTGCGCGCGTTGGGTTGCGACAGCCCGAGACTCCAGCCTTCGGCGCTCTTCAGGACGGTGTCGCCGTTGGCGGTCGATGCCTCCAGCGGAATAAGGCTCATCGCCGGGCTGCCGACGAAGCTCGCGACGAACATGTTGGCGGGATGCGCGAAAACCTGCGCCGGCGAATCATATTGCTGCAGATAGCCGCCGTTCATCACGGCCATCCTGTCCGCCATGGTCACGGCTTCGAGCTGGTCGTGCGTCACATAGATGATCGTCGCCTTGAGGTCCTGATGGAACCGCTTGATTTCGGACCGCATCTGCACGCGAAGCTTTGCGTCGAGATTTGAGAGCGGTTCGTCCATCAGGAACACCGCCGGATCCCGGACAAGGGCGCGGCCGAGCGCCACGCGCTGCTGTTGTCCGCCCGAAAGTTCGCGCGGCTTGCGCTCGAGCAACTGCGTCATGTCGAGCACCCGTGCCGCTTCCCGAACCTTCTTGTCGATCTCGGCTCTGGGCAGCTTGCGCATCTGCAGCGGGAAGGCGAGGTTCATGTAGACCGACTTTTGCGGATAGAGCGCGTAGTTCTGGAACACCATTGCGATGTCCCGATCCTTGGGGTCGAGGTCGTTGACCACCTGATCGCCGATGACGATGTCGCCCGATGTGATCGGGATCAGCACGGCGATGAGGTTGAGCGTCGTTGTCTTGCCGCAGCCCGAGGGGCCGACGAGCGCAACGAACTCACCATCATTGACCGTCAGCGAGACCTCGTTGACGGCTTTGAAGCTGCCATAGGTCTTGACGAGATCTTTGAGGACCACATGGGCCATCGGCAACTCCCTAGTGCTTGACCGCGCCTTCTGTCAGGGCGCGTACGAAGTATCGTTGCAGGACGAGGAACAGCACCACGACGGGCACGCTCATGATGAAGCTGGCCGCCATCAGGCCCGGAAAGTCTGTCGTGTTTTCCGAGAAGAAGCGCTGGATGCCGACCGGCAGCGTCAGCTGTTCGTTCTTGGAGAGGAAGGTGTAGGCGTAGATGTACTCGTTCCATGCGCCAATGAAGGAATAGATCGCGGTGGCGATGATGCCCGGCGTCGACAGCGGCATCACGATCAGGATGAAGGCCTGGAACCGCGTTGCCCCGTCGATGCGCGCCGCCTGCTCGAGCTGGACCGGGATGTTGTCGTAGAAGCCCTTGAGCAGCCAGATCGCCAGCGGCAGGCCGAATGTCAGATAGGTGAGAACGAGCGAGCCATGCGTGTTCACCAGCCCGATCGCGCGCATCAGGATGAAGAGCGGCACGAGAAAGATCACCGCCGGGAACATGTTGCGCAGCAAGACGGTGAAGAACAGGAAGTTCCGGCCCGGGAAGGTGAAGCGCGAAAACGCGTAGGCCGCGGGAACCGCCACGATGACCGAAAGGATGGTGGTGGCGGTGGAGACGAAAAGGCTGTTCCAGAAGAAGCGGAGGAAATCCTGGCCGACGCTGTTCTGCGGATCGAGCAGCTTCTGGTAGCTGGCAAGGGTCGGTTGGTCCGGCCACCATTGCGGCGGGAACTGCATCGCGGCGAAGCCGGACTTGATCGAGGTGAGCAGCATCCAGACCATCGGCAACGCGGTGTAAAGCAGCATGAACACCAGGAAGATGCGCCCGCCCCACCGCCATCCGTCGAAGCGTATGCGGCGACGGGCCTGGCCACGAGGAGAAGTCTCGGCAATCGTGCTCATGCGCTGCCATCCTTCCGGTCGTTGCCGCTCAGCGCGCGGACGTAGAAGTAGCCCAGTGTCATCAGGATGAGGAACAGCAGCACCGAATAGGCCGATGCCACCCCCCAGCGCTGCCGGCCGAAGGCGAGCTCATAGATGTGGGTGATCCAGATATGCGATGCGTTCGACGGCCCGCCGCCGGTCATGATCCAGGGGATGATGAAGGAATTGAAGTTGGCGACCGCGAGCAGCAGGATCGTCACTGTCGAGACATTGCTCAAATGCGGGAAGGTGACGTGCCAGAAGCGCTGCCACGCATTGGCTCCGTCGACTTTGGCGGCGCGCAGCAACTGGTCGGGGACCGTCTGCAGGCCGGCCATCATCATGATCATGGCGAACGGAAATTCGCGCCAGATGTTGACGACGATCAGGGAGGGCAGCACCGTTGAGACACTGTCGATGAAATTCGGCGGCCGGTCTGCCCATCCGAGGCCGACCAGCACCGCGCCGATGATGCCGAAGTCCGAATGGTAGATCCACTTCCAGATGTAGGATGCGGCGACCGCGCTGATGACCCAGGGAATGATCAGGATGGCGCGCAGGACACCACGGCCGAAAAAGTCACGGTGGAGCGCCAGCGCGGCGGCAAACCCCAGGACGAAGGAGATGCCGGTGGACCCCACCGTCCAGATCAGCGTGTTCCAGGTGACCTTCCAGAACACCGCACTGGTGAGGATGGCGGTGTAATTGTTGAAGCCGACGAAGGTCTTGTCGCGGAGCTGCAGGCCAGGCGGCGTATTATAGAACGACAGCTCGATCGTGTAGTAGATCGGATAGGCGATGACGACGAGCATCACGGCGATCGCTGGGAGCACGTACGCATAGTCGGCGCGATGCTCCCAGATATTGCGCAGCACGCCGGATTTACCGGGTTGCAATCTTCGGCGAGCCTCGGTCTTGCCGGTCACGATCGTCACTTTGGCGTGCCCTTGTTCTTCGGAACGAACCGGCTGATCCTCGGAGCAGCCGGTTGAGATCGCAGGTCAGGCTCGGACTAGAGTCCGCCCATCAGGTCTTTCACCTTCTTGGCCGCGTCGTCCGCTGCCTGATCGACGGTCATCGCTCCGGTCAAGGCATTCTGCAGCATGTCCGGGATGATGATGTTCATGATCTCGGGAGATTGCGGCAGCGCCGGGAACGGGATGCCGTATGGCAGCATCGAGGTGGTGACATCGAGGAACTTGATCTTGTCCAGGCGTTCCTTCATCCATTTGGTCTTGAAGCCGTTGAGATTGCCCGGGTTCGAGCCGGCATAGGCCATCTTCAGCGACCATTCGGGGCTCGACCACATGCAGATGATGGCCTTCGCGGCCGGTTCATCCACCTTGCCGCCCTCGACATATTCGGGCTTGAGGATGTGGATGTTCGAGCCGCCGAAGACGACCGCGCGCTTGCCGTCAGGGCCGGTCGGGATCAGGCCGTAGCGCATGTTGTCGATGACGGTCTGCGCCTTGTCCTTGTCGGTGCCGGTCGCCTTCTTCTGCAGGTCGAGCATGACATTGTAGTCGGACGGGTGCGAGATCATCATGCCGAGCTGGCCGGCGAGGAACAGCGGCTGGTTGTCGGCCTGCTGGTTGGTGAGCGCCGAAACCGGAACCGACTTGTCGCGGACATACATGTCGTAAGAGGCTTGCAGCGCGGCCTTGCTCTGCGGGCTGTCGAGCTCGATCTGCTGATAGGTCGGGTTCGCCGTGGCTTCGTCGAAGACGCCGCCGCCATAGGCCCACAATTGAGGCATGAAGCGGTAAGGGGTATTGCCGGCATTCTTGCGGGCCACGAGGCCGTAACCGGCAATGCCGAGCTTGTCGTGGATCTGCTTGGAGTACTTGACGACGTCGTCCCAGGTTGCCGGAGCCTTGTCCGGATCGAGGCCCGCGCGCTTGAAGATATCGGCATTCCAGATGAACGCCATCGTCTCATTGTTGGTTGGAATGCCGTAGGTCACGCCGTCCCAGGTCACGGCTTTCATGGCGCCGGGCCAGAAATCATCGGTCGAATAGCCGACATCCTCGGGCTTGAGCGGCTGCAGATAGCCCTTTGAAGCGAACTCGGTGCCACCCAGGATTTGCAGGCGGACCGCCATCGGCGCGGCATTGCCAAGGAGCGCCGTGCGGAACTTGTCCAGGAGATCGTTGTAGGTGAGGGCCTGTTCCTCGAGTTGGATGTTCGGATAGGTCTTGCGGAAGGTCTCGAAGAAGTCCTTGTAGTACTGGCGCAAGAGATCGGGGTCGCCCTCGAACACGCCCTGATACCAGAAGGTCAGCCGCCCCTTGTAATCGAGCGGGGTGACCTTGGCGCAATCGGCCGCGGTGTCAAATTCCTGCGTGCCCGCAATGGAGCGCACATATTCCGGCGACCACTTGCTCAAGTCGACCGGCGCCGCGCCCAGAGCCGGTGCGGACATCAACGATGCGATCAATGCAGTGGAGACAGTGCCGCGCAGGACGGCACCGCCGAGTGTGAACCTCGTCATAGGTATCCTCCAGGTTTCTCTCCCATGCCGCTTCGCATCGAGGCGAGCGGCTTTACTCGTCGGCCGCGGGGACATCTCCTCAAATGTATCCCTTCGAGCACTTTATACGTTTTCAGATCGCAGATTGGCTGTCAACCCCAACTTGAACAGTTGGACGTGAACGGATAGCGAACACTGTCCGTTAAGCCATTGAA
>NZ_BSNY01000003.1 GCF_030160235.1 Mesorhizobium huakuii
ATCCGGTTCGTGATCTCTACCTCACCCCACGCGCCCATCCCGCGCAGCGGGTTCGTTCGTCGGCCCCAAATGAGACATTCGCGGTACTTCACCGAGTGCTGCTGGCAGCGGATGTCTCAAGGATTCATTCAGGTCATGCCAAGCTGTTGTCGGCTGACATCTCGGCCACCAATTCGATTAATCTTTCGTGAAAGCCAGTGGTGCCCTTGCCTCCACGTCGGCCATTTCGCGGAGCGCACCAACGACCTCTCGAACGGGCTGATCTGACCGAAGGACGGCTAAAGCCTCGACCGCCTATGCCGCAATGGCGCGGCGCGCGTTTCTTCCCCTGGGCGAAGCCCATTCCTCGCGGAACCAAGAAACGCGCGCCTGCGCCATCCTCCGCTTTGCTGCGGTCGCAAGCGATGCGGCGGCGGTCGCCTCCGGCCTCTCGATCGCCATCGAGGTCGCATGGTGCGGGCTCGGAAACGAAGAGACGGAGACTGAAAAATGGCTACCATCGGCACTTTCAAGAAGACCAATGCGAACGAGTTCACCGGCGAGATCGTCACCCTCAGCGTCCAGGCCAAGGGCGTGCGCATCGTCCCCGACACAAGGGCCAGCGGCGAGAACGCTCCAAGCCACCGCGTGGTGGTGGGCAAGGCCGAAATCGGCGCCGCCTGGTCCAAGCGCTCCACCGAGGGCCGCGACTATCTCGGGCTCAAGCTCGACGATCCGAGCTTCACCGCTCCGATCTACGCCAACCTCTTCGCCGACGAGGAAGGCGAGGGCCACAGCCTCATCTGGTCGCGCCCCAACCGCCGCAACGGCGAGTGAATCGCCAGACGCCTCGCCCGGTACCGGGCGAGGCGTTTCCTCTCGGTAACCGCGGAAGCTTTTCGCTCCCCCGGCCGCCATGACGGGCTTCCTGTCATCGGATGCATTGCTTGACGCGCGATGGCGCGAAGATGGTTGAGCGCCGCTGTCCCCAATTGCTGTGCGCGCCGCCGCCGCTCCTGAAGGCCTCTTGGCGGTGCGAAATAGCGCCCCGCAATTGCGCACCTGATCACGGCGCCCTTGCTCCTCCATCCTGGCCATCGATCGCCGTTCAATCGCGACGGCCGCAAGGAGACACCCCATGAATGCCGACGCCGCGCCATTGCCGCCGCGCTACCTGCGCACTTCGGAAGCAGCGCGTTTCCTCAGTCTTTCTGCGCGTACGCTGGAGAAACATCGCACCTACGGCACCGGGCCTGCCTATCGCAAACTCGGCGGCCGCGTCGTCTACGCCGTCGACGACTTGCAGGCCTGGGTGCAGCGTGGCGCGATGACATCGACATCCGATCCGCATGGCTCTGTGCTGCCCGCCAAGCCTCAAGCCGCACGCCTGATCGCCTATGCCGGACGCGAGCGGCGCTGAGCCCGCTGATCTCTCCTATGTCTGGACGCACACGCCAACCGTCGGAACGCGGACAGCTTGATCTGTTCCACGCGCTGCCCGGTGTCGTCGCGCCACGCGATGCGCAGGATCTTATGGCCTATCCCTTCTTCTCGCTTTCCAAATCCAGGCGCATCGCGCCGATCGACTTTCGCGCCGGCGATATCGCGATCCGCGTCGAAGCGATGCCCGACCACGGCATGGCGACGATCTGGGATGCCGATATCCTGATCTGGGCCGCGAGCCAGATCGTCAACGCGCGGGACGCCGGATTGCGCACGTCGCGCCTGATGGCTGCGACACCATACGAAATGCTCACCTTCGTCGGCCGCGGTGTCTCGAAGCGAGACTATCTGCGCCTCAAGGCGGCGCTCGACCGCCTGCAGTCGACAAGCGTCGTCACCTCCATTCGCCAGCCCGCCGAAGGCCGGCGCCATCGCTTCTCATGGATCAACGAATGGCAGGAGCGCTTCGATCGAAACGGCCGCCCGCTCGGCGTCGAGTTGATTTTGCCGGATTGGTTCTATCGCGCCGTTATCGACGATGCGCTCATCCTGACGATTGACCGTGCCTATTTCGGACTGACGGGCGGCCTGGATCGGTGGCTCTATCGGCTGGTGCGCAAGCATGGCGGACGCCAGCGCGCCGGTTGGCGTTTCGACATCCGGCACCTGCATCAGAAGTCCGGCAGCCTCTCGCCGCTCAAGCGCTTTGCCTTCGAGCTGCGTGACATCGTGCGCCGCCAACCCTTGCCGGGATATCTGCTCTTCACGGAGGTTGAATCCAGCGGCCGTGTGCTGCTGGCTTTCGAACCGGCGCCCGCGTCGGTGGACAGGATCGTGCCATCGGGAACCCGAACTATCGTGCCAACGGGAACCGCATCCTCGTGCTTTCGGGAACCGCGATCGGCCTTAAGGAACGGGCCCGCAACGGAAAATCACGCCTTTAACTTAGAGTCTAACTCTCAATCTAACAGTCTTGCGGGCAAGCTGCGGACTGACGGTGGGCAGAAGAGGCGATGCGTTGGCCGGCGCGAGGGAGACGACACATGACGTCGTCTCCCCAATCGACGCCGCTCGGCAACCTCACGACGGTCGAGCTGATCTGGATCGAGAAGCGGGTCGAGCATCGCATCCGCTTCGGACGTCCATCCCATGAGACGATCATCGACAAGCAGCGGCGCGTCGTTGGATTTGCGCCAGGCAGTGTCTTTGCGTTCGTGCGCTGGGCGGCGAATGAATTTGGCACTGTCGTTTCGCGTATCGACATCGTGCGTGCGGCATTGCGCGCTGAACCTTATCAGACGCTGCCTTACATCCGGCCAGGCGGCGAGATCCTGCTCAAGATCGCCGGCTGGGACAAGGTTGAGCAGGTTCTCCAACGGATCGATGCGATCGAGGCGATTGGTCTCGATCCGGCCGAGGCCGCACCGGACTATTGGCGTCAGACCCACAACCGCCTGACTGCCGGCGCTATGCCGCGTGCCTATTCGCTCGAGCAGCACCGGGCCTTTCTGTTGCGCAAGCGGGTGACCTCATGAGCCGAGCCGCTTGCATGGCCGCAGCACTTGCGGCGATCGTCGCGGCGGTCGCTCCGGCTGTCATGAAAATGCCGCCGCTGCTGCTGTGGAACGCGTCGGCCAGCGCGCCGCTTGGGCTCTATGCGATCAGGAAAATGGCCGTTCCAACGGCCGGCGCGCTCGCTGTCATCGAACCGCCAGACACAGTCGCCCGGTTCGCCGCCAGGCGTGGCTACCTTCCGCTCGGCGTGCCGATGCTGAAACACATCGAGGCACTTCCCGGGCAGCAAGTATGCCGCGCCGGCCACATCATCACGGTCAACGGGCTTGCGGTGGGTGCTGCACTGGAGCGCGACCGCAAGGGACGCGCCCTGCCTGACTGGCAGGGCTGCCGCGTCATCGCCGCCGCGGAAATCTTCGTGATGAACCGGAAGGTCGAGGACAGCCTCGACGGCCGCTATTTCGGCCGGTTCCCGGCGAGCTCGATCGTCGGAGCCGCGTTGCCGCTTTGGACCGACGAGAGGGGCGATGGCCACTACACCTGGCTCGCTCCGGCGAACTGAATTTCAGCCCAGCCAACAAGAGAAGGAGATAATCCATGGCCGAGATCGGCGTCTTCCACAGAACTGAATCTGGTTATTCCGGACGCATTCGAACGCTGCTCGTGGATGCCGAGCTGGTGCTCGTGCCGACCAAAATATCGGACGGCAAAGCGCCGGATTTTCGTATCCACATCGGCGACGGCAGCGGCCCCGAGGTCGGCGCGGCATGGAAGGAAACCGGACAGACGGCCGGCGACTATCTGTCGTGCCGATTGGAGGATCCACTGTTTGGACGCCGCTTTCGCGCCGGTCTGTTCCAATCCGACGACGGCTCCTGGTCACTGCGCTGGATCCGGCCGAAAGCGCGGCCGGAGCCTGCTCGATGAGTGGGCCATCGGCGCCGAAACGTGCGGACGGAAGCCGACCCGTCAGTCGGTTGCCTGGTCGGCGAGAAGCACTTTGCCTTATCGGTGGCATGCTGATCGTCTGTCACGCAATGACGGTGGCCTTCGCACAATCCGCGCCGGCCCCGCGCAAATCCGCGGAGGATCCTTATGCAGCACCTATCGCCGAGGCGTCGCATCGCTTCCGTGTTCCCGAGCGCTGGATACGGGCAATCATGCGCCTCGAAAGCGCTCGCGATCCGCGCGCCGTGTCACGAAAGGGAGCCGTGGGCTTGATGCAGATCATGCCCGGAACCTGGGTTGAGCTGCGCCTTCGTCACCAGCTCGGCCGCGATCCCTATGATCCGCGCGACAACATCCTTGCCGGCACGGCCTATCTTCGCGAGCTGTATGATCGATACGGTTCACCGGGCTTCCTCGCCGCCTACAATGCCGGGCCGGGGCGTTACGAAGCCTCCTTGAAGGGCCGTCCGCTCCCAGCTGAGACCCGGGCCTATGTTGCGATGCTCCGCCCTTTCTGGGGCGGCGGTGATGCACCCGGCGCGCTCACCGCCGGCCCTGCCAAGGCCGTCAGCTGGAAGGTCGCGCCGCTGTTCATAGTGCGGTCCGGGTCCATGGCCGCGTCCAGTCTTTCGTCCAGCGAAGACCCTTCCGCCGAGATATCGTCGCCACCGTTGGTGCGCGAACTTTTCGCGGCCGGTTCGCAGCCGCGCCAGCTGTTCACTGGGTCCGACATCCGGACATCGCAGCGATGACGAAGTCTCCGTCAGATCGCCCCCTGGCGTCTCGTTTGACGTCGCAGCCAATGAGGCGCGCAGAGCACAGGGCAACAACCGAGGGATTGCGGCCCGTAATCGGCAGGTCGCTCCTTCGTCTCCCAAGCCCGCGCCGCACGTCTCGGTGGCTGCTAAGAAATCTCCTGTCAAACAACGCAGGAGGCAGCTGATGGAATTCTTTTGTGGGCTGGACGTGTCGATGGACGAGACGGCGGTGTGCGTCGTCGACGGGGAGGGCGCGGTGCATCTGCAGGCTGCGGTGGTCACCGATCCGGAGGCGGTCCTCGATGTCCTGAAACCGTTCCTGGGGCGACTTCGCCGGGTCGGCCATGAAGCGGGATCGCTGTCGCCGTGGCTGCATCCAGAGCTCAGGAAACTCGGCCTGCCGGCGATCTGTCTGGAGACGGTTCATGTGCGCGCGGCGATGTCTGCACAGCGCAACAAAACCGACAAGGCCGATGCGCTCGGCATCGCCCATCTGATGCGCACGGGCTGGTTCCGCCAAGCCTACATCAAGTCGGAAAGCTGCTATCGGACGAAGCTTCTCTTGACCCACCGGCGCAATTTGAAGGCTAAGTTCCTCGATCTGGAGAACGCCATCCGCCACTCGCTCAAGTCGTTCGGCATCCGCTTGAGTAAGGTCGGGCGCGGCGCTTTCGAGCAGGCGGTGCGCAAGGCGGTGGCGGACGATCCGCTGTCGGCCGAGTTGATGGACGCCATGCTGACGGCGCGCGCGGCGCTGTGGAAACAGTACTGCCGGCTGCACGATGTCGTCGTGAAAATCGTCGCCCGCAACGAGACGTGCCGGCGCTTCATGGCGATCCCCGGTGTCGGCCCGGTGACGGCGCTCTCGTTCATGACCGCGATCGACGACCCGTCGCGCTTCCGCCGCTCGCGCGACGTCGCGGCCTACTTCGGGCTGACCTCGCGGCGCTGGCAATCCGGCTCGACGATCGACGTTCAGGGCCGCATCTCGAAGGCCGGCGACGCGGATGTGCGGCGTGCGCTCTACGAGGCGGCGTCAGGTCTGATGACGCGCTTCAAGGGCTCCGACAAGGTCAAGAGCTGGGGCCAGGCGATCGCCAAGCGCTCCTGCCACCGCAAGGCCTGTGTCGCGGTGGCGCGCAAACTGGCGGTGATCATGCATGCGATCTGGACCGAGGGCACGTTCTATGTCGGCGATTCGGCGGCAAGCCAGGCGGACGCCGGCCGGCGTGCGCATGACAAGGCCCGCAAGCTGCTGGGAGCGCATCGATGAGCGGTTCGGCGGCAAATGAAACGCATGGCGCCGGCACGCTGACGGACGCCATCTGAGACAAGGAGATCCGCTCCGGCGGATGAGGACCGATGCAGACCAGGAACGACGGAACGCACGTTATCCTGCCTGCGGCCGCGCCGATCGAAAGACGGCCGGACCGCGCTCGATTGCCTGTGACGCTGCTCCGTCAGACCGATGGCAAATTGCGCCACGACGGCTCGAGCGCTGCATTCGTGCAGCCAAAACACCCCGTCGCAGAGCGCGGAAGACTGCACGGCGCATCGGAAATCAACGCCAGAACGCGGGATCGTGACGTAGAGAATAGATTCGTGTACTATCGTAGATTGGAAGAGGAACGACGATGGCAGAAAATTCTCTCAAAGTACGACCGATTAAGACGGCAGGATAAAAGCGCGCACATTGCGCGGCGGTCGGGTGGTTGTTCTTGCTTGATTTTCTGGCGCGTTCCGCACATTGCCGGCCACCGGCGCAATGTGTATGAAGAATCCAAGGTATTGTATTTGTTTTTCTTTTTCAACATTGCGGTGCCGCGCCATGGCCGATGAGCGCGAGTTTCGCCTTCGACCCGGGCGCATCCGCTCCACGCGCGCCCAGCAGGCCCGGCCCTTCATCGCACAGGTGTTGGCCGCGGCGAAAAAGGCCGGCGGCGGTATTTCGCGCTCGGGCCGGATTGTACAAGCAAGCCGCTCCCGCTTAGGACGTGTCGATAATTTATCGCGCTAATTTTTGGGATTGCGGCTTGATTGTA
>NZ_BSNY01000004.1 GCF_030160235.1 Mesorhizobium huakuii
CCCGCCTCGATACGCCGCCCTTCTCAAACCGTCATCACCCATTTTCCGCCATAGCTCCACGCCGGCGCAGACCTGCTTCGTAGTCACGCCAATTCGTCACCCTGAATTTCATCTTTCCGACGTGATGACGACGATCGGCGTTGTGTTTGTACGGCATGGCACTCGCATCAAGCTGATTTCGATCCTGCCTGCCTATCGCCAAACCGTTGACAAAGGATCCATGCACCAACGCCCTGTTTGACCCTAATCCCGTAGTCCGCCAGGACCCGATCAGTCCTGGCCGATCCAGGTGGATGAACCGATACCTGGCATGGCCTGAATGCCGTTTTGTAGAATGGTCTCATCCTCCTGAGCCCTTGCCCGCTGCAAGCGGGATATTGGTGCAATCGGGCTCAGACCTTGGATGCCGAAACAGTCCTGGAGTTCTGCTCATGCGTTGCTAAATTTAACCCTTGACCCCAAGAAGCCCATGTGAGGTAAGGTACCAGCGCACGCAAAGCAGGATCACAGATTGGTCGAAATGGCGCCCCTTGAACATTTGAAACCTCCGAAAATCAGCGAAGGCCATTGCCAGACAACCCGTAACCAAAGAGTTTGCAACAGAACCGGACGCCGAAGCCTCTATGGGGCAGTGCTGTAAACAGATCCTGGAGGCCAACACCCGGCAGCGCTGTGCGCCCCCGGGTGCTTTTTGGTTTTGGGCTTTTGCTTGGCGACTTGGCGCGAACGCATTACTTCTCGGATCGAACCCCGAACCGAGATCGAAGGACGCAAGATGTTTGAATCGCTGCAGGAGCGCCTTGGCTCCATCCTGAACGGCCTCACCGGCCGCGGCGCGCTGTCGGAGGCTGACGTCTCGGCGGCGCTGCGCGAGGTGCGCCGTGCGCTGCTCGAGGCCGACGTGGCGCTCGAAGTGGTGCGGTCCTTCACCGACAAGGTGCGCGAGAAGGCTGTCGGCGCCGCGGTGCTGAAGTCGATCAAGCCCGGCCAGATGGTCGTCAAGATCGTCCATGACGAGCTGGTCGACATGCTGGGCGCCGAGGGCGTCGCCATCGACCTCAACGCGCCGGCCCCCGTCGTCATCATGATGGTCGGCCTGCAGGGCTCCGGCAAGACGACCACTTCGGCCAAGATCGCCAAGCGGCTGACCGAGCGTCAGAACAAGAAGGTCCTGATGGCCTCGCTCGACACGCGGCGTCCCGCCGCGCAGGAGCAGCTGCGCCAACTCGGCGAGCAGACCAAGGTCGCGACGCTGCCGATCATTGCCGGCCAGAACCCGGTCGATATCGCCAAGCGCGCCGTGCAGGCGGCCAAGCTCGGCGGCCACGACGTCGTCATCCTCGACACCGCGGGCCGCACCCATATCGACGAGCCGCTGATGGTCGAGATGGCCGACATCAAGAAGGTGTCGAGCCCGCACGAAATCCTGCTGGTCGCGGATTCGCTGACCGGCCAGGACGCCGTCAACCTGGCCAAGAGCTTCGACGAGCGTGTCGGCATCACCGGCCTGGTGCTGACCCGCATGGACGGCGATGGCCGCGGCGGTGCGGCCCTTTCGATGCGCGCCGTCACCGGCAAGCCGATCAAGCTGATCGGCACCGGCGAAAAGATGGACGGGCTGGAGGAATTCCACCCCAAGCGCATCGCCGACCGCATCCTCGGCATGGGCGACATCGTCAGCCTGGTCGAGAAGGCCGCCGAGAGCATCGACGCCGAGCAGGCGGCGGCGATGGCCAAGAAGATGCAGTCGGGCAAGTTCGACCTGAACGACCTCGCCCAGCAGCTTCAGCAGATGTCGAAGATGGGCGGCATGGGCGGCATCATGGGCATGATGCCCGGCATGGGCAAGATGAAGGACCAGATGGCCGCCGCCGGGCTCGACGACAAGATGTTCGGCCGCCAGCTCGCCATCATCTCCTCGATGACCAAGGCCGAGCGCGCCAATCCCGATATTCTCAAACACTCGCGTAAGAAGCGCATTGCCGCCGGCTCCGGCACCGATGCCGCCGAGATCAACAAGCTGCTCAAGATGCATCGCGGCATGGCCGACATGATGAAGGCGATGGGCGGCAAGGGCAAAGGCGGCGGCCTGATGCGTGGCATGATGGGGGGCCTCGCCTCCAAGATGGGCCTGGGCGGCATGATGCCCGGCGGGATGGGTGGCATGGGTGGCATGCCCGATCTCTCCAAGATGGACCCCAAGCAGCTCGAAGCCTTGCAGAAGCAGGCGCAGGCCGCCGGCCTCGGCGGTATGAAGGGCCTGCCCGGCGGACTTCCCGGCAGTGGCCTGCCAGGCCTGCCCGGCGGCATGAAACTTCCGGGGCTTCCCGGCCTCGGCGGAGGCGGACTGCCGGGCCTTGGCAAGAAGAAGTGAGAATACGCATGAACGAAGAGAAGGACATGGCCGACGCGCGCACCATCCTGGCCGGCTACCGCGCTTCGATCGACAATATCGACGCGGCGCTCATCCATATGCTCGCCGAGCGCTTCCGCTGCACCAAGGCGGTCGGCGTGCTGAAGGCCGAGCATGGCCTGCCGCCGGCCGACCCGGCGCGCGAGCAACAGCAGATCGCCCGTCTTCGCCAGCTGGCGAAGGACGCGCATCTCGATCCGGATTTCGCGGAAAAATTCCTCAACTTCGTCGTCCGCGAAGTGATCCGCCACCACGAACAGATCGCCGCTGCCAACGGCGTGACGAAAACCGGCTGACCCAACCAGCCTTAACGCAATCAAACGAAATCAGAGCTTTTAGGAGATAAGAAATGGCACTGAAGATCAGACTGGCCCGTGCGGGCTCGAAGAAGCGTCCTTACGGTTTTGTTGCAACGGCTGAATAGGGGCACAGAGAGCCAGAGGTGGCTCGGTTTGGACAGGAATTCCCGATTTATAAGTGGAACACTGCCTCTGGCGTTGTCACGTTGTTTGCAATGTGGCCGCGTGAGGCTGCTACCGCGCTTTTCAGGCAGGCGGTGCACTCACGGCTTCCCACGCGGCCATGGCTTGGCGTCGATGGGCTCGAATTTGTGCTGCGGAGCGGTTGGTCTGGGATGGGACGAAGAGATTTCGGACGGCGGAGAAGATCGACACGAAATGCTGCAATGAGCCGACCGACCGGAAACCCTGTCGCGTTCGTTCCCGTTTTCGGAACGGCAGGTGAGAATTCTCCGCCCGGTTGTTCAAGCCTTTATGCGAGCGGTGTTCCAAGTTCGGCATGAGCTGGCGTTTGGCCGCCCCGTAGGAGCGCAATTTGTCGGTGATCATACGCTTTGGCGGCAGACCCTGCTTCTTCAGAAGTCACGTCAGCAGGCGCTTGGCGGCCTTGCTGTTGCGACGCGTCTGGACGATCTCGTCGAGCACATATCCGTCCTGATCAACCGCTCTCCACAACCAGCATTTCTGACCGTTGATGCGCACCGCGACTTCATCCAGGTGCCAGACATCATCTTTCGTCGGCGCCTTGCGGCGTATGCGGCGCGCATAATCAGGGCCGTGCTTTCGGCACCATCGGCGGATGGTCTCGTAGGAAACGACGATCCCGCGTTCGAGCAGCATTTCCTCGACATCGCGCAAGCTCAGATTGAAGCGGAAGTAGAGCCAGACAGCACGGGCCACGATTTCGATCGGATAGCGGTGGTTCTTGTAGGTCGGTGCACTCACGGTCATGGGCGCGCTGCTACCTCAATTTCCTTACCCCTCAATCAATGTGACAGCACCGCGCCGAATGCTCGGCGATGAGCCGCTCCACCATCTCGTTCAGCGTAATGTCCTTGCGCTCTTAGGCCGCAGACTCATAATGGCCCTGTCGGCTCGAAGCTGGGATTTTGGCCAAGTTGAAGAACGTTGTGGGAACATTGTCTCGCTAATTGACGAGTGCTTTGCTGGGGAATGACAGTCTGCTCCAATTTTAGGGATTGGAGTGACGGGTTTGCATATTTCGCGAGAGGATTTGATCGGGCGCTGGAGCCTGAGCTATTCGGATATTGAATTTGTGAACGGCAAGCCGGCCCCGGCGCGACTGGGATTGGCGGTTCAGCTTAAGTTCTTCGCCGCGCACGGCTTCTTTGTACAGGACCATGCCTCGATCCCGGCCGACAGCGTTTCCTGGCTGGCCGAGCAGCTTGGCGTCGAATCTGGCGCCATGACCGAGTATGATTTCTCCGGCCGGACTGCGCGCCGGCATTGTGCCGAGATTTTGCAGTACCTCGGCTTTCGGCGCCTGAAACGGTGCGATCGGGAAGAGCTGACATTATGGATCGCTGGCGAACTGTGTCCGACCGGGCAATCGGTCGGCGCCATGCTCGAGCAGGTTTTTCTGTGGTGCCGGGACCGTTGCATATACGGCCCGTCGCACAAGGAACTGGAACGCCTGGTGCGTTCGCAACGGCAACACTATCTCGACGACTGGTTGACCGGGGTGAGCGCTCGCCTTTCAGCAAGCACGGTCGCATTGCTGGAAGCTTCTATTGCTGAGGCAGACGGCCAGACCGGCTTCAATACGATGAGAGGTGATGCTGGCCAGGCGTCGCTCGACAACATCCTCAGCATGACGGCGAAACTTGCCTTCATTCAGAAACTTGATCTGCCACGGGATATCCTGTCGGCGACCGGCAAGGCATGGGTGGAACAGATTGTCCGCCGTGTCGCCGGCGAAAAGGCCTGGGAGATGCGGCGGCACCCTTCGGCCAAACAAATCGGACTGTACGCAATTTATCTTTCGTCACGGCAAGCGCAGCTCACGGACGCGATGGTCGATTTGCTGCTCGAGACGGTCCACAAGATCGGGACGCGCTCGAAACGCAAGGTGGTCGGCGATATCGCGAAGGATATCGAGCGGGTTTATGGCAAGGAAAGATTGCTGGTTGAGATTGCCAGTGCTTCGATCGACGAGCCCGCGGGGCGCGTCTGCGATGTCATTTTCCCGATCGTCGGCAAGGACAAGCTGGCGGCGATCGTCAAGGAGAGCCAGGCGAAAGGGGCTCTCGACCGGCGCATATATAAGGTGATGCGCTCGTCCTGGGCCAATCATTACCGGCGCATGCTGCCCAGTCTGCTTTCGGTTCTGGAATTCCGGTCGAACAATACCGTGTGGCGTCCGGTGCTAGTGGCGCTGGATTGGATCAGGAGCAAGGTGGATGATGGCTGCCGGTTTGTGCCGATGCAGGATGTGCCGTTTGACGAGGCGTTGGTGCGCGGATATGAAATCGAACGCATTTCGATCATTAATGTAGTTGGTTAT
>NZ_BSNY01000005.1 GCF_030160235.1 Mesorhizobium huakuii
CAATGGCTTAACGGACAGTGTTCGCTATCCGTTCACGTCCAACTGTTCAAGTTGGGTCTTAGTCGCTTCCGATATCGAGATTTCTAGGCTACCAACCTTGATCGTCGTGCCATCTTTTTTCAATATGTCATTTATTGTTGGCCAAAGCCTATATAGTACGATAGCGGCGAGTGCCGGCCACGCTAAGCTTGCAATTGCTTCCCACACGCTCACCTCCCAGGTATGTCGTCACTTGCACTGGATCGTCTGCGATTCCGCGACATGCGGATCGGCAAGCTGGGCAAGCGAAAAATTGGTCTGCACTAGAAAAATTCCTAAAGTCCGAGGAACCAGCTTTCCGGGTTTTTGACCGGCTCGCCGCGTTGCAGCGCCTGAAGGCCGAGGATGCAGCGGGCGATGAACCAGACGACGACAGCAAACATCAGCAGGAAGCCGATCACCACGAAGATCAGCGCCGCCGAGATCAGCGCATAGAGCAGGCCGATCCAGAAGGTACGGATCAGGAATGTGTAGTGGCTCTCGACGAAGCCGCCGGCCTTGCCACGGTTGACATAGGCCAGCACGATGCCAACAAGGCCGCTGATACCGATGACGAGGCTGGCGAGATACAGGATGTAGATGACCAGCGCATTGGTTGGCCCCGGTTCCAGCCAGCGATCGGTCTGGCGCGGTGCGGGCTTGTCGTTCTGGCCGGGGTTGATATCGCTCATGGTGCTGATCCCTCCGTTGCGACGCCGAGAGTAGCAGAGCCTGCGCCCGGCGCCATGCGGCCGGGGTTGAAAATGGCCTTGGGATCGAACTCGGCCTTTAGCCTAGCCGACAACGCAGCCAGTGGCGGCGGCTGCGGCTCGAACACCGGCACGGCGGCGCGATGGGCGGGGGCGGCGCGCACAAGCGTCGCATGGCCGCCGCCATGTTTGCGCAACAGCCCGCGCAGCAGAGCGGCTTCCGGATCGCCCTCCTCCATGCGCAACCACACCAGTCCGCCCTGCCAGTCATAGAAGGCGCTGACGGCGGCCTGCATGCGCAACGTCAGCACCATCTGATGCGCGTGAAAGGGCGCCATCGACACGCGCCAGACCGGTTTCTCGCTGCCATCGGCGAAGGGCTTGATATCACGCACATCGCGCCACATCAGTTGCGAAGCCTCGCCGGCAATCTCCTCCAGCGGCCCGGCCTTGCCGAGCAGCGTCTTCAGCGCGGCGATACGATAGGCGACGGAAGGGCCAAAGCCCTCGACCCTCAGCAGCGTGGCGGCTTCACTGCCGAGCGCCCCGCCGGCGACGCGCGTGGCGACGCGCTCCGGCAGATGCGCGGCGCTCGACACTTCCGCGCTGGAGCCGAGAGCCAGCGCCATGGCGCTTGCAGCGGCGTCGTCGAGCAGCCCACGGAGCGCGAGCGTCACCTCCGTCTCGGCAGCAGGTAACACTTTGAAGGTGACGTCGGTGAAAACGGCCAGCGTGCCCCAGCTGTTGGCCATCAGCTTCGACATGTCATAGCCGGTGACATTCTTGACCACGCGACCGCCGGACTTGAAGGGTTCGCCCCGGCCGGACACGACGTTGATGCCGAGGATATGATCGCGCGCCGCGCCCGCCTTCAGCCGGCGCGGACCGGAGAGGTTGGCGCCAAGCACGCCGCCGATCGTGCCCTTGCCCGGCTCGCCGCCAAGCAGCGGACCGTAATCCATCGGCTCGAAGGCCAGTTGCTGGCCGTTTTCCGCCAGCAGCTTCTCGATCTCGGCCAGCGGCGTGCCGGCCTTTGCCGACAGCACCAGTTCGGCGGGCTCGTAAAGCGTGACGCCGGTGAGTTTCGACAGGTCGAGCGTGTGCTCCGTCTGCAGCGGCCGGCCAATGCCGCGCTTGGAGCCGTGGCCGAGGATTTCGAGCGGCGAGCCTTCGGCCACTGCCCAGGCGACGGTCGACAGGACTTCCTCTGACGTGGTCGGGGTGAAAGTCGTCAAAGCCTGTGCTCCCTGAGCTTTTCGAGCACGGCTCCCCCCCTTGGCGACAGCCGGTAACCGATCTCGAGGCTCTCGGTCAGGCCGAATTCCCCAAGCTTGCGGACATCCCGCTTGAATTTCGGCGTCTCGACGCCGGCCTTGGCCGCCAGGACAGCCGCCCGCACTTCCGGATGGGCGCCGATTGCCCGCAGGATCGACTGGAAATAGCCGGGCGCCGTCTTGTCCCAGCGGGCAAAGCGGGCCGTCAGGGCGTGCCAATCCGCATCGGACAGCGAGGCCTCGCCGCGCAAGGCCGCGCGCTCGTCGGGTTCGATGCTGGTGAGTTCGATCCGGTAGACCGGGGTGCCGTCATCAGGCCCAAGCATTTCCCGCAGGGCTGCGAGTGTCGGAAAGCCAGCCGCGCTCGCGTCCCTTTCCGACAGTGCGGACATCTCCGCGACCGCGATGTCGCCGATCAGCACGACCCCCGACGCCGTTCTCACCCGCCCGCCAGCCTTGACCGTCGGCCGCCGCCAGCGGCGAAAGGCGAGCGTCACTTCGCCCGACGCAATGGCTGCAAGGGTCTGGTCCCGGAACAGCATCCCCTCAAAACCTCGGAATGTCCGGAAACGCCACCTGCCCCCGGTGCACATGCATGCGCCCAAGCTCGGCGCAGCGGCGCAGTTGCGGGAAGACTTTTCCAGGGTTGAGCAGGTGGTTGGGGTCGAAGGCGCATTTGACGCGCATCTGCTGGTCGAGATCGACCTGGCTGAACATTTCCGGCATCAGGTCGCGCTTCTCGACTCCAACCCCATGTTCGCCCGTCAGCACGCCGCCGACCTTGACGCAGAGGCGCAATATGTCGGCGCCGAAACTTTCGGCCTTGTCGAGTTCGCCGGGAACATTGGCATCGTAGAGGATCAGCGGATGCAGATTGCCGTCGCCGGCGTGAAAGACATTGGCGACGCCGAGACCGTATTTTGCCGACAGTTCGCGCATGCCGGCGAGCACGCGCGGCAGTTCCTTGCGCGGGATGGTACCGTCCATGCAGTAATAGTCGGGCGAGATGCGGCCGACGGCGGGGAAAGCCGCCTTGCGGCCGGCCCAGAAGCTCAGCCGCTCCTGCTCGGATTGCGAGATGCGGCAGGTGGTCGAGCCGTTGCCTATGGCGATCGCCTCGACCGCGGTGATGAGGTGATCGACCTCGACGCCTGGACCGTCGAGTTCGACGATCAGCAACGCCTCGACATCAAGGGGATAGCCGGCATGGACGAAATCCTCCGCCGCATGGATCGCCGGCCGGTCCATCATTTCCATGCCGCCGGGAATGATGCCGGCGCCGATGATGTCGGCGACGCACTGGCCGCCCTGCTCGCTAGTCGGAAAGCCGATCAGCAGGGCGCGCGCCGTCTCAGGTTTCTTCAGGATGCGCACCGTAACCTCCGTGACGACGCCGAGCAGGCCCTCGGAACCGGTCATCACGCCAAGCAGGTCGTAGCCTTCGGCGTCGAGATGGCTGCCGCCGAGCCGCACCACCTCGCCGTTCATCAGCACCATTTCGATGCCGAGCACATTATTGGCGGTGAGGCCGTATTTCAGGCAGTGCACGCCGCCGGAATTCTCCGCGACATTACCGCCGATCGAGCAGGCGATCTGGGAGGATGGATCGGGGGCATAGTAAAAGCCCTCCTGCTCGACGGCTGACGTGATGCCGAGATTGGTGACGCCCGGCTGGGCGACGACGATGCGGTTGGGAAAGTCGATCGCCAGGATGCGGTTGAAGCGGCTCATGACCAGCAGCACCGCATCTTCCAGCGGCAGCGCGCCGCCCGACAGCGAAGTGCCGGAACCGCGGGGCACGACGCGGATGTTACGGTCGTTGCAATATTTCAGCACGCGGGAGACCTGCGCCACCGTCTCGGGCAGAACGACGACCAGCGGCAATTGCCGATAGGCGGTCAAGCCATCGCTCTCGAAGGCGCGCATGGCATTGGCCGCGTCGACCACGCCCTCGCCCGGCACGATGATGCGCATGTCGGCGACGATCTCGTCGCGCCGGCGCATCGTGGCGTCGTCTGGTTTCGGCATGGCCAAGCCGGACATCAGCAGCCTCACTTCGCTTGACTGGTCAAAATCTTTTACCAGTGAAGCGCGCTGGTTGCAAATGCCGTGGTGGTGGGAGGTTGCCGCGCCGGGCCGGGACAGGCTTCCGCAGCGGCAATCTGCCGCTATTCGCCCGGGTGCTTCGCCGGCTCGGAATGCATACGGCGCACGCGGCGCACGCCCCACCAGACCAGCAGGATGGCGACCGGCACCGAGGCGGCGGTGACCACCTCTGGCGCGAAAGCATGGCCGAAGATCGAGGCGCCCTTCGCGACATAACCGATGAGGCCGACGACGTAGTAGGAGACGGCGGCGACCGAGAGGCCCTCGACGGTCTGCTGCAGGCGCAGCTGCAGGCGGGCGCGGTTGTTCATCGAGGCGAGCAGATCGCGGTTCTGCTTCTCGACCTCGACATCGACCCAGGTGCGCAGCAGCGTCGTGGCACGAGTCAGTTTTCGCGACAGATTGGCTTGCCGTTCCTCGACCGAGCGGCAGGTGCGCATGGCCGGCGCGACACGGCGCTGCAGGAACCCGCCCCAGGTGTCATAGCCGGGCACGGCCTCTTCCTCGAGTGCTTCCAGCCGCTCGACGACAATGCCGTCATAGGCGCGGCTGGCGCCGAAGCGGTAGAGGCTGGAGGCCGCGTCGGCCTCCAGTTCGGCGGCAAGTTCAGTCAGATCGGCGAGCAAAGTCTGGCTGTCACGGGTCTCGGCGACCTTCATTTCCAGCGTGGTCTGGGCCAGCCTGTCCTCGATGCGGCGGGCGCGGCCCGACAAGGTCAGCGCCAGCGGCAGGCCGAGCATGGCGAGCGTGCGGTAGGTTTCGATATCGATCAGCCGCTGCGACAGCGCCCCGGTGCGCGCCGGCGTCAGGCCGCGGTCGAGCACCAGGATGCGGGTCATGCCGTCGCCATCCTGGCGGAAATCGGTGACGATCGCCGCATTACCGCGCTCGACCAGCGAGTAGCACAGGCTGGTCGGATCGAAAGCCGCGATCAATCGCTCGCTCGTCTGCGTCCATTTGCGGATCTCGAGCCGGATGCCCGAAATGACGGTGCCCGGCGGCGAAAAGCCGTTGCCGAAGGGTGTGTCCTCCTGCGCCCTGCCGCTTTCGGAAAGCGGGCCTTCCCAGAGATAGGTCGAGAACTCCGTATGCCGCTCCCAGCGCAGCGAGCCCTTGCCCCATTTCATGGCGTGATGGCGGGCCTGACGGTCGGGCGCGGCGATGCCGAGGCGCCGCGACAGTTCGGAAAGCACCGCATGGTCGACGCCGGAACCGCCCTCGGTCATGAAGGCAAGCTGCACCAGGACGCGCGGCTTCTCGATCAGCGGATGCGGCCGGGCATGGACCTCGCCCAGCGCACCGGGCCGGCCCTCATGCGCGGGGAAACCCATGACGCTGCCTTTGGCGCGCGGCTGGAATTCGAGATTGGACGGGTCGTCTGACACGGCTTGTCCCCCGGGGTTCTCTGGACCCTCTTGCAGTCGCGTCCTCTAGAGCCAATAGGCTGATGACGCAAACAGCAAAGTTTAGCCGAAGATGATATTTCGCCGGGCGGCGAAACCGACACGCCTCGGCCAATTGGATAAATAATTTGACCAGTTGGCGACGCAGGCTTTATCCTGCGCGACACCGGTTCAATCCCCAGGCACAGCTGTTGAGCGACATTTTCTCCAGGATCGAGCATTCGCGCACCGCCGACGAGGTGGTGCAGCAGATCGAGAGCCTCATACTCGAAGGCGTGCTGCGCACCGGCGACCGGCTGCCGGGAGAGCGCGAACTGGCACGCCAGTTCGACGTGTCGCGGCCGATCCTGCGCGACGCGCTGAAGGCGCTGG
Organism: Mesorhizobium huakuii; assembly: GCF_030160235.1. GTDB lineage: Bacteria > Pseudomonadota > Alphaproteobacteria > Rhizobiales > Rhizobiaceae > Mesorhizobium > Mesorhizobium huakuii. Next base: position 5,884 of record NZ_BSNY01000005.1, read on the forward strand.
AAGGGCGCGGGCTGCTGACGACCAAGGCCGGCGGCGGCACGCATGTCGCCGACATTATCGGCCAGCTGTTCACCAAGCCGGTGGCCGACCTGATCTCGATGCATCGCAAGGCGGTGACCGACTATCTGGAATATCGCCGCGAGATCGAAGGCATAGCCGCCGAATACGCGGCGCGGCGCGCCACCCCGGAAGATCTGGCGCTGCTCGACCGCATCATGGCGCGCATGGACGAGGCGCATCGCACCGGCGATTTCGACGACGAGGCCGAGATCGACGTCGAGTTTCATCAAGCGATCTGCGAATGCGCGCACAACATCCTGCTCTTGCACACGCTGCGCTCCTGCTATCGGCTTTTGTCGGAAGGCGTCTTCCAGAACCGGCTGCTGGTGTTCACAGTGCCCGGCGCGCGCGAGGCGCTGCTGGCGCAACACAAGGCAATCCATGCCGCGGTCAAGGCCGGTGATCCGGCCGGGGCAAGGCACGCGGCAATGGACCACATGACCTATGTCGAGCGGTCGATGGCCGAGGCCGAGCGCAGCGGCGACTGGCAACGCGTGTCACGGCTGCGGCTGCGGCAGCGTTCGGAAGCCGGCGATACCGAACCGGCGCGCAGACGCTCCTAGTAGTACGATCAAGCGGGGACCAGCATGAGCGACATTCTCACCATCGCAGACCTCAAGGATCTCGCCCGCCGGCGCGTGCCCAAGATGTTCTTCGACTACGCCGATTCCGGCGCCTGGACCGAGAGCACCTATCGGGCCAACGAGGAAGACTTCCAGAAGATCAAGTTCCGCCAGCGCGTGCTGGTCGACATGAGCAACCGCTCGCTGGAATCGACCATGGTCGGCCAGAAAGTATCGATGCCGGTGGCACTGGCCCCCACCGGCCTGACCGGCATGCAGCACGCCGACGGCGAGATGCTGGCGGCGCAGGCGGCCGAGGAATTCGGCGTGCCTTTCACCCTGTCGACGATGAGCATCTGCTCGATCGAGGATGTCGCCTCGGTGACGACGAAACCGTTCTGGTTCCAGCTCTATGTGCTGCGCGACAAGGATTTCGTGCTCGATTTGATCGACCGCGCCAAGGCGGCGAAATGCTCGGCGCTGGTACTGACGCTCGACCTGCAGATCCTCGGCCAGCGCCACAAGGACGTGCGCAATGGGCTTTCGGCGCCGCCCAAGATGACGCTTGCCAACATCATCGACCTGGCCAGCAAGCCGCGCTGGTGCCTGGGTATCGCCGGCACCAAGCGCCGCACCTTCCGCAACATCGTCGGCCACGCCAAGGGTGTCGGCGACGTCTCTTCGCTGTCGTCCTGGACAAATGAGCAGTTCGACCCGCAGTTGTCATGGAAGGATGTCGCCTGGATCAAGGAGCGCTGGGGCGGCAAGCTGATCCTGAAAGGCATCCTCGACAAGGAGGACGCGATGATGGCGGCCAAGACCGGCGCCGACGCGATCGTGGTTTCCAACCACGGCGGGCGCCAGCTCGACGGCGCATCGTCCTCGATCATGGCGCTGGAAGAAATCGCGGACGCGGTCGGCGACAAGATCGAGGTGCATATGGATGGCGGCATCCGCTCCGGCCAGGACGTGCTGAAGGCGCTCTGCCTTGGCGCCAAGGGCACCTATATCGGCCGCCCGTTCCTTTACGGCCTGGGCGCGCTCGGCAAGGAAGGGGTTACCAAAGCGTTGGAAATCATCCGCAAGGAGATGGACATCACGCTGGCTCTGTGCGGAAAGCGTCTGGTCACCGACATGGGCAAGGACCAGCTCCGGCGCTAACGTCCGGTGACAGCCTGACCACGGAGACCACGAGGCGTTGGCGGAACCCGGCATCCATTTTCTCGACGCGCATGGGCCGGAGGGTGTGCGTCTCTACGCAATCGGCGACGTGCATGGCCGGCTCGACCTGCTGGCTGCCATGCACGGCCAGATCGAGGCCGAGATCGCGCGAGATCTTGTTCAGGACTGGCGGGTAATCCACCTCGGCGACTATGTCGACCGCGGACCGGAGTCCAAGGGCGTCATCGATTTCCTGATCGCGGCGCGGGAACGCGATCCGCGCCACCTGATGCTGGCGGGCAACCACGACATAGGCTTTCTCGATTTTCTCAGAACCCCTGACCCGGAAGGGCTTTTCATGCGCTATGGCGGCATCCAGACGGCGCTGTCCTATGGTGTGTCGCTCACCGCCGACGCCAGCTGGTTCGGCAAGACGGAGACGATGAAGCGCGGACATCAGGCCCTGCTCGAGGCGATGCCGCCGGGCCATGTCGATTTCCTGCGCTCGCTGCCGTTCTCGCTAACGTTCGGCGACTTCTTCTTCTGCCATGCTGGCATCCGGCCGGGCATTGCGCTGGACAAGCAGAATCCGCAGGACCTGATCTGGATCCGCGACGTTTTCCACGATCACACCGGCCTGTTCCCGAAGATCGTGGTGCATGGCCACACACCCGTCCCCGAGGCCGAAGTGATGGCCAACCGCGTCAATGTCGACACGCTTGCCTGGCAGTCAGGCATGCTGACCGCGCTCGTCGTCGACGGCGCGGACAAACGTATCCTGGAAATGGCGATAAAGGGCGCTTGAGCCCAGCCGCGTCGCAGGGATTGCGTCGCGAACGAACCGGCTTTTTTAGCGAAGCGAGGCGGTGACGCCGTAGCCGTCGACGGCGTTGTGGTTGTTGGCGGCATCGGCGGAATAGATGCCGAGACCGCACAGCACGATGGCGGACAACATGGCAAAGGACAGAAGCGCTGCTTTCACGGACGTCATCTCTTGTTGAGCTTCCTGCATGTGTGCACCAGGCGGTTACCAATGCGTTGAAACGGAGAATTCGCTTCAAAGTTTCGACGATTTCGCGCTTCTAAGCGCGTTCTGTATCGGAGGTGTGTCGCACGGGTCACACAAAAGGTTCATCGCGGTTGCACAGCCGATGCAGAGCGCGCGCCTTCTAGGATGGCGGTCGGACACAAGCCAAGGATGAAAGGGGTTTTCCCCAGCCGGTTTCACGGCTGCGTGCCAATTATGTCACGCGAGCCGCGAGGGCAGGCTCTTAGATCGTGGCCACCCAGGCGCGGGCAATCGCCATACCGGCGGCATCCGCGTCGGGTCCGTTAACTGCCATTTCGCCATCGAGCCTGTCAGCCCAATCGGGATGCCGCGAAGCGATGGTCGACGCGAAGGAGGTACTCCAGTCCTTCACCATCGGCCGGTCAGCCTCGAAATGGAACTGGAAGCCATAGATGGCGCGACCGACACGGAACGCCTGGTTTTCGGCGACATCGTTTCCGGCCAGCCGCACGGCGTCTTGCGGCAGATCGAACGTGTCGTCGTGCCACTGGAAGATCGGGAATTCTTCCGGCAGGGCGCCCAGCACCGGATCGGCCTTGGCGTCCGGCGTCAGCGACACGCCGCGCCAGCCGAATTCATTGGCGCCGCCAATGCGGTTCTCGCCACCGAAGGCGCGGGCAAGGAGCTGGCTGCCGAGGCAGATACCGAGCACTGCACGATCCTTGCCGGCAAAATCGCGGGTGAGTTCGAGCAATGCCGGAAAATAGGGATACTCATCATCGGCCAGCGCATTCTGGCCACCGCCAAGCACCACCATCGCATCGTGCCCGGTCGCATCTTCAGGCAGCGGATCGCCCTTGTAGGGCAGGCGCACGTCGAGATCGGCACCCGCTTCCGCAAGTGCCGCGCCAACCTGGCCGAGACCGGTATTGTCGTAGTTCTGGACCACCAGCACCCGCATCGCAAAAACCCTGCTGACATGAAAATGATGTCACGAGCGATATCATGCCGCCCGCATTGCAGCCAAGATCGTATTCTGGGAGAGAACTATGCCACTGCAGAACCGGGTCGATGCGTTCGGCGCCATCCATGCCGTGCCCGAGCACGGCCTGTTCACCGGCAATCGCGGCATCATCCATGATCCCGCGACCAAGACGCTGCTGAGAAAACGTTGGGCGCTTCAGGCCTGGATCATCTGCGTATGCCAATTCCGCAATGTGCGGCGCGAGCCGATGGGCAGAAACCGTCCTGAGGGCAAGGCCGGATGGACCGAGTTGTTCTTTCTCGACGAGGTGACGGCGCTGGCCGCCGGTCATCGCCCCTGTTTCTTTTGCCAGCGCGAACGGGCCAGGGATTTTGTCGGCCGCTTCGGACAAGCCTTCGGCGTCGCCGAGCCGCGCGCGCCGATGGTCGACAAAAGGCTGCACAAGGAGCGGCTGGCGTCGGGTGGCAAACGCCCTGCCGTGGCAATGCACGACCTGTCCGGCCTGCCCGACGGCGCGGTGATCGCCACTGGCGGCAGCGCCTATGCCTTGCGCCACGGCAAGGCGTTGCGATGGTCCTTTGCCGGATATGGCCCACCCGCGGGCCTTGGCCAATTGGAAGACAAGGCGCTTATGCTGCTGACCCCGGAGACAACGCTTGCCGTCCTGAAACATGGCTTTCGACCGGTTTGGCATCCGTCGGCCGAGGCTTGACGCCGGCGGCCGGCTCGCTCATTCCTCGGCCATGCGCGCCAATTACAAGATGCAACGTCTGTTCGTGCCTGACGATCTCGGGCCGGATGCCGAGTTCGACGCCGACCAGCAGCAGAGCCATTATCTCATGCATGTGCTGCGGCTTGGCGAAGGTGCCGAGATCCTGCTGTTCAATGGCCGCGACGGCGAGTGGTCGGCGGCCGTCGCGGCGAAGTCGAAGAAAGCGGTCAAACTCAAGGTTTTGGCGCAGCAACGACCGCAACCACCTCTCCCCGACCTCATCTATTGTTTCGCGCCGCTGAAGCAGGGGAGGCTCGACTATCTCGTGCAAAAGGCGGTCGAGATGGGCGCAGGCATACTGCAGCCCGTCATCACCCAGCATACGCAAGTGGCCAAGCCGTCCATCGATCGGCTGCGGGCCAATGTCGTCGAGGCGGCCGAACAATGCGGCATCCTGGCGGTGCCGGAAGTGCGCGAGGCGGAAAAATTCGAGCGCCTGCTGACCGGCTGGGACAAGGAGCGGCGGCTGATCTTCTGCGACGAGGACGCCTCGACCAACAATCCGCTGCCTGCCTTGCAGGCCGTAAAGGAGAGGAAGCTCGCTTTGCTGGTCGGGCCGGAAGGCGGCTTTTCGGATGACGAGCGCAAGATGCTGCGCGCCCTGCACTTCGTCACCGCCATTCCGCTCGGTCCGCGCATCCTGCGCGCCGACACGGCGGCGGTGGCCGCACTTGCGGTGATGCAGGCGACTGTCGGAGACTGGTAGGGGGTCATGTCTTGCAAGAGGCCGCCCGGATCGTGGCCTTCAATTCCTCTTGACCTGTGGCTCAGGATTTTTCGCTTGATCGGCTACTGACATTTCGTCCATTTACCGCCGGCGGTCACCTGACCGTCTCTGAGGGCACAGCGATGGCGCGCGACACAACCGATTTCCGGCCGATTGAAGGCGTCGACGAACTCGTCGACCACCTGGCCGAGGGCAACAAGCCGCGCGACAAGTGGCGCATCGGCACCGAGCACGAGAAGTTCCCCTTCTATGTCGACGGCAACGCGCCCGTGCCCTATGGCGGCGAGCGCGGCATCCGCGCCATCCTCGAAGGCATGCAGTCGAAGCTCGGCTGGGACCCGATCATCGACGACGGCCGCATCATCGGCCTGGTCGAACCGACCGGCCAAGGCGCGATCTCGCTCGAGCCAGGCGGCCAGTTCGAGCTTTCCGGCGCACCGCTGGAGACCATCCATCAGACCTGCCGCGAGGGCAATGCGCATCTGGCGCAGGTGCGCGAGATCGCCGAACCGATGGGCATCCGCTTCCTCGGGCTCGGCGGCAGCCCGAAATGGTCACTGGCCGAAACGCCGAGAATGCCGAAGTCGCGCTATGAGATCATGACGCGCTACATGCCCAAGGTCGGCACCAAAGGCCTCGACATGATGTACCGCACCTGCACGATCCAGGTGAATCTCGACTTCGAGAGCGAGGCCGACATGCGCCGCAAGATGCAGGTGTCGCTGAAGCTGCAGCCGCTGTCGACGGCGCTGTTCGCCAACTCGCCCTTCACCGAGAGCCGGCCGAACGGCTTGCAAAGCTGGCGCGGCGACATCTGGCGCGACACCGACAACCAGCGCTCGGGCCTGCTCGAATTCTGCTTCTCGCCCGATTTCGGTTTCGCCGACTATGTCGAATGGGCGCTCGACGTCCCGATGTATTTCGTCATCCGCGACGGCCACTATCACGACATGACGCATATCACCTTCCGCCAGTTCATGGCCGGCGCCGCGCGCAACGAAGTGCCGGACGGGCTGCCTACCATGGGCGACTGGGCGAACCACCTGTCGACGCTGTTCCCCGACGTGCGGCTGAAGCGTTTCCTGGAAATGCGCGGCGCCGATGGCGGCCCGTGGCGCCGCATCTGCGCGCTGCCTGCCTTCTGGGTCGGGCTGCTCTACGACGAGGCGGCACTCGATGCGGCCGAGGCGTTGACCGCGAGTTGGACCTACAAGGAAGTGCTGGCGATGCGCAACGCCGTGCCGGAACTCGGCATCGCCGCGCCCTTACGCAACGCCACGCTGCGCGAGATCGCACGCGACGTGCTGGCCATTTCGCGCACCGGGCTGAAGAACCGCGGCAAGAAGAATCGTGACGGCTACGACGAAACCTCGTTCCTCAACACTTTGGACGAGGTGGTAGCGCGCGGCACGACCAGCGCCGAGGAGATGCTTTCGGCCTACCATACGCGCTGGGGCGGTTCGATCGAGCCGGTGTTCATGGAATACGCCTATTAAGCTGGCGCGTCAGGGAGCGGCAAAAGCCGCTTCAATCGAGCGTTGAAACGAATTAGGCTCTCTTCCGAGGAATTCAGGAGGAGAAGCCGATGCCTACCTTGTTCGACATGCTGGCGCAGGCCCAGAACGGCAACGGCATGCAGGCGCTTGCCCAGCAATACGGGCTGTCAATGCAGCAGACCCAGGCCGCGGTCGCCGCGCTGCTACCGGCCTTTTCGCAGGGGCTGCAACGCAACACCGCCGATCCTTACGGGCTTGGCGCCTTCATGACGGCGATGGCAAGCGGCCAGCACGCCAAATATTTCGAGGACGCGACCCGCGCCTTCTCGCCGCAAGGCGTCGACGAAGGCAACGGCATTCTGGGACACCTGTTCGGCTCGAAGGACCTGTCGCGCGCCGTCGCCAGCCAGGCGGCGCAAGCGAGCGGCGTCAGCCAGCAGATCCTGCAACAGATGCTGCCCGCAATCGCCTCGATGGTGATGGGCGGGCTGTTCAAGCAGACGACAAGTCAGATGCAGGCTGCAGGCGGCTTTGGCGGTGGCAGCAATCCGCTCGGCGAGATCATCGAGCAGATGATGCGCCAAGGCGGCATGCAGGCGCCGGCGCCACAACAGCGCCAGGCACCGCAGCCCCAGAACCCGATGGACAACCCGCTCGGCAAGGTCTTGCAGGACATGTTCGGCGGCGGCGCACCGCAACCGCCAAGCCAACCGCAGCCCAACCCCTATGGCGACAATCCTCTCGGCAAGGTGCTGCAGGACATGTTCGGTGGCGGCGCGCCGCTGCCGCAAGGCCGGGCGCAGCCGCAGCCGACGCAAAGCCCTTACGGCGACAATCCGCTGGGAAAGATCTTCGAGGAGATGCTGCGGCAGGGCGGCGGGGGCGGACTTGGCGGCGGACAGCCGGCGCCGCAGCCGCAGGCACCGCAGCAGCGCCAGGCGCCGCAGCCGCAGACCAATCCGAGCGGCCGGCCCCGAAACCCTTTCGACGATCTGTTCGGCAAGATGTTCGAAACCGGCGCCCAGCAGCGTGACGACTACCAGAAGGGCGTGGAAACGATCTTCGACCAGTTCAAGCGGGACATGGACCGGCGGTAGGCGACAAACTACGGCCCTTTCTGAGCAGGCCAGAAAAGAAAAGCCCGGTCCTTGGGAGGACCGGGCAACGTGCAGGCAGGCCGGCGGGGAACCGGCAGGGAGTGGGGAGCCTGCATAATCCTTGGTCGCGCCGAACCCGGAAAAGGTTCAGTAGGACCGAAAATCAGCCGATCAGGCCACCTTGCGGGCGATGTCCTCGATCGTTTCGACGCGATCGCTGGCGATTTCGCGCAGGATCGCCGTCGGGTCGCGGCCGAACGGCACGTCGATGGCGACATGCAGGTCGGCGCGCGTCAGGCCGATATCGGCGAGTTCGGCGTCCGACATCTCGCCAAGACGGTAGAAGGCGCGGCGATTTTTCCAGGCGCGGTAGAAATTGAAGACGGTATTGGCCACGCGCATCGCAACGGCCGGACGCGAGGTGATGCGCGAGGTCTCGGTGGCGAAATCGATCGTGGTCATGTCGGTCTCCTTCAGTCTCGAACAGACAAAGCCAAGCAGTCGGCGCTGGCGACAGCGGCCGTTCCGGCTTCGATTCACATGCCTTCATGTGGATGACAGCAATTTGCCATCGACCGATTGATTAATCCAACGAATGTTTTTAATCTTTAGCATCAACACCAGTGATGGATTATGCCGATGAAAGCGCCGCTCGATCTCGATCAGTTGCAAACCTTCATCTCGATTGCCGATACCGGCAGCTTCACGCGGGCAGCCGAAGAGGTGCACCGCACCCAGTCGGCGGTGTCGATGCAGATGCGCCGGCTGGAGGAGCGGATCGGTAAGCCGCTGTTCGAGAAGGAGGGGCGCAGCAACAGACTGACGGAAGAAGGCGACAAGCTGCTCTCCTATGCAAGACGGCTGCTCTACCTCAACCGCGAAACGCTCGCAGCCTTCGACGACCAGCGGCTCGAAGGCACGATCCGCATCGGCACGCCGGACGACTATGCCGACCGGTTCCTGCCGGAGATCATGGCGCGCTTCACGCGCTCCAATCCGCGCGTCGAACTGACCGTCATCTGCGAGCCGACGCCGGGGCTGGTCGAGCACATCAAGCGCGGCAATCTCGACCTGGCGCTGGTGACGCACAATGATGTGCGCGGCCAGTCGGAAGTGGTGCGGCGCGAACCACTGCTGTGGGTCACCTCGGCCAATCATGCGACGCATGAACAGGAAACGCTGCCGATGGCCTTTGGCCGGCCGAATTGCATCTGGCGGCGCGCCGCCGTCGATGTGCTGGACCAGCAGAACCGCGACTATCGCATCCTGTTCACCAGTTTCTCGGCGACCGTCATCACCGCTGCGGTCCTGTCGGGCCTGGCGATCTCGGTGCTGCCGGAATGCGCGCTCAGGCCAGGCATGCGGGTGCTGGGCGAAGCCGACGGCTTCGGCGCCCTGCCCGACTGCCGCATCGGCATCATGCGCGGCCAAACCTCGCGGCCGGAGATCGTCGATGCGCTGGCCCGCCATATTTCGGAAAGCTTGGACAACATCTCGGTGCCGCTCGTCGAAGAGGCCGGGACGTTCGATTTCGCGGCACTTGCCTACGCCAAGATCAGGCGGACCAAGGCGAACCAGATCCTGCCGGGCTGGTAGCCGGATCGGACACCTTGAGCGCCTGGCCTGATACGGGCGCCTTGACGTGGGGCGCCAACCGGCCCCCAATCGGCCGATGAGCGAAGCAGCATCCGAATCACGCACCAACGCCACCGAATACACGGTGAGCGAGATCTCCGGCGCGCTGAAGCGTACGGTCGAGGACGTCTTCGGCAATGTGCGGGTGCGCGGCGAAATCTCGGGCTATCGCGGCCCGCATTCCTCCGGCCATGCCTATTTCGCGCTGAAGGACGACCGCGCCCGGCTCGATGCCGTGGTGTGGAAAGGCACGATGAGCCGGTTGAAATTCCGCCCCGAGGAAGGGATGGAGGTGATCGCCACCGGCAAGCTCACCACCTATCCCGGCAAGTCCAACTACCAGATCGTCATCGACAATCTGGAGCCGGCCGGCGCCGGCGCGCTGATGGCGCTGCTGGAAGAGCGCAAGCGCCGGCTGCAGGCGGAGGGGCTTTTCGATGCCGGCCGCAAGCGCCGGCTGCCGTTCATGCCGCGCATCATCGGCGTCGTCACGTCGCCGACCGGCTCCGTCATCCGCGACATCATCCACCGCATCAAGGACCGCTTTCCGCTGCATGTGCTGGTCTGGCCGGTGCGCGTGCAAGGCGAGACGTCGGGCGTGGAAGTGACCAATGCCGTCAACGGCTTCAACGCGCTGGCCTGGGACGGTTCCATCCAGCGCCCCGATCTCTTGATCGTGGCGCGCGGCGGCGGCAGCCTCGAGGACCTCTGGGGCTTCAACGACGAGGCGCTGGCCCGCGCCGTCGCGGCCTCCGGCATTCCGGTGATTTCGGCTGTCGGCCACGAAACCGACTGGACATTGATCGACCTCGTCGCGGATGTGCGGGCGCCGACGCCGACGGGGGCGGCCGAAATCGCCGTACCGGTGAAGGCCGACCTCGAAGCGACGCTGGTCAGCCTTGGCGCGCGGCTCAAGGCGGCCATCTCACGCAATTTCGAACGCAAGCGGCAGGCCGCGCGTGCGGCGGCGCGCGCCCTGCCCTCGCCCGATCAATTGCTGGCGCTGCCGCGCCGGCGCCTCGACGAGGCGACCTCGAGGCTCGGCCGTGGCCTGTCCGTCAGCGTCGATCGCAAGCGGGCGCGTCTCCAGGGCCAGAGGCTGACGCCGGCCACGCTGTCGCGGCGCATCAACGAGGCGCGCACGCTGACCGGGCGTGACCTTGCCCGCGCGCAGGCGGCGTTCTTTGCCATTGTGCGCGAACGGCGTGCACGCTTTGCACGCACCGCGACGCGGCTGTCGCCGGCGCCGATCGTGCGCCGGCAGAAACTGCAGGCCGACACGCTAGCGGCGCTCGCCAGGCGGCAGGATCGGGCCATCTCGCTGCGGCTCGATCGGCTGCGCGGCCAATTGAGCCAGGCCGAACGCCTGCTGACCACGCTGTCGCACAAGGCCGTGCTCGCGCGCGGCTTCGCGCTGGTGAAGGATGCCGACGGCGCCGTCATCAAGCAGGCGGCCGACGTGGCAACGGGGATGGCGCTTTCGCTGGAGTTCGCCGACGGCACCGCGGACGCGGTGGCAACCAGCGGCGCGGCGCGGCCAAAGCCGGCAGCCAAGCCATCAGCAAAGGCCAAGGAACCTGGCAATCAGGGATCGCTGTTCTGACCATGACCGACAATCCGCACCATCTGGCAACGCCCGGCGGCAAACCGCGCGCGCGAAGCTTCGGCATCGGTTTCGACGGAACGCCCGGGCCGTTCAACGCAATCACCGACGTGTCCGGTGTCGCGGTCGGCTATGCGACGCTGATTTCAGGCGATGGCGCGCTCGTCGTCGGCAAGGGACCGGTCCGCACCGGCGTCACGGCGATCCTGCCAAGACCACTCGCCGACCTGGCTACACCGGTCTTCGCCGGTATTTTCAGCCAGAACGGCAATGGCGAACTGACCGGCTCGCACATCATCGAGGAAACCGGCGCTTTCAATTTCCCGATCACCATCACCAACACGCATTCCTGCGGTGTTTCACGCGATGGCACGCTGCGCTGGATGCACCAAATACTGCCCGCCGCGCTCGACAGCGCCTGGGGCCTGCCGGTCGCGGCGGAGACCTATGACGGGTTTCTCAACGACATCAATGGCCACCATTTAACCTTCGAGCACGTCGCCCAGGCACTCGATAATGCGGCCGGCGGCCCGATCGAGGAAGGCAGCGTCGGCGGCGGCACCGGCATGATCACTTTCGGCTTCAAGGCCGGCTCGGGCACGGCGTCGCGCCTCGTCGGGTGGCAGGGACATTCCTACACGGTCGGCGCCTTCGTGCAGTCGAATTTCGGCAAGCTGCGCAATTTCACGCTTCGCGGCCAGCGCGTCGAGCCAGCGCTCGCCGAATCGACGATCCGCGACGACGCTCTGCATGCGGAAAAAGGCTCGATCATCGCCGTCATCGCCACCGACGCGCCGTTCCTGCCGCATCAGATGAAGCGGCTCGCCCGCCGCGTGCCGCTGGGCGTCGCCATGACCGGCGGCTTCGGCTACCACAGTTCGGGTGACATCTTTCTCGCCTTCTCGACGGCCAATCCCGACGCCGCACTTGCGCCGTCGGGCCGGATCGCCAAGGCCGATTTCATTCCCGATACTGACATCGATCCGTTTTTCGATGCCGTGATCCAGACGGTGGAGGAATCGATCCTCAACGCCCTGGTCGTCAATGACGACATGACCGGTCGCGACGGCAATTTCGTGCCGGCTCTGCCGAAGGCGTGGCTGCAAGAGAAATTCGGGCTGAAAGAAAAGTTCGGCTGAGACAAAAACGCGGGCCGATAGGCCCGCGCGTTCAGACGGAGCGGCCGTTAAATCTATTCCGCGGCCTTGCTGGAGGCCTGCTGGCTCTCGTCGGCCTCGGCGGCTTCCTCGAGCCGGGAGGCAATGAGTTCCTGGATGTCGCCGACTTCTTCCTGGATATCCTCCAGGGGAATACCGACTTCCGCAGCCTTGGCGGCACATTCCCTGGCCAAGGTCTCGGCCTGCTTGTCGATCCTGGCCTGGGACTGGCAATGGACCTTTTCGCCGATCCATCCCCGCAAGAACTCGATCGCGTGTTCACTCATACTGCTGTTCCCTGGCGGCAAAGCCGGTTGGTAATCATAAACTTCGACATCCCACAAAGGATGCATTCTCCCATTCCAGCCGAGTCGCGGCCAGCCGGCAAGTCAATGCCGCGCAGGGTCCACAGAGCCGAAGGAAATCGAGGGTTCAAGCACATTTCTGATTCTGGAGGGTTGCTTCCGTGAGCTGGATCAACCCAGCTTCGCGCCACTGTTTCTATTTGCTTTTCCGGTTTTCCAGCCGATTTTTCGTCACAAATGATGGCGCAATGCGTAACACATTTTACAGTCGCTCCGGAGGGCTGCTCTGGGCACGCCGGTCGAAGCCGCCGCTATATAGTGATATCCCCACGCAATGTCGACTCCCGCAACGTCGCACCTCCCCAGCCCCATCAGAAGGTCTCAACCCAGGGCCTAAGCTCCATTTCCCAGGTCCAGGCGCTGCGGTGCTGGCGGTGGATGGAGAGATAGGCCTCGGCGATCGCGTCCGGAGACAGCCGGCGATCCTGCGGCCCGGGCTCCTGCCCAGACGCGGCCGAGGCAATGGCGCCATCGATGATGAAATGCGCGACGTGGATGTTCTTCGGCGCCAGTTCACGGGCCATGGACTGCGCCAGCCCGCGCAAGCCGAATTTGGGCATCGCAAAACCGGCGGATCCGGCGAACCCCTTCACGCTGGCCGTCGCGCCGGTGAAGAGGATCGAACCCGAACCTAGAGCCACCAGCCGGCGAGCCGCCTGCTGGCCAACCAGGAACCCGCCATAGGCGCCGACCAGCAAAGCCTGACGGACCGCCTCGGAGTCGAGTTCCGCTATCGGGCCGCGGGCGCGTCCGCTGGCATTGAAAACCACCAGCGAGAGCGGACCGGCTCTGTCGGCGACATCGAACAGATGTTCCACCGACGCGGCATCGGAGACATCCGTTGCCACGGCCTGCGCGCCGGTCTCGGCCTGCAAGGCACCGAGCTTCTCAATGTTGCGGGCGGCCAGAACGACGCTGAACCCTTCCTTCGCGAGGAGGCGCGCCAGCGAGGCGCTCAAGCCGGAACCCGCACCCGCAATGATCGCGACGTTGGATGTCATGAAACCTCTCCTTCTTTTCGCGGATAACGGTCGATGGCTGGCGAATGGGCTGTGGCGAAACCTGCCGGATCGGCGCGGCGACGGCAACGCGCACGCAGCCAGAAAAAGGCCGGGCGCGAAACCGGCCCGGCCAAAAAGAAGGTCATAACCTTCAGAGGGGAACACCGCTCGGCGAAATGGGAGGAAAACACCGAACGGATTTTTCTCTTTTGAACCGATTCGCCGCCGGATACGACGAACGGTTTTCTAAAAATCAGCCAGAATGGCAAAAATCCTGTCCTTTCCTGCCCCAAAGGCTCAGCCAACCCGGCTTTCCCCTTCGAGCAGATCCGCATAATGGCGCCGCGCGACGTCGGGATGCGAGCGCAGCCGGCTTTTCAGCACATTGGTTCCGACATCGCGAAACAGCGGATTGTCCGGATCGCTGGCCGGCCCGCGCGCCTGCGCCGCCAGTTCCTCGGAAAGGCCAAGCAACGGGATCGTCGCATCGAGCCTGGCGCTGAAGAAGAACGGCACGGAAATACGCTCGACGCCGGCGGGCGGCGTCACGACGCGATGCACGGTCGCGCGCAAATAGCCGTTGGAGGCCAGTTCGAGCAATTCGCCGATGTTGACGACGAGCGTGCCGGGAATGGGGTCCACATCCACCCAGCTGCCGTCATAGTCGACCTGCAGCCCCTTATTGTCATCCTGAAGCAGCAGGGTCAGGAAACCACCATCCTTGTGCGCGCCGACACCCTGGTCGCCGCCGGTTGCATCACGGCCGGGGTAGCGCACGATCTTCATGCGATGGTTGGGCTCGCTGCTGTAGATCGGATCGAATGCATCCTCGGGCTGATCGAGCGACAGGGCGAAGGCTTTCAGCAGCCGGATCGCCACGGCCGTTACCTTGCCCTGCCAGGCAAGCAGAGCCGGTTTGAGATCCGGCAGCGCCGCGGGCCACTGGTTCGGTCCCTGCAGCCGCGTCCAGGCGGGAATTCCCGGCCCTTGCGCGATTGCCTGGCGTTCGACGCCGATGTCGAGTTGCTCGCGCCAATCCTCCTTGCCCTTGGTCAGTTCGCCGCCGGCGCGGGTGTAGCCGCGAAACTGCGAGGACTTGACCATCTCGATCGCCAGCTTGTCGGCCTCCGGCAAGGCGAAGAACTGGCGCGATGCGGTTAGCACCTCGCTGATCTCCGCCCAGGAGATGCCATGTCCGGCCAGATAGAAAAAGCCGATGTCACGCGAAGCGGACCGAAGATCCGCCAGAAATGTCCGGCGTTCCGACGCGCCTTGTTCAAGACGGCTCAGATCGAGCACAGGCACTATTCTGGGCATATCAAGCTCCTTTCCCAGCGCTTTCCGGATGTTGCTTGAAATTTTCGTCCGAAAAACCCAGCCGGTTGAACATGCAGGCGCATTTCAGCGGCCAGAGCCGCGATCAATGCGCGCTAGTCTCATCGACTTCGGATGGCCGGGAAAGGAACGATCGGCCCTTCGGCGCGGCCGTGATGAACAATTTTTCCATTCGCAGGGCCAAGCGGATGATGATCGCGATCCGAGGGAATTCATCCGGAGCGAGGGCCGCTCTGCCTCGCCCGGCGGCGGCTCGATATCACCGTGCTTTCAACCCGCAAGTACAAGGCCGAAGGGCAGGATCTTGCTAGTCGCCCGCGATTTGATTGAGCCCCATCACGGCAACAATCCGCCGCATCATCAAACGCTATGAAAATAAAGATAAAATAATATCTTCATTATAACTATGATTGCGCACAAAATCGCTCGACTGAACAGTCGCTGATATTGGCGACCACCTTTCAACTACCCGTTCCTGTCGACTTGAGAGCTATTGTCTCGAGGGCGACTATCCCGACCGGCGTTAATCGCTTTGGTCCCGCTCCCCTAAGGGGCCGATCGCTCAAGAGGAGATCTCGAGATGGACGGGTATGACGAATCGATGTTCGACGACCTTGCCTTTGATGAAGCGGAAGGCCCTGCCGACAGCTACGACGAATTCGACGAAATGGACGAAGGCGACGGCTTCGATGAGGCCGACGAAGGCGACGAGTTCGACGAAGGCGACGAATTCGAGGCTTCGGGCTTCGACGAGATGGACGCCGGCGACGAATTCGATGCCGGTGACGAGTTCGACGAAGGCGACGGCTTCGATGAAGGCGATGAGTCCGACGACGATGCCTGGGACGAGGCCATGAGCTACGCGCTTGCGGCAGAAGACAGCGACGAATTCTTCCGTCGCATCGCCCGCGGCGTGCGCGGCGTCGTACGCACCGTCAGGCGTGCCGCTCCCACAATTGGACGCATTGCTCGCGCGGTGGCACCAGTCGCCAGCCTTATTCCCGGCTACGGCACCGCGATTGGTGGCATCGCCAATGTCGTCGGCCAGTTGATGGCGGACGAAGCCTCCGAGGACGAGGCGCTTGACGCCTTCGCCGAGCTCGCGGTGCGCAATCGCCGTGCCATTCCCGTGGTCGCCGCACTCGCGACGAGACGAGTGCTTGGCCCCGCGGCTGCACGCATGCCAGCGGCCGCGCGCGTCCAGGCGGTCCGCACCGTGAGGCGCGCCGCCACCCAGCTCGTCACCCGTGGCGGTCCGACGGCGATCCGTGCGCTGCCCCGCATCGCCAACAGCGTCCGACGCACGGCCGTGACGCGCCGCACCCCGGTTTCCGTCCGGCCGCTGGTACTGGCGCGTACGGCGCGCCGTGTCGCGACGCGCGGGCACGGCCTGCGCCGGCAGTTGACAAGGCCCTTGCCAGCGGGTCGCCAGATCGTGCGCCGCACCGCGGCGGCGGTTCGCGCCGGCATGGCCCCAGGACGCAACCTGGCTCGTATCGCCGGGCGGACCTTGGGTCGGGCTGCCGGCGGTTGGCCGGGCGGTTGGACTGGCGGATATGGCCCAAATCACGGGCGCCGGCGGCGCATCGTGATCCGCGGTCCGGTCAGCATCACCATCCGGCCCAATTAAACCCAGTCGGTGCAAGAAGAAGGATCGCGGCGATGCGCACGGGTTCTTCGACCAGGCGGTTCCTGGACACAAAGCTGCGGGCTTTGAAGGCCCGCGCACAACGCCTCAACCGCCTGACACCGAGGCGCATCGGACTTCGTCCCGAAGACCTGCCCTATGCACCGTCGCGGGCGCACTTCCATGCCGCCAACAAGCGGCTGGCGACCATTGGCAACGCCATCAACCGGCATATCGCCGAGATCGAGCGCGCCTGGCCGCCGGCGACGGCCGAGGCCGCGCTCACCCAGATGGCGATGCTCGACCGCAGGATCGATCGGCTGCGCCGGACCTTCGGCATGTTCTTCGAGGTGATGTCGCAGCGAGGCTCGGGCTTCGCGCAGGCGCTCGCCGCCCATGACGCGATCGCGCTCGACTGCTACACGGTTGTCCGGGCGGCCCTGCCGGGCGTCTTTGGCGGCCCGCTGCTCAAGCCGCTGACCTACATGGAACACGGCTATTCGCCGGCCACGCAGCGCCGTGGTGTCGCCCTTGCCCGCTTGCTTGGCGACAGCAATCCGTTCCCGGTTATCCGCATTCCCTGGGATCGCGACAATCCCTGGCAGTCGGTGTTCCTGCACGAGGTCGCCCACAATCTGCAGGCCGACATGGGCCTGTGGCAGGAGAACGCGCAAGCGGTCGCCAACCGCCTGGCCTCGATGCGTTTCGACCCGTTGGTGGTGACGATCCTGCGCCGCTGGCACAAGGAAATCTTCGCCGACCTCGCGGCACTGCTGCTCGGCGGCACCGCGTCGGTCTGGGGCATGATGGAATTCCTCGCCCATCCCGGCGCGCGTGCCCTCACCTATCGCCCCGGCGGCGCGCATCCAACCGGCTGGATCCGGGTTCTGATCTTGACCGAGATGCTGCGTCGCATGGGCTTTGCCGCCGAGGCGGCGCGCGCCGAACGCGTCTGGCGTGGCCTTTACAATCCGGCGCGCGGCCACAGGCTGCCTCCGGTCCTGCTTGCTTCGGTTCCTCGCGTCATTCCGGCGGTGGTCGACGAGATCGCCTACCAGCCGCGCCGGGGTCTTGGGCAGCACGCGCTGGCCGACGCCATCCCTTTCACGCGTGCCGACGAGGCCCGCATCCGTCGTGGCGGAATCCAGATCGCGGCGGGGCAAGTGCCCGACCTGCCGCCACGTTTTCTTGTGTCGGCCAGCCGTTTCGCGCTGGAAGCCGGCGCCGAACCGGACGCCATTGCCAAGCTTGTCATCAGAAACCTGGCCCAGCGTCAGGCAAACCGACGGCCCACTGCGCAACCGTCCCCAGCCGCACTCGTTGCATGAGGTGAGATGTCATGGTCGACGTATTTACAGCCGCCGCCAGCCCGGTCTCGAAATTTCGGTCTCCTGCCACGGTTGCCGTGGACAATCTGCTGCGCAAGACGCTGCGCGTCAGTGACCCGCGCGATCCCGACCAGATCGCCAACGCTCTCTTGAACTTCTATCCCGAGGAAGCGGACAGGGATCGACGCGAACAAGCCGGCCTGCCTTATTCGAGCGCCCCCGACTATGTGCCGCAAGCCCGCAACACGGGTCCGTCTTCCGTCGAGATGGCACAGGCGCAGGACGATCTCGAACGCGACCTGCAGACGCTTTCGACCTCCTCGCCGCTCAAGGACATCCGCATCGAGATGATCGGCTGGGGCCGCTCGATCCGGCAGCTCGCCAATGATGGACTGGCTGCCGCCAGGCTCGCTCTCGATTCGGTCAATCACGACCGTGCCATGTCGGCGCGCCGCCAGCTCGGCGAGTATTCGCGCCTGGCGCGCTATGTCGGCACGCTCACCGACGGCAGCGCAATCCTGTTCAGGCGGTTTGCCCAGAGCTGCGATGTGCTGGCCGGGCTCATTCTTGTCGCCATCGGCGAGGGGCTGGCGTCCAACGGCATCACCCGCAGCACCTCGATCGTGCGTTCCGCGGCCGGAGAACTACAGGCTCGCCGCAACGCCGTCATCATGGCGCTGCGCAGCCTGACCGGTTCGGTTGAAAGCACGCTTGGCCAGGAAGACTGGCCGCGCGGCATAGAGGCCTACCGAAATCTGGTGCAGCAGCTGGAGGCTGGCGGCCAGGCGGATCTGCGCGCGCTGCTGGAAGAGAACGCACTGTCGCAAGCGATGGACGACCTGGTCGACCTCTCGACCGGAGCAAGCGTCGAAGGCTTGCGCGAGCTGTCGACCGCATCGGCGATGCTGGTCCACCGCTTCCAGCGCCTGATCCAGTTCGGCCAGAGCATACCGGTTCCGATCGACGTGCCGATCACTTCAGGCCCGCCGGAATCGCCGCCGCTGGTGGCATTCGTCTCCAGCCTGCAGCTGTTCGTCGACGCCTTCGTCTCGAAAGGCAGCTCACGGCTGCTCTACGTCGCGCGCCCGCCGATCATCGTCTATGGCCTCTACGGCGCCGGTGGACCGGACCAGGGTGCCATCCGCCTGATGAACCTGACCATCGCGCGCGGTTTCCTGCTCGAGCAGGTCGACTGCTTCGCCGGCTGCGGCTGCGATGACGACGACATCTCCTGCCAGGTGCTGCTGGATTACCTGCTGTTCCTGCTTGACAGGGCGATCGACCTCTATGCGGTCGGCACGGATCCGGACGGCCTCGGCGAACAGGAAAGGCGGGCCACCGCCGTTGGCCTCGCCATCGGCGCGACGCTGGACCTGACCGACCAGTTGAAGAATCCAGGCATGCTTCTGTGTGAATTCAGCGACAAGCTGAAAAACAAGCTCGGTGTCATCCGTGATGAGTTGCTCGACCCATTCGGCGGTCCTGGGGCCTGGGACCCGGGCCTGAAGTCGCTGATGGTGCGTGAACTGCGCATCGCCTACCAGGCGGAGGACCAGACGGAGCGCCTGGTGCGTTCGCTGACGCCGCAATGCGACTTCAACGTCTTCAATTTCCGCAACAATCAGTCTCTGATCCGCTGGATGATCCGCGCGATCCTCCAGGATACGTTCGGCCTTGGTACCAATCTGCCGAGCCCGGTCCAGATGCCGTCGCCGATCGCAAGCTCGATGGCGAGCATGGGTCAGAACCGTCCCGACTACTGGTCGGCTTGAGCTGGCAGGAGCACGACAATGGCTGCGAAGATTCCGTTTCCGTACCATCCGGCGAACAAATTCCACGCCGGGCTCAAGGCCCGCTTCGAGGTCGAGGCCGAGACACCGCAATCGATCGATCTGCTGGCCGGCAAGGTCGCCACCAGCGGCGACGGGACCAAGGCCGCCATCGGGGACGTTGCCAGCGCAATCAGGGAGTTCCCCGATGGAAAACGGTCGAAGCAGATTTTCGAGCGGCTGACCGTCGCGATCGAAGCCATCGCGACTGGACTGAAGAACCAGCCCAATGGCGACGCCATCGACAAGAAGCTCGGCGAGATCAGCGCGGCGATCAACAGGCTGGATGAAACGGTGCAGTCGCTTGGTCTGCGCGACAAGGACAATGTCACGGCCCTCTACGCCGCCGCTGTCGACACATCGGGCGACATCGTCGGCCGGACGATTGCCGGGCGCTGGTTCAACCAGGCGAAATTCGCGTCGTTGCAGGACATCGTGACATTCCAGAGGGGCAAGCCGCAGGAAAATCGCCGCAACGAGTTCGTCAAGCGCCTGCGCGATGCCAACACGTTCAGCAGCGGCCTGCCCGCGGTCGTCACCGATAGCGAACTGGTGCGCTTCTTCGACCTCGCGCCAGCCGTGATGAACGCGATTGCCGCCAGCCAGGACGCAGCGTCCGGTGGGCAACAGCCACCAAGTGCCTGAGAACTATGAGCAGCCAATTCGAGCAAGATGAGGTCTGATTATGGCTAGTGAATCCAACCAGGTCATCCAACGGCTGTTCCAGCGCTTCTTCAGGGACGAGCTGGCGGGTTTGTCGCCGGCTGACCGCGCCGCTTTCGAGAGCGAATTCGAGGGTCGTTACGGGGAATTGCTTGATCGCTCGTCCAGTGCCACGACCACCAGTTTCGCCGATCTGGTCGGCTTCGGCGACGGACCGATCAAGCCGTTCGATTCGCTGCAGATGCCGCTGCTGCGCAACGATTTCGACGAATCGATCATACCGCCGCAGCTTCAGGCGTCGGCCGAGCTCTACTACATCTACCAGATGGACCGCATGAAGCTGTTCCAGGTGGTCGATGTGCTGCGCCGGCTGTTCCAGAACGGCCAAATCCGCATCCAGCGCGGCCCCGGCGCGCGCGGGCTCTACATCCTCGAGAAATGGCGCCCGATCCGCTACAAGCGCCGCGACCGGCTGATCGCCTATCGACGCGTCTTCAACTACGGTCGCGCTCCGGTGCCTGCCGGAGCCATCGTCAACCGCAGCTTCCACTTCCAGCTGGTCGCCTTCATGAATGCGATGTCGCAGTACTTCCAGGATCTGACCATCGGTCAGGTTATTCGCGGCAGCTCCACCATCAACGACCGGCCTTTCGCAGCACTGGCCACGGTGCAGCGCGTCGGCACCGACCTGCGCTATCATCTCGACCGTTCGAGCTATGGCAACATCCTGGCCCTGACCCGTGAAACCGGACAGTACGTACAGCAGATCTTCGAGCTGTTCGACGCACCGGACATCAAGAAATCCTTCGATGCCAACACCAAATGGGACGTTATCGAAGCCGTCGCCAACCGTCATCTGGGCGGCGCTACCGAGATGTCGGAACGCGCCAAGATGGCCGATGCGGGGCGCAGAATCCTGCAATACATTGCTGAAAACGATTTCCGCACGACGATCACGCCCGAGGAGTTCGACGCGGACGCCAAGAAGATGGGCGCGCAGGCCGACGCATGGCTGGCGGCCTACCGGCTGACACGTGAAGGGCGGCGCTTCCCCGGCCTCGACGGCGATCGTGTGCACTGGTCGTATGGGCTGAACCGCAACACCGCGTCGCGAATAGCCGCCTGAACCGTTCGCCGGGACTGAAGGGTGTCTGCGATGGACCACCAACTTGCTCTTGCGGGGCGTTTCGCGGCCAAGCCGCCGAACATCGTCATCGACGCCCCGCTGGCGCTGTCGCCGATGGGGCTGCTTGTGACGGTAACGCTTTCGCAATCAGCGCGGGTGTGGCTGCCGCGCGGCTTCTATACCTTGCTCGACAACGACGAATACTATCGCCGCCGGCCCGATCAGATGGGAGGCGGATGGCTTGCCCCCGGCACGCGCGATGCCATCCTCAAGGAACTGACCCTGGAACTCGAACCATGGCGCCGGGCGTGGCAGAACGGCCGCCTCTCATCCCGGGTGCACTGGATCGGCGACGCCCAGTATGAAAGCGCGCTGCCCGAGCGTGAGGAAACAGCCCTGTTACCGCGCTTTGAAGGCTGCTGCGCCGCGCTTGAAACACGTCTTGGCGATGTGGCCGGCACCGCCGCTCCGCTCGACGAATGCGCGCGAGACGTGGTCGCGCTCTCCGCCGCGCTTCAGCCCGACAGCACCTATATTCTCACCATCGCCGGCAATGACGGCGCCAGGCCGCCATTGTGCGACTATCTAGAGCGGCTGGCATTTCCCACCAAACGCCATCCTGGAGCAATCCCCGGATGGTCCGGCCCGGCGCTGTGGCCCGCTGCGGCTCCAATCGCAGCGAGCGGCCGCAAGGCCGCGATCGTGCAGGTGGTCGCCCCGGTCATCCTGGCGCTGCCCGACGGATGGAGCGAGACCGACTGGGCGCTGGAAGATCCGGCCGACCACGATGACGGGACGCCGGACGATCCCTGGCGCAATGCCTGCGCGCTCTGGTACGATGTGGTGCCGGCGGAGGCCGCGGCATGAAACCGCCTCGCATCCTCCCCGTGCACGGGCTGCGCACCAATGCGTGCGACCTGGTGATGATCAGCGTCGCCGGACAAGTGGCATCGCCGACCGAGAGGGGCACGCCGTGGCGCATCGGTTACGACGGCAGGCCGCGCTCGCTGCCGGGCACCGGCGGCATCGTGCTCAACCATCGCGTGGGCGACCCCTGCGTCGGGTTGGCCGGCGACCATGTCGAACCGGCCGTGTCGATCCGCAATGAAGCGCGTGCCGCCGGCGGCAACCCCGACGCCGCCAACCAGGCGCTGCAGAGCTATTCCTGCGTCGGCAACCACGCCATCGTCACATCGGGACGCGCGGCCGGCGCACGCGGGGTGGTGACCGGCAAGCATGGCGGCGTCGACACCGTGCTGATCGACTTTCCGCTGCCGGCGATGCGGCAGATGGCGATCGGCGACCGCATCCAGGTCTGGGCCTACGGGCTTGGCCTGCGCCTGACCGACTATCCCGACGTCGCGATCTGGAACTGCTCGCCAAGGCTGCTGGCGCGCTGGCGCCCGGTCGAGCGCAACGGCAGGATCCACGTCAAGGTGACGCACCGCATCCCTGCCCGCGTCATGGGCTCGGGTCTCGGCCGCAACAATGTGCTGCGCGGCGACTACGACATCCAGATGTCCGATCCCGGCATGGTGCGGCGCTACAAGCTCGGATCGCTGCGCTTCGGCGACATTGTCGGCATCATGGATGCCGACAACCGCTACGGCCGGTCGCGGCTTGGAGGGCATGTGTCGGTTGGCGTCATCGTGCACAGCGACAGCACCGTCGCCGGTCACGGCCCGGGCGTCGTCTCGCTGCTTTCAGCGCCGGCCTCGATTCTCCAGCTGGAGCTCAGCCCGGACGCCAACATCGCGCGCTACCTGGACATTCGCCCACCCCGACCGGCACGGCCGTCCTTTCCCTTGCCGACCGTCGAGCAAAGGGAACGAACCGTGGCAAGGCTGCGCCGGCGGGCGACGGCGTCGGACGCAAGCATGGTGGCCGGATCCGGCTAGATCCGAGCCCGAGCGGAGAAACGAGCTACGAGAAAGGGATCGGCATGTCATATCTCGACGAACAACTCGACGCGCTGGTCAACGAGGCGGCGCAAACAGTCGCTCACCGCTCGCCATGCGGCTGCGCCCGCTGTCGCCGGCAGCAGGGCTTTCGCGCCGTCGAGGTCAGGCGCCGGCATTTTCCGAGCTGCGGCTGCGGCAGCTGCGGAGACGTCGCTTCCTTCGATGAGACAGCCATACGGCGCGGGCGTAGCCCGAGGCCGGCGCGCGGCCAGACCTCGGTGCGGGCACGCGGCTCACAACTGCCGGGCTGGCGCGGCTGGACGCCGCCGGTCTCGCTGGCTGCGATCGACGCGGCGCGCACCGCGGCGAGCCGGGGCGGACATGTCGATGCCTTGCTGCGGCCGTTCCTGGCGCCGGGGCCGCAGGTCTATCGTATCACCCGCGCCGGCATAGACCGCGACCGGCCGCTCAGCATAGGCATGACCAAGGGCAACAATTCGATCGCGCAGAGAATTATCGAACACTACCGGCAGCCGAGCCGGGCCGACCCCCGGGTAAACACCGCGATCCGCAATCTGCAGCCCGGCCAGATCCTGGTCCAGGCAGCACGGCTCACCCGCCAGGCCATGCATCCAAGGCGGGCCAGGAACTACGAAGGCTGGCTGCAGGACCGGGAGCGCCCGCTGCTCTACGACCCCAACAGCACGACATTCGATGAAATGGCGCTGATGCGCAGCAATTGAACCAAGGAGATTACCATGCACGGGCAAGTCGCAACTCATGCAAGGTCGGTATGGGCCGACCTCGACGCCATCGTTCTCCAGGAGGTCAAAGCGCTGCGCGCCGCGTCGCCGCGCCCAGCTGAAATACCCTTCGGTTCCGACGAGGAATTCATGGATCGCGCCGCGGCCTATCTCGAAGGCCGCGGCGACGAGGCTCATCTTCTGATGGAGCGCCTGCGAGGTCTGCTTGGCCTCACCGCAAGTGCTGCCGCGGATCAGACCGAGACGCCGCAGGGACCTGTGCATGAAGGTGGGATCGACGATGCGGCACAACCGGGAGCCATGCCCGCGGATGCCGCATCGCCGGGGGCCGAACACGAGCAAGAGACATGATGCTGTTCTCGCCCGCGCCCTTCGAACTCGACCGGCTGGCGGACGAGGCGGACTATGCGGTGGTTGGGCCGACCGACGGGCGTGCCAGGGTCACCCACACCAACCGCTTTCCGCATAGCGCGGTCTGCCACATCGAGCGCGATTTCGGCGACGGCAGGTTGACCGGCTGTACCGCCTTCCTGATTTCGCCGACGCGGCTGTTGACCGCGGCGCACTGCATCACCAGTCCGATCCGGCAGCGGCTTGGCCTGCCCAATCTCGCCGTGCGCATTCGCGTCACACCGGGTCGGGCCTCGCGTGACGCGCGGCCCTTCGGCTGGCAGTGGGCCAAGCAATGGCACGTCAACCCGCCTTACCGCAATCGTCCGTCAGGCCTGCACGATGTCGGGTTGATCGAGCTTGAGCGGCCGTTTTCGCCGTCGCCCGGACACTTCCAGCTCTGGTCACCGAACCGTCAGGACCTCGAGAGGCTTCGCACCACGCGTCTGCTGCATATTTCGGGTTATCCGGCCGACAAGCCGGACGGCACGCAATGGGAGCATTCCGAGCGCCTGGACCGGATCACCGAACGGCAGGTCTTCTATAGTGTCGATACCTGTCCGGGACACAGCGGCGCTCCAGTCTGGATCCATCGCCAACAGGCCGGCGCACCGGTGGTGATCGCGGTTCACACCGCCGGTCCACGTCCACATTCGGGCGGGGCCTGGGGATGCCGGCCCGGGGTGCCGCTTGCCCCAGCGGGCCTGTTCAACCGGGGCGTCAGGCTGACCCCCGACCTTTTGCGCTCGATCCGCACCGGATTCAGGCGCTGACCGGTGAAAATTGACGACCCAATGATAATTTTTTGGAATGCTAATATTTCGAAAAGTGCTATAGTCCAACCTATCTATGCAGCATTCATACTGGTCGCGCCGGGGTTCGGCGGCGCGGCAGTTTTGTTGGGACGCCAGGGCTTGTGATTGTACTGAGTTTCCTGCCAACTGGGGCGTTCGGCCATGATTGCACGTGCCGAGAACTTGCAGAGACTTTCCGACTTCGCTGACGAGATTTCAGCGTCACGAAAAAAGCACGATCCGGAAACGGATACTTCGAGCTTTGTCGTGAACGGCCATTCGCTGGTCGCCATCCGTTACGCGGACGACGATCGCGATGATCCAAACGGTCATACAGATCAGCGCCAGCCAGTGGGACGCATCGTGTGCGCCGGCACGCACTACCTGATTTATGATGCCGTCTATATGCCGGGCGCCACCGCTGACCTCCCGCTCCCGCTCTCGGCCGCCGAGATCTTGACCCGGCGTGAGCTGCAGATAGCCCTGCTGATCAGCGACGGAAAACTCGACAAGGAGATCGCAAGGCAGCTCGGCATCAGCGGATACACCGTACGCGAGCATATCAGGCGGATTTTCGCCAAGCTGAATATCGGTCGCCGCTCGGCGATTGCATCCTGTGTGCTGGCGGGTCGGACGGACTTTCGCCACGACGTGCGATAGGGTCGGCGAACGGCTTTTTCGAGGGATCGGCACTGGGCAGCATGCCGAACGGGTCGCGCGGCTCGTCCGGGTCGGCCAGCATGTCGAACTCCCGGCAACGGCCAGTCGACTTCACCTGATTCCTGGAATAGCGCCGGAAGTCCCCAATGGCACTGTTGCCGATCAACGCGATGCTGCGGGCGCCGACCGCTTTCCGAAACGGCAAGGCCAGCGATCGGGAGATGTAATCATCTCTTCATCATTGACTAGAATTCTTGCTTCTGTAATAAACTCGACAAAACTGGAGACTATGGATTTCGGGGAGGCCGATGGCGATACGCGACGTTCTGATGCGCGGGGATCTGGCGCTGACCCCGTCGGAAGAGAAGATCGTCCGGCTGCTCTTGACGGACTATCCGACCTCCGGCCTCGGCACCGCCTCTTCGCTTGCCCGGCGCGCAGGCGTCAGCGATCCGACAGTGGTCCGGCTGGTCGTCAAGCTCGGCTATGCAGGCTTTCCGGATTTCCAGGCAAAGCTGCTGGCCGAGGTCGAGGCCAGGCTGCATTCGCCTTTGCTGATGATGGAGGCGAAGCGCCAAAGCGCCTCCAGCGACAGCGCCGTGCTTGCCTATCTCGATTCCGTCACCGCGGCCCTGCAGAAAGCCACCGCCGCGACGCCGGTGCAAACCTATGAGCGGGCCGCCCGCCTGCTGATGGAGGCCAGGGGCGAGATCGTGCTGGTCGGAGGCCGGTTCAGCCGCCACATCGCCGGCATGCTGGCGGGATATCTCGGGCAGTTCCGCACAGGCGTCCGCGATCTCGGCGTGCTCTCGCCCCAGTTATTCGACACGCTGGCCGACCTCGGCCGCCGCGACGTGCTCGTCGTCTTCGACTATCGCCGCTACCAGCTCGACGTCATGGCCTATGCAAGCCAGGCGGCGGCGCTCGATGTGCGCATCCTGCTTTTCACCGACCAATGGCTGTCGCCGATATCAGACCTCGCCGAGGTCACCATTGTCAGTCCACTGGAAGTCGCCTCTCCCTACGACACGCTGGCGCCGGCGATCGCGCAAATGGAAGCGCTGACCGCCCACATCGTTTCGATGCTGGGCGAGGACGCCCGGGCGCGCATCGAGAGGATCGAGAAAGTGCGGCACGCCAATGCGGTGACGCTCGACAGCGATCCGCAAGCGAACGGCGCCCGCCAGACAGCCGGGCCACGCAAGACACCCGGACCCAAATCAGCAAGGCAGGACGACCAGGCATGACCCCAACCTTACCGAACCAGGCCTTACCCAAGCGAGACGAGGCCTTCCGTGCCGGCGAGACGGCGCTGCTGCTCGTCGACATGCAGCGCATCTGGCTGGAGCCAGGCGCCGATCCCTCGCATCCGGAGCGCGGCCCCGACCATTATTTCTACCGGCAGACATCCTCTCAGACGATCCCCAACCAGGAACGGCTGCTGGCGGCGGCGCGGGCCAATGGCGTGGAAGTGCTACACACCATCATCCAGAGCCTGACCGAGGACGGGCGCGACCGCTCGCTCGACCACAAGCTGACGCCGATCCATGTCGCGCCCAGCCTCCCCGAAGGGCTGCCGGTGGCATCGCTGGCGCCGGTCGGCGACGAGATCATGCTGCCGAAGACCTCGTCCGGCATCTTCAACTCGACCAATGTCGACTATCTCCTGAAGAACCTTGGCATCCGCTACCTCGTCGTGGTCGGCGTGCTTACCGATCAATGCGTCGACATGACGGTGCGCGACGGCGCCGATCGTGGCTATCTCGTCACCTGCGTGTCGGACGCCTGCGCGACCATCACCCAGGAGCGCCATGACGTCGCGCTGAAGGCCTTCGGCGGCTATTGCTGGGTCACCGACACCGACACCGTGATCGACCGTTTCAACGCTCTGGGAAAAACCGCATGACATCGACCGTCGAGCCCCTCGTTGCCGTCGTCACCACGGATCTCTGCGCCATCACGCGGGGCCGCTTCATTGTCGAAAGCCGACTGCAGAAGACCGCCACGACGGGCGTCGGCTGGCTGCAGGCCAATCTGTCGATGACGCCGTTCAATTCGATCGTCGTTCCCAACCCATGGGGCTCGTCGGGCGACCTGCGGCTGATCCCCGACCTCAAGGCGCGCTTCCGCACCGAACGGACCGGATCGGCGACCCCCTTCGACATGGTGGCCGGCGACATTGTCGAGCTCGACGGCAGCCCATGGCTCGGCTGCACACGGACCATGCTCAGGGATGCGCTGGCGCAGTTTAAGGCCGCGACCGGACTTTCCGTCATTGCCGCCTTCGAGCATGAATTCCACATCGCCGATGGCAGTTTCGCGCCGGCGCATTCGATGTCCTTCGCAGCGCTGCGCCGCACCGATCCGTTCGCTCCCAATCTGATGGCAGCGCTGGAGGAAGCGGGCGTGGGACCCGAAGTGGTCATCGCCGAATTCGGCGACGAGCAGTTTGAAGTGACGCATGAACCCGCCGATGCGCTGACGGCGGCCGACCGCGCCGTCGCCATCCGCGAGATCACGCGCGAAGTGGCACGCAATGCCGGCTGGCGGGCGAGCTTCGCGCCCAAGACCGCGCCCAATGCCGTCGGCAACGGTGTGCACATCCATTTGAGCTTTGTCGACGAGGCCGGCAAGCCGGTGACCTACGATGCGGCGCGACCCGGCGGCCTGTCCGCCAAGGCAGGCGCCTTCTGTGCCGGCGTGCTGCGCCATCTGCCTGGTATCACCGCCATGACGGCCTCGAGCGTGTCGTCCTTCTACCGGCTGAAGCCGCACAGCTGGAGTTCGTCCTACACCTGGCTCGCCGACCGCGACCGTGAAGCGTCGCTGCGCATCTGCCCGACAGTGACGATCGGCGGACGCGATCCGGCACGGCAGTACAATATCGAATACCGGGCGGCCGACGCCACCGGCAATCCTTACCTGTCCCTGGCGGCGATCATCCGCGCCGGGCTGGAAGGGCTGAAGGCCGACCTGCCATCGCCGCCGCTGGTCACAGGCGACCCGACGCTGATGAGCGAGGCGGAACGGGCAAAGCTCGGCCTCGTGCGGCTGCCGGAAACGCTGCCGGCGGCGCTGGACGCGCTTCTGGCCGACAGGACCGTGACGGGATGGTTCGCGCCTGTCTTCATCGAGACCTTCGTCGGCCTGAAGCAACATGAGGCCGAGCGGCTGGCCGGCCTCGATCCGGCCGCCATCTGCGATCTCTACCGGACGCTTTATTGATGACCGCGCGGACTGGCAAAGACCTGCCCCGTCAAAAAGATTGGCCAGACGCCGTCGGGGTTCTCAACGAGCACGGCCGCAGCGACATCGTCCTGTTGTGCGAGCATGCCTCCAACCACATGCCGGCGGAATATCGTCAACTCGGCCTCGATGCCGGCCATCTGCAGCGCCACATCGCCTGGGATATCGGCGCCGCCGAGGTGACGCGCCTATTGTCGGCACGGCTCGACGCGCCAGCCTTCCTCAGCGGCTATTCACGGCTGCTGATCGATCTCAACCGGCCGCTGGACACTCCCAGCAGCATTCCGGTGCTGTCGGAAGACACCGACATTCCCGGCAATGTCGGCATCGATGCGGCGGAACGGGACCGGCGCGCCAAAATCATGTTTTCACCGTTCCATGAGCGGGTAGCAGCACATCTCGACCGCCGGGTGGCAGCGGGCCGGTCGACGCGGATCGTGACGATCCACTCCTTCACGCCGGTGTTCCTCGGTGTCGCCAGGCCATGGCATGCGGGCGTGCTGCATGATCATGCGGCCGACCTCGCCGAAGCGATCCTTTCGGGCCTGCGCACGGATGCGGCGCTCAACGTCGCCGCCAACGTGCCCTATGTGATCAGCCGCGACGCCGACTACGCCGTGCCTGTCCATGGCGACGATCGCGGCATCCCCGCCGTCCTCGTCGAGATCCGGCAGGATCTGCTGGCGAACCGGTCCGGCATCGAGGAGTGGGCGAACCGGCTGGCGGCGGCACTGCCCGCGCATGAGACGAGGACGGCTTCGTGAAGGCCAGCGCCTGACGCGGTGGCAGCTCATGTGAACTGAGCCGCCGAAGAGCCATGACCTATCCATGGCCCGCGAAAGCCCGCGCCTGCGGTGGAGGCGCGGGATTTTCGTCACTGCCACGCGGCCGGCTCAGGCGGCGCGCTGGCTTTGTTTCGGCCGCAAATTCTGGTTCATGCGGAACAGGTTCAGCGGGTCATAGCGCTGTTTGATTTCCAGAAGCCGCTGGTAATTGCCGCCATAGGCCGCTTCCACGCGGTCGACCTCGTCCTCAGGCATGAAGTTCACATAGGCTGTGCCGGCAGCATAGGGCTTGGCCGCCTCATAGAGGCCGCGCGCCCAACCGATGCAGGCCCTGTCCATTGCCGGTTCGCGCCAGCGGGCATGGACATTCATGACGAAGTGCGAACTGCGTTGCGGAAACGCCGTCGCGTTCTGTGCCACACGGCCCGCCGCACCGCCGACATGGCCGATGAATATCTCGCATTCCGGGCCCGGAAGCTCACGTATCGCTTCGGTGACGATCTCAACCGCCCTGTCGGAAAGCTCGGTGAAGTCATGGCTCTTCCAGTAGTTGCGGGCGCCGGGGGCGAGCAATGGGTCGAATGCCTGCTGCCAGCCGGCGAACGGGTTGGGGCCGACGACATCGGCAATCGGCGAGCCGATGGCGCGAAGCTTCTTTGTCGCCTTTTCACCGGCCTGGAGATCGCCGCAATAGCACATGGCCAGCACCAGAACATCCTTGCCATGCCACTCGGCCGGCAGGAAGGGCAGCGGCGGCGCTTGCCGCATGACCACCCAGCAGGTCAGTTCGTCGGGCGCTGTTTCGAGCGCGTTGCGATACTCCTCCAGCACCTTCTCGGCATCGGCGAAAGGATGCACGACAAGGCCCGACAGAACCTGCGGACCCATCTGGTGGAGCTGAAACTCGAATGCCGTGACAATGCCGAAATTACCGCCGCCGCCACGCAGCGCCCAGAACAGGTCCGGATTTTCCGTCTGGCTGGCGCGCAGCAACTTGCCGTCGGCGGTGACCACATCGGCGGAGACAAGATTGTCGATGGTCAGGCCGAATTTGCGGGTGATCCAGCCAAAGCCACCGCCCAGCGTCAGGCCTGATATGCCGGTGGTCGAATTGATGCCGGTCGGCACCGCCAGCCCAAAGGCCTGCGTTTCGCGGTCGACATCGGCGAGCGTGGCGCCGGGTCCGACCCACGCCCGCCGTGCGGCGGGATCGACCCGCACCGACTTCATCGGCGACAGATCGATCATCAGACCGCCATCGCAGACGGCGCTGCCGGCAATGTTGTGGCCGCCGCCGCGCACGGAGACGAGAAGCCTGTTTTCCCTGGCGAAATTCACGGCACGGATGACGTCGGAGGCGCCGACGCAACACACGATCAGCCCGGGCCGCCGGTCGACCGTGGCATTCCAGATGGTGCGGGCTTCGTCGTAGGCAGCATCTCCCTGCTGAAGCAGTGTGCCGCGCAATTGTGCCGAGAGCGCTTCTATTGCTTCGGCGTCGACTGTCGTCTTGCCGCGATCAAGCGTGGTGAGGCTCATGGTGGTCATGGTTTCCTCCCGATTTGCTTATGAGCCGTTCTCCTTCAAACGCCCTCAATTCTGCTCTCATATTAGACGCGGCGCAAGTTAACCCCGACGGCGGACCGCAGCTTGGTGCGCATCAGCAGTGGTGAACGGCCGAAGGTGACTTGGCCGACGGCGCGCAAAAATCTTCGCGGGCATGTCACACCGGCAGATGTTGCCTCGTCATGTGGTCGGCACCAACAGAAGGAAGCCCACCATGACCGCAAAAATCGACCTCTTCGCCGCCGCCCCTTCGCTGATGAAGAACTGGCAGCGCTCCTCGATCGAGCTCTCCGCCGCCGCCAGTCTCGAGCACAGCCTCACCGAACTGGTGAAGCTGCGTGCCTCGCAGATCAATGGCTGCGCCAACTGCATCAATCTTCACGCCACCGAGGCGCGCGAGAACGGGGAAACCGAGCAGCGCATCTACCTTTTGCCGGCCTGGCGCGAGGCGCCCTGCTACAGCGACCGCGAACGCGCCGCCCTTGGCTGGACCGAGGCGCTGACCCGACTTTCGGAAGACACCGGCCGCGCAGGCGCTTATGAAGAGCTGAAGGCGCATTTCACGGAGGAGGAGCAGATCAAGCTCACCTTGACGATCAACATCATCAACGCCTGGAACCGTATCGCCGTCGGTTTTGGCCTCTATGCCGACCCGGCTGCCGTGAAGGCCGCCCGGGTGGCCGCAGCCTGATGGCGAGCTCGGCGGCCGACGATACCGCAGCGGGCTTCGCCCCGCTGCGTCCCAAGCTCATGCGTGTCGCCTACCGCATGCTGGGCTCGGTGTCGGACGCCGAGGACGCCGTGCAGGAGGCCTTCATCCGCTGGATGAAGGTCGACCGCGCCGCGGTGCGCGAGCCCGAGGCATTCCTGCGCCGCACGGTGACGCGGCTGTGCCTCGATCAGCTCAAATCCGCGCGGCGCAAACGCGAGACCTATGTCGGCCCCTGGCTTCCCGATCCCGTGGTGGAAGAGGACGAGGTGGAGGACGTGACCTTGCCGCTGATGCTGGTGCTGGAGCGCCTGTCTCCGCTCGAGCGGGCAGCCTTCCTGCTGCACGATGTGTTCGGGCTCGGGTTCGACGAAGTCGCGGCCGCCATCGAGCGCGACCCGGCGGCCTGCCGCCAGCTGGCGGCCCGGGCACGGGGCCATGTCCGCGAGGCGCGGCCCCGCTTCACGGTGGAAAGGCAACGCGGCCTGGCGCTCGCCGAGGCCTTCTTCACGGCCTCGCGCAGCGGCGACATGAAGGCGCTTGGCGCCATGCTGGCGACCGACGTCGTTGCCCATGCCGACGGTGGGGGCAAGCGTCCGGCGGCCACGCAGCCGGCCCTGGGCTTCGATGCCGTCATGAGACAGTATGAACAGGTCGCGGCCTGGTTACGCACGCATGGTTCGAAACTTGTCCGCGTCGGTTTCATCAACGGCTTGCCGGGGTTCGTCACCCTGGAAGCCGATGGCGAACTCCAGACCACCGCACTCGACATCGAGGACGGCAAGATCGCGGCGATCTATGTCGTGCGAAACCCAGACAAGCTCAGACACCTGCATTGAGGTGCCTGCCCCGTCAGGCCAGCCCGAACTGTCCCACGGCGCGCATGATGCCGCGCAGTTCGGCGAAGCCTTTCAGCCGGCCGATCAGCGAGTAGCCTGGATTGATCTTCTCTTGCCGATGTCGTCGGCGAGCAGGTAGCCATGGTCCGGCCGCATCGGGATGCGCCAGTCGCCAAGGCCGCATCGGCGAGCCGGAGGAAGTGGCCGAACTCATTGCTTTCCTATGCTCGTCCAAGGCCAGCTTCTGCACCGGCGCCGGTTACAGCATAGATGGGGCCTGACTGCCGGCATCGGCGCGAAGTAGAGCCTCGGCGATCGGCCTGGGCCTTACCGCCGGTATGCCGCTCAAGGGTTTTGGGAGCGCAGTGTCCGCAAGGTGATCGAGTAACGATGCTCGGCAAGCGGCGGGATACTGTGTTCCCACTCGATGCGTGCAGGCCCGGTCATGAGATAGGCCGATCCTGGCTCGACAATGACAGTCCGGCGCTCCCATCCGTCACCGCTCTTTCGCCGTAGCCGGAAACCGCAGGGCGCCAGCAGCGAAACGCCGGCGACATCCTCGAAATGCGGCTTGTCGCGATGCCAGCCGATACCTGCGCCCGGCCGGTATTCATTGATCAGCACCTGCGCGAACGCCTCGGCAGGCCGGCGCGCAAAGGCCGCGACCTTTTCGCGCAAAGGCAGCAGGAAGCCGGGGATCGGCAGCGCCTCGACGACTTCGCGACGGTCATAATCATAGCGCAGACCGAACCCGACGACGCGACGGTTTGCCAGATGACCATGGAAATCGAACGCCTGAAACGGAAGTCCTTCAAGATGCCGGGCAAGCTCCGTCTCTTCCCGCGGCGTGATCAATCCGGGCCGGTAAGCGAAACCTTCGGGCAGATCCTCCGCGGCACCAAAGAGATCATGCTGGAGTACCGGAGCGCGGCTGGTGGCTTTCGATTTGAGCGACGACATCCCGCCTAGATGGTGAAGGCTGGACCGCAAGGCAATACGGGGCCCGTGCTCGCGTGCGGACGGCGATGCGATGGGCAATGGCAGGGAACCGGACCCATGGCTGGCGGATTATCTGGCTGAGCAGTCAGGTGCCAAGATGCCGTCGACCGCGATCCGAAACACACAATACGATCCCGCGACCAGAACCCTCTCCGTCTGGTTCGTGCCGAGCGGCCATCGCTATGATTACGAGGACGTTGCCCCGGCAACCTATGCCGCTTTCAGGAGGGCTTCCTCGAAAGGCCGCTTCTTCAATGAATTCATCCGGGATCGCTACAGCTACCGCCGCGTGGCATGATGCGCGGGCGCATGATGATCTTTTGCCCAAACCTTTTTGCCTGACATGCGTTGTTCTTCCCCGAAGCCGAGGAGACAACCATGCAGAACAAGACAGCCAGCGAAGCCGCCAAGCAACGTCACATCCAGCGCGGCATCGATGCCAAGGACAGATCGAAGGAGCACGGCAAGGCTGAGCACGCCATGCAGGCCGGCGCCCGACAATACCCGGAGCCGCCCTTCCCCGAGCAGCACCAATCCAAACCGGGGCGTGAATGGGCGCTCAAACCGGCGCCGCTCTACGATGCGCCCTTTTACCTCGGGTCGAAAAAGCTCGAAGACAAAGTCGCTCTCATCACGGGTGGCGATTCCGGCATCGGCCGCTCGGTGGCGGTTCTGTTCGCTCGCGAGGGCGCGGACATCGCCATCGTCTATCTGGCCGAAGACAGGGATGCCAAGGCGACAAAATCCGCCGTCGAATCAGAAGGGCGGCGCTGCATCCTGGTGAAAGCCGACGTCAGCGAACGCGACCAATGCCGCAATGCGGTGGCGCAAACGGTCAAGGCATTCGGCCGCATCGACGTGCTCGTCAACAACGCGGCTTTCCAGATTCATTCAAAGGAGTTCGGCGAGTTGACCGAAGAGCATTTCGACACGACGCTGAAGACGAACCTCTACGGTTATTTCCATATGGCTCAGGAAACGGTGCCGCATATGAAGCCGGGCTCGGCCATCATCAACACCGGCTCGGTCACCGGCATAGACGGGTCGAAAGCACTGGTCGACTACTCCATGACCAAGGGCGGCATCCATGCCTTCACGCGAGCCCTTTCCGGCAATCTACTCGGCAAGGGCATACGGGTGAATGCGGTTGCCCCGGGTCCGGTATGGACCCCGCTCAATCCTTCGGACAAGGAGGCCGACGACGTTTCGAAGTTCGGCGCGGACACACCGATGAAGCGGCCTGCGCAGCCGGAAGAACTCGCACCGGCCTATGTGTTTCTCGCCTCGCCGCATTGCTCGAGCTACATCACGGGCGAGATATTGCCCGTGATCGGCGGCTATTGAGGTCCCGTGCGATGTATGCGCTTTTCAGGCATCGCTTGGAACTCACCCGTCGGCTTCACGTTCAGACCCTGTTCAACAGGAGACACGGCCATGCCACGAGGCGACAAATCGAAGTACACCGACAAGCAGGAACGCAAGGCCGACCATATTGCGGAAGGCTATGAGAAGCGCGGCGTCTCGGAGAAAGAGGCCGAACGCCGTGCCTGGGCGACCGTCAACAAGGATGATGGCGGCGGCAAGAAAGAAGGCGGCTCCGGGCGCGGCCAGCACACCGGTCACCCGGCAGCACACAAGGGCGGCAAGAGCGGCGGCAAGGCGTCGGCCTCACGCTCAGCCGCAAGCCGGTCGGAATCGGCAAGGAAGGCCGCGGCAACGCGCAAGCGGAATGCCGAGCACCATGCCCATTGACGTCGACAAGCACTCTTTGGTCTGGCCCGAACGACCAACACGATGATGGCACAGGCATGAAATCGCGGCTCGTCAACAAGGCCAGCGGACTGCGAACTTTCGTCGTGGTGCTCGACCCCGGCGAGGAAGCGTTCGGCGCGCTGACCTCATTCGCGATCGACCAAGGGGTCGGCAGTGCTTCCCTGACAGCGATCGGCGCCTTTGAAAGAGCGATCGTGGGCTGGTTCGACCCCACTGCGAGGACCTATCGCAAATCCCGATCGATGAACAATGCGAAGTGCTGAGCGCTATCGGCGATGTGGCGCTGGGCGACGACGGCAAGCCCAGCCTCCACATCCATACGGTGCTGGGATTGAGCGACGGCACGACCCGCGGCGGGCACCTGCTCGAGGCCATCGTGCAACCGACGCTCGAAATGACCCTGGTGGAGGCTCCCGGCCACCTGCGCCGCAGCAGACGTCCGGAATTGGGCGTGGCGTTGATCGATCTGGACGAGTGATTTTCGAGTTCTGACAGCAGAGGGCAGCCTGGCCTCATGCCCTCTTGTTCTGTTCCGCTGGCGCCTTGTCCGGCGCCGGTTCCCAACCAAAGACACTGCGGCCGCCAAGCAGATGCGACTGGTCGAATTCGCCGGCGATGATTTCCTTCAGGCTGGGGCCGGTGACGTATCGCTCGACCTGCCGCGACTGATCGTCGAGCCGCCTCAGCGCGCCGACTTCTTCTTCACGACCAAGCTTGGCCTTTTGCACGGCCGACTTCAGCACGCCGATTGTTTCGTCATAGACCTTGAGCGGAACTGGGAACGGGTGCCTGTCCTTGCCGCCAT
This sequence comes from Mesorhizobium huakuii, assembly GCF_030160235.1. Classification (GTDB taxonomy): domain Bacteria; phylum Pseudomonadota; class Alphaproteobacteria; order Rhizobiales; family Rhizobiaceae; genus Mesorhizobium; species Mesorhizobium huakuii. The sequence continues at coordinate 42,654 of NZ_BSNY01000005.1, forward strand.
GGGCCAGCGAGAACCGGCCGGGATCGGAAAAACGGCACGGCGCGCCATGCACCACTTCGGCGACGAGGGCCAGTGCGCGCACCGTGCGCGCGCCGACGCCGGGAACCAACAGAAGCTCGGAAAAATCCTCCGGGCCGCGTTCGGCGGCGGCCGCCATGTTCCCATGAAGACGACGCATCACGACATCGCTTTCGCGAACATCATGGTGGGCCGGCATGACCAGATGCGGCAGCAGAGGCTGCTCGGGAGCAGATGCGGTGCCGGGGTCCAAGGCAGCGAACTCGCGCAGAATGCGGTCCGGCCCAAGGTCGTGGAGCAGATCCAGCTGTCCCTGACGCGAGGCCTCGGCGCGATGGTCGGTCAGATTGACGATCTCGCCCTGGTTGGCGCCCTCGATCGCGGCGTGCGGCTGATCGACAAAACTCTCCAGACCCTCGGACAGCCAATGGTAGCGGCGCGCCACCTTGCTGTCGCCGTTCATGCCTTGCTGCACCACCACCCAGTCGCCGTCATCGGTGACGATGAAGCCGTGCAGGTAGAGGTCGAAGCCATCCTGAACAGCGACACTATCCACCTTGGCGACCAGCCGGCTGACGGTTGCCAGGCGTGCTCCGTCGAAGCCGATCCGCTCGCCGATGACGGCGAGTTCATGCGGGGTCTTGCGCGAATGCGCGCCACGGCCGCCGCAGACATGAATGCCGAGTTCGCCCGACAGCGGCGTCAAACCGCGTTTCAAGGCACCGACGACGCTGGTCGTGATGCCGGACGAATGCCAGTCCATGCCCATCACGGCGCCGAAGGACTGGAACCAGAATGGATGCGCCAGACGCCTTAGCAACTCATTGCGGCCATAGTGATGAATGATCGCCTCGCACATGACGGCGCCGAGACGCGTCATGCGGTCGCCCAGCCATTTCGGCACGCGTCCGCCGTGAAGTGGAAGATCAGCACTGCCCGATCGTTGCGCCAAGTCTGTTGCCTGTTCCGCTGTCTGTCCTGTCTCGACAGATAGGTATCCGAGTTCGCGCGAAGAAGCACCTGAGGCTTCTGCCTCCTCGACGCCTGGTGCCATCAAGTCCAGTTCGAAAGAACCGTCTCCATCTCGACCGTTTCGACCTGCTGCGCAAAACGTTGGTGATAGACGGTGAGCAAGGCGTCATGCGTTGCATCGGAAGAACTGCACAGCGCGTCCGTGACGAGCACAACACGATAGCCGAAATCGATGGCGCCGAGCACCGTGGCCAGGACGCACACGTCGGTTTCACCTCCAGTGACGACCAGCGTATCGATCTCGTGTTCCATCAGAAAGGCTCGAAGACGGCCTTCAAACCAGGGCGAATAGATATGTTTGTCGATGACCGCCGCCGGCGGACAGCAAGCAGCCAATGACGGTAACAGCTCGACCATTTCCAGACCGATATTGTCGATCGCCATCGAGGCCCAGCGCTCATAGTAGCGCTTCCATGTACCAACACCCCGCCCCGGCTTTTGCGCAGGCAGGAAGCGCGTGAAGACCGTCTGTTTCGCCCGTGTCTCGACCAGTCTCTCAATCTGCGGCAGGATACGCCTGATCCAGGGTGTCGCCCACGGCGACGGTTCGGCAAACAGCCGCTGCATATCCACGCAGACGTGCATGCATCCGCGACCCAACGGCCCATATGCCAAGCCCGGCACCGACATCAAGGCATCTCCGACCGGTGGCACTTTCTCATGGGCTTCTCCTATTGCCCTCCAGGACATTGGAACGTCACAAGCCGGGACTCGTTCCTGGGTGGCCCGCAGCAACCAACGCAACCGGTCAACGTTTCCGTTGCGTGAACGGAGGCATTCGGATGTGACCATCGGAGGGGACGCGGGGCCGCGCTGTTTCTGGGTTGCCGCCAAGATGACGGTGAGTGGCGGATGTCTCTGCGGTAGGGTTCGCTTCAATGTTCGAAGCGAACCGGGGGTGCACTACTGCCATTGCGATATGTGCCGGCGAGCAACAGGCAGCGCGTTCGCGGTTCTGGCGTGGGTGCCATCTCAGAGCCTGACCTGGACCGGCGCGGAGCCGAACTGCCGCAGGTCATCGCCAATTGCCCAAAGGGGATTCTGTTCAGCCTGTGGATAGCCGCTCAGCCTGACCTATGACGCATCGCCCAACGAAGTGGCGCTGCATGTCGGCACGTTCCACGATCCGGCATCGCTGCAGCCCCACTACAATTATGGATCAAGCCGGCGGCTTAGCTGGGTTTGCTGCGGAATAGATCTGCCGCACCACGACACTGAAGAACGGTGGTAGAGCTATCTCACCACGCGTTTTTCGAGCTTGCGGGCCAAGGTGCGCCGGTGCAGGCCGAGCCGACGCGCGGTTTCGGAGATGTTGAAACCCGTCTCGACGAGCGTCTCGTGGATGCGCTCCCATTCGAGGTTCTTGATCGAGGTGGGTCGATTGCTTACGGAAACCGAAACATCACCCTCGGCCCGGCCGAAAGCGGCTTCGATGTCGTCGGTGTTGGCGGGCTTGGCCAGGTAATGACATGCGCCAAGCTTGATCGCTTCGACTGCGGTGGCGATGCTGGCGAAGCCGGTCAGCACGACGATCCTCATCGAAGCGTCGCGGGCGCTGAGCAGCTTGACGCATTCAAGCCCGGAGCCGCCGGCGCCAAGTTTGAGATCGACGACGGCGTAGGCCGGAACCGCTGTTTCGAGGGCGCCGAGCAGCTCGTCCCTGCCGTGGCACACCACGACGTCATAGTCGCGCTTTTCGAAGGAGCGCTTCAGCGTCTTCGCGAAAGTGGCGTCGTCCTCGACGATGAACAGGGATCGATCAGGCCTCATGATCATCTCCATCGGTCAGTGCCGCGAGCGGCAGCGAAAGCGTAACACAGGCGCCCTGCTCCATGTTGCGTGCCGAAAAGTCGCCTCCCAGCTTTCGAACCACGTTGACGACGAGGAAAAGGCCAAGGCCGCCGCCAGGCCGTCCCTTGCTTGACATATAGGGCTGGCCAAGCGCCGCCAGAATACCCTCGTCAAAACCTGGCCCGCGGTCGCGCACCGAGATCACCAGTTTCTCGCCCTGCCGCTCGGCGGTGACGCCGACCCAATCCTGCGATGCCTCCAGAGCATTGTCGAACACGTTGAAGATGACCTGCTTCAACGCCGTGTCGGAGACGATCTGCTCGTCGGGTTCGAAATCGTTCTTGTACTCCAGCTTGAGCGGCTGGCGGCTGACACGCCATTCCTGGACCAGATCGTCGAGGAAATGGCGGATGCTGGTGCGGATCGTGCCCTCGCCCCGCGCCTGCCCCGACGACATCAGGATGCCCGAGACGATGCTTTTGCAGCGCTCGATCTGCGCCTGCATTTCGGCCACGTCCCCGGCCAGTTCGCGGTTGCGGGTGACGCTGCGGATCTGGCGCCAGTCGGAGAGGATGACGGAGATGGTCGACAGCGGCGTGCCCAGTTCATGCGCGGCGCCGGAGGCCAGCAGCCCCATGCGCACGATGTGGTCCTCCTCGGCCGAATGCTGGCGCAGATCGGCGAGATAGGCGTCGCGCTCGCGCAGATTGCGGTTGATGCGCGTCATGAAGATGACGATCAGGCCGGCCGCCAGCACAAAGCAGATGAACATGCCCCTGATATGTAGGGCCAAAAGGTCGCTGCCGCCGTGATGCGGGATCGCGATCGGCTGGAACTGGAAGGTGAGGAAGACGAAGCAGGCGGAAGCAGCCGCCACCAGGCTCCAGGTGGACCAGGGCGTCAAAAGCGCGGCGCCAAGCGTGATCTGCAGCAGGTAGAGCGACACGAACGGGTTCGAGGCACCGCCGCTCAGGTAAAGCTGGGTCGTCAGCGCCGCCATGTCGAAGATGAGCGCGACGAACAGCTGCGCGTTGCTGATCGGCCGCTGGCCGCGCAAAGCGAGCAGGCTGAAGATGTTCAGCCCGACCAGGAAAAGCACCACCCCGGCCATCTCCCCCAGAGGCAGCGGGATGTCGAACCAGTATTCCGTCACCAGGATGGTGAGCACCTGGCCCGCCACCGCCAGCCAACGCAGCTGGATGAGCAGGAGCAGGTTCTTCCTGTTCGCCGCGTCGGGATCGGGGGCCGCGCCGTTCTTGCCTGCAAGCGGTGCGGCCGCAAAGGATTTGTCGTTGCGAAGCGTTTGCGTCGGGGCGCTCATCGTGCCGGTCCTCGCCGCCGGCGGCGGCCGATCATCGGCGCGGCCAGGGCTGCGGCGAGCATCGCAGCGAGCGTGAACCAGGTCAAAGCATAGACGAGGTGGCTGTTGCGGAAAGTCACGACCGTCAGGCCGCCGCGCGGCCAGCCGCCGGATGCCGCCGCATCGACGAAATATGGGGCGACGTCGTTCGTCAAGCCGCGCACTGCCGCGATAGCGGCGACGTCGCGCGAATACCAGCGATTGTCTGCCGCATCGTTGCTGCGCAGGAAGCCGCCGCCGGGTTCGCTCATGCGCAACAGGCCATCGATGATGGCCGGCGCGGCGAAGCCACCGCTCTCCCGTTCGAACTCGGCCTTGCGCTCCTGAGGAATGAAGCCGCGGTTGACCAGCACGGTGAAGCCACGGTCGGTCCGCATCGGCGTCAGCACCCAATAGCCGCCGCCAAGCTCCGTCACCGCCTGCACCAGCGTGTTGGCACCGCCGAGAAAATGCCCGGTCAACCGCACATGGCTGTACTCGTAACCCGAGGCGGTCATGCCGCCCCATGTCGCCGGGCCTGGCGCATCGACAACCGGAGCATGGATGCGCTGGTCGACACGGGCGATCAGGTCGACCTTCCAGACCCGCCTTTCCAGCTGCCAGATGCCCAGCCCAACAAACACCAGCACGCCGAGGAGCCCAAGCAGGACGAGGAAAAGGCGCGACGCAGGCGATCTGCCGGAGCCCTTTCCTGGCGCGGCGGGCAAGCTGATGCCGGCCTGCCCGATCCGTGCTTCGACAGTGGTCCTCCCCGCGCCCGGCGCCGGGCTCATGGCATCTCGCGCATGTCGTGCAGTCCCGGCATCATGTTGGCGTTGAGGTGGTACATCACCCAGAGCGAGCCGGTCAGCACGATGACGACCAGGATCAGCGTGAAGATCAGCGCCAGCATCGACCATCCGCCCTCCGAGGCGGTGTTCATATGCAGGAAGAAGACCATGTGGACGACGATCTGCACCACCGCGAAGGCCATGATGACGATGGCCGTGGCCTGCTTGTTGTCGATGGCGCCACTCATGACCAGCCAGAACGGTATGGCGGTCAGGATCACCGACAGGACGAAGCCGATCAGATAGCCCTTGAACGATCCATGCGCGGCTCCGCCATGGGCGCGACCGTGACCCTCGGCGTGATCATGAGCGCTCATCGCAACATCCCCATCAGATAGACGAAGGTGAAGACGCCGATCCAGACGACGTCGAGGAAATGCCAGAACATCGAGAGGCACATCAGCCGGCGGCGATTGGCCTCGATGAGGCCGAACCGGGCGACCTGCGTCATCAGCGTCACCAGCCAGACGATGCCGAAGGTGACGTGCAGCCCGTGGGTTCCGACCAAAGTGAAGAAGGACGACAGGAAAGCGCTGCGCTGCGGCGTGGCGCCTTCGTGGATCATATGCGCGAATTCGTAGAGCTCGATCGACAGGAAGGCCAGGCCGAACAGGCCAGTCACGGCAAGCCAGGCCTGCGTCGCCGCGACGCGGCCCTTGTCCATGGTCAGCATGGCAAAGCCATAGGTGATCGAGGACAAGAGCAGCATGGTGGTGTTGATCGCCACCAGATCGAGATCGAACAGGTCCTTCGGCGCGGGACCCGCCGCGTAGTTGGCGCCGAGCACGCCGTAGGCCGCGAATAGCATGGCAAAGATCAGGCAGTCGCTCATCAGATAGAGCCAGAAGCCGAGCATGGTGCTGCTGCCTTCGGCATGCGCATGCTCTTCTTCCAGGTGAAAGACCGGTTCCGTGCCGGCCGTGGTCGCACTCGAATCCATGCTCAAACCCTAGCCCTGAGCGACGAGGAGCGTCGTCCTCGCCTCCTCCGTCTGCGTGACTTCGGCAGCCGGAATGTGGAAGTCGCGGTGATAGTTGAAAGTGTGGCCGATCGCGGTGGCGATCAGGCAGACGAAGCTCAGCGCCGCCAGCCACCACATGTACCAGATCAGGCCGAAGCCGAGCGCGACGCTGAAGGCGGCCAGGATGACGCCGGTGCCGGTGTTGCTCGGCATATGGATCGGCTTGAAGCCCGAGAGCGGCCTGGTGTAGCCGGCCTTCTTCATGTCCCACCAGGCGTCGTTGTCGCGCACGACCGGCGTGAAGGCGAAGTTATAGGCGGGCGGCGGCGAAGAGGTCGACCATTCGAGCGTGCGGCCATCCCAGGGATCGCCGGTCGGATCGGTCAGAGCCTCGCGCTTGCGGATGGAGACGAAGATCTGGATCAGGAACGCGGCGATGCCGAAGGCGATCAGCACCGCGCCGAAGGCGGCGATGACGAACCATATCTGCAGCGAGGGATCGTCGAAGACACGCATGCGGCGCGTCACGCCCATCAGGCCGAGTATGTAGAGCGGCATGAAGGCGAACCAGAAGCCGACCACCCAGCACCAGAAGGACACCTTGCCCCAGAACGGATCGAGCTTGAAGCCGAAGGCCTTGGGCCACCAATAGGCGATGCCGGCGAACAGGCCGAACAGCACGCCGCCGATGATGACGTTGTGGAAATGCGCGATCAGGAACAGGCTGTTGTGCAGCACGAAGTCCGCCGGCGGCACGGCAAGCAGCACGCCGGTCATGCCGCCGACGACGAAGGTGAGCATGAAGGCCATCGTCCACATCATCGGCAGTTCGAAGCGGATGCGGCCGCGATACATGGTGAACAGCCAGTTGAATATCTTCGCTCCCGTAGGGATCGAGATGATCATCGTGGTGATGCCGAAGAAGGAATTGACGCTGGCACCGGAGCCCATGGTGAAGAAGTGGTGCAGCCAGACCAGGTACGACAGGATGGTGATGACCACCGTGGCGTAGACCATCGAGGTGTAGCCGAACAGGCGCTTGCCGGAGAAGGTGGAGGTAACCTCGGAAAAGACGCCGAACAGCGGCAGGATGAGGATGTAGACTTCCGGGTGACCCCATATCCAGATGAGGTTCACATACATCATCGGGTTGCCGCCGAAGTCGTTGGTGAAGAAGTTGGTGCCGACATAGCGGTCGAGCGCCAGCAGCGAGAGCACCGCCGTCAGCACCGGGAAGGACGCCACGATCAGCACATTGGTGCACAGCGACGTCCAGGTGAAGACGGGCATGCGCATCATTGTCATGCCGGGCGCGCGCATCTTGATGATGGTGCAGATCAGGTTGATGCCCGACAGCGTCGTGCCGACGCCCGCCACCTGCAGCGCCCAGATATAATAATCGACGCCGACATCAGGACTGTAGCCAATGCCGGAGAGTGGTGGATAGGCGAGCCAGCCGGTGCGGGCGAATTCGCCGACGAACAGCGAGGCCATGACCAGGATGGCGCCACCGACCGTCATCCAGAAGCTGAAATTGTTGAGGAAGGGGAAGGACACGTCGCGCGCGCCGATCTGCAGCGGCACGACAAAGTTCATCAGCCCCGTGACGAAAGGCATCGCCACGAAGAAGATCATGATCACGCCGTGGGCGGTGAAGATCTGGTCATAGTGATGCGAGTTGAGGTAGCCCTCGGAGCCGTTGAAGGCGATGGCCTGCTGCAGGCGCATCATGATGGCGTCCGAGAAGCCGCGCAGCAGCATGACCAGGCCGAGCACCATGTACATGATGCCGATCTTCTTGTGGTCGACGCTGGTGAACCACTCGCGCCACAGGTAGCCCCACAGCTTGAAATAGGTGATCGCTCCGAGAAGGGCGATGCCGCCGAGCGCCACCGCGACGAAGGTGGCCACGACGATCGGCTCGTGCAGGGGGAGCGAGTCGAGGGTGAGACGGCCGAAGATGAATTTGGTCAGCGTATCAGGCATCGGCTGTCTCTCACAATTCGCGCCGCAGCAGGCCGAGCGACGGCGTATCCGCCTCGGCGCGACGGCTCTCGGTCCCGGGCCTCAGCAGCCCTGCCCCGCGCAGCGGGGAAAGATTCCTGGCCGGCCAATTCGCCGGCGTGGCATCGCTGGCCGCGCGCGCCGCCGCAGCCGCTTCCTCCGCCGTGCAGATGCTGGCCACATAGGACGGATCGTTGCCGAACACCGCGCCACGCCGCGCGAGCTTGTCGTATTGCAGCGGCAGCGTGTTGTGCACACCCGCGAGACCGAGGCCGCCCTTGGCGTCGATCGACATCATCTCGTTCATGCACATCTTGCCGCGCTCGACGCACAGATTGAGGATGGCGCCGTAAAGGTCGGGATCGACGGAGGCATAGTGGCGGACCGGCTCGTTCTCGCTCGGCTTTTCAAGTTCGAGATAGTTGTCGCGGCTGAGCGCCGCCGACGCGGTCCTGGCCTGCGCCACCCACTGCTCGAAAGCCTGGTCGGAGAGGCCATGGAAGACAAAGCGCATGCCGGAAAAACCGGCGCCGCTGTAGTTGGCGGAGAAGCCGCTATAGGTGCCCGGCCGGTTGATGACGGCGTGCAGCTTGGTCTCCATCGCCGGCATGGCATAGATCTGCCCGGCAAGGGCTGGAATGTAGAAGGAATTCATCACCGCCGACGAGGTGATGCGGAAGTCGATCGGCTGGTTGACCGGCGCCGCCAGCTCGTTGACGGAGGCGATGCCGTAATCCGGATAGATGAACAGCCATTTCCAGTCGAGCGCCACGACCTCGACCCGGAGCGGCTTGTGCGCTTCTGTGACCGGCTGGCCGGGCTCGATGCGGTCGATCCGGCGGTACGGGTCGAGCAGATGCGTGCCGAGCCAGGTCAGCGCGCCAAGGCAAATGATGATAAGCAGGGGCGCCGCCCAGATCACCAGTTCCAGTTTCGTCGAATGATCCCAGTCCGGCGCATAGGTCGCCGAGGCGTTGGATTGCCGGTAGCGCCAGGCGAAGAAGACCGTCAGCGCCATGACCGGGACGATGATGACCAGCATCAGCAAGGTCGAGACCACGAGCAGGTCGCGCTGCTGGGCCGCGACATCGCCGGCAGGCGCAAGCACGACCAGATCGCAGCCGCTCAACAGCCCGGCCAAGGGAAACAGAAGCAAGGCTCCAAATCGTTTCATCGAACGCTGCCCTCGAAGGACCGCCGCAACCGTTCATGTTGCAGTGCGGTATCGATCCAAGGGCTACTGCTGGCGACGCTGTGGTGACATTGGACAATTTGTCCAATGCCCAGCCGGCATGGCTTTGGCGCAGTTTGCAGTGCACAATGGAACCCTTGGGGAATCCCCAGAATTGGGCTCCGGACAGTTCATTCCACGCGGTGGCGACGGATAAGATGGCTCAGACTTCGACTGCCGAAACCAACAGCGAGCTGATCGGCTCGCATCATGGCCAAGTCAGCGCGGGCGATATCGCGGTCGGCGTGATCGTGGGCAGAACGTCGGAATTCTTCGACTTCTTCGTCTATGCGATCGCCTCCGTCATCGTGTTTCCCAAGCTGGTGTTTCCGACGCACGATCCGCTCGCCGGCACGCTCTATTCCTTCTGCATCTTCGCGCTGGCCTTCGTCGCGCGCCCGTTCGGCTCCGTGCTGTTCATGGCGATCGACCGCGCCTATGGCCGCGGCGCGAAACTGACGATCGCGCTGTTCCTGCTCGGCACGTCGACCGTCGCCATCGCGTTCCTGCCGGCCTATGGCGACATCGGTGCGGTCGCGGTGTGGCTTCTGGCGCTTGCCCGCATCGGCCAGGGGCTGGCGCTCGGCGGGACATGGGACGGACTGCCCTCGCTGCTGGCGCTGAACGCGCCGCAGAACCGGCGCGGCTTCTATGCCATGATCCCGCAACTGGGCGCGCCGATCGGCCTCATCGTGGCCAGCTCCCTCTTTGCCTTCTTCGTCGCCAACCTGTCAGCCGACGACTTCTTCTCCTGGGGCTGGCGCTATCCCTTCTTCGTCGCCTTCGCCATCAATGTCGTGGCCCTGTTCGCCAGGCTGCGCATCGTCGTCACGCCTGAATTCTCGAAACTGTACGAGAGCGGCGACCTGCAGCCGACGCGCATCAGGGACACGATCCGGGCCGAAGGCCACAACGTCGTCATCGGCGCCTTCGCGCCGCTGGCGAGCTTCGCCCTGTTCCACATGGTGACGGTGTTTCCGCTTTCCTGGGTGTTCCTGTTCACCAATGAGGGGCCGGCACGCTTCCTGATGATCGAGGCGGTAAGCGCGTTGTTCGGCATTGCGGCCATCGTCGCGTCCGGGCCACTGGCCGATCGCGTCGGACGCCGTGCGCTGCTCGGCGGTTCGGCGATTGCCATCGCGACCTTCAGCGGCTTTGCCCCGCAGCTTCTGGATGGCGGCGCCGTCGGCGAGGCGCTGTTCATGGTGCTGGGCTTCATCCTGCTGGGGCTGAGCTTCGGGCAATCGTCGGGCGTCGTCGCCTCGAGCTTCTCACGGCAGTATCGCTATACCGGCTCGGCGATCACCTCGGATTTGGCGTGGATGTTCGGCGCCGGCTTCGCGCCGCTCGCAGCGCTGCTGCTGGCCGGCAATTTCGGCCTCATCGCCGCCGGCGCCTATCTGCTGTCGGGTGCCGCCTGCACGTTGCTTGCCTTATGGATCGACGGGCGCCGTCCGGCCGCGGACCATCTGGCCGACTAGCCGCGCTTCGGGATCTGGATATCCTCGAGCAGAAGCGTCAGCGCCATGGCGACGAAGTAAAGCGCCGCCACCCAGATGAACATCACGTTGAAACCACTCGAATAGTGGGCGAGCACCACGTCGCGGACCGCGGTCGGCAGGCTTGACGCCAGATGCGGGTTCAGCCCGGTCAGGCCGTCCGGCAGCAGGGCGGCGGCATCGGCGGGAAGCTCCGAAGTCTGCCGGTTCAGCGCCCAGGTCATCACCGCGCCGTTCAGCGCCAGTCCCAGCGATGCGCCGATCGTGCGCGCCTGGGTGATCAACGACGTCACCGCGCCGATATCCTGCAGCGGCGCGGCGGCCTGAATCGCCACGATCAGCACCTGGAACTGCAGGCCCATGCTGATGCCGAACAGGCCCATCATCACCGCCAGCACCCAGATCGGCGTGTGCGAATTGATGAAGACAAAGCCTATCATCAGCAGCCCGCCAATACCCATCGCCACCACCGGCATCCATTTGTAGCGACCGGTCGCGGCGATCACCCGCCCGGCCACGATCGAGATGACCATCGAGGTCAGGGAAGCCGGCAGGAACAGGAAGCCGACCTCGGCCGGACTGAGCCCGGTCAGCGTTTGCATGTAGAGCGCGAAATAGAAGAACATGCCGAGGGTCACCGATCCGGCGACCACCGACACGCCCGAGACGATGCGCACCGTCGAGATGCCGAACAGCCGCAAGGGCACGATCGGCTCCTCGGCCCGCCGCTCGACCAGGATGAACGAAGCAATTGCCGCCAGCGCGACGACCGGCAGCGCGAAGGTGAGCAGGTCAGGTCCGGCGGGGTCGAGCAGATGATAGCCCCAATAGACGATTGCGGTGGTGCCGATGGCCAGCAGCAAGCCGCCCAGATAGTCGATGCTGTGCCGCTTCTCGTTGAACCGGCTGCGCATGGCGAATGCCAGGATCGCCAGCACGACGATGCCGATCGGCAGGTTGACCAGGAACACCCAGCGCCAGCCGAACAGGCTGGTGATATAGCCGCCGGCCAAGGGACCGAGGACCGACGACAGCGCGAACACCGCCGAACTGTAGCCCTGGTATTTGGCGCGGTCGCGCGGCCCGAACAGTTCGCCGATCATGGCGAAGGCCGAGACCATCAGGCCGCCGCCGCCGATACCTTGCAGGACACGCGCTGCGATCAGGCTCTCCATCGACCAGGCTATGCCGCAGACCAGCGAGCCCAGCAGGAACAAGGCGATCGCCGTCAGCACCACGTTCTTGCGGCCATACATGTCGCCGAGCTTGCCGTAGAACGGCGAGACGGCGGCGGTCGACAGCAGGTAGGCGGCGCCGACCCAGCCGAACAGATGCAGATTGCCGAGTTCGCCGGCAATGGTGGGCAAGGCGGTGACGACGATCTGCATGTCGATGGTGGCCATGAACATGGCGATCAGCGCGCCGGAATAGACGACCAGCGTCGTCATGTCGGGCTTGGCCCCGGCCTCTGCGGGCGGCGCATCCGGGAGGGTCGAGTCGATGCTCATGGGGGTCTCCGACATTGGCGGGCGGTTTATGTGCCCGCAGCAGATATATGTCAACATCAAATATATGCTATCAGCATGCAATTGACATCGGCATATATTTTTGCTAGCGCGCTCTAATATGAGCAGCAACGATACCGGGCCGGACAAGCCCGACCGATTTTCCGCCCCGGGCCAGATGCATGGCGACCGGGACCTCGCCGATCTGGCGCGCAGCAATGGCCTGTCGGAAGCGGCGGCCGACGCCGTCGCCGCCATCGATGCGGTGTTGAACAAGGTACGCCGCTCCATCCAGCGCCGGGATTTCGGCCGCTTGATCCTGGCCCGCATCGACCCTTCGCTCGAGGTGAGCCATCTCGATGTGATCATCGCCATTGCGCACAATCCGGCCGTCGGCGACGCGCCGCAGGACGAGGTAACCGTCGGCAACATCGCCGAGCGCCTGGGGATCGACCCGTCCCGCGCCAGCCGCATCTCGGCCGATATCGTCGATCGCGGCTACGCCTTGCGCGTCGCGTCGCAACTCGATGCCCGCCGCATTTGCCTCAGGCTCACCGCCAAAGGCGAGCGCCTGATGACGGCGGTGCGCCAGACCAAATGGCGGATCTTCGCCGAGTCCCTGGCGCAATGGGACGAGCAGGAGCTGGTGACGTTCGCTCACCTGCTGGAACGCTTCGCCGGCTGGGCCACGGACGAGGCGAGCATGCGCAGGTCGGCGGATGCGGTGAAGCAGATGATGGACGAGGCGGAGCCGGTGTAGGCTGCCGGGCTGTTTCGACCGCCAGCCGAAGCTTGCACGAACCGATGAAGCGCACGACAGGACATCTCAGCGGCCGCGCGATTTGCTGGCGCATATGACCGTCCTATGGCGCGCGTGGATCATTGCCGCCCGTAGGCAATAGAGCCGCTGAATAGCAGTCCTTGCTGGCCCTCGGCCAATGCCGAGTGCAGAACCCGACATCACGAAATTCTCCGCCGCCTTTCCATACCTGCGATGCAGTGCGATGGATCGCATCGTTCGAAAAGGCGCTCGATCCGTCTAACATTCACTGAGCTCCCGCAGTGTTATTGTTCCCCTCCGAAAATAAGTCTGTGGATATTGGCTTTGTGACGATGGTGTGTCGTATCCGTCAAATGAAAGGTGCGTAACGATAAGCAACTTGGCTCGGGGGACTCATGAAACGGTTGCTTGTTGGCGCGGTAGTGCTTGCCGCAAGTGTCGTCGGCGCGGATATTTCTGCTGTTTCTTATATTAGCCGAAGTGAAGGAATGGCAGCACTCGCGCAGGAGAGCCAAAGCTCTTCCGCGACTGCAGGAAATTCTGCTGCCGGCTACGGCAATGGCGGGGCGGCGCTGGGAGCCGGCGGACAGGCCGCGGGCAGCCCGTCGAGTTCTTCACCGGCGCAGCCAACCGGAGATGGTTCATCCGCGACCGGCAGTCCCGATGCGGCGGCCAAGGTCGGCGCCAAGCCGGCCGATGCCAAAGCCGCCGACGATACCAGCACCACGGATGGCACCAAGGCCGCAGATACCAAGACCACGAAGGCAACCGGCAAGGCGGCCAAGACCACTGACACAGAGGCCGCACCCGAGGAGCCGGCGGCGCAAGCAATGGCGGCGGCAGCCGCGACGACCGACAGCGGCGACCCCGAAGCGATCGGCACGCCGAAGGTGGATTTGCCCAAGGCTGCCGGCAACGGCAATCTCGGCTATTCGATAGGCATCGACGTGCCCGCCTTCCACGGCATCGAGCCGCGGATCGCGCTGAACTACAACTCCTCGCGCAAGACCAAGCTCGGCGGCCTCTACCAGGGCTGGCTCGGCTATGCCTGGGGCCTCGATGGTTTTGACGTCATCGAACGGGCGACGCCGGGCTACGGCATGCCGGCCTATGACGCCAACGACATTTATCTGCTCGACGGTCAGGCGATGGTGGCCTGCGCTGCCGGCATGGTGTCGCCATCCTGCGCGACCGGCGGCACGCATGCGACGGAGAATGAGAGCTATCGCCGCATCGCTTTCAACAGTTCCGCCAATCAATGGACGGTGACGGACAGGGACGGCACCGTCTCGACCTTCCGTTCGGTGGGTGCGGTCGCCAACCTCAATCCGACCGCCGGCACACCGGCCTATGACCTGGCGATGAGCTACCGCTGGCTGTTGACTTCGGTCACCGACACCAACGGCAACACGGTCACCTACAGCTACTCTTGCCCGGCGAGCCCGGTCTGCTATCCCGCCAGCGTCAGCTACAACGGCACCAGCATAACCTTCTACTACGAGACCCGTCCGGACATGATCCTGATGGGCAATGGCCGAGACATCTCCGAGACCAGCCAGCGCATCAAGGCGATCGGCGTCAGGGTGAGCGGCGCACTGCGTGGCGCTTACAAGCTGACCTACGACCAGGCGCCGTTCTCCAACGCGTCGCGGCTGACCCAGATCACCCGCTACGGCACCGACGCGACAATTGCGGTCGACGGAACCATCACCAGCGGCTCCGCGAAGGTCATCGCCCAGATGACGTATCAGAATACTGATGGGGTTTATTCGACTGCCAATACACCGATCTCTGAACACATTTCGGCGCCCAACTCAATAAGCTACGTCTACCCACACGAAACCGGGGATTTGAATTTTGACGGTCGCGATGAAATCTATGGACCATACCAAGAAATTACAAAAACATCGATAGGCGGCGGAGAATATAGAACAACAACAAAAGATTATGTTAGTGTAATAAAATTTAACTCAACCGGAACAGCACTATCAAGAAACAATATACCAGGCAGCTTCCTTGGAAGCCTGGCTGGTCGATTCAATTCCACTAAGAATACAATGGACTTCGCCCAATTCCGCACCAGCGTCTCTTGCCACCCAACGCACAGCGGCAGCGATATCTGCACTTATTCGGCGTCCTCCGGGCTCATGCTAACTGACACTCAACTGGCCCTGACGCCAGTTCCCTGCAACCCCACGCCACCGGCCGGCTATCAATCCGTCTGCAGTGTCTTTCCTTATGGCGAGAGTTCGACTCCGTTCAACAATGTCCCGGCCTTCGTTGCCGATCCCGATGGAGATGGCATCGACAATCTCAACGCCAATAATTGGGGTGCCGTCGGGGTTGGCGACTTTCTCGGCAATGGCAGGCAGCGGCCGCTATATGCGTTAGGAAACTCGGTCAAGAAAGGCGAGCTTTCGAACGGTACATGGCAAATCAGTGGGGCGTCGTTCGGAATCAACTGTCAAGGACCAGGCTCACCCTATGGGAGTTCGGGCACTTGCGTCTTGGCCGATGTGAATGGCGACGGCGCGACGGATATTCTACGCTATGACGGCACTTCGGATACTGTTGGGCTGTGGCTATCGACCGGAGTGGGCTTCAAGGGCTATTCCGTTTCGACGATCGCGGGAAAGAATGCCAGTCTTCGAGATTTCGACAATGACGGCCGCGTCGATGTCATTACGATCGGTGACAGCGGCGCTGTAGGCGTTTTCTCGCTGCGGCCATCGTCGACGTCGATGACACCTGTGCAGTTCACGCTGCCAACCGCGA
This sequence comes from Mesorhizobium huakuii, assembly GCF_030160235.1. GTDB lineage: Bacteria > Pseudomonadota > Alphaproteobacteria > Rhizobiales > Rhizobiaceae > Mesorhizobium > Mesorhizobium huakuii. The sequence continues at coordinate 58,441 of NZ_BSNY01000005.1, forward strand.
TGACTGCCGGCACGGTTATCGGCGATTTCAACGGCGACGGCCTGCCTGATTTCACCGACTCCAGCCACATGTTCATCTCGAACGCCGGGACGGGCAATCCGAACCTGCTGAAGCAGATCACCACTGAGCTTGGCGGCACGGTGGCAGCCGAATACACACCGTCGTCGACCTGGCAGAACAACTACCTGCCGCAAGTGGTGCATGCGGTGACGAGGCTCTCGGTGAGCGACGGCCGTGGCCAGACGGCGGTGAGCACATACACCTATGCTGGCGGCAAGTACGATCCGGCGGCGCGCAAGTTCCTCGGCTTTGCCTCGATCGTCGAGACAAAACCGCTGGCCAATGGCGAGACGGCGCCCTCGACGGTGACGACCACCTATCGCCAGGATCTGGCGAGCTACGGCCTGCCGTCGCTGACGGTGTGGAAGGATGGCGCGGGCACGGTCCACAAGCAGGTGGCCGAGACCTATGCGGTCAATATGGCGACAAAACCCTACACCGTGCAGAACACGGCGACCGACACGACGTTCATCGAGAACGTCACGTACACGCTCCGGGTCGAGCGCGGCTTCGATGCCTACAACAACATCGTCAGCCTCAAGGACTATGGCCGCACTGATGCGAGCGGGGACGAGACCTGGAACCAGAAGTGGTTCGCGCCGAACACATCGGCCTATATCGTCTCGCTCCCGCGTATTGAGACGGCTCAGGCGGGCTTTGACTGGTCGTTCCCGTTCATCAACTACAAGTCGCTGTTTTACGACAACCAGCATGCCAACAACGATACGCCGCCGACCAAGGGCAATCTGACCTGGGCGATTGACTATGCCGATGTCTATGCGACGCCGCAGAAGTTCAGCTACCAACTCCTTGCCTACGACACCTATGGCAACAGGATCTCTGCCACCAACGGGCTCGGCCACAAGACCGAATGGGATTATGACGCCACCTATCATCTCTACCCGGTAACCGAACGGGCGCCGCGCTACTTCGCGACGGGCGGGCAGACGGCGGATACGCGCTTCGTCTCGACGGCGACCTACAATCCCGTCTGCGGCCTGCCGGCGACGAAGACCGACTTCAACGGCCTGGTGAAGACTTTTGCCTACGATCCGTTCTGCCGTCTCTATCAGGCATCGCAGAGCGTCACCGGCGCCTATGTCAGGAACCAGTTTGTCAACGAGGGCAACCCCGGGGCGCAGGCGCTGATCAAATACACGCCGCTCCCCAATGGCGCGGGCGAGGATTTTACCATCTCCTGGTATGACGGGCTTGGCCGGGTCTACCACGTGGAAACGCCCGGAGAGACAGCAGCTGGGCCAAGGCGCATTGCCGACACCGACTATGATCCGCGCGGCAATGTCTTGCGCACGGATTTCCCTCGCTTCGTCGGCGAGACCGCGCAGTGGACCACCAATAGCTACGACTGGGCCGACCAGTTGACCAAGACCGTCAATCCGGATGGCAGCCAGCGCAGCTATCTCAACGATCTCGCCACCGCGCCCACCACCACCCCGCGGCTGCATGGCACGACAATGACCGACGAGCTCGGCCATCAGACCCGGACGGCATGGTCGACGCGTGGCGATGTCGCGGGCGTGGTTCGTGACTTCGCCGGTCTTCAGCTTGCGCAAACCCGCACCTTCGACGTGCTTGGCCGGCTGGTCGGCCTTACCGACACCAGCGGCTCGACCTGGACCTACACCTACGACATGCTCGGCAACCGGCTGTCGGCGTCGGATCCCGATCTCGGCACCTGGACCTATGTCTACGATGCCGCCAACCGACTGGTCAGCCAGACCGATGCCAGGGGCACGGTCACCAATCTCAGCTACGACCAGATGGACCGGTTGCTCCTGAAGACAGCAACGGCACCCGGCGGCAGCCCGGTTGTGCTCACCCAGAACACCTATGACCAGGCGGCTCCAAGCTCTTGGTACAACATCGGCCAGCTCACCACCTCGACCAATGCGACGGCGACGCACAGCTACAATTATGACGGGCTTGGCAAGCTCGGCAGGCATGACGCGACCATTGCCGGCCTGACGCACACCACGGTCGACATCCGCGACAGGGCCGGCCAGACCCTCCTAAGGAATTACCAGCCGGGCGATCTGTGGTTCGGCGACTGGGACCACCGCCTGCAATACACCGCCGGCAACAAGCTGTACTCGGCTCCCGGCTACATCACCTCGACCATTTACGAGGCCGATGGCCAGACGAAGGAGATCACCTACGCCAATGGGGTGAAGACGTCCTTCACCTATTCGCCGACCCGCCGCTGGGTGACGCGGATCACCACATCTGGCCCCAACGGGCCAATGATGGATCGCCAGTTCACGCGCGACGCCCTCGGCCGCATCACCAACATTGTCGGGGCCTCGGCCACGGGACCCAACAGCTGGAACTATGTCTACGACAATGCCGACCGGCTGATCTCGGCGGACAATCTCGGCGACAACACGCTCGACGAAAGCTTCGTCTATGCCGCCAACGACAACATGCTCTCGCGCTCGCGTGTCGCCGGCAGCTATGTCTACCCCGCGGCGAGCGCAGCTCGTCCGCATGCGCCCATCAGCGTCGGCGCCAATGCGATGGCCTATGATGCCAATGGCAATCTCACCTCCGACGGCAGCCGCGCGCTCGCCTGGGACGAGGCCAACCGGCTGAAGACGGTCAGCCTTGCCTCCAACACCGTCAATCTTGCCTACGGCCCGGACGGGGCGCGCGCCAGGAAGACATCGAGCTTCGCGACGACGCTCTATCCCGACGCCGATGTCGAGATCAATCCGGCGACACCGGGCGCGGAGATCTACACGCGCTATCCGCATCCCGACATCAAGGTGGTCGGCACCACAAAATACTTCCTGCACCGCGAGCATTTGGCCTCGGTGCGCATGGTCACCGACATGTCGGGCGCCCTGGTCGAAGGCAACAGCTACGCCACCTATGGCGAGAGCCTCAACACCGGCTTCCAGACGCAGAAGGGCTACATCGGCGAGCGCTTCGATGCCGAGACCGGGCTGCTGTACCTCAATGCGCGGTATATGGATCCGGTGCTGGGGCGGTTTATTTCGCCGGATGATTGGGATCCGACGCTACCGGGTGCTGGGACCAACCGGTATGCGTACGCGCAGAATGATCCGGTCAATAAGAGTGATCCGAATGGGCATGCTGTCGAGACAAACGAGCCTGACTCGAAATTCAACTCGATCAACGGAACGTTAGCGCATGACAAGTTGGCTGGCAGCTTGGCGGGTGGCAACAGTAAAGAGCATCAATTCACACCAGAAGTTAGCATAAAGCAGATGGCAGATGATTTAATTGGATTCATTACAACTCGAGGTAAAATAGGCCTAAAGAGCCGACCAGACGCCATCCAGATTACAGGCCCAAAATCGGCCAGCTACTTCGACTGGAAGCCGGTAACACACGTATACCGCGCCGACCTTCAGGCAAAAGATGCCGCTCAAGCCGGCAAATGGCAGGCAGCGGCGAAGGCTTTGGGTATTGATTTGCGTCCAGCAACACCTGACGAGATTTCTAAGGCAGTAAAGGATCGGGCCATCATCGGTCATATAGTTGGAACTGATTTAAGCAATTACGATGTTCTTACTTACACAAGCAAAATACCTGGTATCGCGAACTATGATCTCGTAAAGACCAATACTAACGTATTTGACAACGCAAGACAAAATGCGAGCAATTGGGCAAATGATGCTCTAAACGGACTTATTCAGGGGATTGAAAGAGGTCCACCAATCGCCATGCCAGGCCCAGTCGGTCGTCCACGACCGCGCTCACCATAAGCAACTAGAGAGGAGAGATTACGTGACTGATGCGAGAATGCAGGGCTTGCGGGATCTATTAGCAACAATTTTGCGTGATTTTGACAGCCATAGAGGTGGCTTTAGTGGAATTAGCTATAATTCTCCGTGGCTTATGGCGACAGATTTCTGGGCGAAACGCACTGGGTGCTTTGTCGGTGAGCTTGAAGAGATGATAACCACAATACGCAGTGCAGACCTTTGCGGAATTAACCCAGATAATAAAAATATAGAGGTATTTGATAATTTCAAGAAAGCAGTTGAGAATTGGAGGCTTGAGGTTAACTATAGCGCCTCTCCGCTACGCTTGACTGCGAATGATATGAAAATATCCAATTATAGACACCTAAAACCCTATATTTTTAATACGATTCCATCGATGAACCTGGATTATCCGACCGTAGAGTTTGATGGCAGCGATTTGGTTTTCTCAGGTTTTTTGAATGATAGGTTTGGCCATCGAGTGTCTATGCGAATGTCTGTGAAAACTAGATACGGGGGTAAAATTTGGTTGAGTTTTCGTTTTCCGTATTTTGGACAAGGCGAGCCATCTTTACTTACCCACAATGACCTCACCGCTATAACCTTTAGAACTCAAATAAATTTTCCGGAAATTCCTGAGCTTGATTGGATTGCTCCTCGTGAGCATACGAATTCCGACAACATTGACTCCGTTCTTGATATTATACGAGTTATTTCGCAATACCTTAGTCCCACATTGCATTAGAAATTGCGACGGAAATTACGGTGACAGTGCACTTTTTACCCTGTTCGCCTAGCTATCGCCGCGCGCAGATTGACCACATGGCTCGCCTCGCCCGCATCGTCGTCCCCGATTTGCCGCACCACGTGACACAACGCGGCAACGGGCGGACCAAAGTGTTTTTCACGTCCGAGGACTACGCGCTCTACAAGACCTTGCTGGTCGAGCATTGCCGCGCTGTCAATGTCGGCACCTGGGCGTGGTGCCTTATGCCAAACCATGTGCATTTGATCCTGACGCCGACCGACCCGGACGGCCTGCGGCGCGCGCTCGCAAAGGTGCACCGCGCCTATGCCGGCATCATCCATGCGCGGCAAAAGAAAGCCGGACATTTCTGGCAAGGCCGCTTCGGCGCCGTCGCGATGGACGAGGACCACCTTTTGTCAGCAGTGCGCTATGTCGGACTGAATCCGGTGCGCGCAGGGCTGGTGAAACAGGCGGCCGATTGGCCCCGGTCAAGCGCCCGGGCGCATCTCACCGGCGAGCCCGACGGAGTTACCGATCCGCAGCCAATGAGGGACCGTCTGCGATCATCGAGCGGGCTGTTCGACCTGGTCGAGACGGATGCAGCGGCCTTCGACGCACTGCGCAAAGCCGAGAGCGTCGGCCGACCGGTGGGCGGCGAGGCCTTTCTCAGCCGGATTGCTGCCCAAACTGGAAAAGCCGTAAAACCAGGGAAGCGAGGCCGGCGGGGCAAAATTAGTGCACTGTCACCGTAATTCCAAAAGTGGATCCGGGAATGGAGAAACGGCTGGAGGTACCAGAAATAATCCAGGCGCAGTTGGCGATCACGGAAACAGAACAGACACCTAGAGCTAATGTTATCGTGAATGGACAATGGTCATTAGGAATGGAAAACACTAATTCGGCAAAGCGTTATACTGATATCTTGTATGTGCTCGGGGTAGCGCTGATTGAAATACGAGCGAGCGCTAGCCTGGAGGAGGCGCAGATTGTTGCTGACATATTTCATAATGTCCCAGCGAAAATATCTGCGTCCGAGGAGCCGGAAGCCATAGAGACTGAATTGCTCTCGAAAGCGAAGCGCCATGGACGCGAGCAAGCTATCAAACAGCTTCTTAAGCATGCGAAGCAAGCAAAGATAAAGTGACGCAAAATGCCTTCTGAATTTATGTAATATATGTCGGCGGAATTACGGTGACAGTGCACTTTTTATCCCGTTCGCCTGGCTGCCGCCGCGTGTAGATTGACCGCATGGCTCGCCTCGCCCGCATCGTCGTCCTGGTCTGGATTACGGTGACAGTGCACTTTTTCGCAATGTCGGCTTGACCTCCCAGGCCAAGGCTACCCCGCCTCTGCAGTCCAAAGCCGTCTCGGATAAGATCATGCCCCTCTGCTTGAGTAACAGGCGTCCATCGATCCTCAAATCCCTCGCACTCTTCTCCTGACGCAGCAGCCTCGCCCCCCACCTACCCTGTGGATAGACCCCAAACACCGCCATCATTCCCGACATCCGCCAGCAAGAAGCCCTAGACTGAAGCCCTAGGGGAATCGGGTGGATGTCGAGCAAGCCGAGTCATTGCGTCGTGTTGTTCACGCTGCTGGCTGTTGCCGGCTGCACCTCCGCGCCGGGCAAGGACTTTTTCACCGAGACCATCGACAGCCTGCACGCCAAGAATTCGCCCCTGCGAGCGGGCTATACCGGACCTGCCGCCGTCACTTCTGCGTCGAGCGCGGCACAGCGCTTCAACGGGGCGCAGTATCAGGGCACCGGCCAGTTCGTCTCGTCGGGCGCGCCGGTCACCAAGGTGACGAGCGACGGTTCCGGCAAGTTCGAGCTCAACCTGGTCAACGCGCCGATCGCCGACGCGGCCAAGGCGGTGCTGGGCGATGCGCTTCACCTCAACTACATCGTCGACCCGCGCGTGCAGGGCACGGTCACGCTGCAGACCTCGCAGCCGGTGTCGCAGGATGCGCTGGTCGATATCCTGCAATCGGCGCTGGCGGTGAATTCCGCCGGCATCACCAGCCGCGGCGGCACCTACCAGATCGTGCCGCTGTCGGAGATCATGGCCTCGACGCCGCCGGTCTCAGTGCCGTCGACCTCGCCGTCCGGCCCTGGCGTCAAGGTGCAGGTGCTGCAGCTGCAATTCATCGCCGCCGACGAGATGAAGACCATTCTCGAACCGATCACCCGCCAGGGCTCGGTGCTGCGCGTCGATTCCACCCGCAACATCATCACCGTCGCCGGCAGCGACAGCGACCTCAATGCCATCCGGGAAGCCGTTTCGGTGTTCGATGTCGACTGGATGCGCGGCATGTCGGTGGCGCTGCATCCCTTGAAGACCTCGAAGCCGGAAGCGGTCGCCGCCGAACTCGATTCGATCTTCGGCACCAAGGACGGTCCGGGCGCCAAGCTGATCCAGTTCATCCCCAATGACCGGCTGAATTCGGTGCTGGTGATCACCTCGCGCCCGGCCTATCTGGCGCGCGCGGCGACCTGGATCAACAAGCTCGACAGGCTGGCCGAGACCAATGAAAGCCAGCTCTTCGTCTACCAGATCCAGAACCGGCCGGCCAAGGAACTGGCATCGGTGCTGAGCTCGGTTCTCGGCACCACGGTGAAGACCGAAGGCCAATCGGGCGGCACGAACGTGTCGCCGGACCAGACGCCGATCGCCATGCAGTCGGACGGGGTCACGCCGGCGCCGCTGACCGGGCCGTCGCCCTCGCTGCCTCAGCAGGACAATGAGGCGCCCGCCCATGCCACCGTCGTCGCCGATGTCGAGAACAATGCGCTGCTGATCCAGACCACCGCGCGCGACTACCAACGCATCGAGCAGATCCTGACCAAGGTCGACGTGCTGCCGACGCAAGTCATGCTCGAAGCGGTGATCGCCGAAGTCACGCTCAACGACGACCTGAAATACGGCCTGCGCTGGTTCTTCGAAAATGGCGGCACCAAGGTCTCCGTGACCGACGTGGCCAAGGCAGCCGCGGCGGCCACCCTGCCCGGCTTCAACTGGAGCTACGCCACCGACAACATCCAGGTGACGCTGAACGCGCTTTCCAAGATCACCGACGTCAACGTCATTTCGGCGCCCACCATCATGGCGCTCAACAACCAGAAGGCGATCCTGCAGGTCGGCGACCAGGTGCCGATCCTGACCCAGCAATCGCAGGACACCGGCAACGGCAGCGCGCCGATCATCAACTCGGTCCAGATGAAGGATACCGGCGTCATCCTGACGGTGACGCCGCGCATCAACAATGCCGGCAGGGTGATGCTCGACATCCAGCAGGAGGTCAGCAACGTCACCAAGACGGAAAGTTCCGATATCGACTCGCCGACCATCCAGCAACGCAAGATCCAGACGCGCGTGCTGGTCAATGACGGCGAGAGCCTGGCACTGGGCGGCCTCATCCAGCAGAACAACAGTGTCGACCGCAGCCAGGTGCCGATCCTCGGCGACATCCCGATTCTCGGAAATGCGTTCAAGCAAAAGGACGACACCATCAAGCGGACCGAGTTGATTATCTTCATCCGGCCGCATGTCGTTCGTGATATCAATGAAGCCCGCGAGGTGACGGACGAATTCCGCGGCAAGATCAGCCTGCAGACGCCGATCCAGAAGCGGCGCGGCGGCACCAAGCTGCAGCAGGATTTGAAGAGGCTGGCGTATTGACGATGGTGACGCACCCCTCTCTCGTGCTTGCCGCCACCATCGCCCTGGCGGCCGTTCTCGCCGCCATTTCGATCACCGATTTCCGCCGGCAGATCATTCCGGACGGTCTCAACCTGGCGCTCGCCGGCATCGGTCTTTCCTACCAGCTGGCGGCGGAGGCAGACGGCCTGCCGGTGCAGCTCCTCTTTGCCGCCGCCACCTTCGCCGCCGCATGGCTGCTGCGGCGCGGCCATTTCCTCATGACCGGCCGGATCGGCCTCGGCCTCGGCGACGTCAAGATGCTGGCGGCCGCCGCGTGCTGGATCAGCCCGCTGTTGTTGCCGGTGCTGTTGTTCATCGCCAGCGCCAGCGCTTTGCTGTTCGTCGGCGGCCAGGTGGTCGCGACGGGGCCGGCGGCAGCGCGGGCCCGGGTCGCCTTCGGTCCATTCATCGCCATCGGCCTCGGCGCAAGCTGGGCGCTGGAGCAATTTGCAGGTCTAGACATGGGGCTGCTCTGATGATGCGCTTTCTTCAACCCTCCGAAAAATCGGGCCACGACCGCGACGATCGCGAAAGCGGTTTCACCCTGGTCGAGCTCCTGGTCGTGCTCGCCATCATCGCGCTGATCGCCACGCTGGCGGCACCGCAGGTGCTGCGCTATCTCGGCGCGGCCAGGACCAATGCGGCCAAGGCGCAGATCCGCAACATCGAAAGCGCGCTCGAACTCTATTATGTCGACAATGCGAAATACCCGACCTCTGAAGAGGGGCTCAACGCCCTGGTCGCGCAGCCTGCCGGCGAAACGCGCTGGAACGGGCCTTACCTCAAGGGGACAACCGGCCTCAAGGATCCATGGGGCAGGCCCTATTCCTACGAAGTAAAGGCCGATGCCAGCGGGGTGGTCATCCGCAGCCTTGGCAAGGACGGCAAGCCCGACGGAACCGGCGAGGACCAGGACGTCAGCAACTGACGGCGTCCGGAGAGCGCGCGCTCAATTCGTGCGAGGCGCCGGCGTGCTGGCCATATCGAGGCGGGCAAAACCCCGCGATGAATAGGCCGCGCCATCGCGCACCACCGAAAGGGTGAAGCGCACGGCGGCGGGCAGTTGCCGCGGCGCATTCCAGCCCGGCAGCCACGATGGCGGTGCCAGCGCGTTGTCGAGATATTCGAATTTCATGGCGCTCACGCCGCCGATCAGCCGCACCGGTTCGCTCGACACCGCTGCGCCGGGCTTGCTGCCGCGCCGCGTCTTCTGGACGATGGCCAAGGCGGCCCCCGTCTGGCCACCATCGGCAAGCGACACGGTGATCTCGCGCAATGCGGAGGATTTGAAACCGATCGCCTGAACGGCATTGAATTCGACCCGGGCACCATCGCCGCTGAGATAGAGCACCTGGTCCGGTGACGATTTCGACAGTGGCAAGGGCTCGGCATGGCTTATCGCCGTCTCGAGGAACCGCGATGCGGCATCGACCTCCATCTGGAACTCGGTCGCCTTTTCGATGCGCATCATTGTTCGCGCCTGGCCGAGAAAGACCATCATCAGCGATGTGATGACGCCGATCAGCGCCAGCCCCACCAACACATCGATGAGCGCAAAACCCGCCGCCGATGCCGAGGGTTGCGGATGCGCATTCGCGCCCGATGAAGCAGCCCCCGCAAGACGGCTGCGAACGGCGCGAGCCTTCGTCCGAGCGCGGGAGAGCGGCCAACTCATGGCTTGGCCGGGCCTTGCACCGGCACAAAGGTCAGAAACGGCCCGCTTGGAAACGCGCCGCCCGGCTTCTCGATGAGAACGGCGGTCACCTTCGCTTTCGCGACGTCTATCGTGCGGGTCTTCAGGGTCCAGCCGGGTTGCGCCGCGGTTTGTGCGCGGGCCTCGTAGTCGGCCAGCATCATGCGAACCGTCCTGGCCGCTTCGACCTGGCGCTTGGCCGCGGCAATGCTGCGGCTGGCCAGCACGATCGACTGGCTGGCGATGCCCAGCACCAGCGCCAGGATCGTCATGGCGACGATCATCTCCAGGATCGAGAATCCAGCTTCGGATGAGGCTTCGGGCGATGGCGCGGTCATGGCAAGGTTCGCCATGTCGGAAGCCCTGTCAGCCAGTTGACCGCGATGCGCGCGGTCCGCCCTTTCTGCTGCAGCGCGATGTCCATGCCGGAAGCGCGGCCGTCGGGAAGGAAGGTCAGCACGGTCTGCCGGTCGGCGACGACAGTCTCCTGGCCGGTGATGACGGTCATCTTAACATCGTCCGGCAAGGCCAGGCTGTCTCGTTCGCCGAAGCGGATGAGACGGCTGCCCAGATCGACAAGGACCTGTTTCGGCCGGGCGGTGGCGATGGCCGACGTGCGCGACAGGCGCAACCGCATGGTGATCTCGCCGGCCACCGTCTCCAGGCTCTTGGTGCGATAGTGGCTGACCAGCCCTGGTGCGGCGATGGCGGCGACAAGCGCCATGATCGCCAGCACCACCAGCATCTCGACCAGGGTGAACCCCGCCGTCGCGTCTGCCTGCGTTTTGGCTCCGGGAGCGGCGGTCATTGCAGCGCCAGGTCGTTGATGGAGAGGATCGTCGTCATCACCGAAATGACCAGGCTGCCGACGAGAAAGCCGAGCGAAATCGTCAGCGCCGGCGTCAACAGCTTCAGCACGGTGTCGATGCGCCGCGTCAGCGTCAGCTGAAGCATTTTGGCGGCGCGATCCAGTACCACGGGAAGCGCATTGGCCTCTTCGCCAAGGGAGACCAGCGACATTGTCGCGTGGTCGAAAATCCCTGCCTTGACGATCGCGCCGTGCAGGCGGGCGCCATTGGCGACATTGTCCTCGATCGACGCAAAGCTTGCCGCCAACGAACTCTGCCTGGAAACATTGGCGGCAAGGCCAAGCGCCTCTGTCATCGCCACGCCATTGCCGAGCAGCAGCGCAAGCGTTTCGAGATAGCGCGCGATCACCGCATCCCTGACCAGCGCCCCGATCAGCGGGATCTTCAACAACCAGTGCGAAAGCTGTCTTCTGGCGCCGGCGGAACGGGACAGCAGGAGGTAACAAAGCAGGCCGAGCACCGCCGCCAGCGGGAAAACGAAGGGGTAGTCGCGGAACACAGTGCCAAAGGCGGAAAGCATGGTCATGGTGAAGGGCTTGGGAGCCAATGAGCCCTCGAAGATCGGCTCCAGCGCCGGCACCAGGACCGTCGCCAGAATGACCAGCGCGCCGCTCATGACCAGGAGCAGGAAGGCCGGATAGGCCAGCGCCTCGATGATCGCGGCGCGGCGCTTGGCCGTCGCCTCGAACGTGTCCGCCAGCCGCTGGCAGATAAAGGCCATCTTGCCGCTGCGCTCGCCGCTGGCAAGCAGGGCTGCAACGTCCGGGGTGATGCCCGGCAGAGCGGCAAAGGCTTCGGCGATCGGCCGGCCGCCGGTCGTCAGGTCGAGCACCGATTGCAATTGCTGGCGCCGCTGCCGGTTGGCCTCGCCGGAGATGACCGCGCCCAAGGCGCGGTCGACCGTGAAGCCGGCGTTCAGGAGAACCGAAAGCTCGGAGAACAGGCGGCTGAGGTCGACCCTGCGGGTCAGCGTCAGCGCGCTGCGCCCCGGCAGGCGAAGCTGCGGCCTTTCGCTGTTCACAGGCGCAAGATGGTAGGACCGGCGGCCCTGCTGCGCCAATTTGCGGGCGGCGTCCTGCTTGGTCGACGCATCGAGAACGCCGGCCTCCGTCGAGCCGTCGGCAAGGTAGGCGCGATAAGCAAAGGCCGGCATCAGCCACCTCCCGCCAGATCGATGACACGGCGGACCTCGTCCATGGTGGTGACCTGCGATCGGGCAAGGGCGGTTGCGTGGACCGACATCGGCACGAGATCGTCCTCGGCGGCAATGCGGCCGATCTCCATTTCGCCGGCGCCTTGGTCGATAAGCTCGGCGATCCGCGGCGACACCTGCAGCATTTCGTAGGTCACCGTGCGGCCGCTGTAGCCGGAGCCGTTGCAGGTGCGGCAGGCCGGACCGGTCTGCTCCGCGCCCCGGCAGGTCGGGCAGATACGGCGCAACAGGCGCTGCGCGATGACGCCGCGGATCGTCGCGCCGAGCAGATAGCCATCTATGCCCATGTCGCGCAGCCGCGTCAGCGCGCCGGCGGCGCTGTTGGTGTGGAGTGTCGAGAACACGAGATGACCGGTCAAGGCGGCCTGGACCGCGACCTGCGCCGTCTCGCGGTCACGGATTTCGCCGAGCAGGATGATGTCGGGATCCTGGCGCAGGATCGAGCGCAAGGCGGCGGCGAAATCGAGGTCGATCGCCGGATTGACCTGCAGCTGGGTGATGCCGGCCATGCGGTATTCGACCGGATCCTCCACCGTGAAAATCTTGACGTCCGGCCGCGAACGCTCGGCAAGGATGGAATAGAGCGTCGTCGTCTTGCCGCTGCCGGTCGGCCCGGTGATCAGCACGATGCCGTTGGCCGCTTGCGACATGCTGCGGATCTTGGCCTGCGCGGCACCGTCGAAGCCGAGCTTCTCCAGCTTCAGTTCGACGCCGGCGCGATCGAGAATGCGCAGCACCATGGCCTCGCCGTGGATGGACGGAATGACCGAGACGCGCAGATCGACGTCGCGGCCGCGCACGGCAATGCGCATGCGACCGTCCTGCGGCAGACGCCGTTCGGCAATGTTGAGCCGCGAGAGGATCTTGATGCGGGTGGAAATGCCGGACAGCATCGCGATCGACGCGGTGTCGACGGTGGACAGCATGCCGTCATGCCTGAAGCGGATGCGGACATGGTCTTCGAGCGGCTCGATGTGAATGTCGGTTGCTCTTGCGTCGACCGCCTTGTGGATGGTCTCGGCGACGAAGCGCACGATCGGCGCCTCACGGGCAAAATCCTTCAGCCGCTCGAGGTCGTCAGGGCCGAAATCCAGGATCTCACCACTGCCGCCACCATTCGAAATGGCAGCCAGCGCCGATTGTTCGATGCGGTCGATGCATTCGGCGATGAGGCGCCTTGGCAAGATGCGCAACGCCAGTGTCCGCTCATAGTGGAAGGCCAAAGCGTCGATGGTGGCCGAAGAGAAAGGATCGGCCACGGCGACGACCAGCCGTTCGGCGTCCATCTGCAGCGGCAGGATGGCGTTTTCCCTGAGATAGGCCAGCGGCACGCTTGCCAGCATTTCGGGGCTGACCTGTTCCGGGATCTCGACCGGCATCGGTGCTTCGAGGTAGCGGCTGAGGCTGCTGGCCAGCTCCTGCTCGCCGATCAGTCCAAGTTCCGTCATCACCGTGTCGAAGGGGTGTCCCGATGTTCGCGATGCTCCCAAGGCGCGTTGGGCGGCATGCGCGGTCAGCACTTTCTCGCCCTCGAGAAAGGCGAGAAACGCCTCGATCCCCTTCGTCTGGGCGGTAGCGTTCATGAGCTCCACCCCCGTAGGATCTGCGCCGCCTCGGTGCCGAAAAGCATCTCGCAATCGGCGGTGCCGGCCGCTGGCGGCAATGTGCCGGCTTCGGCGGCCGGGCTTCGGGCGACGCGGGAGAATGCCGCGCCAGTCGGAGATTTCTCGATGATGAACCCGGCCTCGCCCGCGATCCCGGACCCGTCCCGCCTCGCCGCCACGTCGACCGTATAGGCGGACGCATCGGCCGACGTCTGAACGACCGAAGCGGAGGGGCCGCTTGCAAGGGCTGCGCGGAGCCGGTTCGGCGCGCGGTCGGCGCTGATCGTGCCACGCTTCGAGTTGACCGTGAAAACGCCATTCAGGGTCTGCAGTTGTATCGACGCGAGCGCCGAAAACTCCTGCAGCTCGGACACCGATTCGAACGGCGCCTGCTTGTCCTCGGGCGGCCCGACGGCGCTTCTCGACCACGGCAGGCCGGCGAACAGCTTGGCACTGTCGCGAAACCGGATCGCGGCCTTGGCCAGTTCGGCCGATGCCTGCTGTCCGAAGCCGAGCGCCGCGAAGCCGAGCTCGAGCAGGCTGTCATCCGCGGCATTGAGGTCGATCAGTCCGCTGTGATCCTGGACGCGCACGGTGAAACTGAACTCTCCCGACCGGCATGATGTCGGTGTGGAATCCAGCGGAAACTTTTGCCCGCCGGAGCCGTCGGTCAATGTGCTCGCGACCACATTGCCGAGGCCTTCGGCCAGCAGCGCGAGGCGCTCCTGTTCGACCTCGCTGTTGGCGATCATCAACCGTGTCTTGGCCGTCACGGCAAAGGGGACGACGATCGCCGAGACGATCAGCATGAACACCAGCACGGCAACCAGCGAAAAGCCGCTGCGGGCGCTTTCATCCCGCGAGTTGGTGCTCGCGCTGTCATGAAGGGCGCGGTCGCTCATAGTTGCGGTTCGCTCGGGGGTGGCGGCGGCGCATTCGCGGGTGCCGGGACATTCTTCCATGGTGGATAAAGCGGGATGCGCGCCAGCTTGCCATCCCGCTCCAGCACCGCCTGATCGTTGTCGATCGCCGACACCTTCCAGCCGTCGACAGTGTCGCCACTGCCATACCAGGCCGCGGCTTCGCTGCCGGCGACGCGCAGCAGCGCCTTCGCCGCGCCGCTGTGAATGCTGATGCCCAGCAGCGACGGCGCAACGGCCGGTGGGGCTTCAGGTGGCGGCGGCGCCGGCGCCTGCTCGACCGGGGCAACGGCAACCTCCACCGGCGGCGGCGCGACCGGCGGCGGCACGAATTTCCGGCGCGTCGGCGTGAACAGCGGACGCTGGAACGTCTCGCTGAAATCGCCAGCTTCGGGAAATTGCAGCGATCCCGCGACCGAGACCAGGCCGCCATCATGCCCTTTGCCGGAAGCGACGGGCGTGATGTCGACAGGCGTATCGTAGAGCGCGACATTGACCAAAGCGAGCACCGCGATCGCAGCCGCAATCGCCATGCCTGCTAACTTCCCGGTCATGGCTTGACCCCGGCGGGCGCCATCTGCGTCTGCAGCGGTCCGTAAAACAGGATCTCGGCGAAAATCTCGGGGTCGCCGGTCCGTCCCGCCGCCGGCCCGACATTGGTGGTGCGCAAGGTGGCCTCGCGGATGAACAGCACCGGCAGCGATGTCTCGATGGCGAGAATGGCGTTGTGGATGCCTTCCAGCGGCCCCGAAAGATTGGCCCGCAGCCCGATGAAATCGACGCCGGCTTCGCTGAGCACCGGTGCATTGCCGGCAGACAGCACGCTGACCCCATTGGCGGCGGCAATCGCGTTCAGCCGGGTCTGCAGCCCGCCGCGGATGATCGCCTCGCTGCCGCCGGTGAGAAATTCAGGATTGGCCGCCGCTTCCGGACTGGCGGCGCTGTCGAGGCGCTTCGCCAGGGCCGCCACGCTCTGCAGCTGGCCGAGAAGCTCGCGCTTTTCCTCGATCCCGGCCTGTGCGGAGGCGACGCTGTCGAACGCCGCGAACACCACCCAGGCCAGCACACAGGCCGTCACCGCGGCGATCGCCAGCGCGATCAGGCGGCGTATCGTCGGCCTCGTGTTGAGGATGGCGGAGAGCATCGTCAGAGCGCTCCGATCTTGGCCGAAATGGTGAAGTGCTCGCCGTCCTGACCGGGAACCTTGACCACCGGCGAGGCGAATTCAGGCGCCGAAAACAGCGGCGAAGCGTCGATCGGCTGGATCAGTTCGGCGGCCGAAGTGGAAAACCCTGATATGGTCAGGTCGTCGCCCTTGGCCGAGAGATCGGTCAGCCAGGCCGTGTCGGGCAGCAGATGCGTCAGTTCGGCCCAGACGCGCACCAGCGACGCCGTCGTCTTCTTTTCCTGGCGGATCTTTTCGATCCGCTCAATGCCGGCCTGGCGCTTCTGCAGCGAGGTGCGCGCAGCCTTGGCCAGCACCTGCGCATCGGCTATCCGTGTATCCAGTTCAGCCTCAGCCTGCCAGGCGCGCCAATGCGCATGCGCAAAGGTCACCAGCACGGCTCCGGCCAGCACCGAAAGGGCCGCAATCCAGGCGGTCCTGGCGCGCCGCTCACGCGCCGTCGGCGGCCAGATGGCGGCGAGGCTGAGCGGATCGGCGCGCAGCGTGTTTTCGGGCTGCGACAGCGACAGGCTGCGGACCGAGCCACCGGCCCGGCGGACCGCGTCCAGCGCGGCGGCAAGCGTCTTGGCCTTGACGACATGGTAGGCGCTTCCCTGTCGCGCCGCAGCGGCGAAGACGACATGCACCTGCGCCGGGTCGATCGGCGTCGAAGCCATAAGGTCGAGTTCGGCCATGTCGCGCGCCTGCCGAACCGGCAGACGCCGTGCCGAGAGCTGCCGGGTAAGGAACAGGCCAGGCTGGACGCTGATATCGAAGCTCGGCCGCCTGCGCCGGACCCCGCCCTGCAGCAGCGCCAGGATCTCGTCGGAGGAAGCCGTCAGCGCCAGCGGGATCGACTGGAACTCCGGCGCCTTGGCCTCGCGCACGCGAATGCCGTCATCCGCCAGGCTGACGATCCAGTCGGCGGTGGACGCGTGCTCTTTCCTGGGAACAACCCGCGTCCAGACCCCTCGCAGCTCATCGAGCCACCAGTCGAAAAAATCCAGAAATTGCGCGTTGAGTGTCGCCACAATCAACCACCCGCCACCCCGGCTGATTCTCAACCGGGGTTTTCAGGCTGAGACTACTACAGATGGTGCGGCGATGCGGATATTTGCGAGGGCGCGGGAGAGGGATTAGCCACAGCTTTTATCGGAAGGCCGAGCTCTCATGTGGAGAGGCTGTCCGGTGCAGAGCGTGAGTTCCTCCGAAGTGCAACAGAGCGTGCAAGAGATGCGGTGGAGCTATGCGTCGCCTGCTCGCGACGATAGGGTGAGCCAATTCGCCACCGTAATTCGTCCGGGTCGGCCGACGTTAGTATCAGGTACGTTGCCACGCTGCGTCACGTGGTGCAGCAAACCGAGGCGAGCCGTGCGGTCAGTCTACACGCGGCGATAGCAAGACGAACAGGCTATAGAGTTCAGTGTCACCGTAATTCCGGCACTGTCAGTCGACAGTCACAATGGAATTACGGTGACAGTGCACTAATTTTGCCTCGCCGGCCTCGCTTTTCTGGTTTCACAGCTCTTCCGGTTTGCGCGGCAATCCGGCTAAGAGACGCCTCGTCGCCCACCGGTCGGCCGATGCCCTCGGCCTTGCGTAGAGCGTCGAAGGCAACGGCATCAGTCTCTGCCAAATCGAACAGCCCGCTCGATGATGACGGACGGTCCCGCATTGGCTGCGGATCCGTAACGCCATCGGGCTCCCCGTCAGATGCGCCCGGGCGCTTGACCAGGGCCAGTCGGCCGCCTGTTTCACCAGCCCTGCGCGCGCCGGATTCAATCCGACATAGCTCACCGCCGACAGGACGTGGTCATCGTCCATCGCGACAGCACCGAAGCGGCCTTGCCAGAAATGTCCGGTTTTCTTCTGTCGCGCATGGATGATGCCGGCATAGGCGCGATGCACCTTGGCGAGCGCGCGCCGCAGGCCGTCGGGATCGGTCGGCGTCAGGATCAAATGCACATGGTTCGGCATAAGGCACCACGCCCAGATGCCGACATTGGCGGCGCGGCAATGCTCGACCAGTAGCGTCTTGTAGAGCGCGTATTCCTCGGGCGTGAAAACACCTTGGCCCGCCCGTTGCCGCGCTGCGTCACGTGGTGCGGCAAATCGGGAACGACAATGCGGGCGAGGCGAGCCATGCAGTCAATCTACGCGCGGCGATAGCCAGGCGAACAGGGTAAAAAGTGCGCTGTCACCGTAATTCCTGCACGTAATTCCTGTCTTATTCTATGTCTCATTCTAAATTCTTCATGATGATCTTGCTGAGAGAGCTTTTTTCCATTGAGTTTCAAATTCGTATTTCGATATCAGATTAGCTTTGAATTGTGTATCTTCGTTTATTTCTTCGATCGAAGGGAATTTTTCATGTGATAGCCATGTCTTGTCGGACTCAAAATCCTCGCTGGCCAAATCTGTTTTTCCATCTGGATAAATTTCGACTTTCCTGCTCTCAAAGCCATCGCTTCGTATTTCATAATACATAGAGGTGGCCACGTCTAATCGCTTAGTTAACCATTCGACATGGACATATTTCATTAGTTCTCTCCAAAATTCACAAGTCTATCTGCTATCGATAGTGGGGCATCATTATGAAGGACGAACACATGCTCTCGCTGTGGAATTTTTACGACATTTAACCCCGTAATATCTATCGAAACAAAATTGGAGAATTTTGCTGCAGGAAAAGGCCTTCCTATAAGGGCCTTTGCAATGTCAGTGCTAGGTATAGTTCCAGGGACAATATCCGTAAAATATTGCCCATCTCCATATCTTGCATCATTCGGATTGTTTGCCTTCATAGATGGTCTTATAGACATAGTTGACACTATTCCTGCCATTCCAGCTCTGGTCGTATAATGAAACAAGACCGTTGGTGCCTTGTCCTCCGGGGCTGCCTTGTTTGTTGTAATCACCATTCCAGCGGCAAATGCGGCTGTGCCGGCTACTGCGGTCGAAATCGCTGGGCCGGCAATCTGCCCTGCTGAAATCGTGGTTCCCGCCAAGGCACCCGAAAAGGCATTACTCGTCGATGCCGGTTGGCTCTTCGCGTAGGTCTTTGGTTTGCCGACCTCTGTCTCCCATCCCTTCAATGAGTCTGCCGTGACATAGCTCACGTCTTGGCTGCTATCGTCAGTGTTACCTTTGCTGCCACCTAGTATATCCTTACCCGTGGCAGGGTCTACCTGAGTTTCACCACCATCGGCATGACCATTTGGATCGCTCTTGTTCACCGGATCGTTCTGTGCATAAGCATACCGGTTGGTCCCAACCCCAGGCAGCGTCGGATCCCAATCATCTGGCGAGATGAACCGCCCCAGCACCGGATCCATGTACCGCGCGTTGAGATAGAGCAGTCCGGTCTCGGCATCTAAGCGCTCGCCGATATAGCCCTTCTGCGTCTGGAAGCCGGTGTTGAGGCTCTCGCCATAGGTGGCGTAGGTGGTGCCCTCAACCACGGCGCCCGACATGTCGGTGACCAGCCGCACCGAGGCCAGATGCTCGCGGTGCAGGAAGTATTTGGTCGTGCCGATCACCTTGATGTCGGGATGCGGGTAGCGGGTGTAGATTTCCGCGCCCGGTGTCGCCGGATTGATCTCGACATCGGCGTCGGGATAGAGCGTGGTCGCGAAGCTCGATGTTTTCTTGGCGCGTGCTCCATCCGGTCCATAGGCAAGGTTGACGGTGTTGGAAGCCAGGCTGACGGTCTTCAGCCGGTTGGCCTCGTCCCAGCTCAGCGTGCGGCTGCCATCGGATGTGAGGTTGCCATTGGCATCATAGGCCATCGCATTGGCGCCAACGCTGATGGGCGCGTGTGGCCGGGGGGATGTGACTGCGGGGTAGACATAGCTGCCGGCGACACGTGTGCGCGAGAGCATGTTGTCGTTGGCGGCATAGACGAAGCTTTCGCTCAAGCTGGTGTTGCCCAGATTGGTGCTTGTGGTCAGCCGGTCGGCATTGTCATAGACATAGGTCCAGCTGTCGGAGGCAGTAAGCCCCGTGGTGCCGGTGATGCGACCAAGGTTGTCACGCGCATATTGCTCATCGAGGAGAACGGTCGCGCCCTTCGACGTGGTGATGCGCGTCACCCAGCGGCGTGTCGGCGAATAGGTGAAGGACGTCTTCACGCCATTGGCGTAGTTGATCTCCTTGGTCTGGCCATCGGCCTCGTAAATGGTCGAGGTGATGTAGCCGGGGGCCGAGTAGAGCTTGTTGCCGGCGGTGTATTGCAGCGGCGCGGCAGTCGTGCCGAAATCGAGCTGCATCGGCAGGTACTGTGTCGCCAGTGTCTGCCCCGAAGCATCGCGTACACTGGTCGTGGTGTGGATCAGCGTGCCGATGGTGGCATCCTGGCGCGCGACCTTGCCGAAGCCGTCATATTTGTAGCTCTGCGTTGCCGCTGCATTCTGCGATGTGGTCAGCTGCCCGACGTTATAGGAGCCGGCGGCTGCCTCGTCGTAAGTGTTCTGGGTCAAGACGACAGGGCTGCCGCCAGGAGCGGTGGCCGTCTTCTGCGTCAGCCGGTCCATCTGGTCGTAGCTGAGATTGGTGACCGTGCCCCTGGCATCGGTCTGGCTCACCAGCCGGTTGGCGGCATCGTAGGTGTAGGTCCAGGTGCCGAGATCGGGATCCGACGCCGACAACCGGTTGCCGAGCATGTCGTAGGTGTAGGACCAGGTCGAACCGCTGGTGTCGGTAAGGCCGACCAACCGGCCAAGCACGTCGAAGGTGCGGGTTTGCGCAAGCTGAAGACCGGCGAAGTCACGAACCACGCCCGCGACATCGCCACGCGTCGACCATGCCGTCCGGGTCTGATGGCCGAGCTCGTCGGTCATTGTCGTGCCATGCAGCCGCGGGGTGGTGGTGGGCGCGGTGGCGAGATCGTTGAGATAGCTGCGCTGGCTGCCATCCGGATTGACGGTCTTGGTCAACTGGTCGGCCCAGTCGTAGCTGTTGGTGGTCCACTGCGCGGTCTCGCCGACGAAGCGAGGGAAATTCGTGCGCAAGACATTGCCGCGCGGATCATAGTCGGTGTCGGCAACGCGCCTTGGCCCGGCCGCCGTCTCTCCGGGCGTTTCCACGTGGTAGACCCGGCCAAGCCCGTCATACCAGGAGATGGTAAAATCCTCCCCCGCGCCATTGGGGAGCGGCGTGTATCTGATCAGCGCCTGCGCCCCGGGATTGCCCTCGTTGACAAACTGGTTCCTGACATAGGCGCCGGTGACGCTCTGCGAGACCTGATAGAGACGGCAGAACGGATCGTAGGCAAAGGTCTTCACCAGGCCGTTGACGTCGGTCCTGGTCGCCGGCAGCCCGCAGACGGGATTGTAGGTGGCGGTCGAGACAAAGCGCGTGTCGGCGCTCTGGCCGCCGGTCGCAAAGTAGCGCGGCGCCCGCTCGGTTACCGGGTAGAGATGATAGGTGGCGTCATAATCCCATTCGGTCTTGTGGCCGAGGCCGTTGGTGGCCGCGATCTTGTTGCCGTAGGCATCATAGGCAAAATACTGGTTCACCGCCTTGGTCACGGCGGGATCGCTGAAGGTCTGCACCCAGGTCAGATTGCCCTTGGTCGGCACCGCCCAGACATCGGCCGTGTTGCCGTCATAGTAATTGTGCCTGTAGCCGACATAGGGATCGGTGCTGGTCAGGCCGGCATGCGTCCGTTCGGCAATCAGGGCAGAGACGATATAGGCCGAGGCGTTGGGCGAGAAGAAGCGCTCGGTCCAGGTCTCGTCGCCGCTGGCGTCGGTGCGGCCATAGTCCTTCAGGCTGACGACATTGTTGTAGGCATCGAAGCCGCGCTCGACCCGGAGCGTGTACGTGACGTTCTCGATAAACGTCGTGTCGGTCGCCGTGTTCTGTGCGGTGTAGGGTTTTGTCGCCGTATTGACCGCATAGGTCTCGGCCACCTGCTTGTGGACCGTGCCCGCGCCATCCTTCCACACCGTCAGCGACGGCAGGCCGTAGCTGGCGAGGTCCTGCCGGTAGGTGGTCGTCACCGTCGAGGGCGCCGTCTCGCCATTGGCCAGAGGCCTGGTCTCGACGATCGAGGAGAAGCCCAAAAACTTGCGCGCCGCCGGGTCGTACTTGCCGCCGGCGTACTGATAGGTGCTAACCGCTGTCTGACCACGACCGTCGCCGACCGACAGCTTCGTCACCGCATGCACCACTTGCGGCAGGTAGTTGTTCGTCCAGGTCGATGACGGCGTGTATTCGACCGCTACAGTGCCGCCAAGTTCCGTCGTGATCTGCTTGACGAGATTCGGATTGCCGGTGCCAGCATTCGAGATGAACATGCTGCCGTAATTGGTGAAGTCAGGCAGGCCGTCGCCGTTGAAGTCGCCGACCACCGTGCCGGCTGAAAGCGGTACCGGCAGCGTAAACTCAACTGGCGTCATCGCCGTCGACGACGGCCGCAGCGAGAAAACCCGCACCGCGCCGGTTCTGTAAGGCTGTGACGTGATCGTCCCGCCGATGGTGATGACGGAAGCCTTGCCGCTGTCGTCGAAATCGCGAAGCACCGCAGTCGGTCCTGGCAGCGACCCGACGCTGTAGCTTTTGAAGCCCGTCCCGGTCGATAGCCAAACAGTCGTGCTGCCGTTGGTGCCGTTGTACTGAACAACGTCCGTCGCACCGTCGCCGTTGACGTCGGCCAAAACGCAGCTGCCAGGTGTTCCTGACCCACTGGAGCAGGAAATAGGAAACGAGGTTGCGCCTGGTTGCCAGGCGCCGTTAGAAAGCATGCCTTTCGTTGACGTTCCGCCGGGAGTCCAAATGAGCGGCTGCTGTTTGCCGTTGCCGAGAAAATCGCCGACGCCGTAGACACGATAATTGGAACTGTAAGCGTTCAGGGTGTCAACACCGTCACCATTAGTGTCGGCGATAATAGGGTCGGGTGATGGTGGGTTGGTTGAAAATCCCCCACATACCGCTTCGTAGCCGACGGGTGCAGGCCTACAGGAAACTTTGGTCAGCCCCAACGAAGTGTCTGTTTCAACGAGCGAATTGCGTGACGTGTAGGTTGTGCGACCGGTATGTCCGTCTGTATATCCAGTTACCAGCGAGTCAGCGAAATCCAAGGTGTTCTTGCTTGCTATGAACCGGCCGGGCTGAGAGAAGAAGGTAGGATTATTAGGATCCACATAGTTAGTCGTGTCGAGCAGCAGTGAGACGGTTGCACTTAACGCACCGCTCAAGTTGAACTTGTAAATGTATTTGGTACGCTGCAGGGCGGGGCAAGGACCTTGTCTAGGTGTACATGTATCCACCTGTGTGATCTTGTCGCCGAACATCTCATCCCGGCCGTCGAGATCCAGATCGCCAACTTGATTCGGCGCTCGCTGGTTTCCGAACGAAACGGCCGCGCTCGCGTAGACTCCATCGGCATTCTGATAGGTCATCTGGCCGAGCACCTTCGCCGTCCCTCCGGTGATGGTGCCGTCTGAGGCGAAGGTCGCGTCGGTGCCGTAGCGTGTGACCTGGGTCAGCCGCGAAGTGTTGGAGAACGGCGCCTGATCGTAGGTCAGCTTATAGGCGCCGCGCACGACATTGCTGACCCAAATGG
Source organism: Mesorhizobium huakuii (assembly GCF_030160235.1). Classification (GTDB taxonomy): domain Bacteria; phylum Pseudomonadota; class Alphaproteobacteria; order Rhizobiales; family Rhizobiaceae; genus Mesorhizobium; species Mesorhizobium huakuii. The sequence goes on from NZ_BSNY01000005.1 coordinate 81,730, forward strand.
TGATCGATTTGACACGCAGATTGGTCTCAGAAATGTCGCGGCCATTGCCCATCAGGATCATGTCCGGACGGGCCTCCAACTGGAAGCCGATCACCGTACCGTTGTAGCTGATGCTTTGCGGATAACAGACCGGATTTGCAGGGCAATAATAAGTGTAGGCGATCGTGTTGCCGTTGGTGTCGGTGACCGAAGTCAACAGCCAGCGGTAGCTCATCGCCAGATCATAGGCCGGCGTGCCGGCAGTCGGATTGAGGTTGGCAACCGCAGCCACCGAGCGGAAGGTCGACACGGTGCCGTCCCTGTCCGTCACCTTCCATTCATTGGTGGCGCCGTTCAGCGCGATGCGGCGATAGCTCTCATTCTCGGTCGCATGCGTGCCGCCGGTCGCGCAGGAGGGCGAGACCATGCCGGCAGTGCAGGCCACCATCGCCTGGCCGTCGAGCAGATAGATGTCGTTGGCGTCATAGGCCGGCATGCCGTAGCCCGGCGTTGCCCGCTCGATGACATCGAAACCATCGAGGCCCCAGGCATAGCCGAGCCAGCCCTGATAGAGGCCACCGAGCTTGGTCTTGCGCGAGGAGTTGTAGTTCAGCGCGATCCGCGGCTCGATGCCGTGGAAGGCGGGCACGTCGATGCCTATCGAATAGCCGAGATTGCCGTTGCCGGCAGCCTTGGGCAGATCCACCTTCGGCGTGCCGATCGCTTCGGGGTCGCCGCTGTCCGTCGTCGCGGCTGCCGCCGCCATTGCTTGCGCCGCCGGCGCCGCTTGCGTGTCCGTGGTCTTCGCCGCCGTGCCGTCCTTGGCATCGGGCGTCTTCGTGCTGGTTGTCTTCGTGTTGGCTGCCTTGGTGTCAGCCGACTTGGCGTCGCCGGCTTTGGCATCGGCCGGCTTCACGCCAATCTTGGCCGCCGCGTCCGGGCTGCCGGTAGGCGATGAACCCGTTGCCGGCGCCGCAGTGCCCAGCGCCGGCGTGCCGCCCGCCGGCTGCCCGCTGCCTAGCGCCGCGCCGCCATTGCCGTAGCCCACGGGCGCGTCAGGTTGAGGCGAAGTGACCTGCGTCTCTTGCGCAAGCGCATCTATTCCTGCACTTCCGCTAATATAAGAAAAGAAATATGTATCCCCACCGAATACACAGGCCGCAAGCAAAGCTGCGCCAACAAACAACCGGCTCATGAGTCCCCCCGATCCCGTTGCTTATCGATACTCGCCTTTCAATTGGGAGATACGACATGAGGCCATTGCAACCGGGATATCCACGGTCAAATTTACGTGAACGATAGTGGCTTTCCGAAGTATTTTGAGTGATGAAGCTTTCGCCCGGCTCGCCGGCAAGGTGCCGGTAGCCTGGACGCACTATGCCCCGAACAGGATGATGCGCCGGGATTTTGATGTCGGCGGCGAAGTCGGCGATTTCCAGGCCGTTGGTCGCCACGGTCGGCGGCAGGCGTTCGGCGGTGGTGCGCACCGCTTCCCGCTTGCGGGACCTCCCGGCCGGCCCTCGGCCAGTCAGTCAGAGCGAGTCGTAGACGGCGTCGATCAACATCTTGCGGCGTGGGTCCATGTCCTCAAAACCCAGCATGCGGTTGGTGACGTAGCCGAAACCGACGCCGGCACCGGGATCGGCGAAGCCGATGGCGCCGCCCCAGCCGGTGTGACCGAAGGTTTGCGGCGATGCGCGGCCGGCATAGACAGGATCTTCCATCTGATAGCCGGCAGCAAAGGCGGCCGGAGCGGCAAAGCTTTCATCCGTGCCGCGAACACGCTGACGCGCCGCCGCCTCGATTGCCGCGCGTCCGATAAGAGAGTGGCCCTCCCAGACACCCCCGGCCGCCATCATGCCGTAGATACTCGCCAGTGCGTGTGCCGTCGACTGGCCATTGCCGCCCGGCACCTCGGCGGCGCGCCAGACGCGGTCGTTGGGAGCCAGTGCACGGGGCGCCGGATTGTCGCTTGCGTGGGGAAAGGGCGAGGCGCGGACAAAGTCGACCCAGTCCGAGGCACCGGGGCCCTCGATCATCTCGGCGACCCTGAAATCATCGCTGTCCGGCAGACCGACATGGAAATCGGCTCCTAGCGGACCGGCGATCTCTTGCGCGATGAAGCGGCCGATGCTTCGCCCGTCGGCCCGGCGCAGCACTTCGCCAGCAAGATGGCCGTAGGTAAGGGCGTGATAGATACAGCGGCTGCCGGGCTCCCAGAGGGGCGGCATGGCCGCAAGCGCGTCGACAAAGGGCGTCCACGCGAACATGCCCGCTTCGTCCATCGGCACGGCAAGACCATTCAGCCCGGCCTGGTGCGACATCACCTGTTCAAGCGTGATGCGCTCCTTGCCGCCGGCCGCGAATTCAGGCCAGTAACGGGCAACGGGTGCGGCATAGTCCAGCCTGCCGCGCTCCACCAACATTGCGATCGCCAGCGCCACGACGCCCTTGGTGGAGGACCAGACATTGATCAGCGTGTCCCGCCGCCACGGACGGGTTCGCGCGGCATCGGCATGACCGCCCCACAAGTCAACGACAGTCTTGCCGTGGACGACGACGGACACGCCACCGCCATGTTCCAACCCCTGGGCGAAACACTCGGCGAAGGCCGCGCGCACGGCACCAAAGCGCGGATCGCAGATACCATCCATGTTCATGCGTGAATTCTCACCAGGCGCTGACGTGACGGGAATGCCGCCGTTGAGGCCATTCTGGCTTGGCGGGAACCCGCCAGTCCAGCGAATTGCTCGCTTCGACCTACTGCTTCACCGAAGTCGATGTGCCCCAGGTATCCGACAGCACGTAGCCTTGAGGGTATGGATCCGTCGGATCGAGATAGTAGCTGTGCTCGCCGGTGATCCAGGCCCGGCCGGTGATCTCCGGAACGATCGCCTTGCGTCCGGCGATTTCCGTCCGTTCCACGATCCTGCCCGTGAAGCGCGAGCCGATGATCGATTCATGAATCAACACATCGCCAACGCCCATCAAGCCGCGGGCCTGCAGCACGGCCATGCGGGCCGAAGTGCCTGTCCCGGTCGGGCTGCGGTCGGAGCGTCCCGGCGAGACGATGCAGGTGTTGCGCGTGACATTGCCCGGCCCCTGGAACGGCATGGCGAACTGCACGATCGACACGCCGCGCACATGATCGAATTGCGGATGGACGACGTCGAGCTGCTCGCGCGCCGCCCGCCTGATCTTCTCGCCGGCCACCGCCAGCTCGCGCGCCTCGTCGGGCGCGACCGAGAAGCCGAGCGCCTGGGCATCGACAATGGCGTAGAACATACCGCCATAGGCGATGTCGACGGTGAGCGTGCCCAGCCCCTCGACCTCGATGTTGGCATCGAGGCGGTCAACAAAGGCCGGTGCGTTGCGGAGGGTGATCGAGACGCATCTACCGTCGCGGCATTGCGCCCGCACCTCGATGACGCCACCCGGCATGTCGAGCTTGAAGCGCGTCTCGGGCTCCTGCATCGGCACCATGCCGGTCTCCAGCAGCACCGTGGCGACGCAGATCGTGTTGGACCCGGACATCGGAGGATATTCCGTCGGCTCCATGATGATGGCGCCGGCGGCGCAGTCCTCGCGCGTCGACGGAACGAGCAGGTTGACGTGGCGCGCGACGCTGCCGCGCGGCTCGCAGATCAGCATGCGCCTGATATGGTCATGATCGCGCTCCATCGTGATCATCTTGTCCATCATCGTGCGGCCAGCCGGCGGCAGGACACCGCCAATGATGACGTCGCCGACTTCGCCCTCGGCATGACAGCCGACGACACGAATGCTGGTTTTGCTGCGCATTGCTGTCCCTGCGTTGGTCCCTGGCGGCTACGACTATTTTGCTTGGCAAGCCATGCCGCTTCGGGACAAACTGATCAATCCGCGTGCCAGCCTCAAGGAGAATCCGAAATGACCCCTAATGTTTTTTCCGGCTGCATGCCGGCGTTGATGACCCCATGCACGCAGGACCGCCAGCCCGACTTCGACGCGCTGGTGCGCAAGGGACGCGAGCTGATCGCGGCCGGCATGTCGGCCGTCGTCTATTGCGGCTCTATGGGAGACTGGCCGCTCCTGACCGATGAGCAGCGCATGGAAGGCGTCGAGCGGCTGGTGAAGGCCGGCGTGCCGGTGATCGTCGGCACCGGCGCGGTCAACACCGCCAAGGCCGTGGCGCACGCGGCGCACGCCCAGAAGGTCGGCGCCCGGGGCCTGATGGTGATCCCGCGTGTCTTGTCGCGCGGGCCCTCGGTGACGGCGCAGCGCCATCACTTCAAGGCAATCCTTGCCGCCGCGCCAGGCCTGCCGGCGGTCATCTACAACAGCCCCTATTACGGCTTTGCCACGCGCGCGGACCTGTTCTTCGCGCTGCGGGCCGAACATCCGAACCTGGTCGGCTTCAAGGAGTTCGGCGGCCCGTCTGACCTTCGCTACGCGGCGGAAAACATCACCAGCCGCGACGATGAGGTGGCGCTGATGATCGGCGTCGACACCGCCGTTTTCCACGGCTTCGTCAATTGCGGCGCGTCCGGCGCCATCACCGGCATCGGCAACGTCCTGCCTAAGGAAGTGCTGCACCTTGTGGGCTTGAGCCAGGCGGCGGCCAAGGGCGACGTCGAAGCCCGCCAGCGCGCGCTGGAGCTGGATGCAGCACTCGCCGTGCTGTCCTCCTTCGACGAAGGCCCCGACCTGGTGCTCTATTTCAAGCACATGATGGTGCTGAAGGGTAATCCCGAGTACCTGCTGCACTTCAACGAGACGGATGCCCTGACCGACAGCCAGCGCGGCTACGCCGAGGCGCAGCTCAGATTGTTCGACAGCTGGTATGCCCAGTGGTCGAGGCAACCCGGCGTGATTGCAAGGTCCGCAGCCTGACCAACCAAGTGCGACAGCCGGCCATGGTACGGCCGCCGGTTGCATTGCGGGGCTGATCAGCCGCTATCTGGCTTAGTGCCTGACCATCCCGGCATCGACATTCAGCGTCTGGCCGGTGATCCAGCGCGCATCGTCGGAGGCCAGGAACGAAACCACATCGGCGATATGCTCCCGCTGGCCTTTGCCCTTCACCGCCTGCAGCATCTCGACAAAGCCGAACGCCTCGTTGTGCGGGCTCGCGTTGACGCCGTCGCTCTCGATCAGGCCGGGCGTCACCGCGTTCGCCGTGATGTTGTATTTGCCGAGCTCGGTGGCAAGCGCCCGGGTGAAACCGATGACGCCGCCCTTGGCCGCGACATAGGCGGCCATGTTCGGCGTGCCGGCAAAGAAGGTGTTGGAGGCGATGCTGATCACCCGCCCGGCCGCGCGCATCTGGTCGGTGCCGGCGCGGGTGACGATGAAGGTGCCGGTCAGGTTGACGTCGATGATCTTGCGCCAATGGTCGAGGTCGACGTCGTCCCAGGCGACGAACGGCACGATGCTGGCATTGTTGACCAGGATATCGATGCCCCCAGTCAGGCCTGGATTTCGGCGAAGAGTGCCTTGACCGATGCGGGATCGGAAATGTCGGCGGCGATCGCCCTCGCCTCTCCGCCGATCGCCGCGACGGCAGCCCTGGCGCCTTCGGCATTGATGTCGCTGACGATGACGGTTGCCCCGTCGGCGGCAAGCCGCGCGGCGATCGCCTTGCCGATACCCTGCGCGGCGCCCATCACCAGGGCCGTCTTTCCCGCAAGCCGTTCAGTCATGAAAATGCTCCCTCAATCCGTGATCTGGTGATGTCTGTTCAGGCGTCGGCGTCGATAACGGCCAGCGCCGCCTCGATTCCTCTGCCGATTGCAAGTTTCTGGCCGGCCGCGTTCAGGGCGCCGCCAAGTGCCGTCAGCGCCGCGACCGCATAGATCGGCTGGGCGGTCGGTCCCATATGGCCGATGCGCGTCAGCTTCCCCAATGTCTCGCCGCAGCCCGACGAGAACACCACGCCGTAGCGGCCGCGCGCGGCCTGGCGAAGCGCCTTCTCGTCGACACCTTCGGGGGTTCGGACGGCGGTGGTGGTTAGCGACGCGATCCCGTCGCTGGCGGCCCAGATCGACAGGCCCATCGCGATGACGCCCGCGCGCATGGCCTTGGCGGCAACCGCGAGCGGTTTCGCAGAGCACTCGAGGCAGCGCGGACCATCGGGCACAGAGAGGAACTCGCCGGCTGGCGAGAGCGCGAACTCTTGCGGGGCACGCTGAACAGTACGGCAGAAATGGACGACTTCATCGCGCGATCGGTCATCACGCACCATCATCCCTGCGGTACCTGCCGGATGGGCAAGGATGCGGATGCCGTCGTCGATGCAGATCTGCGGCTCAAGGCGCTCGACAATCTCTTTGTCGTTGACGCATCGATCATGCCCAACCTCACCGCGGGACCGATTCATGCCGCGGTCCTCGCGATCGCCGAGACCTTCGCCCGACGGCACTAGGCCAGGGCCGCCGACGGCTCGGCTTGCGATGGGGAAGACCGGTGCGCCGCCCTGGCATATTTCTGGGCGATCATGGCACAGACCATGAGCTGTATCTGATGGAAGAGCATCAGCGGCAGAACGATCGCGCCGACGCCCTGGCCGGCAAAGATCACATTGGCCATCGGCACGCCGCTCGTCAGGCTCTTCTTCGAGCCGCAGAAGGTGATCGTGATCTGGTCGGCCCTGTCGAAGCCGAGAAGCCGGCTGCCATAGGTCGTCAACACAAGCACCAGGCCGAGCAGCACCATGTCGGCGACAACGACCACGGCGATGTCGCGCAGCGAGAACATGCGCCACAGTCCTTCGGCGACCGCCGTGCTGAAAGCCAGATAGACGACCATCAGGATCGAGCCGCGATCGACAGGCATCAGCAGTGTCTTGCGAGAGCGTATCCAGTTGCCGACCCGCGGCTCCAGCAGCTGTCCGAGCGTAAAAGGCAGGAGCAGCTGCATCAGGATCTGGCTCACCGCATCCCACGAAAATCCGCCATGGCCGCCGATGGAGAAGAGCAGGCCGACCAGCAGGGGTGTCAGGAACATGCCGAAGATGTTGGAGGCGGAAGCCGAGCAGATGGCCGCGGGGACGTTTCCGCCGGCGATCGAGGTGAAGGCGATCGAGGACTGCACCGTCGACGGCAGGACACAGAGGAACAGAATGCCGAGATAAAGTGGCTTGGGCAGGATCGAAGCAGGCAGGTAGCCAAGCGCCAGACCCAGCAGCGGGAACAGGCCAAAGGTCGTCAGAAGGATCACCAGGTGCAGGCGCCAATGCATCAGGCCGGCAACGACGACATCGCGCGAGAGCCTCGCACCATGCAGGAAGAACAGCAGCGCCACGGCAAGATTGGTCGCGATCGCGAACCATCCCGCGAACGTCCCGGTGGCCGGCGCGACCGACGCAAGCCCGACGGTGCACAAAAGGAGGATCAGAAAGGTGTCCGGCAGAAAGCGGCGCATGACATGTTCGCTCCAGAATGGCGGCGCCGTCTTCTCGAGCATTGCGAAACGGGATACAAGGAATAACAGTTATCATGATTTGGGATATCAATGCTCGATCTGGTCCAACTTCGCAGCTTCGTCGCCGTCCAACAGATGGGAAGCTTTACCTTCGCGGCCGAGAGGCTGGGGCTTGGGCAATCCACCGTCAGCCAGCACATCGGCAAGCTTGAGGTCGCGCTTGGCAGGCGGTTGCTGGCCCGCGATACGCACAAGGTGGTGCTGACGCCAGACGGCGAAGCCCTGCTCGGCCATGCCCGGACCCTGTTGTCGATAGAGAGACAGGTGCAGGCGCTTTTCACCGCGCAGAGGCTGCGGGGCACCTTGAGGCTCGGCGTATCCGAGGACCTGGTGACGAGCCGGCTGCCGCTGGTGCTGGAGGATTTCGTCCGGTCTCACCCATCCGTTGATCTTGAACTGACCGTCGCGTTGAGCGGCGTGCTCTACCAGATGCAGGACAATGGCGAGCTCGATCTCGTTCTGGCAAAGCGCCGGTTGGGCGACAGCCGTGGCCGGCTCGTCTATCGCGAGCCGCTTGTCTGGCTCGCCCGCGATCCGGAACACGTCCTGTCGCTCGCGGCTTTGCCGTTGATTGCCTTCCCCGCGCCAAGCGTCACGCGCGGCATTGCGCTGGAAGCACTCGAACGGCACCGCATGCCGTGGCGCATCGTCTGCACATGCGGCAGCCTGAGCGGACTGACGGCCGCCGCCCGCGCCGGCATGGGGGTTCTGGTGCAACCGCAAAGCATGTCGCCCTCGGGTTTGAAAGAGATCTCGTCAGGGCGCCTGCCGCCGTTGGACGATGTGGAATTCGTCCTGATCCCCAGCAAGGGCGCTGACAGGGCCCTCGTCTCGGCGCTGTCGGAAGATATTCTGACCAAGGTGAGAGGCCTGCGCTGACCCATTGCGTTGGGGTGCCGGCGGCGAAATTGACGTTGGACGGAGCCTTCGCGCCTGGAAACGTCTTGCTGATGCCTCTTAGCCGTTGGGGAAACCTAGGCCCCTTGTCCCTGGTGCATTGTATTGACATTCTAATATTGATCATCTCAGGCGAACGAAGATACGGATTTGCCATGGACCTGGATCCTTCGACGCTCAATCGGGCGCTGCCGCTGCGCGATCAAATCTATCACAAGATCCGCAATCTGATTGTCGTCGGCCAGTTGAAGCCGGGTGAAGTCATCAACGAGGTGGCGATCGCCGAGGCCCTCGGCGTTTCGCGCACCCCGGTACGGGAAGCGGTCAAACGCATCAGCGACGAAGGCCTGGTGACAATCCTGGCGCAGACTGGCACCTATGTCGCGCCGATCAGCCGTGCCGATCTTGAAGAAGCCTATGTCATCCGCCGGGCGCTGGAGATGGAAAGTGCCAGGCGCGCCGCCGCCAAGCTCACGCCGGCATCCGCCGAACTGCTGGAGGACAATATGGCGGCGCACAAGCTCGCCATAGCACGCGGCCGGTATGCCACCGCGATTCAGCTCGACGACGTCTTTCATCGCACCATTGCCGAGATCTGCGGCCTGCCGATGATCTGGCGGGCCGTCGACATCTCCAAGGCACAGATGGACCGCGGCCGCTATCTCGCCATTCCCAAGCCCGGCTATGGCGAACAGACGATCGAACAGCACCAGGCCATTCTCGACGCGCTGAAGCGACACGACGCCGAGGGCGCCGCGCAGGCAATGGAGAACCATCTCGAGACGTCGTTACGCAACACTCTCGAAGTCGCCGCCGAGCTGCTCGGCTGACGCACGCCATCGATCGCAACGGATACGATCAACACACGCGCAGAATGGGACTGGGTATCGCCTGAAGCGGAGGCGATCGCGGAATACAAGCGCGTCCACGCGGAGGTCTCGCCGGAGGTGCTTGCCGTCATCAGGCTCGCCAACATCCGCAACTATACCGGCCCTGACGCGTTCAGGCACTCCTGCTCGTCCTCGGCCGCCGGAACTTCATTGAACGCGTGCTTACGTCAGTCGTGCTCGCGTCGTGCGCGGCGTGGCCAGCAGCAGGCTCGTTTCGCTGCCCGTTATGCCGGCAATCAATCGGATGCGCCGCAGCACGGCATCGAAATCGGTCAGTGATGCCGTCCCGAGCTCGACCACCAGGTCCCACCGGCCATTGGTGGTATGGATGGTCGAGACTTCCGGGAAGCCGCCCAGTGCCCGGACCACCCGGTCGGCGGCATGGCCCTCGATCTCGATAAGCATGATGCCGCGGATGCGCTGATCGACGGCGTCGGCGCGCAGCACCACCGTATAGCCGATGATGTCGCCCGACCGTTCCAGCCGCTCCATGCGTGCCCGAACCGTGGCGCGCGAGACGCCGAGATCGACGGCGAGGTCCGATACGCTGCGCCGGGCGTCATGCCGCAGCAAGGTCACGAGCCGTTCGTCCAATGCATCCATCACGATTACCATTTTGATAAATTCTGCCACCATTATGATAGGTTATGCTTCGCGGATTGCCAATTCTGCCTGTTCATATTGCCGGCTCGCCGTGATCTCCTGTCACCCATTCGAACTTTGGCCGCGGGAAAGACAATGCGTTGCAAGATCGTCGGGGCGCCGGTGCAGGACGGCGCGGGCAGAATGGGCTGCGAAATGGGACCGAGTGCGCTGAGGACGGCCGGGCTTGCCCAGGTGCTGTCCAGCCTCGGCCACACTGTCGAGGACATGGGCGCCGTCCAGCCAATGCCGGCGAGGCGCGTCGTGCATGGCAATCTGGCGCTGAAGGCCTTACCCGAAATATCGGCCTGGACATCCGCCATCGCAGCGGCCGCCTATGCGGCGAGCGAGGATGCCATGCCGATCTTTCTGGGCGGCGACCATTCGATCTCTGCCGGCACCGTGTCGGGCCTCGCCCGCCGCGCCGCCGAGACCGGGCGCCCGCTGTTCGTGCTGTGGCTCGACGCGCATCCGGACTTCCACACGCTGGACACCACCGCCAGCGGCAATCTGCACGGCGTTCCGCTTGCCTACGCCAGCGGCCAGCCAGGTTTCAGCGGCTATTTTCCGGATCTGCCAGCGGCGGTCGACCCCAAGCGTATCTGCACCATGGGCCTGCGCAGTGTCGACCCGGCCGAGCGCAGCGCGCTCAACCAGGCGGGCGTGACCGTGCACGACATGCGCGCCATTGATGAACATGGCATCGCGCCGCTGCTGCGCGCCTTCCTGGCACGCGTGTCTGATGAAGACGGGCTGCTGCATGTCAGTCTCGACGTCGACTTTCTCGACCCGTCGATCGCGCCGGCTGTCGGCACCACGGTTCCCGGCGGGGCGACGTTCCGCGAGGCGCATCTGGTGATGGAGATGCTGTCCGACAGCGGGCTCGTCTCCAGTCTCGATCTGGTCGAGTTGAATCCTTTTCTGGACGAGCGCGGCCGGACCGCGACGCTTATGGTCGATCTGACGGCGAGCCTGATGGGCCGCCGCATCATGGATCGCCCGACCCGCAGCCATTCCGGGAGCTTTTGATCATGACCACGGCAAAGTTGAACATCGTCCCCTTCGTCAGCGTCGACCGCATGATGAAGCTGGTCATCACCATCGGTGTCGAACGCTTCCTGACAGAGCTCGCCAGCTACATCGAGGAAGATTTTCGGCGCTGGGAGCTTTTCGACAAGACGCCTCGTATTGCCTCGCACAGCCATGACGGCGTCATCGAGCTGATGCCGACAAGCGACGGGCGGCTCTATGGCTTCAAATATGTCAACGGCCATCCCAAGAACATGCGCCAGGGCTTGCAGACGGTCACTGCCTTCGGGGTGCTTGCCGATGTCGGCAGCGGCTATCCGATGCTGCTCACCGAAATGACCATCCTGACCGCGCTGCGCACCGCCGCGACGTCCGCTGTCGCGGCTAAATATCTGGCGCCGCGCGGGGCGCGCACCATGGCCATCATCGGCAATGGCGCGCAGTCGGAATTCCAGGCGATCGCCTTCAAGGCGCTGACCGGCGTCGACCGGCTCAGGCTCTATGACATCGACCGGTCCGCCTCGCTGAAATGCGCCAAGAACCTGGCTGGCATGGGATTTGACATCACCATCTGCGAAACCGGGCAGGAGGCGGTCGAAGGGGCCGGGATCATCACGACCGTCACCGCCGACAAGCAATGCGCCACCATCCTCACCGACAACATGGTCGGCGCCGGCGTCCACATCAACGCCGTCGGCGGCGATTGCCCCGGCAAGACCGAACTGCACAGGGACATCCTGCTGCGCTCCGACATTTTCGTCGAGTTCCCGCCGCAGACACGCATCGAGGGCGAGATCCAGCAATTGGATGCTGACCATCCGGTGACCGAGCTCTGGCAAGTGATCGCCGCCAAGACGCCAGGCCGCCGGGACCCCAAGCAGATCACGCTGTTCGATTCCGTCGGCTTCGCCATCGAGGACTTTTCGGCGCTGCGCTATGTGCGCGACCAGTTGCAGGCAACGGGCCTCTACGAGGAGCTCGATCTGCTGGCCGATCCCGACGAGCCGCGCGACCTCTATGGCATGCTGCTGAGAGCGGCCATGCAGACCGCGGCCTAACAAGAACCGATGAGATGCCGTAAGCGATCCCACAGGCATTGATAGTGATTGCGGACCTTGTCGATCGTCTCTCCGACGAGAGAAAGGGCCATCGACGTTGCCGTCACTCCACCGTGACCGATTTTGCCAGATTGCGCGGCTGGTCGACATCGGTGCCCATGAACACGGCGGCGAAATAGGCCAGCATCTGGATCGGCAGCGCGTAGATGATCGGCGAGATGATTTCCGGCACGTCGGGCAGGATGATCGTCTCCATCGTCTTCACGCTCACCTGCGCCGCCCCTTTGCTGTCGGTGATCAGGATGATCTTGCCGCCGCGCGCCGCCACTTCCTGCATGTTCGACACGGTCTTCTCGAAAATGCGGTCATGCGGCGCAATCACGATGACCGGCATGTTCTCGTCGATCAGCGCGATCGGCCCGTGCTTCAACTCGCCCGCCGCATAGCCCTCGGCGTGGATATAGGAGATTTCCTTGAGTTTCAGCGCGCCTTCCATGGCCAGCGGGAAATTGGTGTCGCGGCCGAGATAGAGCACGTCCTTGTAGCGTGACAGCTCGCGCGCGATCCGCTCGATCTGCTCCTCCAGCTTGAGCACCTGATTGGCATAGCGCGGCGCTTCCGAAAGCGCCCGCACCAGGGTCTTTTCCTGCTCCTTCGAGATCGTGCCGCGCGCCACGCCGGCACGCACCGCAAGCGAGGCCAGCACCGAGAGCTGGCAAGTGAAAGCCTTGGTCGAGGCGACGCCGATCTCGGGGCCGGCGAGTGTCGGCAGCACGACGTCGGATTCGCGCGCCATGGTCGATTCCCGCACATTGACGACGGCGCCGATCTTCATGCCGGCCTTGCGGCAGTAGCGCAGCGAGGCCAGCGTGTCGGCGGTCTCGCCCGATTGCGAGATGAAGAAGGCGGCATCGTTGGCCGACAGCGGCATTTCGCGGTAGCGGAACTCCGAGGCGACATCGATGTCGACCGGCAGCCGCGCATAGCGCTCGAACCAGTATTTGCCGATCAGGCCGGCGAGATAGGCGGTGCCGCAAGCCGAGATCGCCAGCCGGCCGATCTTGGCGAAGTCGAACGGCAGGTCGAGCGGCTTCGAGACGCCGGAGACGAAATCGACGTAATGCGCCAGCGTGTGCGAAATCACCTCGGGCTGTTCATGGATTTCCTTTTCCATGAAATGGCGGCGGTTGCCCTTGTCGACCATGAAGGAGGTCGACAGCGACTGCTGGCGCTTGCGCTCGACTTGTCTGCCGTCGATGTCGAAGATGGCGACGCTGTCGCGGCGCACCACCGCCCAGTCGCCGTCCTCGAGATAGGTGATCGAATTGGTGAACGGCGCCAGCGCGATGGCGTCCGAACCCAGGAACATCTCGCCATCGCCATGGCCGACGGCCAGCGGCGGGCCGTTGCGGGCGCCGACGATCAGGTCTTCGTCGCCCTTGAACATGATGGCCAGCGCAAAGGCGCCTTCCAGCCGCTTCAGCGCCGCATGCGCCGCCTCGACCGGCTTCAGCCCCTTGGCGAGTTCGCGTGCTACCAGATGCGCCACCACCTCGGTGTCGGTCTGCGAGGAGAAGGAATAGCCGTCGCGGACCAACTCGTCGCGCAGCTCGGCGAAGTTCTCGATGATGCCGTTGTGGACGATGGCGACGCCGTCGGAAAAATGCGGATGCGCGTTGGTCTCGTTGGGCACGCCATGGGTGGCCCAGCGCGTGTGGCCGATGCCGATCGTGCCGTCGAGCGGCTCCTCCTTGAGCCGGCGTTCGAGGTTGATCAGCTTGCCTTCGGCGCGGCGGCGGGCAAGCTTGCCATGTTCGATGGTGGCCACGCCGGCCGAGTCATAGCCGCGATATTCAAGCCGCTTCAGCGCATCGACGATGAGCGGCGCAACCTGCGAATGGCCGACGATTCCAACGATGCCGCACATGACTTTGCCCCCCTGACTTGCAGAATTCCGGCCCTATTGCCGTAGATGCCACGATACCCCTCCTCGATTACGGGCTGATCGTTCATTTGAAGGGGCCCAAGGCCTTAATCGCGACCAGGAACCGTCTTGCTTGCGAAGTGGTCCATGGGGCGCGAGTCCGGGTGGCGGAGTTTGCGTCGTTGGCCGCGTGAAGCCGCCCGACGAACAGTTCGTTCGAATGATGCGCTTCCATTGGCCCGGGCGCATGTTGAGGCAGCCGGCAAACCAAAACACACCCAACAGCCGGTTAGGCCCGGCCGCCTGATGCCCCCCTACAAGAGGCTGTCGGGCCGCTTGATCTGTCTGGGGCTTGCACGCGAAAGCGCTCCTGACTGCTCGCGTGCCGGCAAGCGAGCGGCGCTGGGTCCACGCAGCAAAAGACGTCAAGATGAACACGAGAAGGACCATCCGACGCAAAAGCCATCCTGGCATGGGTCACAAGGTGGGTAGAGGTGATCGGCGACCGCCAAACCGACGACTCGTTGCCGTTAAAGCACTGAATCGCCAGCGCCTGGCATCGTTTGATTGCACGAAGACGCCGAACTGATCTCTCGATACAGAAGGAAGCTCAGTCCGCGCCTTTTTGGGTCCAGGCATGCGGAAAGGGGATGCAGGGCATGAAGTTCCGGGATCTGATCAGACGTGCCGACAACACTGTAGAGAAGTCATTCGAGGATCTCGAAGCTGACTTGGCGGATGCCGTCGACGAGTGCCTTGGTCTGGAAGACCTGTCAGCGTTGGCAATGGACGATGCCGCGGACGAGCCGCCCACACCAGACGACAACAGCGAACAGGACGACGGCGCGCAAACCGAGGATGATGCTGGCACCGACGACGCCCGCACTCCTGAACCCGTGCGACGACTGACCTCTCATACGCAGAGCCGGATGGCTGCCTTGGGTTCCTTTGACGGGCTGTTTCGCGATGCGAAGCTCCATTTCGAGGAGATCAACGCGAAGCTGTCCGAGATCGCAAGCACACATCAGCTGACCTTTGAATTCTTTCACATCCTTCATGCCGACATTCTGCGCGCCAACGAACTGGAGCTGGCCAATCTAAACCTGACGGCGGAGCAAAAGAGCCTGTCGGACAAGCTCAATGATCTGTCCCGAAGGCAGCATGAGCGTGAAGGCATGGTGGAGGCCTTGCAGCAGCGCGAGGCAAGCCTGGTTCAGGACGGCGAGGCGCTTCGTAGCGCATTGGCCGCGGCAAGGCTGGAACTCGTGGAGGCCGCGAACACCAATGCAAAAAACGAAGCGGAATTCGGAGACCTCACAAACACGCTTGCCGCCGCTACCGTCGAGGCCGACAGACGCGCGCGCGAGAACAAGCTGCTGCGTGAAAAGAATGTCAGCCTGTCGATCGACCTGGAAAAGGCGCTGAAACGGGAGGACGAGGCGCGCAACAGGCTGGACGCCTTCTCCACGATCCATGCCAACGAAGCCGCGCGAAATTCCGAAATGCTTGGCGCGCTCGGCAAGAGCGAAAAGGAAGCGACACGGCTCCACACCGCGCTCGAGGCCACCCAGGCGAAACTGTCGGAATTGACGGAAACCGCCAGGATCATGGCGGCGGACAAGGCTGCCGAGCTCGAACGCAGCCGTGCCGAAATTCGAGGACTGCGTTCCGAAATTCAGAACCTCCACTCGCGACTGGAGCTCGCGTCGAACGCAAACAGCGAGGCCACGGCCGAGATCGCCAGGCTCAAGCTTCAATGGAGCGACGCCGTGGCGGAAAAACAGGTGGCCGACGAAAGGTTGGCGGCCCTCACCAAGGAGGCCGAGACCGACAAGCTCAACCTTTCGAAGATAACCGCCAATTTCTCACAGCTTTCGCTGCAGCAGGCCTCCGATCAGATACAGCTCGATATCCGCCGGCAGGAATGCGAAGACCTGCGAGCCGAAATTGCATCGGTCAACGCCCGGATCAGGGAATTGCTGCCCTATGAGAGGCTCCATGGCACCACGAACGCCTTGCCGCACAAGAATGATGTGGCCAAGGTACCGGTGACGGCGGAGCGAACCGCGCGTACGGCCCGCCGCGTTCGTCGGAGGGCGCTCACCGCGTCGTAGAGGGAAGAGCCACCTGGTCGTATTTGCGGCTCGCTTCCACCGTTGGTCACCTCATTGGCGGAAAGCCCTGGACATCTGATCCGTGAGGGGCTTCAGCAGATAAGACCAGACGCTGCGTTCGTCGGTGCTTATGTGAACCTCCGCCGGCATGCCGGGTTTGAGCACCTTGGCATCGGTCAGGCAGGCCGCCTTGTTCTCGACATTGATACGCGCCGAGAAATACGAAAGCTGTTTTTGTTGATCCTTGATCAGATCCGCCGAGATGCGCTTGACCGATCCCTGGCAAGCAGGAGTGGTGCCGGCATCGAAGGCCGGAAACCGGATCGAGACGTGCTGGCCCGGACGAACGTCATCTATGCGCGACGGGGGAATCAGCGCGTCGACGACGAGGTTGTCGGTGTCGGGGACAATCATCATGATCACCTCCCCCGGAGCGATTACACCGCCGATTGTGTGGATAGCCGATTCCTGCACCGTTCCCGATTGCGGAGCGCGGATGTTGGTTTTGGTCAGTTCGTCCTGCGCCACGACCTTGCGCTCGCTGAGTTCGGTCTCCTTGGCTTCCGTTTCACGAAGTTCGCTCGTGACTTCGCTGCGCCTTTGCTCATCAAGCTGAAGAATTTGCAATTCGGTCTCGCTGACCTTGGCCTGTGCCTCGGCGACCGCCGCCGCGAGGCGTCCTGATTCTCCGTGCGCTCGGGTGGCATCCAGTCTGATGTTGCTCAGTCGCTCCTTGGACACCAACTTCTTCGTAAAAAGCGCCTGGACATCGCCAAGATCGCCGTCCAGCAGGACCACGGACTGGTCTTCCGCGGCCTGCTGTGCCTTGAGGCCATCGATCTGGCGTTCGAGCTGCTTCGAGCGGCTCTGCAATTGCGCCTTCTGCCCCGTCAACGCCGTTGCGCGGCTTTCGAACAGGGTGCGCTCCCCTCTCACCAGTGCAGCCAGTTCCGGGTCGCCCATCCGCGCCTGAAGGCTGGACGGAAGCTGCATTTCCGGCAGGCCCTGCCGCTCGGCCTCCAGCCTTGCAAGCCGCACGGTTGCACGATCAAGATCCTGACTGATTATCTGCAGGTTGGCTCGCGTCAGTGTGTCGTCAAGCCTGGCTACCACATCGCCAGCCCTCACATGATCCCCATCTTGCGCGAAGATGCCGCCGATCGTGCCGCCGGTCAGATGCTGGACCTTCTTTATGTTGCTCTCGACCACCACGGTGGCGGGCGCTATCACCGCGCCGGCGATCCTGGTCAAACCGAGCCAAAGCCCGCCGCCGACAATCAACATGGCCGTGACCGCCGCGCCCAGGATCAGGTTGGACCTGATATCGTCCCGCGCCTCGGCCGAATTCGCCTCGGCCCTTCGGCTCCTATCGTCGATCGGAGCATATGAAACCATTGTGACGTCAGACACGATTCAACACCTTACGCATGACCGCTCACCCCTTTCTGCATCGAAACAACCGACGCCGGCCGTTCGGCAGGCGAAGGGAAGGGCCGGATGACATTGGCCAGGACCTCCTCGCGCGAGCCGAAGGAGTGAAGCATCCCATTCGACATGACGAGTACCTTGTCGATATTGGTGAGGGCAGAAGGACGGTGCGCAACAATGATGACGATGCCTCCACGCCGGCGCACCCCCAGGATCGCGCCGGCCAGCGCCGCATCGCCATCGACGTCAAGGTTTGAATTCGGCTCGTCGAGGACGACCAGGAACGGGTCGCCATAAAGTGCCCTGGCAAGCCCGACGAGCTGCCTCTGTCCGGCCGACAAGGCTGCCCCTCCCTCGCCTACGCGTGTTTGAAACCCATTCGGCAGCCGCATGATCATCTTGTCGACGCCGGCGGCCCTGGCAGCTGCCAGCACACCTTTGGCGTCGTCCTTGCCGCCAAATCGCGAAATGTTGTCGGCAACCGTTCCGTCAAACAGTTCGACGTCCTGCGGCAGGTAGCCGATATGGGCACCAAGCTCTTCCGGGCTCCATTGGTCGAGCGAGGCTTCGTCCAGCCTGACCATTCCGCGCGCGGGCTGCCACACTCCCACCAGAGCGCGCACAAGTGTCGTTTTCCCAGAACCGCTCGGGCCGACAATGGCCATTCCCGCGCCCCCGGACAGGCTAAAGCTGACATTGGCCACGGTCGGTTTTTGCTGGCCCGGCGGCGCTATTGTCAGGTCCTCGACCGCAAGCACCGCCTGCGGGCGCGGCAACTCCATGGGCTCTTCATCTCCCCCGACAACAGCCAGCGCCGTTGCCAGTTGGGAATAGCTTTGCCGGAAAGCCGCGAAGCCTCGCCAGTTCGCGAGCGCAGCGTCAACCGGAGCCAATGAGCGGCCCAGCAGTATCGAGGATGCTATGATCACACCAGGCGACGCTTCCCCGCCGATCACGAGATAGGCGCCCAGTCCCAGAACAGAGGACTGCAAGGCCATCCGCAGCGCCCTCGAGAGCGCGCCGGTGGCGCCGACAATGTCGGACAGCCGTTCCTGGTGCGTGAGATAGGCGTGATTGATCTCGCTCCAGCGGTGGGCAAGCCGTCCGGAAAGGCCCATCGCGCGCACAACCTCCGCGTTGCGGCGGCCGGAATCGGCAAGATTGCGTTGCGACACCAGTGTCTCGGACGCGCGCGCCGCGGATGCCCGACCAAGGACTTCCGCGATCACCGTGAGCAGCACGACAACAATCGCACCGCCTGTCGCCAGCAGGCCGAGCGCAGGATGCAGAAGATAGATGATCAGCAGATAAAACGGTATCCACGGCGCGTCGAAGATGACGGTCGGCCCCAGTCCTGACAGGAAGCCGCGGATCTGATCCAGATCACGCAGCGGCTGTATCCGGTTCGCATCCTGCCCGCCGATGAGCGGTAGGGACAGCGAGAGGCCGAACACCCTTTGCTGCAGATTCTTATGGAGACGATTGCCTATTCGAACCAGGAGACGGAGCCGCACGAAATCCAGCAATCCGTAGACCGCGTAAAGGCCCAGCATTCCGATCGTAAATCCGACAAGTGTCGGAACGCTCTGCGAAGGCAGAACGCGGTCGTAGATCTGCAGCATATAGACGGAGCCGGTCAGGGCGAGAAGGTTTATGACCGCCGAGAAGACGCCGACGCCTACCAGCCCGGGTACGGCGCCAAGCATGGCGCCACGCAGATCGGGTGAACGTATCCCTCCGGAGCTCATCGCTTGCGACCTCCGGTGAGAAATCGTTGCGCAAGCTCACTGGCCCCGTTGGCCACGGACAAATTTTTGGTTTTCAGGAGCGTATCCCTCTTTGCCTTCTAATATTACGCCCCACTAACGTACGTGCCCTTCGGTCAAAATGTAGCAAAATCGTGGCGCCAGCCCCAGAAACCCGGATCTGACGCATTAAATCAGGGGAAAACTGCCGTCTTAAGGAGTACCGGAAGGCTGTAGAGGTCGCGTCCCAGGCAACGAAAGCGACACCGCGCCGTCCCTTTCGGAGGGTGAGTCGCTCCTCAGACAAGCGGCTTCCCGCCGTTTTCACGGCGCGATTCGAGTGCGCGATTCCGTTTAGCGCTTCTTCGCGACAATCAGGAAATGTTGTGCCAGTTGTCCAGGAACGTGAAGGGCTCTGGACGCCTTCTCGAAGGGCTCCATCAACACTTCACAGACCCCTGGCAAGAGGCTTCCCGGCCGGGGCAGATAGCCGTAAGGTATCACCTCCTCGACTATGAACCCCGACGCGGCCAGGAGTTCCCTGAACCTCGCTGCGCTTAGCGTGTTGCGGACCGTGCGTCCAAACAGCCGATTGAGCAGCCGGCAAACCAGGCCGATGGGTGAAGTGGCATTCATGTGAACGTTGCACACAAGTCGCCCGCCGTCCTTCAGATGCTCATTCATCGCCTTCAGAGCGTCCCGCTTCAGTTGATCCTCGGCGTTCAGGAAGAAGCGAAATGCCGTTACGACATCGAAGGTTTCGCCGAGAGATTCTATCGTCATATCGACATGGCGCAGTCTCACATTGGGCGGAACTTGCGCGCAGCCAAGCATGGATCTGGAAATGTCGGCGCCGACCACCTCGCCGAAGACACCGGCTGCCACGCTGGTGATGCGGCCCGTTCCGCATGCGAAATCGAGGCATTTTCGGCCAGCTCCGCCCATTGGGCGAAGAACGTCCAGGATCAGGGGTTTTTCGATTTTCTCCCAAAGCGCGCCATAATAACCGGACTGGTGCGTTTTGTTGTAATGCGCGCCGTAGCCTGGCGCGCAATGGCTGGCCCTATAGTCGTCCGACACCCGGTCGCCCTGCGTGTGGAGCTGCTGGTTGGACGTCAGTTCCTGCCAAATCCCGGGTTCACCGGTCTGCGCCTTGGCTGGCAAAAACCGCGCTGCTGAAGGCGTATCGAAAACCGACTGAGCCATTTGAGCCGCGTTCGTCAGCGGCGCCAGCTTCACCCCTTGTCTGGAATTGAGCCTCACCTGTATCTCCCGTGCGGTTCTGTTCGACTGCCCGATCGAACAGTAAGATCCCCCAACTCATTTTTGTCGGACTGCGAATGAGCGGCCTATTGGATCGCCGCGCTTTGCAGATCGCTGCTGAACCTGGCTTCGACTGTGTCCCCGGGCATCACGATCGTATCTTCGTCAGCCGAGAGCTTGCGCCATTCCTCGCCGACCTTGCGAACGATCGTGACCTGTGCCCGGATCGTTTCGCCGGCAATCGGCAATGGCTGGGTGGATGCGCCGGTCGGTTGCAGCTTCTGGCTGGCGGCGTGGAGCTTCGCGGTGACGTCGGCGAGCCTGGCGTTGGTGTCCTTCAGATCCGTCAGCAAGGCAATCCTCCTTTGATTGTCATTGCGTTCGTGCTGCCTGACATAGTCTTCCTGCTGGCGCCGCGCTCTCATGAGCTCGACCGTGGTTTGCAGCGCACCGCTCGACGACAGGAGCAAGGCGCGCCGGACATCGGCGAGCCTGTTGTTGGTCAGATTGCCTGCGTCAAACGCCTTGGTTACTTTCGCCAGGTCTTCCTGATCCGCCTTAACGCTCTCGGCCTCGACCTGTTCGCGCTTCTGCAAAACCTCGATCTGATCAGCCGCATCCTTCTCGCCCTTCTCGAGAAAAGCCTGCTCCTGCTGGAAATCGCTCAGCGCAATCTTCAGCCCGTCCGCTTCAGCCTGGGCGATCGCGACTCCGACGCTGGGCGACAGCGGTGACCCCTGCGGCGTCTGCTTGTCGAAATCCGCCTGGCCCTGAAGTTCGGCGCGGACACGGGCGGCGTGAAAATAGTCTTTGGTGTAATCTCCCCAAAGTGTCTCGTAGTCGCGCCTGAGATCAACCGGGTCGGGGCCGGTCTGGCCTGCGCGTGACCGCAAAAGGCTGAAGCCGCCGGAGACGGCAAGCGCCTGGCGTACGGTCATGAGCGGACGGTAGGCCTGTTGTCCCGGGGTGAGCACGTCGCCCATCACGTAGATTGGACGATAGTCCACGATGATGGCGGTGACGTCGTCTGGCTTGACGACAACCATCTGCTCCCGCCCATCAGCCAGACGCACGTGAAAGATCTTGGTTGGCAAAAGCGCTTGCATACGCGTCTGCAGTTGAGACGCCGTCAGGCCCGCGACCATGATCATCCCGACTTCGGGAAGGGCGATATTGCCATCCATCTGAACCACGGCGCGCTGCGCTCGATCCGGGATCGGCGCTATCCCTATCTCGACGGTATCGCCAGGTGACAGTTGATAGGGTTCGGCTTCGCCCGCGGCGGCCATCGATGTCAGGGACATCAGTGCAACCGCGGCAAGAACAGTTCGCTTACTGAAGGCCATTTGCGACAATCTCCTTCTGGCTCGGCACCGGTTCCGAGGGCCACTCAACACGGGTAACGAAATCGTATACCGGGCCACCGGGCACACCCCAATTGCTCGACCAGACCACCTGTGAGCCGTCTGGCGACGGCGAGGCATGCGTCTCGCTCCAGTAGTCGAAGTGGGTGTTCTGCGTGTCTACGATACGGCGGACCTCTCCGCTGCCATCCGTGCGCAGCGCAATGACCTGCTGCGCATAAGGCGCCCAATCCGGATGCTGCGATATCTCGGCTGGCGTCCCGCCATAGCTCAGAAACACCCAGCCGGGCCTGTCCAGGGACCTCAGCGACGCATGCATGGCCTCGCCGTATTTCATCAGCGAGGTGACCTTGCCGTCGGCCAATCGGCGCTTGATCACCTGATATTTGTCGGGATCCGATTTGCTGATCCCGACATAGATCTCGCTGCCGTCGGCATCGACCGTCATGTCGCCATGACCGGGCCGGTGGTGCTCCATCCACTTCTGGCGCAAGATGCCGTCCATGGAAAAGATGAAGTTCGGTTCATTGCCGTCCGGCAACGCCTGTGAGCACACAATGTTGATCCCGAGCGGGGAGATCGAGCACGAACCGGTGGTTCCTGGAAGCTGGGCAAGATCGATATCAGGGAATTTCTGCCGCAACTTGATATCGTAGCCGAAGACCACTGCCTTGCCGTCATTGCGCGTCGCGCGCACCGCAATGCGGTTGCCGTCGCGGCTTGGATTGCCTTTGTAGGGCCCGAACTGAAGCTTGCTGTAGGCTGGCGAGGCGAACACGACATCCTCATGATTTGTGCGTGGCGCCCAGGTCGAGATCTGCCGGCCAGCTATGCAAATCATCAACTCGGGATCCCTGGGATGCCATTCGCATTCCGTCGAGCGGTTGCGGTGGAACAATGGAACGTAGGTGCGCCCGTCGAGAAAGCACATGCCACCGCAACCGTTGACGATCAGGAGAAGGCTCTGGTCAGCATTCCAGGCCTGTGCGCTGGAGTAACGGTGGGTGCAATATTTCTTCCCGCAGACCCCCGCCAGACCGAGAATTCCGGGTTCGGTGATTCGTAAAAAAGCCGTGCCGGACCAGGAATCCGTTGCTTCGCGCAGATAGCCCGGCAGGTTTTTCACCACCGGTGTGGCCGACGGTTGCGATGCGCTGCTTTCGCGACCACCGGCCACATAGATATTCGGGAATATGGCACCGGCAACCAGCAACAGCCCCCACATATGCCGGCGGAGCAGGGTCATGTCATATAACCCATTTCGCGCCGTACCCGGCCTTCACTGAGGCGCGCGCGCCACCATGCGATCGTTCGCTCCAGTCCATCGCGCAGACTTGTCTGCGCCCGCCACCCGGTCTCGCCTTCAAGACGCGAAGAATCTGCGAGCAAGGCGCGAACCTCCGAATTTTGCGGCCGCAAGCGGCTTTCGTCACGATGGACCGGTTTCCTGGAACCGCTTAATTCGAGGACAAGATCCAATACGTCGGAGATGGTCACGGCACGTTGGCTGCCGGCGTTGTAGGCGTGGCCGAATTCGAGCCCGGCCAGGCCCGCGGTCAGGAACGCTGCCGCGGTGTCTTCGACAAAGGTCAGGTCGCGGATCGGGCTTGTGTCGCCGACCATGATCGCCGGGCAATTCGGATCGAGGGCCTGCCGGATGATGGTCGGCACGATAGCGCGTTCACTCTGGCGCGGACCATAAGTGTTGAAGGGCCGCACGATGACCACGGGGACATCGAACGATCTGGCGTAAGACTCGGCCATCATGTCGGCGCCGATCTTGGATGCCGAATAGGGTGACTGTCCCTGTAACGGATGCCCTTCGCGGATGGGCATGGTCTGGGCGGTTCCATAGACCTCGCTCGTGGAGGTATGCACCACCCGCTCCGTCTCCCATTGACGCGCGGCTTCAAGAACGTTCACCGTGCCCAGGATGTTGGTTTCCACATAGGACTGGGCGGCCGCGTAGGAATAGGGAATCGCAATGAGCGCGGCCAGGTGAAATACGACGGCCTGGCCGCGCACGATCCGGTTCAGGAACGCGCAGTCGCGCACGTCACCGCGGACAAGCTTCAGCTGGCTGCGGATCTTGTCCGGCAAATCGTCCAACCATCCATGGCTATCGAAGGAATTGTAGAGCGCCAGAGCCGTGACATCCGCACCGTTGCGGACGAGCGCTTCAGTGAGATGCGAACCGATAAATCCGTCGGCGCCCGTCACCAGAACTTTCTTGCCACTGTAGCTCATGACTGCGCATTCCTTGGCTGACTGGAGCACTTTCCTTCTGGGGTTCAGACGTCGATCGGCTGTGATGGAACCCAGCCGAATACCGCCAGGACGCCACGCGCCATCCACATGATGTCGGAGACGATGGTGCGCCGCGGATAGTAGGAGAGGTCGAGTCTGGCTTTGGCGGGGAACATAACCTCCCGATAAAACAGGATCGGATCCGCGGATCGGGGGAAGAAATGCGCCTCGTGCCGGAAGAGCACCTGGGTTGGCCCCAGCAGGCCGGGCTTGTATTGCAGGACGGCCTCGAGGCCGCCCCGGAAACAATCGGCGAAGGCCATGCTCTCGGGTCGCGGCCCGACGATCGCCATCTCGCCTTTCAGGACGTTCCACAGCTGCGGCAGTTCGTCGAATTTTGTTGCCGCGAGGAACCGGCCCACCGTCGTCATGCGGCTGTCGCCCACGACGGTCAGCGCGAGGCCTTGGGAATCGCAGTTCACACCGAACTTACGGAATTTGTACATGCGGAAGGGTCGGCCACCGGCGCCCATGCGGGTTTGTGCGAACAAGACCGAGCCACCGCCTTCGAGCAGAAGCGCCCCGGCGATCAAAAGCATCAGCGGTGCAAATACGATGGTCGCGGCGCCGGCGACCACGAGATCGAGCGAGCGCCTTGCCAAGCCGTGAGCGGGGCCTGGGACGAACCGCCGGTGAAGGGAAACATCCAACGCGTTCATGCGGCAGTTCCTGTCTGGGCGCCGCCGTTGAGTGCACTTGCGAGTGCAGCCACAACCGCTTCGGCGACCGGTGAAGTGATCTGGGGGTGCAGAGGAATTGTCAGCTCTCGCTGAGCAAAGTCCTCTGTACGCGGCAAGGCAACGCCGGGGTAACGCTCACGATAGAACGTCATGTGGTGCACCGGCGGATAGTGAATCGTGGTCTGTATGCCCTGCGCCCGCAGTTCGTCGATAACCTCCTGCCGTCTCGCGTAGCGCGGCAGGAGGACCGGCATGATGTGGTGAGCCGACGTGCGGGGTTCGCTGAATGGAATGGTCACGGCCGGGCAATGTTCCGCGATGAGGCGCCGGTACAGGACGGCCAGGATACGCCTGATCTCGTTCCACTCTTGCAGGTTTTGCAGTTGGACCAGCCCAATCGCCGCCCGCATCTCGTCCATGCGGTAGTTGAACCCGAGCATGGTGACATCATATTGCGGGGTGCGGCTGTTCAGCCGCTGATGTGTCCCGCTGGTCATCCCGTGCCCGCGGGCCTGGCGGATCTTGTCGAGCAGATCGGGGTCGCGGGCGATCACGGCGCCCCCTTCCGCCGTCGTCATGTTCTTGTTGCCGTAGAAGCTGAAGGCAGCCGCGGCGCCGAACGTTCCCACCTCCCTCAGGCCGGGCGCATGCGCGGCGTCCTCGATGATATGGAGCCCTCGAACCCGGGCGAACCGCTGCCATTGTTCCCGATTGGCGAGATAGCCCGCGAAGTGAACGAGAATGACCGCCTTTGTGCGTGGTGTGCACCGCGCTTCGGCTTCCGCGAGCGACATCAACGGTACGTCGACCGACTCGATATCGACAAAGACGGGAGTCGCCCCGACATAAAGCACCGCATTCGCGGTCGCCACGAAAGTCAGCGACGGGACCAGTACCTCGTCGCCAGGTCCTATTCCCAAGGCATGCAGGATGAGATGAAGCGCCGCAGTGCAGGAACCGACCGCCACGCAATCTCGCGCGCCATGCATATCGGCAAAGGCCAGTTCGAAAGCGCGTACCTGTTCCCCCATGGTAAGCCAGCCGCTGTCAATCACCTTTGACAGGGCTGCCTTCTCCGGCACGCCTAGGATTGGGGCGCTCACCAAGAGCATCTTGACCTCCTAAAAATCCTTACGGTGGGTTCGGCCTCTACATCCGGATTTTCATGCGGCCGCGGCCGCGACCTCGATCGAGGTCGATTGCTCTTCCCAGGCAATCGCCTGCGCATTCTGGAAGTCATCGACGCGACCGATGTCGAGCCAGAGACCGTCATGCTTGTACACGTGCACGGTCGTGCCGCCCTGCATCATCTGCAGCATCAGGTCATCGAACCCAAATGGGATGCCGGAAGGAATGAACCGCAGGACATCGGGGTTCATGCAGTAGATGCCCATGCTGACGAGGTGGGAAAGCGTCGGCTTTTCCCGGAAGAGCTGAACGGCATTGTCGATCTCGTCGATGACGCCGAAATCCATCTTGATGAGGCGGCAAGCGGTGGCGATCGTAACCGGATCCTTATGCATGCGGTGCGCGGCCACAAACCGGCTGAGGCTCAGGTCGGTAAGAACATCGCCGTTGAGTACGACAAATGTGTCGTTCAGTTCATCCCTGATCAGAGAGAGAGGTCCTATGGTGCCCAACGGCTCCATTTCCTGCGTGTATTTGATCTTCAGATTCCATTGCGATCCGTCGCCGCAGACGCTGCGGATCAGGTGCCCGAGATACCCGGTCGTGATATAGACCTCTTCGATGCCGTTGCGCCGCAGCCACTTCAGAAGCAGCTCCAGAACGGGCCTGGCCCCTATCGGCATCAAGGGTTTCGGCAGGACGGACGTGAAGGGCCGGAGGCGTGTACCCATCCCACCACATTGAATCACCGCTTTCATCCGATCCTCCTGATTTGCAGTTGGCTGTGTCCGGGCATTTCGTTTTTCGAGTTCATTCGGATCTGGCATTCCGTCAAATCCGGCTCGACCTCGGCGGCAATCCGAACATCATATTTGAAGGGTATGTGACAGCCGGGGCGGCTGTCGTCGTGCATTCGAATGGTACCGATCCAAAGCGTTTCCGGTATTAGATAGCCGCGAGACCAAGGACGGACCCAAGCATCTGGACCTGGCCATGAGACAAATGAAGCTGAACGATTCTTGCGATCAAAAAGCAGCGATCCGCCAAGTGCCGGAACCGGCCCGAGCACCCTTAGTGAAGGCAGGTGCCGTCACATTGGGACGGGATGCGAGCGTTAAAAAAAATAACGACGGGTTTTCGCAAATTAGTATTATATTAGCCATTCGTGATGTGCGTGGGTTGGGACGCTGCGAACATCACGGTGATGTGATGACCAGCGGTTGGCCACGATTTCAGGGATCGCCGCGGTTCTTACCATCACACAGAAATGGGAGGTTCCGGCGGATGTTCTCGTCGGGAACCGGGTAACGCGTTGGGGTAGTTCAATGTATCGGATCGTCATCGCCGACGATCACGGCTTGTATCGGCGCGGCCTTCGGCTGGCACTTATGGCTGGAATTCCAAGCGTCGAAATATTCGAGGCCGCGTGTTTCGATGCTGTGGTCAATCTTCTGGAGGAGCAGGCATCCATCGATCTTGCGATCCTCGACCTGAACATGCCTGGGCTGTTTAACCAGGAGGTGCTCAGCGACGTTCTCTCTGCGTATCCCGACACACGTTTTGCGATCGTTTCCGGGGACGATTCCCGCTCGGAGATCCTGACCGCTCTTTCGATCGGGCTTCACGGCTACATCGTCAAATCGCAGAAAGACGAAGAAGTCGTGCTGGCGGTAAATGAGATCCTTGCGGGCCGAATCTATGTGCCATCACTTTTGTCTCGGACGTCTGGCGACCAAAGAGCGTATGCCGCCCTGCCCTCGGCGAAAAATCCAATCCGTCAGCGCATGGGCTCAAGCGATCTTGGCAGACTGACATCGAGGCAACGGGACGTCCTCAAGCTGATGGCGGAAGGGTACTCGAACAAGGAGATCGCCCGCAATCTGGATATTGCCGAGGCGACAACGAAAATCCATGCCGCCGCCATTCTGCGCGAGCTCGGGGTGCGAAACCGGACTGAAGCAGCCGTTTTGCTGCAAAGCTGGCTGTCGAGAAATGTGAACTGATGTTCGCCACCCGAAGCGGGGGAACGGTTCGGGCGGCATGCACTACAACTCAATTTCCTTCCGCGATAACCGCAACGAATATCGCAATCCGTATTCCGATATTTCCAATTTCGGCGAATGCCCGACAAGCGGCGTGCCGTCCACGCCGATTATCATGGACCCGAACCCGTGGCGCACGACGTTTGAGTTCTTCCGACGTCCCGATTCCACCCAATCGAACACGAGATCGTCCCCTGCGCCGTCGGATGCGAATTGCCACTTAACTCCGACCTTGCCTTGAGAGTCACCCAACGCGCCATGTTTCACGGAGTTTGTCGTCAGTTCGTGAAGGATCATCGCAAAGCTCTCTGCAACGCCGCTTGGCACTGTGAGTGAGGGGCCGCTGATCGTTATGTCCCGTGTCTCCTTGAAGGGCTGCAACTCCTGAGCCACGAGATCGTGGAGCATCCCCGACAGGCTGCTATGACGAGACAGGATGAGATGCGTCGATTCCAGCGTTCTGATCCGATCGATCAGCATCTCCTTGTATTTGGCAACGTCGTTCTCGGGAACATTGATCATTTTTACCAGGGCCGTGATCACCGGGAACAAATTGCTGAACCGATGGCGGTCTTCGAGCATGATGCGCTCGCTCTTCTTTACGGCGGCGCGAAGAAGCGTGGTCTGTCGACGTTCGGTCAGATCGGCCGCCACCCCGATGCGCATTGCGCGGTCGCCATGCTCTTCCTGCCGTCCGCGCAGGGCAACCCAGCGTACGTGCCCATCCATCCGCCTGACGCGAATCTCGACATCGTAGTTCACTGCCGGCGAGGGTTTTACCGAGGCAGCCAATTTCGGCCAGTCGGCCGGATGGACGACGGCCGAGAGTTCTTCCAGGGAGCGGACGGGCTTGGAGGGCATGCCGAGAATGTCCCAGAACTTGCCGGAGCCCGCGACTGTCCCCTCCTTGATATCTATTCGCCACGTGCCCAGGCGTCCGGCGGACAGAGCGAGATCGAGCCATTCCTTCTGAGCCCGGAGAGCCTCGCGTGCGGCTCGTCGCTCGGAAATATCGTCGACCACCACGAACACGCTCTCGGTGGATGCCTCGTCAGGCCGCGACGAGGACAGGGCCAGGCGGGCCCAGAATGCCTTGCCGTCCTTGCGCAACACGCGAATATCGGCGGCCGACGACGCGGCGCCATTATCCAGGTCTTTCAACAAGGCTCGCACGGCATCTCGATCGTCGGGAAGAACGAGCCCTTCCAGGTTCAGATGGGCAAGTTCCTTTTCTGCGTAGCCGGTCATTTCCAAAAGACGTCTGTTCGATTGCAACAGTTCGCCATGTCGGTTGGCATTCGCAAAACCCAAGGCGGCGCGCTCGAAGGCCCAACGATAGCGGCTCTCGGCTGCATCGATGGCTGCGAGCCTCGCCTGTGCAACCTCGAGCGCCCCGCGCAAATCCTGTCGCAGGCGGTGGAACACGGATGCGATCAGGCCACCCGAGACCAGAAGGAAGATGGCGCTCGTCCAATCTTCAGCAGAGAGTTGGGCGTTCAGGACGCGTCGCATCCACAAGCCTGCGGCGGCCATGAGAAGCGTTGCAGCGATGGCAACCAACCGCCCTTCGAGGTACCCAATAACAATAATTACGGGGATAAACGCAATAAACGTCACCTCCTGGCCGATATATATCGTATTTATCGCTTCGAGTATTACCGATACCGCAAGCACCAATAGCGAAGCTACATGAGCCAACGGGGTGCTTGACACGTTCGATTTGAGCCAGCGCAGATACGAACCCATGCGCCAGACTACAACCTTATGTCTAGCTCGTCGAGACTAGGCCGCTAGGGGGCAGCCTAGTACCACTGCCCGATTGCCATGCCTTTGCCTGCGAATAGAATCAAGGTCGGCAGGGTTCTTCAAGGAAGCCACATTCAAAGAAACGCTGCGGAAAATCCTTCCGCAGATTTCTAGGGCTGTATCGAAATTCTAGTCGAAGGAGCGCATTCCCGTCAGAAGGCGGAATCAAGAGCAAGTAAATCACACAAGATTTACTTGGGTCGGTAGCAACTGGGGTTGGGGTAGAAGCGATGACACTGATCGAGAGGCGCAACGAAACCGTTGCAGTCAACCAATACATTGTATTGAAAGATACTCATCACGCACGTCCGATACATCTATCGGATCGACCAGACGCCAGACCTGGCGGGCCGCAGCGACGCAGTTTGGAATCCATAACCGGCATGCTTGATCGCATCGGCTGCGGCTATCTCGTGCTGGACCGCGACAGGAAAGTAATCGAATGGAACACAGCCGCGCAGGACACGCTTGAGCGCCAGGGCGAACCAGCTGACACGGCCGTCGAGCTGTCCGCGGGGCTAAGGCGGCTGGTCGCGAATGTTCCGGTCCATTTCCAGCCGGGCTCGCTCTCATGGGTGGTAATCCGCAGCAGAGGCGACAGGCCTGTGATCCTGAACGAGACGGGTGTCGTCACGCCCGACGGGACAAGCATAGTCGCATTGCTGGACCGGGAGAACACATCGGCGGCCAACCCTCAGACCTTGCAAAGGATGTTCGGTTTGACCAGCGCGGAAACGCAGCTGGCCTTGCGCCTGGCGCAAGGCGACGCGCCCCTGGAGATTGCCCGCAGCTGGCATCTCAGCCGCACGACGATCCGCTCCCAGCTCGCCTCGCTGTTCGCCAAGACCGAAACAAGGCGCCAGGCTGAACTGGTGGCTCTTCTGGGGCGCATTTCGGTCCTGCCATGAAATAGCGATTGCGGCGGACGTCAGGACCCGCCCGAATTGGGCAAACCGAGGTAGTGCCATGGCAACGCGGCTGCACATTCCGCGGCCGCGGTTGCGCGGATTGCAAGACTCGCGGTGCCATCTCCAGCCTTTCGACGCGCCATCGAACTCGGGCGGCGCGGACTCTCGTAATCGGGGTGACTTGCCATGGCCGAAACAATTTCGGCGGTCCACAAGCTGACGGATTCCGCGCGTAGGCGGTCGGATGGGGCTGTCTTGAAACTCGCGCGCGCGGGACCGATCGTCGTCACGGGCGCCGCCGGATTCATCGGGTTTCACGTCGCGTTGCGGCTTTTGCGGCGCGGCCTTGTCGTTGTCGGCGTCGACAATTTTACGCCCTACTACGACGTCGGGCTAAAGGAGGCGCGATTTGCGCAGCTCTGTGCCGAGCCGAGGTTCACCCCCATGCGGATGGACCTGGCGAACCCGGCGCTGGTGAAGGCCCTGTTTTCCGACTTCCAACCATCGCATTTCGTGCACCTCGCCGCCCAGGCAGGGGTGCGTTACTCGCTCGCCGATCCGCATGCCTATGTGCAGTCGAACATAGTCGCGTTTCTGAATGTGCTGGAGGGCTGCCGGCACGCCGGCGTCAGCCATCTCGTCTATGCCTCGTCGAGCTCCGTCTACGGCGCCAATCGAAGCATCCCGTTTTCAGAGCACCATGGCGCCAGCCATCCGGTCAGTTTTTATGCCGCGACCAAAAGCGCGAATGAATGCATGGCGCATTCCTACAGCCACCTGTTCGGCTTGCCGGTGACAGGATTGCGCTTCTTCACCGTCTATGGTCCCTGGGGCAGGCCTGACATGGCTGTCTATACGTTCACCCATGCCATCGCCGAGGGGCGGACGATTGAGATTGCCAATGCCGGCCGCGTATGGCGGGATTTCACCTATATCGACGACATCGTGGAGGGGGTGGTTCGCGTGCTCGCCGCGCCGCCTCGTCCGGATCCGGGTTGGGACAGCCGCGCGGCTGATCCCGCCACCAGTTCGGCGCCGTATCGGATCTACAACATCGGCAATGACCGGCCCGAAGAAATCAACCGTCTGATCGCGATCATCGAGACTGCCCTTGGCCGCCGCGCCCTTCGCGTCAACGTGCCCCTGCCTCCAGGTGACGTCCTGAAAACCCGTGCCGACGTCAGCGACCTCCGCCGCGCGGTCGGCTTCGCGCCGGCGACGGCGCTCGAGGACGGCGTGCGACGTTTCGTGGAATGGTACCGGGATTTCCATGCAAGCCCCGCCGACCGGGAACGAGCGGTCATTCAGGCATAGGTGAGCCCACGGGCGGCCGGGCAGCGAGCACGACGCCGGTTCATTTGTCCGGGCCTACGGAGTTTCACGATCCAATTCAGACGCATGGGCGTTCGCGCCTGCACCGAAGCCGGCACGACGGCGCCTCTCGTTCAGTCTGTCTTGGGATACGCCGGCACCGGAAATGGGCGAAGCTGCTGCCGGGCACCAGGTCCGGCTCCCAAAAGGCGCCGCACACGGCGAGTCAGCGGCTTCTCGAACAAGCGGTACGTGACCAGTGCCACGCCAAAGGTGATCACGAGCGCCGACGCGATAAAGGCCCACGGGCCGAGCACCGAAGTCAAGCCTGTTCGCACGAAGAAGATGCGCGTGGCGCGGATGACGAATGGATGCAGCAAGTAGAGAGCATAGGACGCATCGCCGACGCCAGCGCCCCATCGCGCGGCCAGGCTCTCATGCCTCAACTCTCCTGGCGCCAAGGCAGCGCTCCAGACGATGAGAAATGCCGGAATGCCATAAACAACGGGGCGGGCAAGGCCGGCCGAGATATCGGGAAATGCCGCCGCGAGCATCAGCGCGGCCAGTCCCGTCGCAGCGACACAGGCCCTGACCAGGCCGGAGGGCCGCAGGCCGGAGGCGCACATGATCCCGATTGTCACGCCGAAAGCGAACTCGAGGATGATCGGGTCCGTCCAGAACGCGAATGGCTCTCGCAAAGGTGCCGCGAGACGCCCTGCCAATACCATCCCCGCCAGGGCAGTGAGCAGGGCGGTGACGGCCCAACGCATGGGCAGCACTATCGCCGCCGTAAACAACACGTAGAAAAGCATCTCGTAGTTGAGCGTCCAACCGAGTTCATAGACAGGTTGAACGACGCCGTCGGGGCGAGTGGCCGGGATGAAGAAGTAGGATTCGATCACAAACCTGAAATTGATGTAGTCCTGGTTGAGAAATGAGGGAGCGAGCAATGCCACGGCAAGGTAGAGCGTGGTGACCGCCCAATAAAGCGGGACGATCCGGGCGAGCCGGCGAGACAGAAAGAGACGCGCGCCACCCGTCTTGGCGAACAGCTGCCGAGATGTGTGCACCATGATCAGGCCGGAGATCACGAAGAAGATATCGACCCCAGCGCTCCATGGTATCGGATCCCAGGCCTGAAAGGTGCGGCCGGCCTCCAGCTCCAGGGTCGCCGCATCATGCTGTGCGTGGCGCAGCGCCACCGAAGTGGCCGCGAGGGCGCGCAAGACCTGGACCTGAGTTAGGGTTTCGCGTTGGTTGGGCTCGACAGGCGTCGACCTTTCGGACCGATGGCGCATCGGAGGCGTCGGCGCCGTCGCCAATGGTGCTTGTTGCATGGATGCTCCGCAGCTTGCCACGATACCGTGGGGCACGTCCGGAACTCATGCATCCTTCAAATGACGGACACAGGCCTTGAAATAAACATGAGGACCCTGCCGGCATGGCGCGCGTCAAGAGGCGGGTAAGGACATCGACGCTTCTGACCTTAAGCCTTCAGCCATCGAGCCTGGGCCTCTCGCCGCAATGCCGATTAAAATGCATCCGGGCTTCGGTCACTGGCGATCCGCCATGAGCATGGAGACCAACGCACGAAGTGCCCTCATTTGCTTGCCCTCAAGAACCAATTCCATTGATGGGCCTCAATCGCGCTAGGCTTGAGGGATAGTAGAGCAAAAACCAGGCCCGGCATGATTTTCAGTCGCTTGCCGATATAGATGGCCATGGCAACGCTCCAGATGCTGAGAGCAAGCGCGACGCCCACGGCTGCGCCAATCGGGCCGTATATGGCGACGCCCGCCCCACAGGCTATGATATTGGCCACGGCACCGGCGATCATGGTCGTTGCGGCGGCCCATTCGTTTCCAGTCATCGTCAGGAGATTCTGCTGAGGCCCACACAGCGCGACAAAAACATATCCCAGGATGAGCACACGCGCGATTGGCGCTCCCGCGGCGTAACCATCACCGAAGTACCTCAGGAACGGCTCTGCGATCAACATCATGGGGATGGCGACAACGATGGCACCGCCAGCGGAAAGCAAGGTAGCCCGCGCGAACAGCTGCTGCAGTCCGTTGCGATCGCCTCTTGCATAGAGATCGGCAGCCGTTGGCGAAAACATGGTGGCGACGGCGATGCGGGAGAGCCCAACGAGCATCGCGATATTCAACGCCAAGGCGAAAATGCCGGCTTCACGGATATGGTCTGTCCAGCCCAAAACCAGCACGCCTGCCCGGCTGACGAAGACATCGAGCCCGGTGATGAGCATAAGCGGGGGGGCAGCAGACCACCATTCCCTCGACGCATAGCTAGGCTTGGCCTGGCGCAGGCCAGGTGGTTCAAACTTCCTGGCGGTGATGAACACCAACCCAACCGTGAAGGCGGAACTTACCACCACGGCCAGGGTCACGGATGGCGCGTCCACCGTTCGCAATCCGGACTTGGCCAGCAGTGCCACCAGCACCAGCAGGAGCCCGTCTCGCACGATGCGCTCCGGCAACAGCGCAGAGACAACGCCGCCGAACGCACGCACCAGCGTGGCTCCGAGAGCATAAGCGGTAATCAAGGGCACGGCCACCATGCCGAGCATGATGCTTGTCTCGAGCCCACTTTGCGTGTGGTCCGAAAAAAGCAGCACCGATGTAGCGCCGATCGCGCCGAACAGCGTCGCCGCCACCAGCGATCGTTGCAGGGCAAATCTTATCACGCCCCGCGCCAGATCGAGCCTGCCGTTGGCTCGATAGGCAGGGACAAAACGCAACAATGATACGTTGAAGCCAAGCGTTGCCAGATAGGCGAGCACCGAGGTCCATGCCAGAACGTAGGAATAGATGCCATAGTTGCGTGGCCCGATGAGGCGTGCAATTGCCAACTGCGCAAGACTGGTCAGCCCAGCGCCTCCGATATAGATCAGCAGAGCGAAGATGCTCGCCCAAGCGAGCCGCGAGCCCATGTCCCTGTTCCGCGGCGGCGCCGCTGCCGAAGCAGGAACGCCCGTGAGACTATTCGGGAACTCGCTTTGTTTTTCGGGCATCTCCGTACGCAACAACGCGGAAATTATTTGCTTCTCGACCTGGCAAATACTTTTGAGGGTCGCTTGTCGGTCAGTGTTGTCGACGGAAACGATTTCCCGACGAGAAGTCGCCAGAAGATCATTTATAGCTTCAAAAACACCAATGGAGCGCATATTCACGTTCAAGTCGGCCTCGAAAATTCGTTCTGCCGGCGGCTCGCGCTCCATCCGCTGTCGCAGGCGACTCTCCACAATCGCAGCCGGCACCACCAGCCTGATGGTGAGATCGGCAGGGGGCGCGAGGCAGAGCGCCTTTTCGAGCGCTTCGAGGTCGGTGTCCCCGTTGAATATCGCCAGCGATCCAATCGCTTGAACGTAGCCCTGATCGAATATCACGATCTTTGGCGATTGCTTCGCGGCATTCCAGCAACGCGAAAGATGCAAGATATATCGCCAGATTCGGGCGCGCCAGATCCGTTTCTTTGGCGGTATCAGCCTCACCATCGAGAACGAGTTGGCAACTTCGTCCAGTCGCCCTACCGAGGAAAGCAATATCCTCGCGGTGGAAAATATTGCCGACACGATTCTCGAAACGAACAGGAGTATCCCAAGATCGAAGCTGCCTGCCCTAGTGCTGGGCTCGTAGCTGAGAGCAACCGTGGCGTTATAGCCCTTCCCGCGCAACTGCTGGGCGAGCGCATGTGCAAACGTTGTTTTGCCGGATCCTGGCGGTCCGAAAAATTCAATGATCATTCTGGAGCAGGCCCGATTGCGGGAAACGCCGTTGTTCCCTGTGGCTTTTTTGAAGAGCGGAGACGACCGTCGTCATCAAACCTTCTCCAGCAGGAGGTCGGCGGTATCCCCAAGCCCGAAGCCGGCGTGTCTCTTCAGGTTCACCTGGGTGAGCACACTTCCGACTGGAACGGTGGCGGATCCGCCGGTCCGCAGCGACTCCAGAACACCACGGGCGATGCCGCGCCTCGTCCTGGCCCAGCGAACGGCAAAAAGCACCCCATCGGCCCAGCGCTTTAGAAGCCTGGCTTCCGGCCCCCCGAGGCCAAGGGGCCCGTTCATGATGACGACGTCGTAGACCGATCGCAGTTCATCGGTAAACTGGGATTTGTCGACGGTGGACAGAAGCGTGAGCAGATCTTCCGACGGTGATGGAGCAGCCATCAGATCGATGCCGATCTCTGGCATCCTGGTGACTGCATCCTGCAGCACGCAGCGTTCACTCACATAATCTCCAAAGGAGTTGTGAGCCTTGATGGTGCTGAATTCGCCACGAAATTCGTTCGTCAGCCGTACGTCCTTGCGGTCGAGATCGAGGAAAAGCACCCTTCCTCCCAGCCGCGTCGCAGCCAGCGCCAGACTCCATGCCAACTCTGTCTTGCCATCGTCCTGGATGCTGGACGTCACGAGAATGATATGCGGCGGCTGGCCCTTGCCCTGCGTTGGCGCCGCGGTGACGAGAAGGGATGTCGCCGCGCGACTGAAGGGCGAGTTCTGCTGGCCCAGAACCAGATGCCGCAGCTGTCGCGCGTGCAGTCCTGAAACCCTGGGAAGCAGTCCGATGCACGGAACCCCAAGCTCGGCTTCGGCTTCAGCTTCACTGCGCAAGGTCTGATTGAAACCGTTGCGGACCAGGACGAAGACCGCCCCCATCAGGCCAAACACGATCATGCCGGGTGGAATCAGGAAAATTGGCGATAGGGATTTGGGATTTGACGGCGCCCATGCCGTCGACAGTACCGCTACACCTGGCGAGGGAGCGGCAATGCGCCGTATCAAGTCCTGCTGCCGGCTAAGGAGCTCGTTGTAGTGCTGGGTCACGATGGCCACCTGCGGCTCGAGCGCACGCAGGCCGGAAAGCTGGCTCGCGGTGTCGGCCACCGCCGCGTCGAGCATCCTCTTGCGTTCCTCGAGAGCCGCGGCCTGGGCGCGGTAGACATTTGCCTCCGCGGCGATTTTCGCAATGCCCTGTTCCATCTCACGGTTGATCGCGTTGCCCAGATCAGCGTCAGCAGGGGCATCCGGCTGGCGTGCCACGAGGTCCGCCAGCACAGGCGATCCAATTTCTTCGGCAATGGCCGTGACCGGGGCGCCCGCCTTTCGCAGGTCCTCTATGTGGCGAAGGCGCGCTTCCGAAGCGGAAAGATTGGCTTTCGACAAGAAAATCTGTCGGCCTAGCTCCGCTGTCTCATTGGCTGCGTTGTTGGCAGCGGTTTGATCAACTGCGCCATGTGTCAGCCGGTATGTCTCCAGCCGATCGGTCGCGTCCACCAGGTCCTTTTGTACTTGCGGCAGGCTGGCGACCAGCGATTCCAGCTCGAATTGATCCGATGCACGGCGTTTCTGTACGAGATCTTCGATATAGACCTGAGCGAATGTGTTCGCGACAAGCGCGGCACGCGCCGGACTGGCATCGGTGAAGGCGATGGTGATGACGCGCGAGCGCAGCTCCTGTCCGACCCTCATGCCGTTCCGCAGCGTCTTCAGCGCGGCGGCGTCCGCGGCTTCCGGATCTCCTGCCGCGGGCTTACCCTGCGACCAGATCCGGCTCAGGAGATCGCTCACGAACGAGCCGCTAGCCGGCGGGACGGCGCTGACATCGCTTTTTCCGCCGTTGTCGACCGTTTGCACTTTGCGCAGCGCCGTCAAAACTTGACGCAGGTGGCCTTGCGACGAGAGCATCGTCAGATGGTCATCGATGCTCGATTCCAGCGAGTCTTGAGCGGGTGCCATACCGCTCGCGGTGCCGCTGCTCGGGGCGTCGATGATGACCTGCGTCGTCGCCTCGTACAGCACCGGCCGAGAAAGGCCCGCGAGGCCGGCCAGGATGCCGCCCAGAAGGGCGACGGCAAGCAAGAACCATTTTCTCGTCGCCAGGGTGACGACGAGCTGATGGAAGGGAGAAGATTGCATAGGCTCGCGTGGCGGCGGCGTCATTCGCGGATTGGTGTTGAGCGTAGCAACCGCCATCTGGGTAGCACGCGGAAGCCTGGCGCGGCTGGCTATGGAACCTTCCATCTCAATCCCCTGTCAGTTCGATATCGTAAGAAGGGCGCGTTGCCGGCGCCGATGGCCGCACGGCTTCGTTGCGCCACGCCTGGAACATGAGCACCGGCCACAGGTCGCGGAAATTATCCTGGCTTCCATGCAGATGACCGCGCCAACATGCGTCGACCTTCGCGCAGTCGATGACGCCGTCTCCGGACAGGCGTATCGTGGCGATGATATCCGTTGCCCAGTCGCGCAACGGTCCCTTCAGCCAGGCCCCGACAGGAACGTCGAAACCTTGCTTGGGCCGATCGACCAGTGAGCGCGGCACATAGCGATCAAGGAGCTGGCGAAGTATCCATTTGCCCTTGCCATTTCGGACCTTGGCACTGGTCGGCAGGCGCCAGGCGAATTCAACGACGCGATGATCCAGGATCGGGCATCGCCCTTCGAGGCTGTTGGCCATGGTGGCGCGATCGAGTTTCACCAGGATGTCTCCCGGCAGATATCCGGTCATGTCGTCGAACAGGAGGCGGGAGAGCAGGTCGTCCAGCCGTGTCGCGCTGGCATTCGATGCCGGCGGCTTGCCGTGAAGAAGGCTATTGGTCGAAGATTCCGTCAGCCGCTGGAGGAGTTGGTCCTGATCTGCCGCAGCAAACAGGCGGGCGAGGCGATTCAGCCGGTCACTTCGCAGCCCGTGCCGCATATTCGCCGAAAGCGGCAGGCTGCCGAAGATATCTTTCTGGGAAGCCTGGGCCAGCAATCCAGTCCCCGCCGCCAACATCCGACGAAATGACGATGGCAGCTCATGCTGCCTTCTGAGGCGGGTTGCCAGGAAGTGTCTCGAGTAGCCCGCAAAGCACTCGTCGCCACCATCGCCTGACAGCGCCACGGTTACATGTTGCCGGGCGAGGCGCGACACCAGCAGCGTCGGTATCTGCGACTCGTCGGCAAACGGCTCGTCCCAAATCCGCGGCAGCTCTGGAACGACCTCAAGCGCCGCGGTCGATGAAAGGTGAAGTTCGGTATGATCGGTGCCCAGATGCCGCGCAACCGCGGCCGCATGGGGGGCCTCGTCGAACCCGCTCTCGCCGAACGCTATGGTGAACGTACGAACTGGCTTCCGGGACTGCGCCTGCATCAGGGCGACGACCGTCGAGCTGTCAATGCCCCCCGACAGAAAGGCGCCAAGCGGTACATCGGCAATCATTCGTTCCTTGACAGCAAGGCGAAGCAGCCTGTCTAGCTCGGTCGTAAGCTCCTCGTCGCTGCCGGCGATCGGATCCCGCTGCGCCTTGCAGGCGACATCGGCAAGCGACCACCAACGGCGAACGCTATGCGCAAGCGAGCCGGCGCCGCGGGTGTTGGCGAAATCCGCCGCCGTCACAGACAGGACTGAACCGGGTGGCAACTTGAACACGCCCTGCCAGATGCAGCGGTCATCCGGCACCCAGCCTTTCGAAAGCATCGTCGCCGCCGCGTCGACATCGAGTTCAGGGCTGAATCCCGGGAAACAAGTGATCGCCTTCATTTCCGAGGCGAAGACGAGCGCTTCAGGTGTCGAGGCGACGTAGAGCGGCTTTTTGCCCATTCGGTCGCGGGCGAGATGGAGTATCCGCTTCTTCATATCCCACAGAGCGAAGGCGAACATGCCGGCGAAGCGCGCGAGCGCCGCGTCGAGGCCCCAGTTCTCGATCGCGCACAGCATGACTTCCGTGTCGCTGGTGCCGCGGAAATGGTGGCCTGCCCCCTCCAGGTCGCGGCGCAGGTCGCCGAAATTGTATATTTCGCCATTGAAGGTAATGACATACCGCCCGCTCGCGGAGTGCATCGGCTGGCGACCGGCATCCGACAGGTCGACGATGGCCAGGCGCCGGTGGCCGAAGGCGATCCCGGCTTCCCGGCTCGTCCAGAATGCCTCGCCATCAGGCCCACGATGACGAAGGGCCATCATCATCGGACCGATCGCCCTGAGAGCGTTCGTATTGGCTGCATCAGGCGCCAAGAGAATTCCGGCAATCCCACACATTCTAATATCTCCTCCGGCGAACGGTCGCGGGGATCGCCTGCGGCATTCCAGAGACAAGGCAGAGGGTCAGGCAGAACCACACGATCGGATGGCGGATGATCAGGTGCGGAGCACTGAAGACAGCGATCGATGCGACGAGCGCCACGAGAGCGTCCAGCTTCGCACGCCAGGCGGATATAGCGGCCGAGCCGAGGATCCATAGCAGGGCCAGGACTGAAATCAGGCCGCCCTGGGTGTAGAGATCGAGGATCGTGCTATGGGCCTCGAAAGGACGCGGCAGAAACTGCTGATTGACGACCGGGGGAGTATCGAGGTGTGGGCCTGGACCGAGCCCCAGGGATCCGGATGTTGCTCCCTTGTCCAATGCCGCGTTCCAAAGGTAGAGGCGAAGTGCGGCGGTTTCCGCGGTCGCATCCCCGCCCTTATCCTTGGTCAGGCTTTTGGCGAAGTCTTCGGCGCTGGCGGCCTCGCTGAGAGCGTAAGGCGCCATCGACACGGCCAGCGGGACGAACCCAATGGCGAACAGGAGGGCAAGTTGCCGTGAAAGGCTGACCCTGCCGCCGTCGCTGGTGAGCCATGCCCGAACCCGCAGTCCAAGAAGGATCAGGCAGGCCAGGACCGTCGTATAGAGATAGGTATCGCTCTTTGTCAGCCTTCCGACATAGAAGGTGAGGATCAGGCTGCACAGCCCAAGACATCTTCCCCAGGGATTGCGAGTGGTTGTCGCAAGATGCAGGGCCAGGGGGCCAAGCAGAGCGCAATAGAGCGCAAGCTGGTTCGGATTGTCGGACCAACCGCAGAAGCGGTCCCAGTACCAGGGGTCGACGCCAGACTGATGGATCCAGCCGAAGCCGAGCCCAAGCTGAATGACAAAGCCCCCACTCGCTATAGCGATCATCCACCAGGCGATACGACGCAAACGGGGAGCGGCGTTGGGCTCCGCGGCAGCCAAGCAGGTGATGCAAACCAACAGCACGTATGCCATCGTGTCATGCAACAACGGATCGAGGAACAGCGTCGTCGTCAGAAAGCCGATGATGGACCCCACGCCCAAGGCAAGCGTCATGATCAGCCAGAAACGTGCAAGTTTGCTGAGGGCCGGCGTAACCTCCAGTCGGCCGCCGGCGAGGATGCGGGTGATCGACAGCAATATCCAGAGCGTGAGGAACAGTTCGCTGTAGCCGAACGGCAGCCCCGGAATGGTGAGTTGCACCGCGTATGACATCGCGATGCCGAAGGCCAGGATCGCGTCACGGATCATTGCCGCGCCTCACCCAGCCGGGGACCGCGCGCACCCTCTTCCCTCAAGATCACGGGTGCGGGCCGAGCAAGACTGCCGCGGTATTTGCCGCCGAGGACAGTCTTGTAGAGATCGCAATACTGGTCGACGACCCACGACAGCGAAAAGCGTTCCCGCACGAGGCCGATGGAACGGCTGCCCATGACCTTTGCATGGGCGCGGTCGGACAGAAGACCGATTATTCTGGACGCCAGGCCATCGGCATCGCGCGGCGCGACGAGATAGCCATTCCAGCCATCTTCAACCACGTCATTGCAGCCGGGCATTCTCGAGGCGACGATTGGCAATCCGGACAATCCCGCTTCCAGCAGGACGCGCGGAATACCCTCGCGATACTGCGTCGGAAACGCGAATAGATCCGCCATGCCAAGGAGAGCTGGAACGTCCCGCCTTGGCCCCAAGGCGACGACGTAAGGAGCATATTGCTCGATATCGGACCTGCTGACCGCGAACGGGCCTTCGGAGTCCTGTGGCCCGACAAGCACGAAACGCGCGTTGGGCCTCTCGGAGAGGACGCGGGGAACCGCCTTGATCAGGGTCGGAATCCCCTTCTGGCGGGTCAGCCTGCCGACAAAGATTATGATTTCGGCCGACTGAAGCCCAAGCGCCTCGCGCATCGTGGCGGCCGAAGGGCCGCGATACCTTGCTGCCGAGAAGGCATTCGGGTCGATGCCAGAACTCCGGATCAGTCGCGCTTTGCCGCGCCCCACCAGCCGATAGCGGTCGAAGAAGGCCTGATCGTCACGATTCTGGAAGACCGTCATGGCCGTCCAAAGCGACGCCAGCCCCTGAAGGCCACAAAAGACCGGACGCAGCGCCAGCGCTCGCGGTTCCCGTGACGAGAATGTCCAACCGAGCCCATTGATGGTGCGAATGACCGGAACCTGCCCGCGCACGGCCAGAGGGGTCAGGAGGTTGGGCTTGGTGTCGAAACTTTGAACAATGTCGGGACGCAATTCGGACATCAATTTGCGGATCGCGCTGACAGCGCCCCACTCTCCACCGCCGCTGGCAAAGCGGTCGAACCCAAACCGGCGATGCGGAATGCCGTGAGGTGAAAAGGCGTCTCCGACATCGCTCGATACGGCAGTGACCCGAAAGCCCCTTTCACGCAGCGCCAGAAGGAACGGAATTCTAAGCCGGTGATCCTCGCCTCCAATGCAAACCAGATGCGGACTCATCCTGTCCTCCTGGATGCCGGCAGAATCCCCATCGCGCAAAACCGCTGGCCCTGTGATCTGTTTTCACGGCCCGGTTTCATCGCCCCAGTACGCACAACACCCAGGCTCACGCTAGGAGCAGGCTTGCGCGTTGTCCTCGTCTGTTTGAATGAAGCAAGGGATTGGGGGATGCAGCGATGCAGCGGCAACCGCTGTCGGATCGATGAGTTGAGCTGGAACTCATTCGTTCTAACGATGCCAGGGCCGACATGGTCGCGTACGACACGGCAAAGCCAGTCAGCAAAACAAGGGGGCTGTGTTGGAAGCGTCGGGGCGCCCGCGTTTAGAAAGCCGTCTTCCACGCGCCTTGCCATCCGTTGGCAGACCGACAACGGATCAAGACGTTGTGATACTGCGCGGCAACAGCCCTCCAGATGGCCTCACATGGAAACAGGCCTCCACCCGACCTCTGGACATGGACGGACCAACCAGCCGCCTCTTCCCGCGCATGGGCGACGACTTCTCCGAAAAATCGGCATTTTCGCACCTGGAGCGGATCGTCGAAAAATACCCGGACAAGATCGCGGTCAGTGACGGCTCTACGTCCCTCAGCTTTTCGGAACTGCTCAACGCGGTCCAAAACCTGGCGGGTGCGATTGCTGGTTCGACCCCACCAGGCAAGGCGGTC
The DNA here is from genome assembly GCF_030160235.1 of Mesorhizobium huakuii. Taxonomy (GTDB): domain Bacteria; phylum Pseudomonadota; class Alphaproteobacteria; order Rhizobiales; family Rhizobiaceae; genus Mesorhizobium; species Mesorhizobium huakuii. The sequence continues at coordinate 124,893 of NZ_BSNY01000005.1, forward strand.
GGGATCCTCATCGGAAATACGCTCTGGTATCCGGTGGCCATGCTCGCCGCCATGCGGGCCGGCAGGCCCGCCGTGCCGTTGAACCCCCGGGATCCATTTCAGCGCCTCGCCGCAATTTCCACCAGCGCGCGGCTGGCTGCGATCATCAAGCCAGGGCCGGGCAAGCCGGCAGGCTGGCCGGATGCCTCTTCGCTTGAGTGGATCGATGCGGCGAGTTGCATGGCCGCAATGCCGGATGGCGGCCTATCGGCGCTGCCGTCCGAAGTGTCGGTCGATGCGCCGGCAATCGTTCTTTACACGTCAGGCAGCACCGGGGCGCCGAAGGGGGTCGTGAACAGCCAGCGGGCGATCCTGCAACGCGTTCAGCAATATGTGGATGCCTGCCACTTCGGCCCCGACGATGTTTTCATGCCATTGACCGGGCCGGCGACGATCGCGGGATGCCGCGAGATGATGACACCGATGCTGTGCGGCGCCACATTGTATCTCTCGGATATCGAGAGCGCCGGTATTCGCGCCGCCCGCGACAATTTCGAGAAATGGCGGGTGACGGTCGTTTATCTCGTGCCGGCGCTGCTGCGTGTGTTGATGAATGGTTCTGCGCGCGACACATTCTCTTCGCTGCGGATCGTGCGGGTCGGCGGAGAAAAAATTCTATGGTCCGATATCGACCGGCTCCGCGACAGCGTTCCCGAGTCTTGCCTTGTCCAGATCAGCTATTCGTCCACGGAAACGACTGGCACGCAATGGTTCCTGCCGAGGGGCTACCAGGAACGCGGCGCAACCGTCCCGGTTGGCTTCGTGCTACCCGGCATCGAATACACCATCGTGGATGAGAACGCACGCGAGGTCGCCCCGGGCGATGAAGGAGAGTTGCTGATCAGAGGCAACTACACCACGCTCGGCTATTGGGCGGATGGGGAAAATGTCCCGCTTCAGGCGAACTCCGGCAACCCCCTGCTTCGAACCTTCGCAACGGGTGATCTGGTCAGGGTCGACGACACCGGAATGATGTGGATCGTCGGACGAAAGGGACGCCAGATCAAAATCAACGGAAGGCGGGTCGAACCTGCCGAACTGGAACTTGTCCTGCGCCGGGCGCCTCAGGTGGATGATGCCGTTGCGGTGGTGACGGACGCGAACGAACTGGTGGCCTTTGTTGTCCCCGCGAGACCTGACGGAACCGAGCTCATCGCTGAACTGCGCGACCTGATCAGGACGGCCCTGCCGCCGGCTGTTCACCCGACGCGACTGCACAGTGTTGCCGAGATACCGCGGCTCAAAGGCGGCAAGGTCGACGGTGTCAAGCTGAGGGAACTGGATCGCGCGCTGAACGCGCAAGATGCCCAGAACACGCCCGTTTCCCGTCAGGCGGCGAACCCGCTTGATATCGAAGGCACCGCGGCGGCCGTATGGGAGAGGATTCTCCCAGGCAAAAAGGCAGCTGGCAGCCGCTGGGACGATGCCGGCGGCGATTCATTGAAATTGCTGCAATTCGTCATGGAACTTGAGACGGCTCTGGGGCGGGAACTCAACCTGGACGCGTTCACGGTCGGGATGAGCTTTGCCGATGTCGTCCGGGCAGCGTCTCCAGGGCAAGACACAAGTAACCCGCTTGTCGAGGCTTCCGACCCGAGACCCGTTTTGTTCATCGTGCCCGGATCGATCGGCTACGGTCCAAGCCTCGCGGCCTTCGGTGCCGAGATGGGCAATGTCGCCAGGGTTGTTGCCGTGCGCTACGGGGATTTGAACGATCTGCTGAAGGGAAATGGCACTATACCGCGGATGGTGGATTCGGTTGTCGAGCAGATCAGCCAGGCCCAGCCTAATGGCAATGTGAAGCTGATCGGCTATTCGCTTGGCGGCGGCGTCGCGTTCGAGGTTGCCGCCAAACTTGTTGCCGCCGGTCGGTCGGTCACGTTTCTGGGAATCCTCGACACCAATATCGGGCCCGGGCATCACAATTACCGAGAAACCCTTGCACGAACGGCTCAGCGCATCCGCACGCATCGAGTGACGGTGGATCGCATGATGTTGCGGGCTCTGGCGAAATTGTTTGCCCAATTTGGCGCCGAGGCTGTGCTTGCGAGGGGCATCGACCGGCTGAAATGGAGGACCTTCGCCAGAATACGATTCATCTTGCGCCTTGAACTCGAAGAAATCCTGAGGATGCGGGCATTTGGCCAGTGGCTTGCGGAAGCGAAGCCCACATTGCCGATTACCGCCACCCTGTTTCGGTGCAGGCGCACAGGCGTTCCGTCAGACCTTGGCTGGAGTGCTTTCGTGACCGGCCTAAACATAGTTCCGATCGTCGGCGGGCACCTGGACATGCTCGTTGACCCTTATCTCAGCCACAACCGTCCACTGATAGAAAGGGCCTTTGTGGCGAGCGGCGCATAGCGGATGATTCGCCCCCCGAAGGCTGAACCAAGACTGAATGCTCGTGCATCTTCCTGACGGATCCACAACAAATCCGCTGGCACTGCCGCCATGGCGAGAACTGCCTGATCCTGTGTCGCCACGCTGAAATATCCCTAAACAATCAACAAGTAACAGAACCAGGGCAGCCTTCCCGCCGCACAGGCTCTCCTTGCCATGATCAACGATTCTATCAAAGGGCACCGGTATTTGATTTGGTCCTAATATACCCTTCCAATAGGCAGGCGTGGGGCACCACCGAAATCGGACGAAGGATATTTGCATGACAACCCTCCACTACGCCTCGGGTGGGTCGGCCTCCGAGGTCGCAACCGCCGGATTCAATCTTGTCGACGTTTCATCCGTGGACGAACTCAACGCCTTGCCGGATGGCACGAAAGGTCTGGTCTGGCTCGATGAAGCCAATGGCGCAACCTCGTCTTTCATTCAGAAAGTCACGCCCTTCATCGGCAATCCGAAGGTGTTCGGCTTCTTCCTAGTCGACGAGCCCGATCCCACGGGCAAATGGGGAACCTATGCCACAGCCGACAATCTGAAGGCGGAATCCGACTGGATTCATAACAACCTGCCCGGCGCCAAGACCTTCATCACCATGATGAACATGGGGTCTTCGGAAAATCCTGATTTCTCAAATACTTACAATCCCGCCAACACGCATATCGACTATTACGGATTGGATCCCTACCCGGTGCGCACCGGCACAAGCACGGTCGACTACAACATGATCGACAGGACCGTGGCCGCGGCGGTCGCCTCGGGCATCCCGCTCAGCCAGGTCGTTCCGGTCTACCAGACGTTCGGCGGCGGCAACTACACCACCGATACGGGCGGCCAATATGTCCTTCCCAGCGTCGCCCAGGAGCAGACCATGCTGGACCACTGGGCCAAGGTGGCTCCATCGCCTGCCTTCGACTATGCCTATGCGTGGGGTTCTCAACAGGGTGACACCGCGCTTGGCAACTCGCCGGCGCTGCAGGCCCTCTTCCTTCAACACAACCAGAGCGCCACCAGCGCGCCTTCGACCGGCGAAGTGACTCCGCCCACCAGCACGGTGCCCCCGCCAAGCACGGTGCCTCCGACCAGCTCGGTGCCCCCCGTCAGTACCGAGCCGACCAGCAGCGTGCCCTCGACCAGCGATCACACTTTCTACGGCACGGGCGGCGCGGATGTGCTTCACGGCACCACCGGCGCCGACACGATGATCGGACGCGGTTACAACGACACCTATTATGTCAACAACGTCGGCGACAAGGTGGTGGAACTGTCGGGCGGCGGCAACGATAGCGTGCTGGCATCGGTGAGCTATGCGCTGTCGGCCGGCTCGGCGGTCGAGCATCTAGCCACCACGAGCAAATCCGGCACGACGGCCATCAACCTCACGGGAAACGAGCTCTCCCAAACCATAGACGGCAATGCCGGCAACAACGTCATCAACGGCGGTGGCGGAAAAGACGTCCTGACGGGAAATGGGGGCAAGGATGTCTTTGTCTTCAATTCCGCCCTCAAGACCGGCAATGTCGACAAGGTCACCGACTTCAATGTGACCCAGGACAAGATCCAGCTCGACCACACTGTGTTTACCGGCCTTCAAACGGGTGCCCTTTCCACCTCGGCATTCCACGTTGGCAGGGGTGCGCACGACAGCGGCGACCACATCATCTACAACAGTTCGACCGGCGCCCTGTCTTTCGATAGCGATGGGACGGGCGGCGCGCATCAGATTCAGTTTGCCACTCTTTCTCCGCACCTGTCTTTGACGGCGTCGTCGTTCATCGTAACGTGAGCCTTGGGGAACGTCAGACCCTGATCACAAGGGTCTGACGTTTTCTTGAACCATCTCGGCGGAACGAAATCGCTCCAGCGCTCGTTAGTCGATCATGAGTGCTCGGGGCATCGAATTCCTGCAGAAATGGGTGGAGGATAATGTGCCACCCTATTCCAAGTCCGATCCGACCCTTGCGGCGAAACTCGCCGACCAGGTGACGGCGGACGCCATCAAGGCGGGAATTCGCCCCGAGGAGATTTCGGAAGAAGTCGGAAGCATGTTGACCACCATGCTTGAAGTGCTCGACCAACGCGATGCGAGATGATCGCGCGGCCGGTTGCATTGGCAAGGTCGCACAGATCCAGTCGACACGCCTAGAGCGTTTCACCGTTTCATGGAAACGGCGAACCGCTCTAACTCTTTGTTTTGACGCAATTCCTGACGGAACACCGCTCACACTTTTCCTGGAATTGCTCTAGTGCTGCGCCGAAATGAGGTGCCCCACCAACTTCATGATTGTCAGTCAATCCAGTGGTTTGGCCAGCGGATTGGCTTCTTCGCCCTGGTCAACCCGGGACGGTCTCGTGCGCTTCCAAGACCCGCGCGATGACCTTGTCGAGGTCGTGAGGTTCAGCGCCGTTGACTTGTATCAAGGGCCATCCATCCTGGCGCAGGCACTTGCCGATCTCCCTTGAGATATCGGCCTGCCTCAAGCCCCTGTCCACGCCGAGTTCGAACAGCAGGACCTCCAGGAGCGGTTGCTGCGCATGCCGATCCACAAGACGGCGGCGCAACGTTTCTTGCGGCGCATCGAGCTGGATGAGGAGGTCTGGTCGCGGCAGGAACGCCAGGCAGTCACGAACCACGTCGATGCTTGGAGTTCGCGCCAGCAAAACCAGGGCGCACAAAGCCTGGATTATGCCCTCTTCGAAAATGAAGTAACCTTCCGATTCCTGCGCTTGACGCCAGGACTCGCACAGCAGGGCGATGTCGACCTTCATGCGCCATGACCATGTGCGACTTCGTAGGGGGATTGACGCCAGAAGCCGCGCGGCGACACCATCCTTCGGCAAGGTCGACAGCAAGACAGGACCGGATGTGGCGATCTTCCTGCCAAGACGCCCGATGCCATGGCGCACCTCCGGGCTGTCATCGTGGGCCGAACCATATTCGATCAGGCGATAGCCGTTCACTGTCTTCACATTGATGCCGTGCTTTGCCATCCCCTGGCAGAGGCCGCGAAGAAGTGTGGTCTTGCCTGCGGCAGGCGGCCCAAACAACTCAATGATCATGGCGGTATGCCCAAGCGTCTGCGAGCAAGCAGTCATTTGCCTGCGGATCAAAGCTTAGCCAGATTACAAACCCCACCAACGTTCATTTGAATGACTTTCATACCTGCTGCCGGAGGCACGCGGGATTGGCCCTTGGTAAGCGTCTCGGGGTCGGGGACACCAGGGCGAACCGGCCGTTGCTGGAGGGGAATCAGAGAACTCCCTGGAGGCCCGGCCGGGAAAGCGCTGTCTGATCAAGATCGAGGCATCATCCGAATGATTGATGAAAAGATTTCGGTGGCGAGTGATGGTCGACCTTCAGCTTGGTGGGGCCCTGAATGTCTTCAGCGTATTTGCAGTCTGAAGCGGCGAATCAAGATCTACGGGTGGATCGTCGACCGACGACGACCCGCGGATGGTCAGATATTCCCGAATATGCTCTTGACGAAGGGGGCCCTCTCTGGCGCCACCATCAACAGATGGGTGCCGGTTTTGCGGACATTCCCGTCTTCGATCACCTTAGAAACGTCGCAAGGCAATACCCCGACAAGCTCGCGATTGGCGACGGCGCCAATCGCCTGACTTATTCCGAGCTTTTCCGGGCTGTCGAGACATTGTCGCACCGTATCGCTGCCGTCGTCCCCGAAGGACAGGCTGTCGGAATCCTTCAGGCCAATTCGGCCTGGTACGCCGTGGCGATACTGGCGAGCATGGCGGCCGGGCGGCCTTCGGTTCCGCTCAACATGAGAGATCCGGGCTCTCGGATCATCGAAATTGTGAACGCCGCAAGGCTCGGCGCCATCATGGGTGCCGGGAATGTTCGCCCCATCGATTTGGCCCAGGAAGTCCTGTGGATCGATATTGCCGCTGGCGTGGCGCCGAACGGTCAATCACAGCAGCCGCAGCTGCCGTCGGTTTCCGTCGATGCGCCCGCAATGGTGCTTTACACATCAGGTAGCACCGGACGTCCCAAGGGCATCGTCAACAGCCAGCGCAGCCTGCTGTGGCGGGTCCGGCAATATGTCGACGCGTGCCATATCAACGCGGATGACGTTTTCCTGCCGCTGACCGGGCCTGCCACGATTGCCGGTTGCCGGGAGATCTTTGCGGCACTGCTGACGGGCGCCACGTTGCATCTTCTCGAGGTGGAGGCGGTCGGCCTGCGCGCAGTCCGCGCTCGGGTCCAAGCCGAAGGTGTGACCATCGCCTATCTTGTGCCGGCGCTGCTTCGGGCGCTGTTGACCGAGGCCCCCGCCGACGCCTTCCAGTCGCTCAGAGTGGCCCGGATCGGTGGCGAGAAGGTGTCGTGGACGGACATCGCCTTGCTGCGCAAAGCCGTTCCGGACCAGTGCCTGATCCAGATCGGCTACTCGTCAACCGAGACCACCGGCTCGCAATGGTTCCTGCCGCGGGATTGGCCGGAGCAAGACGCATCGATCCCCGTCGGCAGGCTGCTTCCCGGGATGGCATTCGCTATTGTCGACGACGCAGGACACAATGTTGGGGCAGGCGAAAGTGGAGAGCTTCTGATCAAAAGCCCCTATGTTCTGCTTGGTCATTGGGAAAACGGTGTCGTCGTTCCCGCACGGCCGGACCCGGACGATCCCGGTGTTCGGGTTTTTGCGACGGGCGACCTCGTTCGTCTGGACGATGATGGCCTGTTGCGCATCGTCGGCCGCAAAGGTCGCCAGATCAAGATCAATGGTCGACGCGTCGAGCCCGCCGAGCTCGAACGGGTCCTGCGTTGCGCGCCTTCGGTGGCGGATGCCGTGGCAATCGTGACGCCGGCCGAGGAACTCATCGCTTTCGCGGTTCCCCAGCGCTTCGCCGGGGCTGCTTTTGCGGAGGAACTTCGCCAGCTCGTCAGAACGACGTTGCCGGCGCCGCTGCGTCCCTTGCGATTGCACACCATTGCCGCGATCCCCCGCCTGCCGGGAGGTAAGGTCGACCTGGCAACGCTCACCGAAATGGATCGCTCCGAGAGAAAGACGGCACCAGCCGCCCAGCCGCCCACCGCCAGACCGCTCCCCGCAGGAGGCGAGCTGAATACAAGGCAAATGGTGCAGCACGCGTGGATGCAGGTTCTCAACACGGGCACCGCGGCGGGACACTGGGATGAGGCGGGGGGAGATTCACTGCAGTTGCTGCATTGCGTCATGGCGATCGAGAGCGCCATCGGGCAAGAGCTCGGCCTCGAGGCCTTCACCGTCGGTATGAGCTTCGACGAGATGGTTGAGGCTGTCGTGTCCGCACAAGCGGGCGAACGACACGCGAATAAGCATCACCCTCCGGTTCTTTTCCTGTTCCCGGGGTCCGTCGGTTATGGTCCGAGCCTGGCTGCATTCGCAGCCGCCATGGGCAAAGTCGCCCGGGTGAACCCCATCCGGTATCCTGGCCTCGCCGCGATACTGAATGGGCATAACAGCCTTTCCGCCATGGCTGCCGCCGCGGTCGAGCAGATAGGCCGCGCCCAGCCTACCGGCCCCGTGCGACTTCTCGGCCATTCGCTTGGTGGCGCGGTTGCGTTCGAGGTTGCGGCGCGGTTGCTGGCCGCCGGCAGATCGGTAAGGTTCTTGGGTATCCTCGACACGAGCCTTCTGGACGAGCCGAGCAACCGTTGGGAGACCGTTACCCGCACATTCCATCGCATTCGCACGAACCGCATATCCGCCCACCGGATGGCTTGCCGAGCCCTCGCGAAGATCACCGTTGCCATGGGTTGCGAGGCGTATCTCGCCAGGATTCTCGACCGGTTTGCCAAGGGGGAGTTCAACCCGACGAGCTTCAGAACCAAACTGGAACTGCAGGAAGTCTTGCGGGCGCGGTCTTTCTTCCAGTGGCTGGAGGCACCCAAACCGGCTCTGCCCATCTCCGGCACCTTGTTCCGATGCCGCCGGGAGGGAATGCCCCGGGCCCTGGGCTGGGATAGTGCCCTGGCGCATCTGGACGTGGTTCCGATCATGGGCAACCACATCGACCTTGTCATAGAGCCCAATCTTGCAACCAACCGCCCGCTCATCGAGACGGCCGTCGTGCAGACCTACTCCCCGGCCGAGTCTCGCAAAAGGGAGGATCTGTCATCGACTTGATCTCACACTTCAGCAAGGACGTGCTGGTGCTCGATGCTCGTACAGAGGTCGATCGCATCGTTGACACCTTGCGCAAGCAGGTTCTTGGCACGCTCCGCCGTCGCGGCGTGGTTGTCGGCCTTTCCGGCGGCATCGACAGCTCCGTCGTCGCGACCTTGTGCACACGCGCGTTCGGCAAGGACAAGGTCCTGGGACTGTTCATGCCGGAGCGCGATTCCTCAGGCGACTCGCTAAGACTTGGCCGCCGTGTCGCGGCACAGCTTGGCATTGAGAACATCCTGGAAGACATAGGCCCGGCGGTGGAGGCTGTCGGAGCCTACCGTCGGCAGCTCGAGGCGATCCGGACCGTCGTTCCCGACTATGGGGACGGCTGGAAATGCAAGCTGGTGATCGAGCCGGTGCTCGAGAGCAACGGCCTCAACATCACCCGGCTCACCGTCCAGGATCCGGAAGGCAAGGTCGATACGGTGCGTCTGTCGCCGGCCGCGTATCTGCAGATCGTCGCTGCAACCAACTATAAGCAGCGCCTGCGCAAGATGACGGAATACTACCACGCCGACCGCCTCAGATACGCGGTTGCGGGAACACCAAACCGTCTCGAGTACGATCAGGGGTTTTTCGTCAAGCAGGGCGACGGAACCGCCGACGTGATGCCGATCGTCCACCTTTACAAAACCCAGGTCTATCAGCTCGCGGAACATCTTGGCGTGGACGAGGAAATCCGCCAGCGGCCACCGACCACCGATACATTCTCGATGGCGCAAAGCCAGGAGGAGTTCTACTTCGCGCTGCCCTATCATCTCATGGATCTATGCCTCTACGGCCTGAACCATGGGATCGCCAGCGATGAGGTCGCGGCGGTTGCCGGCCTCACCGCGCCCCAGCTGCAGAAAGTCTTCAAGGACATCGACGCGAAACGGCGGGCCGCCCACTATCTTCACGCGCGGCCTTTGCTCTCCGTGGAAATTGGCGAGGATTGACCGGGGATGTGCGGCATCGCTGGAATTGTGGCGCTGAGCGCCACGGCGGCTTCTCCTTCACGCGACGCATTGCTGCGGATGGTCGGCGCGCTGGCGCATCGCGGCCCCGACGAGCGCGGCCTTTACCGGGACAAACGCGCGGGGCTGGCGCATGCCCGCCTGTCCGTCGTCGATCTTTCCAGTGGCCAGCAGCCGCTCGCGGACACAGGTGATACGACCTGGATCGTCTTCAACGGCGAGATATTCAACTATGTCGAGCTGCGGGAAAAGCTGATTGCGCTCGGCCATCGCTTCCGAACCCGCAGCGACACAGAGGTCGCGCTGCACGCGTATCGCGCGTGGGGCGAGGCGGCCTTCGAGCGGATGAACGGCCAATGGGCAATCGCAATCTGGGACTCAATAGCGGGTCGTCTCGTCTTGTCGCGCGACCGGTTCGGCATTTGCCCCCTGCATTTTTATGAGCATGCGGGCCGCCTTTATTTCGCCAGTGAAGTGAAGGCCATTTTCGCGGCCGATCCAACCATCCCCCGCGCACTTGACCCCGCCGGCCTCGATCAGACTTTCACGCTCTGGACAGTAGTTCCACCGCAAGGGGTATTTCAGGGAATCCACGAGCTCGTGCCGGGGCATGTCCGCATCTACCAGGATGGCGCCGTTCGCGAGCAGGTCTTTTGGCAGCCTTCCTACCCCGAAAATTTCGAAGCCTCGCACGGCGAATTCACCGGGTCGCTCGATGAAGCGGTGGACCGCGTGCGTGGCGCCCTCGAGGCCGCGACGGCGCTAAGGATGGTGCGCGCCGACGTCCCTGTCGGCTGCTACCTCTCCGGAGGATTGGACAGTTCGCTCGTGGCGACACTGGGACGGCGCTTCGCCGGCCGACGCTTCCAGACCTTCTCCTTGCGTTTTGCCGATGCCGAATATGACGAGACCCGCTTCCAGCGGCTAGTTGCCGAAGCAACCGGCAGCGAGCACCATGAGGTGGTGGTTTCGCGCGGCGACATCGCCGCGATCTTCCCGGAGGTGATCAACCACACCGAGCGCCCGATACTGAGAACCGCCCCGGCGCCGCTGTTCCTGCTCTCGAGGCTGGTGCGCGAGCGTGGCATCAAGGTCGTGCTGACCGGCGAAGGCGCCGACGAAATGTTCGCCGGCTACGACCTGTTCCGTGAAGGCAAGGTCCGCCGGTTCTGGGGACGCCAGCCGGCGTCGACGCGACGATCGCGCCTCCTGGAGCGCCTTTACCCCTATCTCACCCGCTCGCCGGTGCAACAGCAAGCAATGGCGCGCCAGTTCTTCGGGCGCGGGATCGAGACCCATGACGCGCCCGGCTTCGCCCATGACACGCGCTGGCGCAGCACCGGCGCCATCAAACGCCTGTTCTCGGCGGACCTGCGCGCCGAAACCCAGCGCCGTGATGCCGTGTCGGAATTGCTTGGCCGCTTGCCCGCGACGTTTTCGCGTTGGAGCCCTCTCGCGCAGGACCAGTATCTCGAGATCCAGACATTGATGTCGGGCTATCTGCTTTCCTCGCAGGGCGACAGGATGCTGATGGCCCACTCCGTCGAGGGGCGCTTCCCGTTCCTGGACGATGAACTCGTGAGGCTCGCGAATTCGCTTCCGCCTTCCTACAAACTGCGTGTCCTCGACGAGAAGCACGTGCTGAAACGCGTGGCGGAGCCGATCGTGCCCTCCGAGATCGTGACCCGCAAGAAGCAGCCATTCCGGGCGCCCAATGCGCTTTGCTTCACCGCCGACGCCGCGCCGGAGTACATTCGCGAAGCGCTCTCGGAGACGGCGATACGCAAGGCGAATGTCTTCGATCCGGCTTCGGTCACACGCCTGCTCGGCAAGTGCCAGGCCAGGACCGGTGACGGTGATCTTTCCAATGCCGACAACATGGCGCTCGTCGGCGTGCTGTCGACCCAACTCCTTCACCAGCAGTTTGTCGCGAGCTGTCCCAGTGCAGCCCGCGTGCATGGGCTCAGCGTCGACGTCGACCGCGAACATCGGGAGGAGTGCTTGCATGTTGCATGATGCCGTCCCCCTGCTGCATGACTACCTCGCCCACTCCGCCGGCCGGCTCGGCGACAAGGTGGCGCTGGTGTGCGGCAAGCAACGTGTCACCTATGGCGAGCTCGAGGCGCGCGCCAATGCAATCGCCAGGGTCTTGGCTGCATCGGGGGTCGCGCGCGGCGATCGCGTGATGATCTTCGCCGACAACACGGTCGAGACGGTGGTGAGCTTCTGGGCTGTGCTCAAGGCGAATGCGGTGGTCTGCATCGTCAACCCGCTGACCAAGAGCGACAAGCTTGATTATCTGCTCAACGACTGCCTACCGGCGGCGCTGATCACGGACGCGCATCTGCACTCGATTTTCCGCGAGCCGGCGCGCAACTGCCCGTCACTTCTGCGGGTGATCGTTTCCGGATCGATCGACGACCCCGAGCTCTCCCGATTGCCGCAAGCCGTGCGCTGGGACACCGCGGTCGGCAACGGCGGCGATGCACCGCCGGCGCGACGCTGCATCGATATCGATCTTGCCGCCATCATCTACACGTCCGGCTCGACAGGCGAACCCAAGGGCGTGATGCTGACGCACAGGAACATGATGACCGCGTGCGCGTCGATCGCTTCCTACCTCGAACTTGCCGAGGACGAGGTGATCCTCAATGTCCTGCCCCTCGCCTTCGACTACGGCCTGTACCAGATGATCATGGCGTTTCGCACCGGCGCCCGGCTGGTGCTCGAACGTTCGTTCGCCTTCCCGGCGCAGGTCCTTGGGCTGATCAGGCAAGAGGGGGTTACGGGTTTTCCGGGCGTGCCGACCATTTTCGCGGCACTCTCCGAGCTCAGATCCCTCAAGGACCAGGATTTCTCGAGCATTCGCTACGTCACGAACACCGCAGCGGCCCTGCCCCTCAAGCATATTCTCATGCTTCGGGAGCTGTTTTCCCGCGCACGCATCTATTCGATGTACGGCCTCACCGAATGCAAGCGTTGCACCTACTTGCCGCCGGAGGACCTCGCGCGGAAGCCATTGAGCGTCGGAATCGCGATCCCGAATACGGAAATGTGGATCGTTGACGAACATGACAGGCGGGTCGGCCCCGGCATCGTCGGCCAGCTCGTCATTCGCGGCGCGACGGTGATGAAGGGATATTGGGGCAAGCCCGAAGCGACGGCCAGGAAGCTCAAACCCGGCCCGCTGCCCGGCGAGCAGGTCCTATATACCGGCGATTACTGCCGGATGGACCCGGAGGGCTACCTCTACTTCGTCGGCCGTGGTGACGAGATCATAAAGTCGCGGGGCGAGAAGGTGGCGCCGAAGGAAGTGGAGAACGTCCTTATGGATATTCCCGGCGTCCGGGAAGCAGCCGTCATCGGTGTACCCGACGAACTCCTTGGGCAGGCGGTGAAGGCGTTTGTCGTGATGGAGCATGGAAGAACCATCGGCGAAAAGCAGCTGCAGATGGAGTGCCAGAAGCGGCTGGAAAACTTCATGGTTCCGAAGTCCATCGTCGTCGTGGCCAGCCTGCCGATGACGGATACCGGCAAACTCAAGAAAACGGCCCTGTCATGAGGCGGGCTCGGGGACGAGATCGCTTAATTTATGGTGTCTTACGGAGGGCGAATTCATGTTGACGATCAAGGGCCGCACCGGAACCTACAGCGAGCAGATCCGCAGTTTCCTGGTTTCGAATTTCTACGTGAGCGACGTGAAGGCATTGATGAACGACACGTCCCTGCTCGATCAAGGCATCGTCGACTCGACGGGAGTGCTCGAGATTATCGGCTTTATCGAGGAGACTTTTGGCATCACCGTCGAAGACAGCGAGCTGTTGCCTGAGAACCTCGATTCCATCCAGGGGATCGAGCAATACATCATCCGCAAGATGAACTGATTGCCGGCACAAAGCCCAGATCGGTTTCCCGCAATTGCTCTGGCTGTCCGCACGCTCATGCCTGCGCTCTGGCTTGTCCCAGAACCACCCGGCCCTCGCCCGCTTCGTTCGACACAGCGCGAATGTTCTCGTACGCCTTGCTGCGCTCCAGCAGCCCCATCACCTGCCGGTCCTGGCCAAGGCCGACCTCGAAGAGGAGGATGCCGCCAGGCCGCAAGTATCGTGGCGCGTCCTTCACCACCCGCATGTGGATGCTCAGGCCGTAAGGGCCGGCCGCGAACGCTTCACGCGGTTCGAGCTCGACCAGATGCGCGCGGTCGCCTTCGAGCCGCTTTTCCGAAATGTAGGGCGGATTGCAGACGATAACGTCGATCGCCCCGTCGAGCCCGAGGCCCGAGAGAGCGCCGAACAAGTCGCCCTGCAGCACCGCGACACGGTCAGCCATGCCGTGATGGGCGGCGTTACGGCGCGCCACGTCGACGCATCCATCGGTGAGGTCGCTCGCCCAGACACGTGCGGTGGGAATGTGGTGGGCGATGGCACACGCCAGATTGCCAGTGCCGCAGCACATGTCGACGATGTGCGGCGCCGGCAGGTTCATCTGATCCAAAACACCCAGGGCCGTCGTGCCCAGCAACTCCGTCTCCGGCCGGGGGACGAGCGCACCGGGCGCGACGAGCAGCTCAAGTCCCATGAAGATGGCGCGGCCCGAACCATAGGCGTCGGCGACACTGAACTCTTTGCTCATGGCGAACCCCTGTCCTTCAGTTAGGTGTTCGGCATTCGTGCGCCAGTCAAACCTGCCTTGAAATCATCCATTCGCACGGAGGCGCCCATCAAAAGCGGGGATTGTTGCGACTGAACATGGAGGCCAGGGTGACGCCGGCTGATTTCGTTGCGAATGCGTAATCGGCCAGAATGCGATAGCGAGATGAAACCAGAAATCTTCCGGCATCATTCCATATGGCTCCGCGACGTCCGCATGGTGGTTATCTGTAAGCCTTGGCGGCGATTTCAGCGGCCAGGCCGTAATGCGCGGATCTTTGCTCTCGATCAATGAATGCCCAGTTCATTCTGCTAGGTTTTGAAACTAACCGAAGGGAACCTGGGCGCAAAGAGTGTTCTCGGCGAGTAGGATTATGGCTTGGCCGATATCGCAGTTCGATGACTCCTCCTCTGCTTCTTCTGTCGAATTGACAGTGTGCTGATTGAAAGCCGAACCTTGGCATGACACCAGCGCGACCTTGTCTTGAGGCAGCGATGGTCCAGGAGCTGAAGGAAAGGCTGGGAGGAAGCATGGGCGAGGACCTATCCGGTCATCATGCCGACCGCATTCAGGCGGCGATCGCTTCGGACGCGGCGGCGAAATCCGCACTGGTCGCGTCCTGGCGGCGGTCTTCCAATCTGCATCGGCTCGATCCAGCCGACCGCAGCTCCCCACGCTACCTCACGGAGACGGAACTGGGGCGGGCACGGCAACGCATCGAACCGCTCGTCCGTGCTGCCCAATCGAGTCTGGACCGGCTTTATCTTGCGGTGGGCGGCGTCGGATGCTGTGTCCTTCTCGCCGACCGCGACGGCGTGCCGGTCGAACGGCGCGGCGCGGCGGCGGATGACGAAACGTTTCATTCCTGGGGGTTGTGGACTGGCTCTGTCTGGAACGAACAAAGCGAGGGCACCAACGGTATCGGCACCTGTCTGGTCGAACAGCGCGCGCTGACGATCCACCGCGACCAGCATTTCCACACGCGCAATACGGGGCTCAGTTGCACCACGGCTCCGATCTACGATCACCAGGGAGATCTGTTGGCCGCGCTTGACGTGTCTTCCTGCCGCGCCGACCTGACCGAAGCCTTTGCCAACCTTATTTCATTGGCCGTTATCGACGCGGCGCGCCGGATCGAGGCAGAGAACTTCAAGATGGCATTCCCGAAGGCGCGCATTCTGCTGGCCCCGGTGGCCGACAAAGGCTCCGGCGCACTGATCGCCGTAGATAGCGACGACATGGTGGTCGGTGCTACTCGACAGGCTCGCCTCGCGCTTGGAATTACCCAGCAGTGCCTGGACAAATGGATGCCCGCGGCCGACCTGCTCGGCTGGGCTGGCCCCGAAGTTCTTGCCGAGGCGGAGCGCGGTGTGCTGCAGCGGGCGCTCGCGCGGGCGGACGGAAATGTCTCGGCCGCGGCCCAGGCGCTTGGCATCAGCCGCGCGACGCTGCACCGCAAGCTCAACCGCCTGGACGTCCACAGGTCGCACTGACCATTCGAAACCTCACAGGACTGTCGCAATTCTGCGACACATCCCACCCGCCCCCTGTCTCCGGGGCGATGACATTGGCAGCATAAATCGCAAATCTCTTCCCAAGCGTCGCATCCCGCGACGTCAGCTTTGGGAGGAAGACACATGAACAAGGTTGAATTCTCACGCTCGGTCAAGGCGCCCTTCGACAAGCGCTATGGCAATTTCATCGGCGGCAAATGGACCGAACCCCGTTCCGGCCGCTACTTCGAGAACCACTCCCCCGTAAACGGTCAACTGCTGTGCGAGGTGGCGCGCTCGGATGCCCAGGACATCGAGGCGGCCCTGGATGCGGCCCATGCCGCCAAGGACGCGTGGGGACGCACCAGCGTGGCGGAGCGGTCGCTTATCCTCAACCGCATCGCCGACCGCATGGAGGAGAACCTCGATCTCCTCGCCTGTGCCGAAACCTGGGACAACGGCAAACCGATCCGGGAAACGACCGCGGCCGACCTGCCCCTGGCCATCGACCATTTCCGCTATTTCGCCGGCGCCGTGCGCGGCCAGGAAGGCAGCCTTTCGCAGATCGACGACGACACCGTCGCCTATCATTTCCACGAGCCCCTCGGCGTGGTCGGCCAGATCATTCCCTGGAACTTCCCGCTGCTGATGGCATGCTGGAAGCTCGCGCCCGCGCTTGCGGCCGGCAACTGCGTCGTGCTGAAGCCCGCCGAGCAGACACCGGCCGCCATCCTGCTCTGGGCCGATCTTATCGGCGATCTGCTGCCGCCAGGCGTGCTCAACATCGTCAACGGCTTCGGCCTCGAGGCCGGCAAGCCGCTCGCGTCCTCGCCGCGCATCGCCAAGATCGCCTTTACCGGCGAGACCACGACGGGCCGGCTGATCATGCAATATGCCAGCCAGAACCTGATCCCCGTCACGCTGGAACTGGGGGGCAAGTCGCCCAACATCTTCTTCAAGGACGTTGTCGCCGAGGACGACGATTTCTTCGACAAGGCCATCGAAGGCTTCGTCATGTTCGCGCTGAACCAAGGGGAGGTCTGCACCTGCCCGAGCCGCGCCCTCATCCATGAATCGATCTACGACAGGTTCATGGAACGCGCGCTCAAGCGCGTCGAAGCGATCGTGCAAGGCGATCCGCTCGACCCGACGACGATGATTGGTGCCCAGGCCTCGTCCGAGCAGCTGGAGAAGATTCTGTCCTACATCGACATCGGCCGCCAGGAAGGTGCCGAGGTTCTGACCGGCGGCGCCCGCAATGTTCTGCCTGGCGACCTGGCGGGCGGCTATTACGTCAAGCCGACTGTGTTCAGGGGCCACAACAAGATGCGCATCTTCCAGGAGGAGATTTTCGGGCCGGTGGTTTCGGTCACGACCTTCAAGGACGATGCCGAGGCGCTCAGCATTGCCAACGACACGCTCTATGGGCTCGGCGCCGGCGTCTGGACGCGTGACGGCAACCGCGCCTATCGCTTCGGCCGCGCGATCCAGGCCGGCCGCGTCTGGACCAACTGCTACCACGCTTATCCCGCGCATGCGGCCTTCGGCGGCTACAAGCGGTCCGGCATCGGCCGCGAGACCCACAAGATGATGCTCGACCATTATCAGCAGACCAAGAACATGCTGGTCAGCTACAGCCCGAAGAAGCTCGGCTTCTTCTGATCGGCTCTTTGTCGCACAGGCGCGGCTCCGCCAGGGGCCGCGCCCAAGACTGGGGATTGGAAGACCATGCATGCGAAGGTCACGGCAACACCGGCCGCCCTCCAGCTGATCGCGGAGATCGTTGCCGAGCATGGGCCGGTGCTGTTCCACCAATCCGGCGGCTGCTGCGACGGCTCTTCGCCCATGTGCTATCCGCGCGCCGGTTTCATCGTCGGCGACCACGATGTGCTGCTCGGCCACATCGAAGACGCACCCTTCTACATCGGGGCTTCGCAATTCGAGGCCTGGAAACATACCGATCTGATCATCGACGTGGTGCCCGGTCGCGGTGGCATGTTCTCGCTCGACAATGGACGGGAGAAGCGATTCCTGACGCGGTCGACGATCTGCACCGTTCAGAGGTGATGTCGGCAGCTCAGGAGAGGACGGTGTTCGCCAAGCATACCCTACTGGCCTGGCGGCGCCTCAAAGGCTTAGGATAGCCTTGGACAAAGCCAGGCGTATGTTCATCGCCGATGGGTCGGTAGCCGCTACCGATGGCAGCGGATCGACCGCCAGAACCTTGACCGCGTTTTCATTGTGTTCGGACAGGAACACGTTGCACCAAATCGCGTTGGCGGTGCCGTTGGCGCCTCGGAAGACGATATCGGGATTGGAAACTCCGAGCACCCTGAAGCCGAAAGTCCTGGAGCCGTCCTCGGCCCGCTTTTGACTCCTCATGCCAATGGACTGCACGACATCGAAGCCATGGGCGGCCAGCGCGCCGGTGACATAGGGAACGGCCTTGGCCAGCGTCATATGGATCATTGTGCTGATGCCGTTGGTGGACATGACGCCGCGTCGCTCCCTCGCCCCTGCAGCGCGTTTCGCACACAAACGACAGTTGGGCTTTGATCTGGCGCAAAGGCATCGATCGGGCAGACGGCGCGAACGGAACCGACCGTCCGGGCCTGGCTGCCGACGCCTGGATGCGACTTCAAGCCATGTAGCGCTTCTCGGCAGGATCGTCCGGGTAGGCGGCTTTCACTTCGAGAATCTCGTTGGACGCCGCCAGCAGCGCCTGGACACAGGCGGGGTCGAAATGCAGTGCGGATTGCTCCTTGATGTAGTCGAATGCCCGGTCAACCGGCCATGCGGCCTTGTACGGACGCGACGAGGTAAGGGCATCGAAGACATCCGCGACCGCCGCGATGCGTCCGACCTGTGGAATCGCCTCGCCCTTGAGGCCGTTTGGATACCCGCCCCCGTCCCAGCGCTCATGGTGCGATTCAGCGATCTCGGCGGCCAGTTTCAGGAGCGAGCATGTCGATCCGGAGAGAATGGCGCTCCCGATCAGCGTGTGTTCGTTCATCCGCTGTCGCTCGGCATCGCTGAGCTCAGCCTGTTTCAGGAGGATGGCATCGCGAATGCCCACTTTTCCAATGTCATGCATCGGAGCCGCGAGCTGGATGTCGCGGCATTGTTCGGCGGAAAATCCCAGCTGCTTGGCCAATACGGCGCTGTAGTGCGCCATCCTGGTCGTGTGCATGGCGGTCTCCTGATCCTTGTACCCGGCAGCAAGGGTCAGGCGATTGATGATCTCTTCCTCGCGGTGGCGCAGTTCGAGCGTGGCCTTTTCCACCTCGCTCCTCAGCCACTCCGCCCTGTGGGCAAGCTCCTTCTGCGCCTCGCACAACCTCACCAGGTTCCTCGCACGAGCCTTGAACTCCACCGGCTCGATCGGCTTGTGCAGAAATTCGATGGCACCGGCATGGATCGCGTCCATGCGCGTGCTGGCGTCGCCATCAGCCGTCACCATCACGAAGGGCGTATCGGCGAACCGTCGGTCGCTGCGGATGTGCTCGATGAGCTCGATGCCGTTGAGGCCTGGCATCTGGTAGTCGACGATGCCAAGGTCGAAGCTGATCGAAGGCAGGTCGCGCAACAAATCGGCCGGCGCCGGATAGCTGATCGCAACACAGTTCGGGATCTGGCCAACCAGCATCTCCATCAGCATCCGGTTTGTCCGGTTGTCTTCGACGATCAATATGCCGATGCTTTCGTTCCTCATCACTACGCCGCCCTTCTGCCGTTTCGGTCGATCCGTGCGACTTCCTGCTCGATATCCTTGGTCAGCTTGACGTCGAGTGGTCGGCCGCGGCCCTCTTCCGCCAAGGTCGCGAGTGACGTCAGACCCATATTGGCGGCGGCGCCCTTGAGCGAATGGAGGGTCCGGTCGGCAAGCCTCCGGTCGCTGCTCGACATCGCGCGATGCAGGTCGCGAAGCAGCGCGGCGGAGTCCTCCAGAAACGAATCCATCAATCGATGGAAAGCGTCCTGTCCAAGAGTTTCAATCAATTCGCGCGTCCGCAGGTCCATGGGAGTTCCGCCGCCAGCGGCTTCACCGCCGCCCAGGCGGGGGCCGACAGGCGCCATTCGGCCGGCGGTTCCGGCGAGCCCGTCGATCAGATGGCCTAGCCTCGCCATGGTGACCGGCTTGGCCTCGAACCCGTTCATGCCCGCGTCGATGCAGCGTCTGCGATCTTCATCGGACGCGTTGGCCGTCATCGCCACGATAGGCACCCGGTTGCCGGTCGCCCTGATGGTCCGGGTTGCTTCGATCCCATCCATGACCGGCATCTGCATGTCCATGAGGATCAGGTCGAACTGCCATTCGGACGCGATGCGCACGCCTTCGCGGCCGTCCACGGCCAGAACGGCGCGTTGGCCCAGTAATTCGAGAAACTGCCGCGCCACCTCCCGGTTCACCGCATTGTCCTCAACCACAAGGATGTTCAATGATGGCAGGAGAACGGTACGGGGCGAGGTCACGACGGGCGGATCGCTGCGCTTGGCTGGCACCTCGAACCAGAAGCAGCTCCCGACCCCGATGGTGCTGTCGACGCCGATGGTGCCGCCGAGCCCCTCGACCACCTTCTTGCAGATGGCCAGCCCAAGGCCCGTACCGCCGAAGCGTCTGCTGATCGTGCCGTCGACCTGGCTGAACGGCATGAACAGGCGATGACGTGATTCCAGCGGGATCCCGATGCCGGTGTCGGACACCTGGAAGCGCAACCATGTCCCGTCTTCGTTCTCGGTCGCGCTGAGGCGTATCAGGCCATTCTCGGTGAATTTCACCGCGTTGCTCAACAGATTGAGCAGCACGCGCCGCAGCCGGGTGGGATCGCCGACGTACCATCCGCCATGGTGCGCGCAGCCATTCGATATCTCGATACGATCGCGCTGCTCACCCGCCCTGCCCTCCATGACACGTGCGACGTCACGCAACATGGCCGGTGCGTCGAAGGGAACACTTTCGGCGGCGAAGTCGCCGTGTTCGATCTTGGCGAAGTCGAGGATCTCATTGATGACCTCGAGCAGGGCTTGGCCGGAGCTTGTGATGATACGCACGCTCTCCATGTCGCGCTGCGCAAGCTGCGAAAGGGAAAGCAGTTCGGACATGCCGAGGATGGCATTGAGCGGAGTGCGGATCTCATGGCCGATGGTGGCCATGAATTCGGACTTGGCGCGGTTGCCAACCTCGGCCGCTCGATACGCCATCGACAATTCGTTGGCTGTCGCCTCGAGTTGACGGCTGGTGACCTGGACGATGCGCAACTGGCGCATGAGATTCAGGATCAGCAGTCCGATCGAGCAGCCCAGCGCCAGAACGACCAGCGCTGACAGCTGCTGCAGGCGCATCACCTCGTCGCGGGCATCGGCGCGTGCGGCCGAAACCGAGGCGTTGGTGTAGCTGAGAAGGCCCTCGGTGGCCTTCAGCAAGCCAGCAAGCGTATCCGAGGCGCTGATCAAGGTCGCATGGTCGACGGCACCGTCGGCGGCTATGCGGTCGAAGACGGATTCAAGTCCGACGACGATTCCCCGCACCTGTACGCGCACGCCGCGGAAGGTTTCGTTGGTTTGAAAGAAGGAGGCATATTTGGAATTGTCGAGGATCGAGAGCCGCGAATAAAGGATGTCATAGCGCAGACTGAGCGCCTTGACCTCCTCTGTGCTGACACTGCCTTTGCTGGTCAGCCGGTCTATCGCCTGTGCGAGGCTCCGGCTTTCCCGGTCCAACTGGTAGACCGCCCACAAGGCGTCCTCCCGGATGCTATCCTGCAGTGTGTTCTGCCTGGCCGCGAGATGGGCGAAGGCGCCCCCAAGCGCAAGCATCAGCCCCACGGAGACCGCGATCAGATAGCGCGTCGCCTTGCCGGCCCGCCGAACGGCCTCCCGGCTCTCGATCAGGTCGGGTTTCAATCGACAACCTCGATTTCCTTGATCTGCCACACCGAACGCGAGAAGTATTTCTCGTTGTAGAGTTCGTGGTTCTTGTCGAACGGATAGATCATGAAGAGCGGACCCTTGTCGCGAACCGACATCGGCTTGCCGTTCATCTTGAGGGCGAGGATCGTCTCATAGTCGGTGGCATCCTCGACCGGAACGTCGGCCGCGTAGTCGTTGAGGGCCTTGATCCTCAGCGTCTTGCCATGGGCTCCTGCGGCATCGAGGACGGCCTTCAGATATGGACCATCGAACTCGGTGGCGCCATTGGTCCAGGGGGTTTCCATGATCGCCCGCCTGCCGGCAAGCGTCTGCAGCATCGCAATGTCGAAGGTCGCGGTGTTTCCAGCGTTGGTGTTGTCGATATGACCGGTGACTGTCAGGACGACATCGCCCCTGGGCGCTTCAAGCGCGGCGCACATGGCATTGGAGAGAGGCAACGCGCACAACAGCGCTGCCACAAGCAAGATTTTCATCGGATAGCCTTTCGGGAGCCGACGCGCTTGGCGCGGCGGCGAAACAGGGCGCATCGCTGGCGCCGCAATCATGCGTGAAGAGCACAACCGCCGGCCTCAAACCGGCACGGACGGGGCGGCATCATGCCTTCGCCTGGCGGCGATCATCCGAGTTATGGAGGCACCTTAGCAGATGACTGATTGTAATTCGGTAAAGTCGACCGCGAAATGTTTGCGTGATGCCGGATCTTGGCGGCGCCCCCCGAAGAAGCGCGCCGCCATCGGTTTGATCTTGCACAATGCAGAGCACCGATGCGCCGCTACGATCAACACATGGTCATGAATCTTTTCGCCGGCACGATCATCATCAGCCTGACGGTTCTCATCCACACCTTCGGCCTCATCGCGATCACCCACGCCATCGCGCACCTCGTGGCTCGCTTCCGCATGCACGGCCGGCGCAGCCGCGTGGTCGCGATGATCAGCGTCGTCATGGGGCTCTTTGCCGTCATCACGGCCGAGGTGTGGCTGTGGGCCGGCGTGTATCTTGAACTCGGCGTCTTGCCGGACTTCGAGACCGCGCTTTATTTTTCGACCATTACCTTTTCGACGGTCGGATATGGCGACGTGGTTCCCGCCCATGGCTGGCGCGTCCTGGCGGCGCTAGAGGGCGTGAACGGGTTTCTGCTTATCGGCTGGTCGACCGCTTATCTGATCGCGGCGGGAACGCGTATCGGCCCGTTCAGGGTCGGCGAGCACTTCTGACCGGACCGGCGCTCAGACCGCCACCGAATGCCTGGCCGTGCCGGCCTCGAGGTACTTGTCGAACTTCGCCGCCACCGTCCTGACAAGCGGGCGGCTGTCCTTCGGCACGACGAAGTTTTCGCCGTCGAGCCTGAGCAGGCCGCCGCCGCTGATGGCAAGTCGACTTGCCATGGCCAGGAGCCTCTGGCCGACGTCGCCGAAGCGTTCGACCAGTTCGATCGCCGAGAAGGCGAAATGGCACATCAGACGCTCGATGATCCAGCCTCTCGCCAGATCGTCGACGCTGAGCTCGATGCCGCGCGCCACCGCCAGCTGTCCGGACTCCACGGCCTTCTCGTATGCACCGGTCGCGACGATGTTCTGGGCGTAGCCCTGGCGGTATCGGCTGATCGCGGACGGCCCGAGCCCGATCAGCGTCTCGCAATTGTCCTCTGTATAGCCCTGGAAATTGCGGCGGATCTTGCCGACGCGAGCCGAGATCGCGAGCGTATCGTCCGGCTTGGCGAAATGGTCCAGCCCCAAGGCCTCGTATCCGGCGTCCACGATCAGCCTGGCGGCGAGCTGCGATTGCGCCAACCGTGCGGCAGAATCGGGGAGCCATGCTTCGTCGATCATGGTCTGATGTTTCTTGAACCAGGGCACGTGCGCATAGCCGAACAGCGCCAGCCTGTCGGGCTGCAACGTCAACGCCTGGGCGACGGTCCGGGCAACGCTCTCAAGGGTCTGGTGCGGCAGTCCGTAGAGCAGGTCGAGGTTCACGGAACTCACGCCACGCGCCCGCACGGCGTCTACCACGCTCTTGGTCAGCAGGAAACTTTGCTCGCGATTGATGGCCTTCTGCACCTTGGGATCGAAATCCTGAACGCCGAGGCTCGCCCTCGTCATGCCAATCGCGCGGAGGGCGTCGAGCCGGGCCTCATCCATGTCGCTGGGATCGATTTCGACACTGAGGCTGGCATCGTCGAGCACATCGAAACGATCCCGCAGCGCTTTTCCAAGCGACAGTATGTCCTCGGGCTTCAGCATCGTCGGCGAGCCACCGCCGAAATGGATGGCGCGCACGCGACCCTTGCCGCGCACGAGGCTGCCAACAGTTTCGATCTCCCTATGCAAGGAGTGCAGAAAGGTTGCCACAGGCTGATAGTGCCGGGTCTGCTTGGTGTGGCATGCACAGAACCAGCACAGCTTGTCGCAGTAGGGAATGTGCAGATAGAGCGATATCTCGTCATCGCTTTCGAGCGCTTCCAGCCAACTCCGACAGACGGCCGCATCAACCCCAGGATGGAAATGAGGCGCCGTCGGGTAGCTCGTGTACCGCGGTACATTTTCGCCAAGCTTGGCGGCCACTTCCGATCGCATGTCGCTTTCCCCGTCTCTGCAAGGTCAAGGCATGGCCGCAACCCGGCGCCAATGCCTTGATTTCGGTCAAAGCCCTTGCACCGGACAAACTGTCACAAGGCTTTTTCAATCGCCGACACTTATCTTGCCTCTACTCAGGGCCCTCGGACGATCGTGATGACAGTGCGTCAAGATGTTCATAGCGCCGGCATTCCCGTGCTTTGCCAATCATGCGAGGCGCGGCATCGCGGCGTCTGCGGTGCGCTCGACCCCGATCAACTGGTCGGGCTCGCCAAGATTTCGTCAAAGCATACCATTGAACCGGGCGTAGAACTGATTGGCGACGCCGAGACCGTCGACAGCTATTCCAACGTGCTTTCCGGCGTGGTGAAGCTGACGAAAAGCCTTTCGGACGGGCGCCAACAGATTGTAGGGCTTCAATTTGCTCCCGATTTTCTGGGGCGGCCGTTCAAGGTGGAAAGCGCGATCAACGCCGAAGCGGCAACGGCCGTCTCCCTGTGCTCGTTTCCAAGAGCGTCCATCGAGAGAATGATGAGGGAATCGCCAGAGCTCGAGCATCGCCTGCTCAAGCAGACATTGAACGAGCTTGACGAGGCACGCGACTGGATGGTGACGCTGGGACGCAAGACGGCCGCGGAAAAAGTGGCGAGTTTCCTGGATCCCACGCTCGATCCGGCCACCAACGCGACGAGCTTCGAGCTGCCGCTCACGCGCGCCGACATCGCCGATTTCCTCGGGCTGACGATCGAGACGGTGAGCCGCCAGCTGACCCGGCTGCGGACAGACGGGCTGATCCGGATCGAGAACAATCGACATGTAACGGTGACCAGCCTTACCCGCTTGGCCGGCCGCTCCGGCGCCTGACCTCAATCAACGATCCCGATCATCGGCAGCACGTGCTCGCGTTCAAACGCGATGTGGCGGCGCAAGTTCTCGAACAGGCCGCGCAACATGAACCCGATGGCTTCGGGATTCTCGACTGCCTCGCCATGTCCGATGGCCAGCAGGATTTCAGTCACCTCACCGGCAAAGCATTCGTCTTCCACATGCTCGGCCCGCAATCGTCGGGTCGAGGCAAGGTTCGCCTCGCTGCCGACCACCGCCTCCTCGTAAGCCGGGAAAATGATCGCCTCTTCGTACTGATGGATGTTGCGCAGAAGCGGCACGATCGAGTTGGCTGTGCTGAGGCATATCATCCGATCAACACCTGGTAGAGCGTCGGCGATCTTTTCCAGAGCATCGCAAAGACGGAGTTTCTCGTCATGCGCACGCCTCATCACCGCGGTCGGGACGGCCTCCCGCCCGGATCGTCCGGCCAGCGTGGAGATGTCACGGCGGTTTTCAAACAGCGACGATCCTCGCCCTTTCTCCGAGTTCAATGTCAGCCTCCGCTCTTTTGCAAGGCTTACGCTGCCCAATGATAACGCGGTGAGCTTTGACCTGGATCAAGGCGCCGGCAACCCGGCTGAGGAATTGGTGCTGCTGCGGATTGCTTTCCGCGCACGGAATCCGAGGTCGGGGATATGTCATGAAATTCGGCACTGAAACTGTGGCTCTAAGCCTGTTCGCATTCGCGGCCCTGGTGGCCGCCGGCTTTGGCGTGGATGAGCCTTTCCGCCAGCATATGTGGGTGCTGTTCATCGTCCTGGTGGGCTTTACCGCCATTCTCCTGCGCAACACGAGTTTCGCGCCGGCAGCTCCGATCGATCCATCCGCCTACATGGATGGCCCGATCCGCTACGGCGCCATCGCCACCATGTTCTGGGGCGTCGTCGGCATGCTTGTCGGCGTGGTCATCGCGCTGCAGCTTGCCTATCCGGACCTCAACATCCAGCCCTGGTTCAACTTCGGGCGCTTGCGGCCGCTGCACACATCCGGCGTCGTTTTTGCCTTCGGCGGCAACGCACTGCTCTGCACGTCCATGTATGTGGTGCAGCGCACCTGCCGCGCCCGGCTTTTCGGCGGCAATCTCGCCTGGTTCGTGTTCTGGGGCTATCAGCTTTTCATCGTCATGGCGGCGACCGGCTATCTGCTCGGCATCACCGAATCCCGCGAATATGCCGAGCCTGAATGGTATGTCGACATCTGGCTGACCATCGTCTGGGTCGCCTATCTCCTCCTGTTCCTCGGCACGATCCTGAAGCGCAAGGAACCGCATATCTACGTCGCCAACTGGTTCTACCTTTCGTTCATCGTGACCATCGCGATGCTGCACGTGGTCAACAACCTGTCGATGCCCGCCTCCTTCCTGGGCTCGAAGAGCTACTCCGCATTTTCCGGTGTCCAGGATGCGCTGACGCAATGGTGGTATGGCCACAATGCGGTGGGCTTCTTCCTGACGGCCGGCTTCCTTGGCATGATGTATTACTTCGTGCCCAAGCAGGCCAACCGGCCAGTCTACTCCTATCGCCTTTCGATCATCCACTTCTGGGCCCTGATCTTCCTCTACATCTGGGCTGGGCCCCATCATCTCCACTATACCGCCCTGCCCGATTGGGCGCAGACGCTCGGCATGGTGTTCTCGATCATGCTGTGGATGCCGTCATGGGGCGGGATGATCAACGGCCTGATGACGCTGTCCGGCGCCTGGGACAAGATCCGCACCGACCCGATCATCCGCATGATGGTGATCGCCATCGCCTTCTACGGCATGTCGACCTTCGAAGGCCCGATGATGTCGATCAAGTCGGTCAATTCGCTCAGCCACTACACCGACTGGACCATCGGCCACGTTCATTCCGGCGCACTCGGCTGGGTCGGCATGATCTCGTTCGGCGCGATCTACTACATGGTGCCGAAGCTGTGGAACCGCGAGCGCCTCTATTCGCTGCGGCTGGTCACCTGGCACTTCTGGCTGGCGACGCTCGGCATCGTCGTCTACGCCGCGGTCATGTGGGTGTCCGGCATCATGCAGGGCCTGATGTGGCGCGAATACGACGAACAGGGCTTCCTGGTCTACTCCTTCGCCGAGACCGTCGCCGCCATGCACCCCTACTACATCATGCGCGCCGTCGGCGGGGCCATGTACCTGTCCGGCGCCCTGATCATGGCCTGGAACATCACCATGACAATCCTCGGCCATCAGCGCCAGGAGCAACCGTTGCCGGGCTCCGTTCCCGCTCTCCAGCCTGCACAATAGGAGCCAGAAATGGGCTTGATGGACAAACACGCGATCATCGAGAAGAACGCCACGCTTCTTCTCGTTGGTTCCCTACTGGTGGTGACGGTCGGCGGCATCGTCGAGATCGCTCCGCTCTTCTATCTCGACAATACTATCGAGAAGGTCGAAGGCATGCGGCCTTATTCGCCGCTCGAACTCGCCGGCCGCAACATCTATGTGCGCGAGGGGTGCTACCTCTGCCACAGCCAGATGATCCGGCCATTTCGGGACGAGGTCGAGCGCTACGGTCACTACAGCCTGGCGGCCGAGTCGATGTACGATCACCCCTTCCAGTGGGGCTCGAAGCGCACCGGCCCCGACCTTGCCAGGGTCGGCGACCGCTACTCGAACGATTGGCACGTCCAGCATCTTAGCGATCCGCGCTCGGTGGTGCCGGAATCGATCATGCCGAAATACGCATTCCTGAAGGACACGCCAATCCAGGTGAAGGACTTCTCCACGCATCTGGTTGCGAACAGGCGGGTTGGCGTCCCCTACTCCGACGACATGATCGCGCACGCCAACGCCGATTTGATGGCGCAGGCCGATCCTAACGCCGACACATCCGGTCTCTTGAGCCGCTATCCGAAAGCGAAAGTCGGCGATCTCGACGGCAATCCGCAGCAGGTCACCGAAATGGACGCGCTTGTCGCCTATCTGCAGATGCTCGGCACGCTGGTCGATTTCAAACACTACGACGAAGCCGCCGGTTACCGCTGAGGAGGATGACCATGGACTACAATCTGATGCGGGAATTTGCCGACAGTTGGGGCTTGCTCGCGATGGCGCTCTTTTTTGTCGGATGCATTGCCTTCGCGCTTCGGCCGGGCGGCCGCAGCCAGGCCGATGAAGCCGCCCGCATTCCACTCAAGGATGACTGATCATGAGCACAGAGCATATCGACGACGTGTCGGGCATCTCGACGACCGGTCATGAGTGGGACGGCATCAGGGAACTCAACAACCCCCTTCCCCGCTGGTGGGTGATAACCTTCTACATCACCATCGCCTGGGCGATCGGCTACACCATCGCCTATCCGGCATGGCCGATGCTGTCTTCCGCGACGAGTGGGCTGCTCGGCTATTCCAGCCGCAACGACGTCAAGAACGAGCTGGCGGCGGCCGAACTTGCGAAGGGCAAGTATGTCGCTGCAATTCAATCGAAGACCGTGTCCGAGATTGCCGCAGACGATGCTCTGCGTGAATTCGCGGTCGCGGCCGGCGGGGCGACATTCAAGGTCAATTGCGTTCAGTGTCATGGCTCGGGCGCACAGGGGTCGAAAGGCTTTCCCAACCTGAATGACGACGACTGGCTGTGGGGCGGCAAAGCCGACCAGATACAGCAGACGATCACGCACGGCATCCGCTTCACGTCGGACCCGGACACACGCGTCTCCGAGATGCCGGCCTTTGGCGATATCATCACACCCGAGCAGATCACGCAGGTCAGCGCCTACGTGGCGAGCCTCTCCGGCAAGGTCCAGGACGCAAGTCTGGTCGAGCCCGGCGCCAAGGTCTTCGCGGAAAACTGCGTGGCCTGTCACGGCGCCAACGCCAAAGGCAACAGGGAGTTCGGCGCCCCCGATCTGACCGATGCCATCTGGCTCTACGGGTCCGGCGAGGCAGCCATCGCCGCCCAGGTTCGCACGCCGAAACATGGTGTCATGCCGGCCTGGATTGGCCGTCTCGGGGAGACCAAGGTCAAGGAGCTCGCAGTCTACGTGCATTCGCTTGGCGGTGGAGAATAGCAACCGGGGGTCTATTCTCTAGCCCTCTCCGTCCAGGCGACGAGGCCCGGCACCGCCGGGCCTCGATTGCATTCCGTGCCCGGCGATTGACCTGCGTCAACGCGGCGCGATCCAGCCGGAGGCAAAGTCCGGTCGACGCTGCATTTCGCGCTGCCACACATCCAGCGGGCGACCGCCCGGCGAAATCACAAGCTGCGTGACAGGAGAGATCGGTGCTGGACAATACGCAGGTAGAACGGCTCGAGGCAGAGGCGGTCAACTCCGCCAAAGTGCGCCAGCCATTGTATGCTGCGCGCAAGAAGGTTTTCCCCAAGCGTGCATCGGGCAGCTTTCGCCAGTTCAAATGGCTGGTGATGGCGATCACGCTCGGCATTTACTACCTGACGCCGTGGTTGCGATGGGATCGCGGCCCGTTTGCCCCGGACCAGGCCGTGCTGCTCGATGTCGCCAACAGGCGTTTCTACTTCTTCTTCATCGAGATCTGGCCGCAGGAATTCTACTATGTGGCCGGCCTTCTGGTCATGGCTGGCGTCGGCCTCTTCCTGATCACCTCGACGGTCGGGCGCGCCTGGTGCGGCTACACGTGCCCGCAGACCGTTTGGGTCGACCTGTTTCTGGTCGTCGAGCGCGCCATCGAGGGCGACCGCAACGCCCGCATGAAGCTCGATGCCGGACCCTGGACCGCCCGCAAGCTCGCGTTGCGGGTCTCGAAGCACGCCATCTGGCTGGTCATAGGCGCGGCCACCGGCGGCGCCTGGATCTTCTATTTCGCCGATGCGCCGACGCTGGCCGGCGAACTCTTCACCGGCACGGCGGCTCCCGTCGCCTACATCACCGTCGCCGTACTGACGGCGACGACCTATACGTTCGGCGGGCTGATGCGCGAGCAGGTCTGCACCTATATGTGCCCATGGCCGCGCATCCAGGCGGCCATGCTCGACGAGAACTCCCTCACCGTCACCTACAATGACTGGCGGGGCGAACCGCGCTCGCGTCACGCCAAGAAGGTGCTCGCCGCCGGGCAGCCTGTCGGCGACTGCGTCGACTGCAATGCCTGCGTCGCGGTCTGCCCTATGGGGATCGACATACGTGACGGCCAGCAGCTCGAATGCATCACCTGCGCGCTTTGCATCGACGCTTGCGACGGCGTCATGGACAAGCTCGGCAGGGAGCATGGGTTGATCTCCTACGCGACGCTCTCCGACTACAACGCCAACATGATGCTGGTGACCGCCGGGGGCTCCGGCTCAGTCAATCCTTCGCTGGTCCGAACCGCTGACGGCCTGTTCTCCGACAAGGTGGCTCATTTCCACATTCGCAAGATCTTTCGGCCGCGCACCTACGTCTACATGGGCCTGTGGTCGCTGATCGGCCTCGGCCTGCTCTACTCGCTGCTGACGCGCGACCGGCTCGAAGTGAATGTGCTGCACGACCGCAATCCGCAGTTCGTCACCCTGTCCGACGGCTCCATCCGCAACGGCTACACCGTCAAGCTGCTCAACATGATCCCCGAGCCAAG
Organism: Mesorhizobium huakuii; assembly: GCF_030160235.1. GTDB lineage: Bacteria > Pseudomonadota > Alphaproteobacteria > Rhizobiales > Rhizobiaceae > Mesorhizobium > Mesorhizobium huakuii. Next base: position 155,531 of record NZ_BSNY01000005.1, read on the forward strand.
GACGATCGTCGTTACTCTCGAGGGCCTGGAAGGTGCCGAGATGAGCGTGGTCGGCGTTGATCTGCCGGCTGGCCGTTCCGTTCCCATCTCGGTCGAACCAGATCGACTGAAGATGCTGAAGGTTTTCGTACGCCAGCCGGCGGGCCAGATCCACGGCACGGCACAGACCTTCAAGTTCCGGGCCGAGGACAAGGCGAGCTTCGAGTCGGACGAATACACCGCCACCTTCAACGCACCGGAGATCGCCAGATGACCGCCAAGGCGCAAAAATCCCGCGAATTCACCGGCAGGCACATGCTGGCCGTCACTCTGGCCTTTTTCGGCGTGGTCATCGCGGTCAATCTGACCATGGCGACGCTCGCCAGCACGAGCTGGACCGGCCTGGTCGTCGAGAACACCTATGTGGCGAGCCAGCAGTTCAACAAGAAAGCCGAGGAAGGGCGCGCGCAGGCGGCCCTCGGCTGGACCGGCAAACTGATCATAGCAGGGGGCGAGGTCCGCTATGGCCTCACCGATGCCGGCGGCAAGCCGGTTGCCTTGCATGGCGTCAAGGTTCTGTTTCGGCATCCCGCCTACGAGAAGGAGGATAAGGCCATCACGCTCGCCCTCGCCTCGGGCCAGGAGTTCGCCGCGCGGCATACGCCGAAGGACGGTGTCTGGATCGTCGAAGTCGACGCCGACGCCGGTCTGGACAAACCCTATCGCGACGTCCGCAGGATCATTATTTCCCACGGAGCGCAGAAATGAGCTGTTGTGCACCTGGCGCTGAAATGACGCTGGATCTGGCCGGCGCCACATCGGTCCTGCCGTCCAGCCAGGAGATCAGGCTGGCGAGCCGATCGATTGGCGACAACCTTTGCCAGACCGATCTTTCGGTACCGACCATCCACTGCGCGGCCTGCATCCAGACAATCGAGACGGCACTGGGAAGGCTCGATCGCGTCGAGAGCGCTCGCGTCAACCTGTCGACCAAACGGGTCTCGATCCAATGGCGTGGCGACGAGGCTCCGCCATTTTTCGCAACGCTCGGGCGGCTGGGCTATCCCGCGCATCTTTTCGATCCAGAGACCGGCAACAAGGACAAGACGCTTTCGGAACTGATCCGGGCGGTCGCGGTCGCGGGTTTTGCCGCCGGCAACATCATGCTGCTGTCGGTCTCGGTATGGTCCGGCGCCGAAGGCGCGACCCGCGACCTGTTCCACTGGGTCTCGGCGCTGATCGCCATCCCGGCCCTGGCCTTTGCCGGCGGCATCTATTTCCGCTCGGCCTGGAATGCATTGCGCCACGGGCGCATGAACATGGACGTCCCGATAGCGGTCGGCGTGTCGCTTGCCTACGCCATGAGCCTCTACGAAACCATCAACCATGGCGACCACGCCTATTTCGACGCCTCCGTTTCGCTGCTGTTCTTCCTCCTGATCGGCCGCACGCTCGACCACGTCATGCGCGAACGGGCACGTACCGCCGTGAACGGCCTCTCGCGGCTGGCGGCGCGCGGCGCCGTCGTGCTGCGCGGCGATGGCGTCCGCGATTACCTGCCGGTCGGCGAGATCGAGCCGGGCATGGAACTGCACATCGCCGCCGGCGAGCGAATTCCGGTCGACGGCACTATCCTCAGCGGTATTTCAGACCTCGATTGCTCACTGGTATCGGGGGAAAGCACGCCCCGGACCGTGGGAGCGGGAGCCAAGGTCCAGGCGGGCACGCTCAATCTCACCGGTCCGATGACCATGCAGGCGACGGCCGCGGCGAAGGATTCTTTCCTGGCCGAAATGGTCCGGCTCATGGAAGCCGCGGAGGGCGGCCGCTCGCAGTACCGCAGGATCGCCGACCGGGTCTCGGCGCTCTACGCGCCGGTGGTCCATCTCGCTGCCTTGCTGACGTTCCTCGGCTGGATGATCGCCTCGGGGGACTGGCATCTGGCGATGACGATCGCGATTGCCGTTCTCATCATCACGTGCCCATGCGCGTTAGGCCTCGCCGTGCCGATCGTGCAGGTCGTCGCGGCGCGGCGTCTTTTCGAGGCCGGGGTCATGGTCAAGGACGGTTCGGCCATGGAACGACTGGCGGCGATCGATACGGTGCTGTTCGACAAGACCGGGACCCTCACGCTCGGACAACCAAGGCTGATCAATGGGCAGTCCATCGACCCGGCCATGCTGGCGATCGCGGCCGATATGGCCGCGCATTCGCGCCATCCATTCTCGAAGGCCATAGCCGGCTTCGCGGGCTCTTCCAGCCAACCCGGTCTCCAGTCCGTCAGCGAGCACCCAGGCTTCGGCATGGAGGCCGTCACCGAGGGCAACACCTGGCGTCTCGGCCGGCGCGGCTGGGCCGGATGGAAGGCGCGGACCGGCGGCGAAGGCAAATATGGCGGCTATGGCGGGACAGTGCTTTCGAAGAACGGGATGATCGTGGCCACCTTTGCCTTCGAAGACGCCGTGCGCGCCGATGCCAAGGCGACGGTCGGGCAGTTGCAGGATGCCGGCATGTCGGTCCAGATGTTGTCCGGCGACACTGCCAACGCCTGTCGCGACGTCGCCAGCACCTTGGGAATCGAGGACTTCGTTCCGGCTCTGCTCCCCTCCGGCAAGGTCGAGTGGATCGAGGCGCTGTCCAGGGAAGGCCACAAGGTCTTGATGGTGGGCGACGGCCTCAACGATACGCCGGCGCTCGGTGCGGCACATGTCTCGATGGCCCCGGCCACCGCGGCCGACGTCGGTCGCAATGCCGCCGATTTCGTCTTCCTGCGCGAAAGCCTTCTGGCAGTGCCCTTGGCGCTGGATATCTCGCGAAAGGCAGGCCGGCTCATCCGACAGAACATCGCCATTGCCATTGTCTACAACGCGTTCGCTGTGCCGATCGCCATATCGGGGCACGTGACGCCGCTCATCGCGGCGATCGCGATGTCCGCGTCGTCGCTGCTGGTGATCGGAAATGCCATGCGGCTGCAAGGTTTCGCGAAAGGCTCATCACCTGAACACGCTTCGCGCGACCGGCGCGGACGCGCCGGCATGTTGGTCCAACAGCCATGACGACGCTCGTCTATCTCATCCCCGTGGCGCTCTTCCTCGGAGCGCTTGGACTGACCGGCTTTCTGTGGGCGCTGAGAAGCGGCCAGTATGAGGATCTTGATGGAGCGGCGGAACGCATTCTCATCGATGGGGATGAGCCGCCAAAGTGACCGCGCCTGCCCTGTGAAATGACGCAGATCAATGCCTGGAGAGCTCAATCGTCCGACAAAGGCTGGCATCCAACGAGGGGCTGGATGCAAATCAGGAGGCAGGAATGCAGGCCGAAGCCATCATGACCACCCCGGTCGTCACCATAGGTCCAAGCGCTTCGATCGCCGATGCGGCCGAACTCATGCTTGCCCGGAAGATCGGCTGCCTGCCGGTCGTCCGCGATGACGGCACAATGGCTGGCATCATCAGCGAAGGCGACTTCCTGCGCCGTCAGGAGCTCGGTACCCAGCGCGTGCGTCCTCGCTGGCTGGAGTTTGTCCTCGGGCCAGGAAAAATAGCCAACGATTATGTCCTCGCGAACGGGCGGCGCGTTCACGAGGTGATGACAAAGCAAGTCGTGTCGGCGCCGACGGATACCTCGCTCGTCGAGATTGTCGGCTTGATGACCGAGAACAACATCAAGAATGTGCCGATCGTCCAGGCGGGAAGGCTCGTCGGCATCGTTACGCGGACGGATCTGCTGCGCGCGCTGTCGCGCATCCTGCCGAAGTCCGGTGCGACAACGGCCGATGACGAATCCATTCGGAAGAACGTCCTGGCGGAGCTTCAGGGCCATTCGTGGAGCGGCGGAGACTTGATCGGGGTAAGCGTCGACCGGGGGGCTGTCGAGCTGAGTGGCGCGATCTTCGACGAGCGACAGCGGCAGGCGGCGATGGTCGCGGCGGAGAACGTCGCGGGCGTCAAGGCGGTCAAGGACAGCCTCTTCTGCGTCGGCCCATTGTCGGTCCTGCTTGTCGAGTAGTGCGGTGCGATAACGGATGGCGGCACGTCACGGCGACCGACCGAGCCTTCTGCCTATGTCGCGAGCACGGGTATCAATGGCCGAAGCAGCAAAAGGGCAAACGCGATAAGCGCCGCGCCCGCGACCCTGTCCGCCATTCTTGCGTCCTCACCAAGCCGCCTGCCGAGCACAAGCCACGCCGATCCCGTGGCAGCCGTGATCATCAGAAGCATGATCCAGAAAATCCCCAAGGCGCGTGGCCCGACGCCCATCGGCACGATTGCCAGGCAATAGATAAACGCCTTGGGATTGAGGACACTGGTTGCCAGAACGGAAATGGCGTCGCCCTCTTTGGATGTGCCGACCCTGGCACTCGCTATCAGGCGCAGGCCAAGGACCACGAGCCATCCGGCTGCGACCAGCTTGAGTGCCTGCAAGGCCCCGGGCGGCACCCAGGGGCGCAACGAAAACCATGAGGCGGCTGCTATTGCGTATCCGCATGCCTGCGCGGCCAAGAGCCTGACCGCCTTCTCTCGCTTGACCGACCCTGCCATCAAAAGAGCGTTGGTTGGCCCTGGCGCGAGAAAAAGCAGAAACGCTTTCAGAAAAAACAGGGTATCCAAACTGCCCGACCCCGTGGATGTAAGCCTATCGGTTGCAAAGTTCCGTTCGCATTGGCGGTCATCGCAACACAGACGTCAAACCTTTTGCCCAAGCCACGATATCGTCGGGGCGCAAAATGCCCGATGGCACTACCGTTGGCCAGCCGCATGCTGCAACCGTGCGATCAGGTCGCGGTTGCGGCAGTAGTCCGGCGGATCATCGGCTTGCTGGTGTTCGTCAAGCCAGATCGAGCATTCATCCTGGTGCCCGCAGGAACGGCAGCGGTCCACCGCCCGATTGGTAACGGCTGCATGGTCGGCGACAACATGCAATTGTTTGTCGACGCCGAGCTTCCGCATCATGCGGCCCATCAGGGCCGTCCTTGCATCCACTGAAATCAGGTAGTCGAGAAGGGTCACGTTGGTCACTCCCGTTTCTCAACCATCATCGCCATGTTGGCGACCAATGCATTGATCTCGGTCAACGGTCGATACGCCCAGCTATCGTTCCAGGCCGCTGATGGCGGACTGAGGATGCCGATGTTCAATAGGACATGAAGCGATTGATGCCGTTGTCGGCGATCAGCGAGCGGGTGACGCCGCCGAATGCCCATTCCCGCAAGCGGCTGTGGCCGTACGCGCCGGAGACGATCAGGTCCGCATGAATCGAGCGTGCGAAGGACACAAGGCGATCGCCATCAGCCTCGCCGGCAATCAGTTCGGTTCGCGCCATGATGCCATGATGTTCCAGAAAAGCCGCCACATCGGCGAGGCTGTCACGAATGCTTTCGTCGCGTGACATATCGATTGTGGCGACCACGACTTCGCTGGCTTTGGCCATGAAGGGCAACGCATCCACGATGGCCCGGCGCGCCTCCCGGGTATCCTTCCAGGCAACGAGAACAGTCTTTGCACGGACATGTTCGACATTGCTCGCGACGGCCAGGACCGGGCGCCCGGCACCAAGTGCCAGGCTGCCGATATCCACGGCGCGAAACACATTGTCTCCTGCCTCGCCGGTAACGACGAGGTCGGCCGCCCTGGCTGAAACACTGAGGAAACGGGTCGGGCTGCAAACAGCTTGGCCCCACTCGCTGAAGATCGAAGCCGGAACCAGCCTTTCGAATTCGGCTCGCAGTTCTGCAAGCCGTTTTTCGATTTCCGTGCGCTGGATCTGTATGATCTCGCCTTCGTAGACCATGCCCTGTCCAGTCGCGACCAGCGGCGGTACATCCGCGGCCGCCAGACCGATGAGACGGGCCCCAAACCGTTCCGCCAGCTCGACCCCGACCTTTACGATGGGCGCGGGAGGTGCATCCACCGCGAGGTTTACGATGATCGACTTGTAGGACATTGCCGGCCCCTTTTCTGAAACGGAGGAATGCGCAATGAATTGCATTCGCCGGCGCCCGGCACCTTGATGCGCGTCAAATGACCTGACGGTGGCATTCAACGCGGAGCCCCGATCCGTTTTGCGTGTGTGGCTAGAAGTGATAACTACGTCTTCGGCAAGTGTTTCGATTCCAAGGACGTCAGCAGGTGTGCCAAGAGGAAGCGCTTATTTTGTCGGCCGACGGGACGATGCTGAAATCAGTCCTGTCGCAGATGTTCGAGCAGGCCCCGGGCTTCATGGCGCTCCTGCAAGGACCGGACCATGTCTTCGAATTGACCAATGCGGCCTACCAAAGGCTGATCGGACACCGGCAAGTCATTGGGAAGCCCGTCCGCGAGGCCTTTCCGGAACTCGAGGGACACGAGTTTTTCGAGCATCTGGACCATGTGCACAGGACCGGCGAGCCTTATCGGGGCCAAGGTGTGAAGGTCGGCCTCCGCAACCGTGAAGACGGGCCGATCGAAGAGCGCATCCTGGATTTCGTCTATCAGCCGATCAAGGGCGACAGTGGGCGGATCACGGCGATCTTCATTGAAGGCACGGATGTCAGCGAGCTCTCCTTTGCGAACGCCGCCCTCCGGTTGCGCGAGGATCATCTGCGTTCGATCCTGGCTACGGTGCCCGACGCCATGGTTGTCATCGACGAGCAGGGGCGAATCCAGTCCTTCAGCACCGCTGCCGAAATGCTGTTCGGCTATCAGTCAAGCGAAGTCATCGGGCAAAACGTCAATATGCTGATGCCTTCGCCCTATCGCGACGAGCATGATGCCTATCTGCTTCGCTACCTGACGACAGGAGAGCGCCGGATCATCGGGCTCGGTCGCACCGTTACCGGGGCACGCAAGGATGGCACGACTTTCCCGATGGAGCTTTCCGTCGGCGAGATGCACCCCGGAACCGGACGCTTCTTCACCGGCTTCTGCCGCGACCTGACCGAACGCCATCGGGCGGAAGCAAGAATCCAGGAGCAGCAGCAGGAGCTTCTCCATATGGCGCGGTTTACCGCGCTCGGCGAAATGGCGTCGACATTGGCCCATGAGATCAACCAGCCGCTCACCGCGATCACGAACTATCTGAAAGGCAGCCGGCGACTTCTAGAGAACAGCAAGGAAGAAAATGCGCCCATGCTGCGGGATGCCGTGGAGAAAGCGGCCGAGCAGGCCCTGAGGGCAGGAAACGTCATCAGGCATTTGAGGGATTTCGTTGCAAGAGGCGAAAGCGAGCGTCAGGTCGAACGGCTGCCGACGCTGATCGAGGAAGCCTCGTCCCTGGCACTGGTCGGAGCAAGGGAGATAAATGTCCTCGTCAGCTACAAGCTCGACCCTGCCGCCGAACTGGTCTTGACCGACCGCATCCAGATCCAGCAGGTTCTGCTCAATCTGATGCGCAATGCGGTGGAGGCAATGCAAGGCGCGCCACGCCGCGAATTGAAGGTCACAACTGTCGCCCGCGATGATGGAATGGCCGAGGTGAGCGTGATCGATACCGGCCCGGGCCTTGCCCCGGAGGTTTCGGCGCAACTCTTCCAGCCATTTGTGACCACCAAGAAGCAAGGCATGGGTGTCGGGCTTTCGATTTGCCGCACCATCGTTGAATCGCACGGCGGCCACATATGGGCGGAGGCAATGCCGACCGGCGGGACGGCTTTCCGGTTCACCTTGCGGATCGTTGAGAGGGAAGAGGTCACAAATGGTCGGCAGTGATCTGGTGCACGTGGTCGACGACGATGTGGACGTTCGCAAGTCGCTCGGTTTTCTTCTGGCAACAGCGGATTTCGCGGTGCGCTTGCACGAATCGGCCACGGCTTTTCTGTCAACGGCAACGGGCAAGCTCGACGGCTGCATCGTCACAGACGTGCGCATGCCGGGCATAGACGGTATCGAGTTCCTGCGGCAGCTCAGAGCCGGCGGCCATACGATTCCGGTTATTGTCATGACAGGCCATGCCGATGTGGCGCTCGCCGTCCAGGCGATGAAGGAGGGAGCAGCCGACTTCATCGAGAAGCCTTTCGATGACGAGATGCTGATCGAAGCGATCCGTTCCGCATTGGCCAACCGCAACCAGGCACATGCGGCGCATCCCCAGTCCGCGGATATCCGCGATCGTCTGACCACCTTGTCGGAACGTGAGCGACAGGTGCTTGATGGGCTTGTGTCTGGCCTGCCGAACAAGACAATCGCCTATGATCTGGGCATCAGCCCGCGCACCGTCGAAATCCACCGGGCCAATGTCATGAGCAAGATGGCGGCAGGCAGCCTGTCACACCTCGTGCGCATGGCGCTTATCGTGGAGTCCAAATCCTAGACTTACCGGCTGGGCTGAAGTCCGTCGTCCTCGTTGAGTCTTTTCTCCGTCACCCAATCGCGCCAATGAGTCGGTCGGATATCGACTCGAGCGCCAGTGGTCACGTTCATCCAACCCTCCCTCACCCTCCGGCAGGGGAATACAAGCGCGTGCTCGCCGTCCTCATCAAGGACGGCAAGTTCGAGATCGCGACCAAACGGAGCGTTTAGGATTAGCTTCCACATCGCATCAAGATGTTCGCAAACGATGGGCCGCGCTTTGATTTACATCATTTTGTGGGATCGCCCCGATCGCCGTCGGCATGAGGTCGTTCTTGCGTGCCCTGATCGGGTCTTGCCCCAGCTCTGCCTGCTCTTGCTTAGGCCCCGATCACGGTTGCTGTAGGCTGCTGATATAGGCGATGATCGCCTCGATCTGGTCAGGGCTCGCAACCCACTCAGGCATGTCCGGATGTCCAGTCGAGATGCCTTCTGCGAGAGCTTCCTCGAGATCCGCGATCGGATAGCGCTTCGACAAGGTGCGAAAGGCGGGCGCATCCGGATGGCTGCTCTTGTCGGTTCTGCCGACGGCGTGGCAACCGGAGCAATTGAACTCAACCAACGCCTTGCCGCGTTCGACCGAGCCATTTGCCAAGGCTGGCGGCACGCAGCCAAGCAAAACCGCCACCAACACGGAAAGCCGCGCGTCATATCTGCGTCTGCCATTGTCCATACGGGTGTTCATGGCTGCAAGCCTCCGCATTTCCGACTAGGCGACTGTCCTCACCGCTATGTCTTCAATCGCGGTTCTGGCTTCCTTGCGCACCAGCCCGGCCGCTTCCGACGCAAGCTTGGACGTCAGTGTCGCAACCTTGCCGGCTTCGGTGACATATTCCGAGGCCGCATTCTGCAGGAAGGTGGAGACAACCTCGAAGGCGTCATTGAATTCAGGACCGCCGATGAGATCGTCCGCCAGCTTGATATCCTGCTCGCAACGATGCCTCAGGAAGGCAAGCGTTTCGATCTGATAGCGCATCATCGCCTTGAAGGCGTGCGCCTGAAGTGACACGGCGGCAAGAACCACCTTCTGGCCATTCTCCGCCATTGGCAGCAGTTGCGTGCCGGATCGCGGCGGTTCTGGGTGGCTGTGCATGATCGACTGCTCCGTTGCGAGAAGCCGCAAAGCTAATGCCATTCGCCTTGGGGTCGTTGATCAGGATCAACCCCTATGACCTTTGCCGGCAGCCCTCCGGATTGGCCAGGAGATTGCGGCTGATCTGATTGTTCTGGGCGGTTACGGCCACAGCCGTGTCCGTGAAATGGCCTTTGGCGGCGTGATGCATTCTGTGCTGCGCAACGGATCGCTGCATCGGTTCATATCGAACTGAGCAAAAATACCTTCGCCCCTGAAGTTGACATGAATCAAGGTCGCCCCTTCCCGCAAGGGGTTACGTCTAGCCTCGCCAAATGAGCGAGGAACCGGTGCGCCGACACCTGCGATCGTTCCACAGAAAAGGAGTGCCGACATGAACTACCAGCGGTTCTTCGAAGAAGCGATCGACCAGCTCCACGCGGAGCGTCGCTATCGTGTCTTCGCCGACCTCGAGCGCATCGCGGGCAAGTTTCCGCGCGCCATCTGGCGCGCAGGCGGCCGCGCCGAGGAAATCACCGTCTGGTGCTCCAACGACTATCTCGGCATGGGCCAGCATCCAGACGTTATCGCCGCGTTCCAGGACGCGGCCGGCAAGATGGGGTCGGGCGCCGGCGGCACCCGCAACATTTCCGGCACCTCCAACCCCCTGGTCGAGCTCGAGCATGAGCTTGCCGACCTGCACGGCAAGGACGCGGCCCTGGTCTTCACCTCCGGCTTCGTCTCCAACGAAGCCTCGATCTCGACCATTGCCCGGCTTCTGCCTAATTGCCTGATCATCTCGGACGAACTGAACCACGCCTCGATGATCGAAGGTGTTAGGCGCTCCGGCGCCGAGAAGAAGATCTTCCGGCACAATGACGTCGCGCATCTGGAAAACCTGCTGCAGGCGGCGGGGCGCGAACGCGCCAAGCTGATCGTCTTCGAGAGCGTCTATTCGATGGATGGCGACATCGCGCCGATCCGGGAGATCGTCGAGCTCGCCGAGCGCTACAACGCCATGACCTATATCGACGAGGTCCATGCTGTCGGCATGTACGGACCGCGCGGCGGCGGCATCACCGAGCGTGAGGGCCTGGCCGACCGCATCGACATCATCGAAGGCACGCTCGCCAAGGCGTTCGGCACGTTGGGCGGCTACATCACCGGCACCAGTGCCGTCATCGACGCGGTGCGCTCCTATGCGCCGGGCTTCATCTTCACCACGGCGCTGCCGCCGGCGATCGCGGCCGCGGCCACCACCTCGATCCGCCATCTCAAGAACTCGCAGGCCGAGCGCGACGCCCAGCAGCAGCAGGCGAGCCGAACCAAGCAGATCCTCTCTGCCGCCGGCCTGCCGGTGATGGAGTCTCCGACCCATATCGTGCCGCTGCTGGTTGGCGATCCGGAGCTCTGCAAGATGGCCAGCGACCGCCTGCTTGGCATGCACGGCATCTACATCCAGCCGATCAACTACCCGACCGTGCCGCGCGGCACCGAGCGGCTGCGCATCACGCCGACGCCGTTCCATTCCGATCGACTGATCGCCGAGCTGCAGGATGCGCTGGTCGAGACCTGGGATGCGCTCGGCATTCCCTACGGCTCGGCAGGACGCCCCGCCGTCGCCAAGAGCGACCGGGTCATTCCGCTGGTCATGGCCAAGGCCGGAGGCTGAAGCCGCCGTGTACTCAACAGCTTTCATTCATTTCGGCTTCCTCTGAATTTTCAGGAGTAGAACCATGAGCCACATGTCCCACACTTCCTTTTCCGGCTTTACCCAGGCCGCGCAGCAGGCACAGCAGTGGGTAAAGGAGCTCGCCGCGGACCTGCGCTGGAGCGAGCCAAGTGCCTGCCGGCTTCTAAGGTCCGTCCTGCACACGATGCGAGATTGGCTGCCGCCAGCGGAAATGGCCGATTTCTCGGCGCAACTGCCCGTTTTGATTCGCGGCATTTATTTCGAGGGCTGGGAGCCATCGGCGCCCGAGCATGAGCGCAAGAAGCGTGATTTTGTCCTCAGCGTCAGGAACAGTTTCGGCTACGATGACGACATCGATTTCGACGTCGCCATCAGCGCGGTGTTCAAGCTGCTCGATCGCCATATATCGCATGGCGAGATCACCCAGGTGAGAAACTCGATGAAGAAGTCCCTTCGCGAACTCTGGCCCGTTGATTGAACAATGTTTCGCGACCGCAAGCAGGCTGGAGAGAGACTCGGCATCGAATTGGCCGGGCTCGACCTTTGCCAGCCGATCGTTCTGGCGCTGCCGCGCGGTGGGGTTCCGGTCGCCGCAGAAGTGGCAAAAGCCCTGGGCGCGCCTCTCGACGTACTCATCGTCCGCAAAGTCGGTGCTCCGGGCAACGCGGAACTGGCGGTTGCCGCCGTCGTGGATGGCAATCCGCCCGACGTCGTGCTCAATCGGGAGATCGTTGAGACCTATGCGCTCGACGATGCCGAACTTGCCGCGCTGGTTGCTCTCGAACGCCCCGAACTCGAACGTCGACGCCTCGCCTACAAGGGCAATCGCAGGTCGTTGTCAGTCGCAGGCAAGACGGTGATCCTCGTCGACGACGGGGCAGCAACGGGCACGACCATGAAGGTCGCCATACGCGCGCTCAGGCACCGGGCGCCCAGGGAGATCATCGTGGCGGTTCCCGTGTCTCCCCCCGATACATTGGCCGATTTGGCGACAGAGGCTGATCGCGTGGTATGTCTTAGCCAGCCAGGGCGGTTCCGTGCATTGGGCTATCATTATCTGCGGTTCCCGCAGCTTTCCGACAGCGAAGTGACCGCGACGCTGGATGAGGCTAGCCAGATGCACAAGTCGCGCAGGCGCGATATGGTCGGCGACCGGTCGACGGCCGAGAAGAACAGGAGATCACATTGATGCTGGTCCGCACGCTTTCTGCCTTGGAATGCACGAAGATCCTGACAGCCAACCGTGTTGGCCGACTGGCATGCGCGAAGGATGGACAGCCCTACGTCGTGCCCATCCACTATGCCCATTCTGATGCTCATCTTTACGCTTTTTCCATGCCGGGCAAAAAGATCGAATGGATGCGAGCCAATCCGCTGGTGTCCGTGCAGGTTGACGAACACGGCCAGGGCCGAGGATGGAGAAGCGTCATTGTCGATGGCCGATATGAAGAGCTGCCGGACCGGATCGGCCACAAGCTCGAGCGGGATCATGCCTGGTCGGTGTTGAGTAAGCACAGCGACTGGTGGGAACCTGGCGCACTTAAGCCGGTCGCGCCTCCCACGGCCGACGGCGCACCACATGTCTTCTTCCGGATCCTGATCGAGCAGGTGTCGGGACGAGAGGCGAGCGAGTAGGTTCACAACCCTTCATACAAGAATGGGAGCGGTCCGGCGCAAACTGCGTCGGACCGTTTTTCCTCGCGTGAATTGTTATCTTGCCATCAAGACCGGCAGCGATTGTCCCTCAATCATCGACTTGGTGACGCCGCCGAAAATACGCTCGCGCAACCGGGAGTGGCCGTAGGCGCCCATGACCATCAGCTCGGCCGCAACGTCGCCGGCATGCTGGCGAAGCACCTCGGCAACCGAATGGTTCGAGCTCGGCAGCCGGTCGACCGTAACCTTCACGCCGTGCCGGGCGAGATAGGTCGCGGCATCGGCCCCAGGTTCAGCCCCGTGATGGAATTCGTCCTCCAGCGGATCGACCATGACGAGGCGCACGTCGTCGGCGCCTTTCAGCAGGTCGAGCGACTCGCGAACAGCGCGCGATGACTCAACGCGAGCGTCCCATGCGACCAGGATGCGTTTCGGTGTCAGCGTTGGCCGCGAGCCCTCGGGAACCAGCAGCATGGGCTTTCCCGATGAGAACAACACGCCCTCGATGACCTTATCCTTCAGAGTGTGGCTTGCCAGCAGATCCGGCCCCAGAATGGTCAGATCGGCGTAGCGGGCACGCCTCCCGATGACGTCGTCAGCCCATCCAATGTCGGGATAGTCGTCGCTCAGATCAGCCGATACCGCGCTCCGGAAAAGAAAGGCGGTGACATCCGAAATTCGTTTCTCAAGCCTCTTCAACTCGGCCTGACGCTCCTCAAGCCAGGCTGGTGAGACGACAGCAGCATACTCACCTCCCGAGGGCGGTGCGGCAATCTCGAGGACGAGCACGGAAAGGTGCGCATCGATCTGTTCGCACAGGTCAGCGGCGAGCTTCAGATCGCCCTCACCCTGGTTCGGTCCGGTAACCGTAAGCAGTGTCCTGAAAGTCACGGTGGCGACTCCTGATTTCGAGTGAAGGTTCAGTCGTGATGTCAGTCATTAGCGCGGTGCCCGGTGGTTTCATTGCGCTGAGTCAAACACCGTGACCGCGGCGGCATTTGATCCGCATCAACGTGCGGGGAAGCCAAGGCTGTAGGTTTCAGTCGATCAATCGGGGAAACGCGGATGAAATTCCTGATTACGGCGATTCTGGCGGGATTGGCCCTCAACGCAGCTGCCGCCCAGGAACTCGGCAACGGCAAGGCGGAATACATGAACTCATGCGCCGTCTGCCATGGCCCAGAAGGCAAGGGCGACGGCCCGTTGGGCGACCAGTTGTTGAAGCGGCCGAGCGACCTGACGCGCCTCTCCAGGCGCAATGGCGGCGAATTCCCTTATTGGCGCGTCTTTGCCGTCATCGACGGTCGCGGCATGGTCCCGGCGCATGGCGATCGCGACATGCCGGTCTGGGGCCGGCAATTCCTTCCCGGCGACGTGAAGAAATATGGCCCGAATGCCGGGGAAATCGTCACCAGGGAACGGATCCATGATCTGGCCGGTTATGTCGAGACGTTGCAGCAATGAAAACAGAAGGCATAAACAGTCTCCGCGCGACGCAGGCATCGAAGAGGCCGGACATGGTCGTTGACGAGCAGCAATCCGCTACCGCGTTCGTGCTTGATCCCGCCTCTCATGGCATGACCGGACCGGTCGAGGCGATCGAGACCCATATCTCGCGTATTTTCTTGGTTGGCGAACGCGCTTTCAAGATGAAGCGGGGGGTCAAGCTGCCTTATGTCGATTTCTCGACGCCAACGCTCAGGCTGGCCGCTTGCGAGAAAGAGGTGGAACTCAACAGCAGGACCGCACCTGATCTCTATCTGGGAGTGCGGCGGATCACCCGCGAAGCCGACGGCAAACTCGTTTTCGATGGCACGGGCGAAATGGTCGATGCAGTGATCGAGATGGTCCGGTTCGATCAGTCAAGGCTCCTCGATCGGATGGCGAGTGCCGGAGAACTGACGCCAGCGGTGATGACGGCCGTCGCACGCATGATCGTGGGATACCACCGTGCCGCGCCGAAGATCCACAACGGCACCGGCTCGTTCAATCTGATGGGCGTGCTCGACATCAACGAGGCCGGCTTTGGCACCAGTCATGTCTTTACAAAACGCGAAATCGAGACGTTTGCCGGGGCTTTCCGCATCGCGCTTGCCCGCCATTCAGGATTGCTCGACCGCCGGGAGGCCTCAGGCAAGATCCGCCGGTGCCATGGCGATCTGCACCTGCGCAACATCTGCCTTTTCGATGGCGAACCTCGCCTCTTCGACTGCATCGAATTCAACGATCAGATCGCCACTATCGATGTTCTCTACGACCTTGCCTTCCTGCTGATGGACCTTTGGCACCGTGGTTTTCCGCAGCTCGCCAATCTCGTGATGAACCGCTACCTCGACGAGGCCGATGACGAGGATGGCTTTGTCCTGCTGCCTTTTTTCATGGCGGTGCGGGCGGCGGTGCGCGCGCATGTCACCGCCACCCAGGTCGAGGAAGGCAGCGCCGATTCCGGCAAATTGACCGCCGAGGCCCGATCCTATTTCGAACTGGCCCGAACATTTCTCCAGCAAACACCGCCGAGGCTCGTTGCCATCGGCGGCCTCAGCGGTTCCGGCAAGACGACCATTGCCGAGGCGCTCGCTGCCCATGTCGGTGCGCCGCCCGGCGCGCGCATTGTCGAAAGCGACCGCATCCGCAAAGCGATGCACGGCGTGCCGGCCGAGACCAGGCTGCCGGACAAGGCCTATCGACCTGATGTGTCCGACCGCGTCTACAACGAAATGGCATGGCGCGCCGGCCTGATTCTCTCTGGGGGCGGCTCGGTTGTAGCCGATGCGGTTTTCGACAGACCGGCAGATCGTGAGCGAATCGAGAAGGCTGCGCGCGACAGAGGTATTCCATTCTCCGGTTTCTGGCTGGAGGCGGATCCACTCGTCCTTTGGCGACGGGTCAGCGAACGCAAGGGCGGTCCCTCGGATGCCACGGTGGATATCCTCTCGCGTCAACTGCAGCGAAAAGCTGGCAAGGCCAGCTGGCTCAGGATCGATTCCGATCGAAAGCCCGTCGACATCGTCGCGGAATTGAGGAGATGTTGCGAGCGCGATGCTTCCGAGATCCTGCGCACGGCCTCCTGATTGTTGCGGACGATCGACCTCAACCGAGTTCGAGCTTGGCCTCGACAAGGCCGGGGTCGTTCGGAAGATGCATGATGGAGAAGCCGAATTCACGGCACATTGCCAGCATCTTGCTGTTTTCACTGAGCACTATACCTTCGATGCGGCGGATCCCATCGGCCTTCGCATAATCGACGATCTGGCTGAGCAACTCCCAACCCAGGCCGTGCCCCTGCAAGTCTGTCCGCACGAGCAATGCGTATTCGGCGCTGACGTGGTCGGGATCGCAAGACAAGCGGCTGATGCCCGCCAGCGCGCCAGTGCCCGTGTCCAATGCGACGAAAGCCATGTTGCGGTCGTAGTCGAGCTGGGTGAGCCGCTTCAACATCTGGTCGGAAAAGCTTTTGCGCGGCGACAGGAAACGCAGGCGCAGATCGTCAGGTGAAATCCTGCCGAGGAATTCGGGATAGAGCGCGATGTCCGCCGGCCTGATCGGCCGGATATGATATTGAGCGCCACCTGCCGAGATTTCCTTCTCCCAACCTGACGGGTAAGGCCGGATGCACAGCGCGGGATTCGGCCCGGCTTCTTCCACCCGCTCCGGCTCGATCTCGATGCGCGCATCCAGTGCGATCACGCCGTCGATGTCGGCGAGCAACGGATTGATGTCCATTGATACGAGGCACGGAAAGTCGACGACCATCTGCGACAGGCCGTTAAGCGCCGCAACGATCGCCTGCCTATCCGCTGGTTTGCGATCTCGGAATCCGGCGAGCAGCCGGCCGATCCGCGTTTGCCCGATCAGGTCGCCGGCAAGAACGTCGTCGAGTGGCGGCAACGCGATCGCGGTGTCGTCGATCACCTCAACGGCGACGCCACCCGCCCCGAACAGCAGAACCGGACCGAAAATCGGATCGCGGCTGACACCAAGGATCAGCTCCTGAGCCTGTTTTCGCACCACCATCGGCTGTACGGCATAACCCTCGATATCGGCCCGAGGATCGCGCTTGCGCACCCGGGCCTCGATTGAGCGTGCTGCCTCCTCGGCTGCCGCCGCGGCTGCGATGCCGAGCACCACCCCGCCAATGTCCGACTTGTGCGAGATCGCCTTCGACAGCAGCTTGACGACGACCTGCCCGGACGTCTTGAGAAGCCGGCTGGCTGCTTTCCCCGCTTCGGCGGGGGACCTGGCGATGATCGTTTCGGGCACCGGGATGCCGTAGGCGGAAATCGCCGCCTTGGCTTCGGGTTCGGTCAGCATTCGCCGGCCCTCCCTGGCGACCTGCCTGAATATCGCAAGCACCGCGTCTCGACCGCTCGCGGCGGCCTCGCCATGGCTCGACGGCGTGCGCAGCAGGGCTCGCTGGGCTCGCGACCAGTCGGCAAGATAGGACACGGCCATTGCGGCATCAGCAGGGGTCTCGAGGCTGGCAATTCCCGCGTCCTGAAGAACACGTCGCCCTTCGCGCGCTGTATGTTCGCCAAGCCAGCAGGTCAGGACTGGCTTGCCGCCGACCTTGCCGCCCTGCGCCAGCGTTGCCACCGCGCTAGCCGCGGCGAGCGGCGAGCCGAGCCCGGTCGGGCAGTTCATAACCAGGACAACGTCGGTCCCGGCATCGGCCGCGACGGCCTCGACCGCTGCCCGGTAGCGCTCAGGCGCAGCATCGCCGATGATGTCGACCGGATTGGCATGGGACCATGTGGCCGGCAGGACGGCATCCAGGCGGGCAATCGTTTCCAGCGAGAGTTCGGCCAGTTTCCCATTGCAGTCGACAAGCTGGTCGACGGCAAGCACGCCGGCGCCGCCGCCATTGGTGACAATGCCGACACGGGCTCGCTCCAGCGGAGCAAAGCGGGCGGTCGTTTCAACCGCGTCGAACAACTCGGCCAGGCCTTTGACGCGCAGGATGCCCGCGCGCAGCAATGCGGCGTCGACGACACGATCCGCGCCCGACAGAGCGCCGGTATGGGTGGCGGCCGCCTTGGCCGCCTGCTCGTGCCGGCCCGACTTGATGACGATCACCGGCTTGAGACGTGCCGCGGCCCGCGCCGCCGACATGAACTTGCGCGGATTGGGAATGGTTTCGAGATACATCACGATGGCGTGGGTGTGCATGTCGCCCGCCAGCATGTCGAGGCAGTCCCCCACGTCGACATCGGCCATGTCGCCGAGCGAGACGATCTGCGAGAAGCCGACATTGTTATCGCCTGCCCAGTCGATCAGCGACGTGGCGATGGCGCCCGATTGCGACAGCAGCGCGATATTGCCGGGCTTGGCGGCCATATGCGCAAATCCGGCGTCAAGTTTGACGGGCGGGATCATCAGTCCGACCGTGTTCGGGCCAATGATCCGGAACAGTGTGGGCTTGGCAGCGTCGAGCATGGCCTGACGCAGGCCGTTCTCGCGGGTAAGCCCGGCGGTGATCACGACCGCAGCCCGCGTTCCCTTGTCACCGAGCTCGCGCACGATGCGGGGAACCGTGTCCGGCGGCGTGACGATGACACCGAGGTCTGGAATATCAGGCAGATCGGCAGCCCCGGCATAACAGCGTCGACCGGCGACTTGCGAGTATTTCGGGTTGACCGGCCAGATCTCGCCTTCGAAGCCGCCGTTGATGATGTTGTCGAACACGACACGGCCGACCGAACCGCCACGCGCTGATGCACCAAAGATGGCGACCGACTTCGGGGCGAACGCACGTTCGAGATTTCGGATCGTCACCCCAATATCTCCTGTTCTTGGCGATCATCGCCTGTCGATCTTGCCCGTTCGTTGCGTTGGATCAAAGCCTTCACCAGCTATCAGGACTAGCTGTTTGCCTGGGTTCGACGCGCCCGCAAGCGCTTGCGAAAATTGGCGAGCATCGATCAAATCGGAAGGCATCGCATGAACGAGTCCACTCTGCGGCGCGCATTGCTGGTCATCGCCATCCTGGGTCTCGCTGGCGGTATCGGAGCCTGGCGAACCGGGCTAGGGCCTCTTGATGCCGACATGATCTGGACGGTGGCGACCTTGCCCGTGGTGGCGGCCCTTGCCGTCTCCATTCTGCGCGATTTCTGGATTGGGCGCTTCGGCGTCGACGCCATTGCGTTGGTGTCGATGTCCGCCGCGCTGCTGCTTGGCCAACCCCTGGCCGCGATAGTGGTCGCGATCATGTATGCCGGCGGCACCGTGCTCGAGGATTTTGCCCGCGGCCGTGCCGAGCGGAACCTCAAGGCACTCACTGACCGGTCACCGCGTGTCGCACACCGCGAATCCGCCCATGGAACGGAAAGGATTTCCGTCGAAGAGGTCGTTGTCGGCGACACTCTTCTGGTACGCGCCGGCGAACTGCTTCCCGTCGATGGCATCCTGCTCGATGCTTCGGCCTCGCTCGACGAGTCGGCGGTGACCGGAGAGCCGCTGCCGGAACCGCGGACCGCGGGCGACATGCTGCGCAGCGGCACCGTCAATGCGGGCGAGACTTTCAGCATGCGGGCTTCGGCCCTCGCTGAAGAGAGCACTTATGCCGCGATCGTGCGCATGGTCGCCGCGGCGCAGACCGCGAAATCTCCGTTCATTCGCATGGCGGATCGCTTTGCCCTGTTCCTGCTGCCAGCCACTCTGCTGGTTTCCGGCGCCGCCTGGTATGTTTCCGGCGACCCGGTCAGAGCGCTTGCGGTGCTGGTCGTCGCAACGCCATGCCCGCTCATCCTCGCTGCCCCTGTTGCCTTCATCGGCGGCGTCTCGCGAGCCGCGCGTGCCGGCATCCTGATGAAGGGCAGCGCGGCCCTGGAGGCCCTTGCGCAAGTCCGAACCGCGATCTTCGACAAGACGGGGACCTTGACCATCGGCGGCGCGGAGCTCATCGAAATCGAAGTCGCGCCCGGCCGCGACGCGAACCATCTGCTGCGGCTGTTGGCATCCCTGGAACAGGCATCGCACCACGTTCTCGCCGATTCGATCATGCGGACAGCGCGCGGCAGACAGCTGGTGCTTTCGCATCCGCGAGATGTCCGCGAATACCGCGGCGCGGGCCTGAAGGGCCGGGTCGAAAACATGGCGATCGCGGCGGGATCGCGGGCTTTCGCGCTCACCGACAGGCCCCTGCCCGATTGGGCGAAAAGCGGCGAAGAAAAATACCGGGACGAGCCGGTGCTCAGGGTTTTTGTCGCACTCGACGGACGACTTGCCGGCGTGTTTACTTTCGGCGATGCCATGCGTGCCGATGCACATGACACGCTCGCCAACCTGCGCTCGGCCGGCATCACGCGCTTGGTCCTGCTGACGGGTGATGACGGTGCAGCCGCAAAGCGTGTTTCTTCCATGCTGGATCTGGATGCCGTCGTCGCCGATGCCATTCCCGCGGATAAGGTCGCGATGGTTGAGGCCGAGAAGGCAAGGGCACCGACAATGATGGTCGGCGATGGCATCAACGATGCACCCGCCCTTGCCGCCGCGACGGTCGGCGTCGCCATGGGCGCGCGCGGGGCGACGGCCTCTTCCGAAGCGGCCGATGTCATCGTTCTCGCGGACCGGCTGGAACCCGTGGCCGAGGCGGTGCGGATTGCCCGGCGGACGCGCGCGATCGCCCTGCAGAGCATCGTTGTCGGGCTGGCGCTCTCGGGTGTGGCAATGGCCGCGGCGGCCATGGGGCAGATCGCTCCGGTGGCAGGTGCCTTGCTTCAGGAAGGGATCGACGTCGCGGTCATCCTCAACGCATTGCGCGCCCTTGGCGACGGACGTCTCGGGCGCGCATAGTGGACAACAACGGATCGGTGAACGGCCATGGCACAGCAGAATCTGGTGGTTTGCGGCAAATGCGGCGGGGTCAATCGTCTACCGCCGGCCCGCAATGCCGACGAGGCCAAATGCGGAAAGTGCGGGACCAGGCTGTTTTCAGGTCACCCGCTGGACGTCGACGCCAAGGCGTTCGACCACCAGACCGCGCGCAGCAGTATCCCGGTTGTCGTCGATGTCTGGGCGCCATGGTGTGGCCCGTGCAAGATGATGGCTCCGGCCTACGAAGCGGCAGCGCGCGAACTGGAGCCACATGTTCGCCTGCTCAAGCTCAATTCCGACAATGAGCAGGCTGTCGCGGCAAGGCTCGGTATTCGCGGCATCCCGACGATGATCCTCTTCCATGGCGGGCGTGAAATCGCGCGCACATCAGGCGCGATGACGGCAGGCCAGATCGTCAGGTGGGTTCGCGATCGCCTGCCGACGGTCGACGCCTGAAAGCCGCCGCCCCATGGATCCACTCATCGCCCGGCTCGCACTGGCCCTGGCAATTGGCTTGCTCGTTGGACTGGAACGTGGCTGGCGGGAGCGGGAGGCGCCCGATCGCAGCCGCACGGCGGGCATTCGCACCTTTGGCATATCCGGCCTGCTCGGCGGCGTTCTGGCCGCACTCGCCAACGCGCTCGGCGCGGTATCGGTGCTTGTCGGCGGATTCATCGCCTTTGCCGCGATCTTTGCCTGGTACAAGGCGCGCGAAGCTGCCCATGACGAGGATTTCAGTGTCACCAGCGTGATTGCGGGCCTTGGCGTTTTTGCTCTGGGCGCGCTTTCGGTCACCGACGACTATCGTGCGGCTGCAGCCGGTGGGGCGGCGTTGGCGGCAATCCTGGCCAGCCGGGAGATCCTGCACGGCCTGCTGAAGCGACTGACCTGGATCGAACTGCGATCGGCGCTGATCCTGGCTGTGATGACGGCGATCGTGCTGCCCTTGCTGCCGAACCGGACGATGGACCCGTGGGGAGGTTTCAATCCGTGGGAGGTCTGGTTCCTGACGGTGCTGATGGCCTCGATTTCGTTCGCCGGCTATGTGGCTGTTCGCATCCTGGGAAATACGCGCGGCCTGCTCGTCAGCTCGCTCGCCGGCGCGATCGTCTCTTCCACCGCCGTGACCCTGGCGCTTGCCCGCAACGCCGCCTCGGCAAGCAATCCACTGCCGCTCGCAGGGGCGGCATCATTGGCTGCAATGGTTTCCGTGCTCCGCGTCTGCGCCGTGGTTCTGATCATCGAGCCAAGTGTCTTCGCCGGGGTCGGCATTCCGGCCATGGCGGCGGCCCTCGCCTTCGCTGCCTGCGGCGCATTGCTGCTTACTCGCGGTAGAGGGAATGGCGAAGGGAGTGACATGGCGCGCAATCCCTTCGAACTGGGCCCGTTGTTGCTCTTCGCCTTGCTCTTCGCGATCGTTGCGACCGCGAGCGCCGGATTGGCCGCTCAATTTGGCGGACGCGGCTTGCTGGCGAGTTCGGCGCTCGCAGGTACATTCGATGTCGATGTTGCGGTGCTCGGCGCGTTGCGCCTGGTCAAGCATTCCGTGTCCATCGAAACCGTGGGCCAGGCCGTGCTCGCGGCGCTGGCAGCAAACGCGGTCGGCCGGCTGTCGCTCGCAGTATTTGCCGGTCCGGTCCGATTCTGGTTGCCACTGGCGGTCGCAACCCTGATCTCCGCGACCATGGGCATCTGCGCGATCCTGTTGCTCGGCACCTGAGGGAAGTGCGGCGACCGAGATTTCTTTGATGCGGATCAAGGGCCAGGTCCAGCCACCGCTCTATGAAACTCCGTGAAAGGAGTTCGCCATGACCAGTCTGAAGGATCTCACCCCCAAATTCCGCCACGTCCGGCTGCTTCTGGCCCGTGAGAAGGGCCACCCGGAAGGCGACCGCGAAGAGGGCTACGACGTGCTGGCGCCACTGACCGGCGAAGGCCGGATCGATGCGGAAGAGTGGAAATCGCACAGGGCTTCCTGTCGTGTTCGCCGCTTCCGCACCGGCGAGGAAGACCTGATCGGCCGGCTGAGGCGCAAGCCGGGCGGGCAATGGTATTTCGACTACGCCGAAGGCGACCGCGACGACGAAATCGGCTTTCATCTCGGCGACGAACGGTTCGTGACCGGCGAGTATGTGTCGATCGAGCGCAACGGGGCCATGCACACCTACCAGGTGGCACGGGTCGAGCGGCCTTGACGCCGCGACGACAGGCTCGCTGCGCGTAGACCATGTCACGACGCATCCTCATCGTGGTCGGCCATCCCGACCCGTCCCCGGACCGGCTCTGCCGCGGCCTTGCCAAGGCCTATGGCGAAGGCGCGGAGAAGGCAGGACACGCCGTGCGCCGGGTTGATCTGGCAGCACTTGATTTTCCAATGCTGCGGACAATGCAGGAGTTCGAGCATGGTGCGGTTCCCGCCGGCCTCAGGGAGGCCGCCGACGCGATCGTCTGGGCCGAACACATCGTCTTTGTCTTTCCACTGTGGCTCGGAACCATGCCGGCCATGCTCAAGGCATTTCTGGAACAGGTCATGCGGCCAGGGACTGCCTTTGCCTACCCGGACAAAGGCGGCGGCTTCACCAAGACATTGCTTGGCGGCCGCTCTGCACGCGTCGTCGTGACGATGGGCATGCCTGCCGTCCTTTACCGCCTATGGTTCCTTGGGCATGGTCTGGCCGGCATGCGGCGGAGCATCCTGCATTTTGTCGGCATCAGTCCGGTGCGCGAGACTTTGTTCGGCATGGTCGCCGGCGCCAGCGATGCGACTCGCGCGAAGTGGATCCGGCAAATGCGCGGCCTGGGAGAACGGGCCGGATAATCCTCCACCGTCAATCACGGCACCAGGACGGCGGCGCCGCTCAATCTGCCTTGCCTCAGATCGTCCAGTGCCTGATTGGCCTGTTCCAGCGGGTAGACCTTGGTGTGCGTGTGCACCTGAGCGCGCCTGGCAATTGGAAAGAACTCTTCCGCGTCGCGGCGCGTCAGGTTTGCCACCGACACCAGTTCACGCTCTTCCCAGAGCAACTCATAGGCCATCGCCGGAATGTCGCTCATGTGGATGCCGCCGCAAACCACCCGGCCGCCCTTGCGGACGGCACCAAGCGCGACCGGCACAAGGTCACCGACCGGAGCGAAGATGATCGCGGCATCGAGCTGCCGGGGCGGAAGTTGATCCGAACCGCCTGCCCAGGTCGCTCCGAGCGAGCGAGCAAATTCCTGTGCCTGCCTGTCACCCGGCCGGGTGACAGCGAAAATCTCACGACCTTGCGAGATCGCGATCTGGGCGACGATATGCGCGGCGGCGCCGAAGCCGTAGATCCCGAGCCGCTTGCCGTCACCGGCCTTCTTCAGGCATCGCCAGCCGATCAGGCCAGCGCAAAGCAACGGCGCCAACGATACGGGATCGGCATCGCGGTCCAGATCGAAGGCGAATTGCGCGTCGGCAATGACATGGCTGGCAAAGCCGCCATCGCGTGTGTAGCCCGTGAAATCCGGCTGATCGCAAAGGTTTTCACTCCCTGCGAGGCAGTAGGGACAATGCCCGCAAGTGTGCCCGAGCCAGGGTACGCCAACCCGGCGCCCCACCCTGGACCGCGCAACGCCCTTGCCGACAGCGTCGATGATGCCGACGATTTCGTGGCCCGGAATGAGCGGCAGTCTTGGATGGAGCAGGTCACCATCCACCACGTGCAGATCGGTCCGACAGACCGCGCATGCCTCGACCTTCAGCCTTATCTCGCCGACCCCCGGCAAGGGGTCGGGTCGATCAACCAGCTTCAAGGGAGTGCCGATGCTTTCGAGCACCATTGCTCTCATGACGTGCTCCTTGTTGCCGAGGAACAAACGAAAGCGGATACGATCCGCTCCTCCGCCATACCCGACATCAGGCGACGTGGACGCGATTTCAAGCGCGCGAACGCCGGCACCCAGGCAACCTGTGCAGCGGCGTTCGGCCTATTGTTGACCTTGCCGTCATGCGGCGGCCCACCGATAGGAATGGCGATCCTGGCAAGACTTCCAAACCGCGACACGTCGCAGGCTCGGGCGAAAGCGCTGCCTTGTCCCGGGGGCTATGGACTGACGGTGAACTCGGTCCACATGCCGGCTCCATAATGACCAGGGACGTTGCAGATAAGCAGGTATTTTCCGGCCTTCAGTTCGACGGTCAACGTGCCTGATTTGCCGGGGTCGAGCTCTGAAACCTCGCCCTTGTCGCCAGCCTTGTCTTCGTCGACCCGGTTCTCGGCATCAAGGTAGGGAAGCGGCTTGCCGGGATCGGCAAGGTACATGACGATCATTTCGTGAACGGTGTCCTTGGAGTCATTCTTCACGTTGAATGTGACCTCCCCGGCCTTCACCGCTCCGGGGGAAGCCTTCATACCCATGGTGGCCTTGGAGAGATCGATCCCCGGCGTCGCATAAGCAAGCCCCATGGGCATTTCCACGCTTGCCCCTTTGTCCCACAACGAGACCTGGACAATCGAAGCAGCCCGGCTCGCGCCGGCGCTGCCGATCATAAGCATTGCGGCCGCCAGCCCAAGCGTGGCTCTCCTCGATATGGTTTTCATGACTTTTCTCCTTGGGATAGCAGCAGAAGCGCTCTCTATCCGAGCCATCATCCTGCTCGCGGCGGCTGCCGCGATCCTTGCGCCAGATCAAACCGCCCTGCGGCGAACCCGATCGGCAGCGCCGATGCCGCTGTCAGCCAGTTGTCAGGTTGAATTGGCTATCCCGAACCAATGACGGTGATACCGCCGTCTGGCCGAACCGGTCGAAATCCACTCTCAAGGCGCAACATCCGCGCCCAACCTCTCGAATGGAGTCATCATGTATCGCACACTCGTCCTCGCCGCGCTCGCCGGCATGATTGCAGGACCGGCACTCGCTGCTGGCGGCAGCTGCAGCACCGCCCCGAAATCACAGTTCAAGCCCAAGGCAACGCTCGAGGCGCAATTGACCGGCGAAGGTCTCACCGTCCGCCAGATCAAGGTCGAGAAGGGTTGCTACGAAGTCTACGCAGTCGACAAGGCCGGCAAGAAAGTGAATCTGGCCTACAATGCCGAGACCCTTGAAAAGCTCGACAATGCCGAAGCCGGCGAAAACTGATCGGACCGCTTCAATGGCGGCGGACGCGCAGCCATCGCTGGAGATGGTG
This sequence comes from Mesorhizobium huakuii, assembly GCF_030160235.1. GTDB lineage: Bacteria > Pseudomonadota > Alphaproteobacteria > Rhizobiales > Rhizobiaceae > Mesorhizobium > Mesorhizobium huakuii. The sequence continues at coordinate 181,222 of NZ_BSNY01000005.1, forward strand.
CGCGTCTGGGACCGGGTCGTGCGGGGCTTTCACTGGGCGCTCGTGCTCAGCTTCGTCACCGCCTGGCTCACCTCCCATTCTTCGGAGGACGTTCACCATTGGGCTGGCTACACTGCTGCCGGGCTGGTCGTGACGCGGCTCGTGTGGGGTGTCCTTGGCACGCCCTATGCGCGGTTCTCGCAATTCGTGCGCGATCCGGTGACTGTGCTGCGCTATCTCTCGGCAATAGTGAGCGGCCGCGAAGCCCGCTACATCGGCCACAATCCGGCTGGCGGCGCGATGGTGATCATGCTGATCGCGGCGATGAGTTCAACCGCGCTGACCGGGTGGCTGATGACGACAGACGCCTATTTCGGCGTGTCGTGGGTCGAAGCGGCGCACAGCCTCAGCGCGCACGGCCTACTGCTGCTGGTCCTTTTCCATATAGGGGGCGTCGCGCTGGCAAGCTTTCGCCATCGCGAAAACCTGGTACGGGCCATGATCACGGGGCGAAAACGCAAGGCCGAACCGGCGGACATCGCCTGACGACCCATTAACCGACCAAATCCGATTTGCGCCCTGGACGATTCCGGGGGCGCAAGTCGGTCGCTCCCTGTTCGACATGACCCTGGAAGCACGCAATGCGACAAGGGCGGAGCGGACAAGATAAGAGCAGGCATTGGTGCGGCGATCCCGAAACCGGAACACCAACGCCACTCTTTTATTCAGCAAACGCTTATTGACCCGCATCAAAGCTGCCGGTCCTGTCTTGCTGTCTATTGCCCCCCAATCAGAGCCTGCAAAATTGGGGAGAGCATCATGACCACGGCTGATATCAACATCCCTGTTCGGAAAGCCGAGACCACCGCACCGACGAAGCTTCGTCTCGGAGCCCTCACCGCACTGGTGATCGGCTCGATGGTCGGCTCCGGCGTGTTCAGCCTGCCGCAGAATATGGCGGCAGGGGCCGGTCCCCTCGCCATCCTGATCGGCTGGGCGATCACCGCCGTCGGCATGCTGGCGCTGGTCTTCGTCTATCAATCGCTGGCCACCCGCAAGCCCGAACTCGACGCCGGACCCTACGCTTACGCCAAGGCCGGCTTCGGCCCCTTCATCGGCTTCAACAGCGCCTGGGGCTACTGGATCAGCGCCTGGGTCGGCAACGTCTCCTACGCGGTGATCGTGTTCAGCGCCCTGTCCTATTTCTTTCCGGCCTTCGGTGATGGAAACACATGGCAGGCGGTGCTCGGCGCATCGATCCTGCTTTGGCTGATCCACGTCCTGATTCTCGCGGGTATCCGGCAGGCAGCGGTCGTGAACCTCATCGTCACGGTGGCAAAGATCGCTCCGATCGTCCTGTTCGTCGGGGTTGTCGTGGTTGCCTTCAAACTGCAAGTCTGGTCTCTCGACTTCACCGGTCTGGGCAACGCCAGTCTCGGTTCGGTCGCCGCACAGGTGAAGAGCACGATGCTGGTGACCCTGTGGGTGTTCATCGGCATTGAAGGCGCAAGCGTCTTTTCCGGCCGTGCGGAACGTCGCAAGGACATCGCCACGGCAACCGTTCTCGGCTTCTTCACCTGCCTTGCGCTCTATGCCCTGGTGTCGTTGCTGTCGCTCGGCATCCTCAGCCAACATGATCTCGCTGGACTGAAGAACCCGTCAATGGCTGGCGTGCTGGAAGCGGTTGTCGGTCCGTGGGGCGCTATCCTGATCAACATCGCGCTCGTGGTTTCGGTGGTTGGCGCCTTCCTCAGCTGGACGCTGCTTGCGGCAGAAATTCCGCATGTCGCCGCCAAGGACGGGACAATGCCGAAATTCTTCGGCCGCGAAAGTGATCGCGGTGTGCCGTCGACCTCGCTTCTCATCACCAACCTCCTCGTCCAGGCTTTCCTGGTGATCACGCTGTTCGCGCAAAGCACCTATCAGGCGCTGTTTTACATCGCGTCGGCTGCAATCCTGGTTCCCTATATCTTTTCTGGAGCTTACGCTGCCAAGCTCGCGCTGACCGGCGAGAGCTACGAGAGCGGCGAGCAACGAACTGGCCCGCTTTTCGCGGGGTTGGTGGCAACGGTCTACGGCCTGTGGCTCGTCTATGCGGCAGGCCCGGCCTACCTGTTCATGTGCGCGATCCTCTATGCCCCAGGCATCATCTTCTATGTCTGGGCGCGCCGCGAAACCAATCAGCGCGTGTTCCATACCGCCGAGGCCGCCCTCGCCGGAATCCTCATCGCGGTCGCCATCCTCGCCGTCTACGAGATGTGGACCGGTGCTGTCAGCCCGCTGTGAGAGGCCTGCAGTGCGAGGATTGACGCGATGACAAGCCTAGGTGTCCATTCCGAAGTCGGCCGGCTGCGCGAGGTGATGGTCCACCGTCCGGACCTCAGCCTGCGCAGGCTGACGCCGGATAATTGCAAGGCGCTGCTCTTCGACGATGTGCTGTGGGTCAAGCGGGCCCGCCAGGAGCATGACGTCTTCGTCGATGCCTTGCGCGAACGCGGCGTGCTGGTGCATTCCTTCGGGGAACTCCTGGCTGAGACCATGAGCCTGAGCAAGGCCCGCGACTGGCTCCTCGACCGCCGGGTTCATCCCGGCGTCGTCGGGCTCGACATGGTCGGCGAACTGCGAGGATGGCTCAACGAGATGTCGTCGGAGCAATTGTCCTCCTGCCTCGTCGGCGGCATTGCCCGGGCGGAGCTTCCTTTCGAACCCAGGGGCCTGACGGGAAGGACGCTCGCTCCCCAGGATTTCGTATTGCCGCCACTGCCGAACCAGCTTTTCACTCGTGACAGCTCCTGCTGGATCTACGGGTCGGTCTCGGTCAATTCCATGTACTGGCCTGCAAGGCGCCCGGAGGCGGCCAATGTCGAGGCCGTCTACCGCTTCCATCCCCGCTTCCGCGACAGCGGGGTGCCCTTTGTTTCGCCCGATCTGGGAACAGGAACCAGCCTGGAAGGCGGTGACGTCATGCCGATCGGTGGTGGAGCGGTTCTCGTCGGCATGGGCGAGCGCACCACGCCGCAAGCCGTCGGCGATCTCGCGCGCAGCCTGTTTGCCGCCGGCGAGGCGACGCGTGTGATTGCCGCGCTGATGCCGAGGGACCGCAGTTTCATGCACCTCGACACCGTCTTCACCTTCTGCGACCGCGACCTCGTCACGATGTATCCGCCGGTGGTCGACCGGTTGCGCACTTTCTCACTGCGGCCTGGCGATGGAGAAACGGCCGTCGAGGTCACCGATGAGGCAAAGCCGTTCACAACGGTGGTTGCGGAAGCCCTTGGTCTGAAGTCGCTGCGCATCATCGCCACCGGCGGCGACCGCTACGAGGCCGAGCGCGAGCAATGGGATGATGGCAACAACGTCGTTGCGGTCGAGCCCGGCGTGGTCATCGGTTACGACCGCAACGTCTACACCAATACGCTGCTGCGCCGTGCCGGGATTGAAGTGATCACGGTCGAGGGCGCCGAACTCAGCCGCGGCCGAGGCGGCGGGCACTGCATGACCTGCCCGATCGTGCGCGACACGATCTGAACCGAAAGGAATTCCCATGTCGATCAATCTTCATGGCCGCTCCGTCCTGACCTTGGACGACCTCACGGCCGACGAGATCCGCTTCCTGCTGAAGCTCGCGGCCGACCTGAAGGCAGCCAAGCTCGCCGGTCACGAGATTCCGCGTCTCGTCAGGAAGAACATCGCGTTGATCTTCGAGAAGGATTCGACGCGCACACGGACCGGGTTCGAGGTGGCGGCCTACGACCAGGGCGCTCATGTCACCTATTTCGGCCCCACCGGCAGTCATATCGGCCACAAGGAATCGATGAAGGATACCGCTCGCGTGCTCGGCCGGATGTACGACGCGATCGAATATCGCGGCTTTGGCCAGCATCAGGCCGAACTGCTTGCCGCGCACGCCGGCGTGCCCGTCTACAACGGCCTCACCGACGAGGCGCATCCGACGCAGATCCTCGCCGATTTCATGACCATGCGCGAATTCACCCACAAGCATCTTTCGGACATGACGGTCACCTTCGTTGGCGAAGGGCGCGACAATGTCGCGCTGTCGCTGGCGCTTGGAGCCGCCAAGGTCGGCATCGACATGCGCATCGCCTCGCCAAGGGAGCTCTGGCCGGATGAGGCATTCTGCGCCCATGTCCGGGAGCTGGCGGCACAAAGCGGCGGCCGCTTCCGGCTCGACGAAGACGTTACGAGTTGCGTGCAGGATGCCGATTTCATCTACACCGACGTGTGGATGTCGATGGGCGAGGACAAATCGGGCTGGGCCGAACGCATCCGTCTGTTGACGCCTTACCGGGTGACGAGCGCGGTGATGGCTGCCACGCACAATCCGCACGCCAAATTCATGCACTGCCTGCCGGCATTCCATGACACCGAAACGGAAATCGGCGCCTTCATCGCAAAGGAATATGGCATCGATTGCATGGAAGTTACGGACGAGGTTTTCGAGTCGTCTGCGTCAATCGTTTTTGACCAGGCGGAGAACCGCATGCATACGATCAAGGCCCTCCTCGTTGCCACGATCGGCACCTGAAATGCTGATTGTGGTCGCCTTGGGCGGAAACGCGTTGTTGCGGCGCGGCGAGCCGATGACGGCCGACAACCAGCGCGCCAACATCGTGCGCGCGGCTTCCGTGCTAGCTGAACTCGTCGACGAAGGGCACTCGATTGTCGTCACACACGGCAATGGGCCTCAGGTGGGACTTCTGGCCCTGCAGGCAGCGGCAACTTCGGACGGTGGCGCATTTCCGCTGGACGTACTTGGCGCCGAGAGCGCCGGCATGATCGGTTATGTGATCGAGCAGGAACTGGGCAACCTCCTCAAGGAGAGGCTTTTCGCGACCCTGCTGACACAGGTGAAAGTGGATCCGCACGATCGGGCTTTCGCTCAGCCGACGAAGCCTATCGGCCCGGTCTACGACAAGGCAACCGCACACAGGCTTGCCAGCGAGCGCGGCTGGCAGATCGCGCCCGATGGCGACAAATGGCGCCGTGTCGTGGCCTCGCCGAAGCCGCTAGAGATTCTGGAAGCGTCCGTGATTTCGTTTTTGGTCGAACGCGGTGTCATCGTCATTTGCACCGGCGGCGGCGGGGTTCCGGTGATAGCCCGGGATGACGGCAGTCTCTGCGGCGTGGAGGCCGTCATCGACAAGGATCTGGCAAGCTCGCTTCTCGCTCGCGCGTTGAAGGCCGACATGCTGCTCATGCTGACGGATGTCGATGCCGTCTATGTCGACTATGGAACAGCGGCCGCGAATGCGCTTCGGCACGTGACCGCCAAGGAGATATCGGGGCGGAATTTTCCAGCCGGCTCCATGGGGCCGAAGGTCGGTGCCGCCATCGAATTCGCTGAAGAAACGGGCAAGCCCGCGGCGATCGGCAAGCTCGATGACGCCGTCGCAATCGTCAGAGGGGAGCGCGGTACCTGGGTCGGGCCCGACGCCCCAGCCACCGAACCTGGACGATCCTAGGCCACCGCCGCGATGCCGACGATATAGTTCTTGCCGTAGGCCTTGGCGCATTTCGGACATGTCGTGTAGAAGAAATAGACCTCGCGCCCCTCTGCGTTTCGATGACGCGCAATTTGCCGCATTTCTTCGTCCCACGCCCTCGCCTGGCTATATGGCCCCTCGAACAATTTGGTCACATAGTCGCCGCTCAGCGTGGTCATCTCTTCGTTGGCGACAGGTTTCGAGACCGCAAACAGATGCTCGCTGCTCCAGGGCGAGACATCCCTGCTGAGAACGATGAACCGGTCGGGATCGGAAGCGCCGGCGTCTTCGATGTGCTTGTTGACGCGCGCGAAGACGCTGCCCATGTTCACCGGGATATGCATGACGCTGTGGGTCGTGGCTTTGACAAATGGTTTGTCCTTGAAATGCAGTTCCTGACCGTCCCAGCCCTCGGGATTGAATCTGGGGCAGCAACCGGTGGTGTTGACGCTGGCATCGTATCGAGGCGTTGCATTCGTCCGCATGGCCGATCTCCATTTGAACAGCCATCTGACGGGCAACGACACCAGCCTTCCTTGATCGGAGTCAAACGCCCTGGATCGTGATTCAGACGCATCAAAGCGGCCGTGCTTGTTCCTCGACAGCCTTCAGTCGGACCACTGAAACCGAGCAGAGAGCTTGTGCGACCACTTTGGTCGAGACACTGCCGAGATGGCGGCGGATTGCCGAAGACGCCCGGGCTCCAACGACGATGTGGCCGACGTCATTGTGCTCGGCATAGTCGAGGATCGCATCAGCGGGGCTCACCGCTTCGAGCACATGATAACTGATGCGGTCTTCCGGCAGATGGAGCGGGCGAGCCCAATCCTTCAGAGCTACGAGCCGTTTCAAGTAGACCGGGCGCCCGGATTCGTCGGCCGCCCGCGTCTCGCCTATGATCTCGGTCCTCAGGACCGTTACGCAGGCCAGCCAGGAATCCTCGCGCGAGGCAAGCAAACGAGCGGTTTCATTGAGGACCTCGCCCGCCAGCGCATCGCTGCCATTGGCCAGATCGACCGCGGCGAGGACAATTGACGGTCCGGCCGGCTTCCTCGAGAAGGCCGGCTTGCCGACAAGCGATCTGTCATCCGTCTTGCGAAACAGCTTGGCGATCGCGGCCCATACCCCCTTGTCCTGGGGTTTGCGCCTGGCGACCACCACCTGGTCGGGGTTCCTCAGGTCGGACAGAAGGTGCGCCGCCTCGACATATCGTCGGGACCTGTCCACTTCCATGCATCTCAGGATGATGGCTTCCAGCCAGCGCGGAATGGCATCGTTGATATCTCTCGGCGACCTTGGGGCGTGATAGAGCCTGCGCTTCATCCCCGCGAAAGTCGCTGGCCGTCCGAACGGCTCCTCGCCCGTTGCCAGCTGATAGAGAATGCAACCCAGTGCGAACAAGTCACTTGCAGGATCGGACCGCTCTCCAAGCACCTGTTCCGGGGAGATATAGGCGGCCGTGCCCATCGGCACCGAGCTTTCCGCGCCGAGAAGATCGGGAAGCTCCGCGTGCCGGGCGAGCCCGAAGTCGAGAAGCACCGCCCCGCGCTCGGCGAGAATGACATTCTCGGGTTTGAGATCGAGATGGACGACCTTCTGCCGGTGCAGGGCAGCGAGCGCCGTCGCGATCTCGATGCCGATCCTTGCGACCTCGTCCACGGGGAGCGGCGCGTTGCCGGCGAGATCCGCCAGGCCGGTGCCGGACACGAACTCCATTGCAATATAGGGCACCCGCGACAAGCTGCCGGCTGCCGCAAAGCGCGGCACATGCGGGCCTGACAGGCGTTTGAGGATCAACTCCTCCGCCTCGAAACCGAGGATGACGGAAACATCCCCGCCCGGGTCGAGAAACGGTATCTTCAGCACAAGCGGGAAATCGTATCGCGGGTTGGTCGCCCGCCAGAGCGAGGCCATGCCGCCGGCAGGCAGCTTTTCGACCAGTTCGAAACCATCGATGACGGTCCCTGCCTCAAACCGTTGCATGGGAATATGTCTCCTCAGCGGCCGATCTTCAAACGCATGCCAAGCCAACCGGGCAGACCGGCGGCCTGGATCTTGCGTGCCGTTTCTTCGTGATCATAGGGGACACGAACCATCGTGACCTCGCGGCGTTGTGTATCGACAAGAACAAAGCATGCAGCCGGGTTGCCATCGCGGGGTTGACCAACAGCGCCGGCAATTACCAGATGCCTCCTCAGCGCGGACAGCGGCGCCGGCACGTTGTCCAGCGGCTGAAAATGCATCGGCCGACGCCCGGGTAGCGCATAGTAGATGGCCGGCACGTGGGTATGGCCGCAGAAAATGAACCGGGCATCCGTTGAAGACAGGCAGCGTTCTGCCGCATCCACGTCGCGTATATACGACCATTTTTCTGGTCGCTCGGCACTGGCGTGCACATACAGCCGGTTCTCGGATTGCAGCGAAAGCGGCAATCGCGCCAGGAAATCGAGGTGCGTGGAAGCGAGGCGTTCGCGGGTCCACTGGGCCGCGAACCGCGCATTCTCAGTCATGTTGCTCAGGTTCCGCGCCACTGCCTCGTCGTGGTTGCCCATGATGCAAAGCGCGCCGCGCGCTATCAGATCGATGGCCTTCTCGATCACATAGACGGGATCCGGCCCGTAGCCGACCAGATCGCCGAGCAACACCACCTCGTCCGGATCGTGCCCTCGGACGGCCTCCAGGGCTGCGTCGAACGCTTCGCGATTGGCATGGATATCAGACAGGATCGCGATGCGCATTCAACCTATCCCGAGCGTAGGCAAACCATAGGCAATAGGCGGCGCGAATGATTTGATCCGGCTCAACACCCATGCGCGAGATAATCGGGAGGAGCAATAACCAAGCTGCCAACCACGATGGTCGCATCCGCGGAGCCGGTATATCGCGGATATCACGGCACCATCGGCAAAGTCGAAGACGCCGGTCGGATGGCAGCGAGATCGCAGCCGACGCCAAGAGCGGCCGCCTCAGGTCCAGGCCTGGCCTAGGTAGTTTCCCGTAGGGACATAACCGAATTTCGGCGCCCGTCGATTTGCGCGATTGCTGTGCCACGTTTCAACCGGGAAGACAGCCATGCAAGCCTACACCTCCTCCAGGATTTCATTGTCGCCGCATCTGGCTCAGCCGGCCCTGCCAGCGACACTCGGCTCCGGACCGGTCCAGCCGATCAGCTTCTTTCCAGCCGGATCGGAAATCTATGCCCAGGGCGAGAAGGCTGGTGCCTTCTATCAAGTCGAATTCGGCGCCGTGCGCATCTATCGCCTGCTTGCCGATGGCCGCCGGCAGATCAGCGCCTTCCATCTTGCCGGAGAGACATTCGGCTTCGAAGCCGGCGCGACGCACCATTTCTTCGCCGAAGCGATCAATGCCACCGGTGTTCGCGTTTTCCGCCTCAATGCCGGGGCGGACATGTCGCATCAGTTGCTGCCCCTGGCGCTCAAGGGGTTGACCAGAGCCCAGGAACACCTCCTCGTCCTGGGTCGCCAGAACGCCATCGAACGCGTGGCCGCCTTCCTGGTCGACATGGTGGAGCGCCAAGGCGGCCTGCGGCAGGTGGAACTTCCGATGTCGCGCATGGACATCGGCGACTATCTCGGCCTCACCATCGAGACCGTGTCGCGGGTTTTCACCCGGCTGAAGGACAAGGGCGTGATCCGCCTGCTCAACCTGCGCAGCGTCGAAATCCTCAAGCAGGACGTGTTGCAGACCATGGGCGAATGAGCCCTCAAGCAGACAGCGTGACGTCAGCCTCAGATCAGGGACCCCATTGTCATGAGCGACACACTTACCACCCACACCGGATTTCGCTTCGAAGTGCGTCGCGCGCGCCCTGAAGACGAGCCGACGCTGGCCGAGTTCTTCACGCATGTGACCCCTGAAGACCTGCGCTTCCGCTTTCTCGGCGCGGTGAAGGAGGTCTCGCATGAACGGCTGGTGGCGATGACGCGTTCAGACGACGCCCATATCCATAATTTCGTGGCCTTCTCGACCGACGGGATGTTGATCGCCGTTGCGACGCTGGCAAGCGATCGCGCCGACCGAACCGGCGAGGTCGCGATCTGCATTCGCGCGGATCGCAAGCATCTGGGCGTTGGCTGGGAACTGCTCGCCCATATCTCGAAATATGCCGAAAAACTTGGCCTCGAAGCGATCGAGTCGATCGAGAGCCGTGAAAACCGTGCCGCGATAGAGGTCGAGCGCGACATGGGTTTCACGGTCACGACTGACCCCGACGATGCGACGCTCGTCCTGGTTCGGCGTCAGATCGCCGGCAAGTTCGCCCAGCGGACAACGGCAGAACGATAGCTAGAAGAGTCGAATTCGGAACTGACACCTATCTCGAGCATCCGCGCGCTCTTTCCGCAAGGCAGTGGGCGGCGCAAAGCCGAGATTGAGGACCAGGCGATGGAACCGTCGAATCCAGCAAGCGCGATGTCTCGCGCCCGCTTCAGGTTTTTCGGCAGGTTGGGTCCTGGCCTGATCACTGGCGCAGCCGACGATGATCCAGGCGGCATCGCCACCTACAGTCAGGTCGGAGCTCAATTCGGATATTCGCTCGCCTGGACGATGCTGTTCAGCTATCCGCTGATGGCTGTGACGCAAGGGATCAGCGCCGGGATCGGCGCAGTGACCGGTCAGGGCATCGCGCGCAACCTGCGTCGGCATTACTCACCTTGGCTGCTGCGTTTTGCGGTGCTTCTGCTCCTGGTCGCCAACGTGATCAACATTGGCGCCGACCTGGGCGCCATGGGAGCGTCGCTCGAACTGCTGATCGGCGGACCACATCATGTTTACGCTTTTTTCTTCGCGCTGCTCTGCATCCTGCTGGAAGTTTTCGTGAGCTACCGCCGCTATGTCACGGTCCTCAAATGGCTGACCGTATCCCTGCTTGCCTATGTGGCCGTCGTGCTGTCGGTGCATGTACCATGGGCCACCGCGCTCTATGGTGCCCTGGTTCCACAGATCGTCTTCGACGGCGATCACGCCATGGCGCTGGTCGCGGTTCTCGGCACGACGATCAGCCCCTATCTGTTCTTCTGGCAGGCCGGCGAAGAGGTCGAGGAGCAACGTCGGGAGCACTGGCAACGGCTCGGTGCACACCCTCTCACGGCAGGGCATCAACTTGCACGCATCGAGAGCGATACTTTGTTTGGGATGGGATACTCCAATCTCGTCGCCGTCTTCATCATCATCGCGACGGCGGCAACCCTTCATGCCAACGGCATTACCCAAATTCAGACATCCTCGCAGGCGGCCGAGGCACTACGACCCGTTGCGGGCGAGTTCGCATTCGCGGTCTTTGCCGGTGGCATTATTGGCACTGGCATGCTTGCCGTACCCGTCCTGGCGGGCTCCGCCGCCTACGCAGTGGCGGAGATGTTTGAGTGGCCGGAGGGGCTTGACCGGCGCCTGCAGGACGCCCGGGGCTTCTACGGTACGATCGCGCTGGCGACATTGGGCGGGGCAATCCTGACGTTTGTCGGATTGGACCCGATCAGGGCGCTTTACTGGAGCGCGGTTGTCAACGGGATCCTGGCGGCCCCGCTGATGGCGATCATGATGATGATCGCCATGAATCCGCGGATCATGGGCCGGCTAACCTTGCCAAGATGGATGGTCGTTGGCGGCGTGCTGGCGACTGCCGTCATGGCGGCTGCCTCGATCGGCTTTTTCGTATTGTAACGGCCCACGGCAGCTCACCCCTTCCGTGAACGCGCAACGACAATGAGCCCAACGAGGGCGGCTACTAGGCCAGACGCCATCGCCTAAGCTCGACTTTGTACGTTTAGGTGGCGAAGCATAGTGCTTGCGCCATTCGCAGGATGC
>NZ_BSNY01000006.1 GCF_030160235.1 Mesorhizobium huakuii
ATTGAAGCCGCAGAGCGCCGCTTGATCAGCCTCGTCACCCAAATTCCAGCATAGCTCGCGCTTTCAACCGTCACTGTTTGAAAATCGTGGACCATCAACACTCCTCCCTTGAAACACGTTAGGGCGGGCTCTCTTCGCACTTCAAGGCTTGGTATGAATCCGAACAGTTAGGTTGAGGACATATTGAGCGATCTTCCAGGGGAGCTAGGTCGATGCCACATCAGGTTTCTGAAACCACCTCGCCGAACGGCATCACCAGCACAGTTCTGCCGCTCTCGTCGGTCACTTCGAAGTTGCAGTCGAACCAGCTGCGGAGCGCGTCCATGCGGTTGTGAAAGACGAGATCATAGGCGTTTGCGAGCGCATGGCCCCGCACAGCTTCCTCGTTCTCCAACTCATCGCCGTCAGGGTCCGGTATGAGCCGGCCGCGATAGCGAACATTCATGAAGTAGCGCAAGATCCACCTCATCTGTCTCGCTTGATCGGGAACTGAAATACGTTGGAATATTCCTTCTCTGCGAACCCGTAAGCTTGGCCGGCGATCTGCTCCAACTTCTCGCGATCTCTCACCGTGACGTGGCCGCGCGTGGCCCGGATCACGCCCGTTCCCTCCAGCATCTGCACCGCCAATGTTACACCAGGACGACGCGTGCCCAGCATGACACTCATAAACTCATGGGTCACGGGCATATCGTCTTTTTCCAGACGATCGTGGGTCATCAGCAGCCAGCGGGCCAGCCGCTCCTCGATGGAGTAGCCGGCGTTGGCATAGGCGGTCTGACTGACCTGGACGATGAAGGTGTGCACGAAGCGCAGAAGCAGCGCGCGCAGCGTGGCGCTGTGGTCCATCGCTGCCTGGAGTTCGGCCACCCCGATGCGAAACGCATCGCCCGCAGCCTGTACCATGCAGGTATGAGGCGTGCGATCCACGCCGAGCACCACGGCCGTGCCCACCAACCCCTCCGATCCCACCATGCCGACCTCGAAGCGACCTTCTTCGGTATCGGCGACGATCGAGGCAATGCCATATTCGGGGAAGGTGACATGCGTGATCGTCTGTTCCGCCCGGAACAGGTGTTCACGCACCTCAAATGTGACGGCTTCGAGATGCGGCTGCACGAGCGCGAAATCGTCGCGCGACAATGATGCAAGCAGACGATTGCGGACGCTGGATTGCTGAAGCTGAGCCATGCTCTCGCCTCCCGTTTGGGGCAAGAGCACACGCATCTCTCAGCCGCTTGCGCCCACTCAGATCGGCAAGCGATGGCTCACCATCCTCTCAAGTCGGGCGGCAGGCAATTGCGAATGTCGCTTTTGGGCTTCGGAAATATCCTTGGGTACGATTTCGAACAGTGGGCGAAAGTGCAGGCGAGGTTTTCGAACCAGCACTGCATGGTTCTGCCGGAACAATTCCAAACTGGCCGGGTTTGAGAACAAAGGTGGCAACAATGGCCCGAGAGCACCCTCGCAACCTCGCCGAATTGTTGCGACGGCAATTTTCGAGTGAAGTGTTGAGACGGCATCTGCGCGGCCTGCCCATCTTTCGTGTCGAAAAATGGCTTCCCGATCGCCTGCGCAATCTGATGGATCGCTTGTCGCGGAAGGCAACAAAAAGTAGGCGCGGCGCGTTTGGTCTAGCTCTCGATGAAACCAGAGCACACTCTATTCGACCCGCTGGATACGGCCGTTGTTCAGGCGGAAGACACCGTTCTGACCGCCTTGCCTCTCAAAGTCGGTTTGGAGTTCATCCCAGGTGCCTAGATACGCTCCGCAATCATCGCAAAAAATCAGATTGTCCGGGCGAGCGTCGGCGGGAATTCTCAGCCGTATGGTGAGACAATATGGGCACTCCAGCTTGTGGTCGAGGAATTTCGGAGGCGTTTGCCCAGCATGTTCCGACTTTCGCGCAATCCAATCCACCAGGTCTGGATCGACGGTGTCAAAGCCGGTTTGCCGGCCCCTTGCTACGTGACATTTCCTCCTCCCCGCACGCAAAGGCCGAAGCACTGCCAACTCCCAACCGCCCCGCAATGCCTCTGTTCGGTATGGGCGATCCGTGAAGTATACGCCGGTTCGGAACGAAGCCGAGTCCCCGACAACGAGGGTACGATTCCGTACCAGCATTTCTTATTGAACCGACGATTTTTGCCGCCCTACAAATTTGAAGATTGAACATGCAGGACAATTTGGGATGGCTGAAGAGGCACCAGGTGATCGGCGCGTTGAAGTGATGGAAGCCGGTGAGGAATGGTTGGTCCGCGTGGTCGAGGACGACCAGGAACTAACCCGATCATTCGCGCTGCAATCTTTTGCCCTGGCCTTTGCGGAGGGCCAGCGGATACGGCTAGGCCTTGCCGATTTCAAACGGATCGAGGCACCTTCAGATGCAAGAGCCGCAATTTAACGGCATAGTTGACGCCGTGACGGTCGTGTTGTCGAACGAGCCTCAATCTCGTCGCCAAACGGCGGCGGACGCAGCCGCAACTCGGGCCCCGGAACACAATGTTCAGCCAATGCGTTGCCTCGTGCAGGCGCCACCCTGGAAGAGCGTTTGCTACCGCATCGTCCTGTTGAGGGCTCGGAAGGATCCATAGATGGCGCGGTCAGGGCCACCGATGGAACCTTTCTCTGTTCGGCACGTTTGCCGGAACCGGGAGTGTATCCAAGATGGTCGAGGAACAAGGCAAGCCGCTCACGGGCTACAACCTTATAGTGCGCCGACTGGTGGAAGATACCGGCATCACCGAAGACCAGGCCCGCGAGCTTATCGCCTTTCTGGGTCTCAACAATTGGGCATCGCTTATGCGTGAAGCGCGCATGATGGCTGGGAAACGCTAGTCAAATCAGTACCGGCCTTTGAGCACCATATTCGAGGCAGCGTCCACGCCATTCCCCTATGGTTGGGTAGCGCCAGAAATGTACGATTTCTTACCAAACAGACTTGTTGCCTTCCCGGATGCTATTGTAGCGGCGTGTCATCTCCATGATAGAGGATCGCACGATGGCAAGCAGCGAAGCTGAGTTCGTGCACCGCGAAAATATCAGGCACTTCGAAAAGAAGCTGGAGACGGAAACGGACTCGGCCACTCGAAGGGTGCTCTTGAAGCTTCTGGACGAGGAACGGACGAAACTTGCTCGGGTACGGCATCGGACGCCTAGGCCATCTCAGTCCGATCATTTAGAGCGTTAGCCAAAGCGAGGACTTTGTGCTTCCCTACCGTTCTTTGGGGGCAGCAATTAGGATCGGTAGCCTGTGACGCACTACGCCAAGGCAAACGCCTCGAGGTTCGCTATGACGGCTTCTTTCGAGTGGTAGAGGTCCACATCGTTGGCGTCACCACGGCAGGGAATGACGCCATGAGCGTCTACCAGGTGCGTGGTGGCAGCGATAGCAATGAGCGTGTCGGTTGGAAGACTATGTGGCTCGATGAAGCATTCACCGCCACTGTGATCAGCGAAAAATCCGAAGCGCCCCGTACAGGGTATTACCGTGGGGGAAAGGCTTCCGGGCGATGGATTGCCAGATCTAGACCGGGCCGGGTATAGACCGCTTCACCTGCGCCCGACAGAAAATCGGGAAAATCTGGATCGCTCTTGGCTACGAAATAGTCGCCACGGAGTACAATAGCTTAGTGCTTTTCCGGGAAGTGCGAGACCGCAATCTGGTGAACTCTCTCGACGTTAACAGCCTCCTGTCAGGGGGGCGTTGCCGACCGTCCAGCCACGCCCTCGCGTCGCTTGTGGCACTAGCGGATGCATCGGTGAGGTGGATGTCGCAGCTGCTGAGCACGCGAGGCATCCCTTGAGGCGCGCCGCTATCATGCCCTGACCTCCTGACGCTGGAAAGCGACGTAGGCAAGCGTGAACAAAAGGATCATGGCCGCGACCAACCCGGAAATTTGTGGCCACACCACCAACAGGCTCTGAACCGTCGGCAGCGGCGCGCCGACGACCGCACCCTGCATCTGATCGAAGAACAGCGGACCCACCGAACGAGCGGACGGATCAAGCAGCAACGCCGTCACTTCGCCGTAAAGGCTCTGCGGCGAGAGTCTCGCAATGGCCTGCTGCGTCTCGAATTGTGTGATCACCGTCATCGGGTCGAGTGGATCGAGCGGTGCAATTGTACTTGCAATCAAGGGCGCGATCATGCCCCAGAACACGGTCAGTACGAGCCAGACCGACAATGCTGCAAGTGCGGACGTTGCGGGTGACCGGATCACTGTTGAGAAGGCGATTGCAAGCGCCAGCCATACCCCGGCGTAAGCAAGTGTCACCGCCAGATAGGCGATGCCGCGCACCAAATCTCCGCTAGACGGCGGCAGTCCGAGAAACAGGATGCCGAGGCCGGTCATCAGCAACCACAGCGTAAGGAGCGCGATGGCAATAACGAGCAGGCCGCCCAGGAATTTGCCGAACAGGACGGCGTCTCGATAGATCGGTTGCGCCAGCAAACGGCTCATTGTTCTGCGGGCGTATTCGCCATTGATTGCATCGAAGCCCAGCGTGATCGCCACGAGCGGCAAGAGAAAGCCCAGGAAGGCTGCGAATGAGGGCAGGGGGTCGCGCGCTACCGTCAGCAGTTTGAGGAACAGGAATGGATCCTCTGCGGTCGTCGCGGTGATACGCCCGATCGCGCCATAGACAGCGCCGGCCGCTGTGAGCAGGACCAGAAGCATGATCAGGTGCATGCGGGCACTTGTCATGTGGTCGGCGGCTTCTTTGAGCGCGATCGTCGCGGTTCCTTTGAACGGAGAGCCTTCACGCGTCATGGGCAACCTCCTTGAAGTAGCGGCTATACGCTTGGTCAAGCCGGGCGCGGTGTAGGTCAAGGTTCCTCAAGGAACCTCCGCCTTGCACGACCAGGCGGGCCAACTCTGGCCGGACGTCGCGCTCCGCCTCGACCAGCCAATGACCGTCGCGGTCGGCGGCGATCGACTTCACCCCTTCTGCAAAACGTGCCGCCTGCGCCAGATCAATGCCGTCAGCCTCCACGTCGACGACAAAGGCACCGCCGCCAATTCGGTCGGCCAGCTCCTCGACAGTACCGACGAAGCCGATCTTGCCATTCCTGAACAACGCAATGCGGTGGCAGACGGTTTGCACGACATCCAGCATGTGGGACGACAACAGGATGGTCATGCCTTCGCGGCTTAATGTCTGGATGAGGTCAAGCAATTCCTGCGTCGCCTGAGGGTCGAGACCAGAGGTCGGCTCGTCGAGGATGGCGACGCGGCAATCCCGCATCAAAAGTTCGGCAATGCCGAGGCGCTGCCGCATGCCGCGCGAATAGGTGCCGACCTGCCGGTCGGCTGCATCCCTCAGTCGAACTTTGTCGAGTGCAGCAGCGATGCGTTCGCGGGCCTGGTCGCGGGACAGCCCCGCTAGCTCGGCGGTGTAGGAAAGGTTCTCGCGGGCGGACATGTTGTCGTAGAAGCCGACTGTGTCCGGCAGATAGCCCACCTGGCGTTTCACCTCCAGCGGCTCGCGCAGCGGATCCTTCCCGAGGATAAGGACCTGACCTTCGCTTGGCTCCGTGAGACCAAGCAGCATCAGGATGGTTGTCGTCTTGCCGGCGCCATTCGGACCGAGCAGACCCACGACCTCGCCGGCTTCAACAGACAGGTCAACGCCTGCTACGGCGAGCGCCGCGCCATAACGCTTGGTAAGTCCCTTGGCTTCGATGACCGTCGTGCTCATCGCCGTCCGTACCTCATTACGGCCATGCCGAGCACGAGAACGGCGGCGGCAATGACACCCAACCCGGCTGCGCCCCACATTGTCGATGTGTTGACCGTGACGCGAAACTGAGCCGATTCCGACACGCTGCCTCCGCTGGCGCGCACCGGAACCATATAGTCGCCAGCGATCGCCTTTTCGGAAGGTGTTATTCTGACGTTCACCTGGCTCGTGGCGTTCGGCGCCAGCATGCCAACGGTCTTGGGCTCGAACTCGACCTTCCAACCGGTCGGCGGCGAGGATGACAACTCGATATCCGCCGCAGGCGCGCTGCCAGTGTTAGAGAGCGTGAAAGTGAAGCTCGATTCCTTGCCGGCCACGGCTTCGCCTGAAAGCCGTTCTTGCGGTCCGGCAAGAGAGACTTCGGGTTGCCCCGTGACCTCGATGCTGAGTTCCGCAGTGCCATTGGCTCCGCCTCCCGAAACATCCATGACGATCGGGTATCGGCCGGCTGGGGCGGCTCGCGCAGGCGTTACCTCCAGGGTGATATCTTCCGTCGCACCGCCCTTTATGGGCAAACCCGTGATTTCCTCGGAACCATAACCATGCTTGAAGCGGGTCTGGAACCCTTCCGGTGCATTGGCGGCCAGATTGAACAAGCCTTCCTCACTACCATTGTTGGTCACCTCGACCTTGAAGCTGAAGGTCGATCGCGCTGATCCACGCAACGCGGGCAGCTCCGGCTTCAACTCCAATCCGCCTTCAGGGGCGTTCGCCAGTTTTACCGTGAGCGGCAGATCGGCGGTCTCGCTGCCGTAGCGTGCTTTCACGTCGATCGGCACGCTCTTGCCAGTCGCCCCTGTCGGCGGCGTCAGTTCAAGTTTGACCTCTTCCGTCGCATTGGGCGACACGATTACGGCATTGACCTCACGGTTGCCGCCCTTGAGCGACCATTTCCAGTCGGTCGGAACGCCGGAAACCTCCAACTCAGCGCGTTGCGGTGGCAGGTTCGCGTTGCGCAAGGTAAGCGGAATTGTTTCGGTTTTCCCTGGCGGGATCGCCAGCTCAGGGTGCGGCGTCGTCAGCCAGAAGCCGGTCAATTCATGAATCTGTGCCGGCGGTTGCTGCGTGAACGCGGGAACCGGCGCCAATGCCGCGGCGATGGCCGCGCCAGAGGCAAGGACCCATCGAACAGACTTCCTCATTTTCTGCTCCCAATCGATGAATGCTTTTGGATTGCTCTCGCCTAGTCTAGGGTTTCCTAGCGAACCACCAGGAACAGCTTTGCCCCACCGCGGAACAGATCCAGGGCGATCGTTCCGCTTGCTTCGCGCAACGCAGCTGTCAGCGCGGCCATAGTGGCAACCGGTTTCCGGTTGACCGCAACGATGACGTCTCCGGCGCGCAAGCCAGCCCGCGCCGCGGCGCTGCCCTGCTCAACGTGCGCGACAACCACGTTGCCGGCCGCATCCTCGAACTGCGCGCCTTCCAGACGATCCGGTAGCGCGGGCGCGGAGGCTGCAGCGTTCTCCGGCGCGATATGAATGGTCACACTCTTGCGCGTGCCATCGCGCAGATATTCGACGGCCACATCCGATCCGACCGGTGTCAGACCGATGCGGTTTCTCAGGTCGGCCGAGCTGGAGATCGGATGGCTGTCGACACTGACGATCACATCGCCAGCCTGCAGCCCCGCATGGGCGGCCGGAGAGCCGTCTTCGACGCTGCCGACCACGGCGCCCGAATTGTCGGTGAGTTTGAGTGCATCCGCCAGGTCTGGCGTGAGGTCCTGTACGGCAACGCCGATGCGGCCGCGGCGCACCTCGCCATGGTCGATCAGTTGCTTCATGACCGATGACACCATCGCGATCGGGACGGCAAAGCCAATGCCCACATTGCCGCCGGCCGGCGCTATGATCGCAGTGTTTATGCCGACCAGCTTTCCATCGTCCGTCACGAGTGCCCCGCCGGAATTGCCGGGGTTGATCGAGGCATCGGTCTGAATGAAATCCTCATAGCCTTCGATGTTGATGCCGCTCCGGCCGAGCGCGCTAACAATCCCTGATGTCACTGTCTGGCCAAGTCCGAATGGATTGCCGATCGCCACGACGGTGTCGCCCACACGAAGTGTATCGGAATTGCCGAAAGGAAGCGCCGTGAGCCTGCTTGCCTTGATCCTGAGCACGGCGATGTCGGTCGCCTGATCGCTGCCGACAAGTTCCGCTTTGAACCGGCGGCGATCCTTGAGCGTCACCGAGATTTCGCTGGCATCGGCGACGACGTGATGATTGGTCAGGATAAGACCCTTGTCGGCATCGACGATAACGCCGGAACCGGCGCTCAGCCTGGGCTGCGCCTCAGGCATGTTGAAATAGCGCCGGAAGAAGGGATCGTTGTAGAGCGGATTGGTCTCTGCAGATGAACCCGAAGTGACGGCGATGTTGACCACCGCAGGCGTCACCTGTTCCAGGACGTCCGGCAGCGGTCGCTGCGTGATGGTGCTGACGACGGGCCCGGCTGCAGCGGGGTACGCTGGCATTGGGGTAAGCGAGAGACAGAATGCGGCGAACACGCCGATATAATTTGACGATCGCACAGTCATTTTTAGGCCCCGAAACGTAGATTGCTCCTCTCGGCGCGGCCAGCTGGCTATCGGGTATGCCCTGGACCAGACTCCATTGTCCGATCCGTCAACCGGCGTGCACCAGTTCGCTTGTCAGAACCGCCGGGCCCTTCTGGCACGGCAGGCATCAACTCCCTGTACGTGCTACTTCTGGGCTCTGTTTGGTGTCCGTGAGTTTGCGAGCAGCCAGAAACATCACCGTGTATGCCGCTTTGCGCCGGTCCCAACCCGCGGCCTCTGCTCTGTCGAGCAACTCGACCAGTATCGGGTCAAGCGCAACCTTCAGGTCTGCTTCGTAGTTCAGATCGGTGGCCGCACGCGACGGCGGGGGGATTACGTTCAAGTTCATCACGTTCATGGCTCTACCCATTTGTCAGGGTGTCCGCGCCCACCGGGCGCGGACACAGCCGTTACCATCAGAAATCCATGCCACCAGCCGGCATTGCCGGAACGGCGGGTTCCTTCTTCGGCTTCTCGGCAACCATCGCTTCCGTCGTTACCAGCAG
>NZ_BSNY01000007.1 GCF_030160235.1 Mesorhizobium huakuii
TCGCACGCCTCAGGCGCCATTGGGCGGCACGGCGCTGCGCGGGACGCTCGATCTCGAGCGTCCGGCCGAGGCACCGCGCCAGCGTCCCGAAGCCGGCGCCCGCACGCCGCAGGGCGGCTGGGTGCGCGACCTCCTGACCGCGGCATCGAACGAAGCCGATCTCAGGCCGGCGGCAGCACCTTCGGCCCCTGCGGAAGCGCCGCGCGCGGCCCCTGCCCAGCGCTCGCCACTGCACGTCGTGGAATCGCTGAACTCGCTCTCCGTCGACATCGCGCGGGCCATCGACCACGATGCTTCGATCGAGCTGTGGAACCGCTATCGGCGCGGCGAACGGGACGTGTTCACCCGCCGGCTCTACACGCTGAAGGGCCAGCAGACATTCGATGAAATCCGCCGCAAATATCAAGGCGAGGCCGAATTCCGCGCCGCCGTCGACCGTTACTGCGACGACTTCGAGAAGCTGCTCAAGGATGTCTCGCGCAACGACCGCGACAACATCATGGCGCAGACCTACCTGACCTCGGACACCGGCAAGGTCTACACCATGCTGGCCCACGCCAGCGGGCGCCTGCACTAGGCAGCCGCCGAGACTCGCTTGCGGAGACCTCGGTGTTTCCGCAAGCGAGCCGCCAAAACGCCCGGTTCCCTGCCGGCCCCGACCTTCTTCAGACTGATCGATCCACAGGAAGTAACGGCGGGCCTACGGTGTGAAAGTCACATTCAAAGGGATCACTCAGCCATACGAAACCTTCGAAGAGTTCGGCCCAGTCCTTGGTCACTTCGACCTAGAGCAGCAGTTTGAACTATGGATTTCGGCCCCGGGTGGCCAATCCATCTCCATGCTGAGGAATGGCGACAACGCTTGGCTAATGTATTTGCGCTTCGATGGAGACACCGGCTCAGTGACACAGGGCGCCCAACCCACAGATGGGACCTGTGTTTACACGCTCGCAAACGGTCAGATGGACGAATATCCCCTGTCGTGGTGCATCCCGATCGAGCAATGCTACGAGGCGATAACATACTTCTTCCTCAACAACGGTGGCCAATACGAGTCGGTGGCATGGCAGGACATGTGAGCAACGCGGCCCAGCGAACCGCGGGATGAAAGGGTACCGATCGTGAAGACGGCAATCATATTCGACTGCGAGTTTCTCTGCCTGGAGGGGTCGCAACGTCGGTTTTGGTGCGCGGCCCACGATCCCGATCCGGTCATCGCGCAGATCGGTGCGGTCAGGCTTGGTCTCGATGGCGACTTTCCGCTGCTCGGCACGCACAAGGCCTATATCAGACCGATCGACCGGTTTGGCCGGAGATACGAACTCGACCCGTTCTTCACCAGGCTGACCGGCATCACCGAGGAAAACATCGAGACGGAGGGGGTCGCGCTGGGAGACGCGCTTGCCGGGGTCGATCGCTTTTCCGATGGAGCGCGGTTCTGGTCCTGGGGCAAGGACGAACTGAACATGATGGCCGTCAGCTGCTATGTCGCGGGCATTCAGCCTTCTATCCCCGCCACCCGGTTCGACAACGCCGTCAAGCTGCTGATCGCGGCCGGGATGCCGATCGAGGATCTGGCGCGGACGCCGAGCAACAAGCTCGCGGACTATTACGGCGTCGAACACCCGCCATTGCGGGGACATGACGCGCTCGACGACGCGCTGTCCGTCACCTACACCCTGCAGCACCTGATGAAGACCGGGAAGCTGCGGCCGGAAGCCTTCGACCGCCTGTAGCTCGAAGCGTCTGGCCGGATTGCGCTCAGATCACCGAATCCGTCCAGCGGACGATCTGCTTGGCGGCATCGCCGAAGGCATTGTCGAGCGCTTTGACGTAGGCAGGATTGCCGCTGCCCGAGACGGGAGCGGACGCGGTGAAGCTCTTGGAAGCACGCACCTCGCCGTTGCGATCGTTGAGCAGGCGCACGAACAGGTCGACTTCGGCATGTTCGCCGCCGTCGACGCTCACTTCGAAGGAACGGATCTCGACGATCACCTGGTAGTCGATTGCCAGGCCCTCGCCCGGCTTGCCGACGCCGGCAAAGCTGCCGGAGCGCTGGAAGGTCTCCGCCAGCCGCGCCTGCACGATCAGCGGCAGGCGGTCGGCCCATTGCGCGCCCTTCAGATACTGGATCGAGCGGTCGGAGGGTTTGATGACGATGTTCTGGCTGTCCAGCGCCTTCAGCGCGGACGGCTGCGCGATCAGGATTTGCTTGCGGCTGTGGCCTTGGGCGTCAACCGACGGCGCCGAAAGCTCGAATGTGTCGAGCGGCGCAGGCTTGCCGCCCAGTACCGCACAGCCGGCAAGCGACAGCGCAAGCAACGCCGCAGCCGGTGTCAATCCACCCGTTCTCACCCACACCGACTTCACGCGCGATCCCCGTTGTCCCCGGATCGTAAGATCAACCCGCATCCGCAGCTCATGTTCTTGGGGCGAGCAGACGCCGAAGTCAACGCCGCGCCCTGCCGTCGAATTGCCGAACCTCGCCCTCGCCGCCCGAAAGAATGCGCTGCGGATTGCGGCTGAGATCCGTGACCGCCTCCTCGATGCGGGTGATCGAGCGGCGGCTGTCCTGCACCAATGCCTCGACATTCGACAGGCCCTGGCCCGAGAAGCGCGCCAGATTGTCGGTGATGACGCCAAGCCGCGCATTCAGCGTATCGGCAACCTGCTTGAACGATTTCAGCGTATCCCTGGCGTCGGCCATCAGGCCGTCGGCCTGCCCCGAGCCGAGCAAGGTGTCGACTCTGGCGAGGATGCCGTCGACCCGCACCGAGGCATCGTTGAGCCGCTGCGCCAATTGCTTGGCATCCTTGATCGTCTGGTCGATATCGTCGGCGCGGTTGGCGAACTTGTCTGTCACCATTGCGATATCGGCGGCGGCCTTGTTGGCGTTTTCGCTGGCCTTCTGGATGTTGGCCAAAGCCTCACGCACCTGCGCCGGATCGACTCCGTCGAGCACGCCGTCGACCTTGGCCAGCGTGCCTTGCGTCTGCTTGGCGAAATCATTGACGGACCCGACCGCCGTGTCGACATTCTTGATCACTCCGTCGAGCTGCTGCGATGTCTGCTTGAGGTTCGCGGTCACCGTATCGACATTGGCGACGATGCTCTTGATCTTGTCCCTGTCGACGGCATTGAGCAGGCCCTCCGCCGCCTTTAGCGTCCCGTCGAGCTTGCCGGACACGCCCTTCAGTTCTTCGGACAGCGCGCTGACGCTGGACAGGAATTTGTCGATGCCGTCGGAATTCTTGGCCAGCGCATCGGAGAATGTCTGCACGTTCTGGACAGTCTGCGTCAGCGGCCCGCGAACATCCCTGGTGAAACCCTCGAGTTCGGACAGCACCTTGTCGGCACGGGTGAAGATGGTCTGCGCCGTCTGCAAAAGGTTGGTGACCGCCGACGGGTTGGCGACGATCTCCGCAACCTTGCCTTCCTTCTCGGCCTGGTCGAGGAGTTTTACTTCCTTGGGGTCGGCGCCCTTGAGTTCGATGTTGGCCTGGCCAGTGAGGCCGGCGAGGCCGATATCGGCCTGCGTTGACTTGGTGATCGGCGTTTGCCGGTCAACCTGGGTGTCGGCGATCGCGATGGTCGGATTGTCGACGTCGATATAGACGCGCTTGACCTCTCCGACCTTGACGCCGTTGAACAGCACGAAGCTGCCGCGGCCAAGGCCGGAAGCCGAACCCGGGATACGCACGCGCAGCAGCGTGGTCTCGCCCTTGTCGCCAATCGCCGCCGTCCAGTAGACGAAGCCGAACGCCGCCAGGATCGCAACCAGCGTAAAGATGCCGACAATGACGTAGTTGGCTCTGGTTTCCATTGCTTCACTTATGGCTATGCACGTGCGGCAAGATCAAGTTGGCGGGCGCGTTTTCCGCGGAAATAGGATTTTACCCACGGTTCCTCGCTCTTCAGCATGTCGTCGATGGTGCCTTCGACCAATACTTTCTTCTTGCCCAGCACCGCCACGTGATCGCAAGCGGTAAACAGCGTGTCGAGGTCGTGCGTGACCATATAGACGGTCAGATCCATGGTGTCTCGCAGCTTGACGACGAGTTCGTCGAACTCGGCAGCGCTGATCGGATCGAGGCCGGACGTCGGCTCGTCGAGAAAGACGATGTCCGGGTCGAGCGCCAGGGCGCGCGCCAGTGCTGCACGCTTGATCATGCCGCCGGAGAGTTCGGAAGGGAATTTCTGCGCCGCGTCCGGCGGCAACCCGACCAGTTCGATCTTGAGCAGCGCCAGCTCGTCCATCAGCTTCCTTGGCAGGTCGAGATATTCGCGCATCGGCACCTGCACGTTCTCCTGCACGGTCAGCGCCGAAAACAGCGCGCCATGCTGGAACAGCACGCCAAGGCGCATGTCGATGCGCAGGCGCTCGATATCGCTTGCCTTGTCGACGTCGACACCGAACAGCTTGATCGTTCCCGACTGCTTGGGCATCAGGCCCAGAATGGTGCGCAACAGAACGGACTTGCCGGCGCCCGAAGCGCCGACGAAACCCAGGATCTCGCCGCGCTTGATGTCGAGCGTTAGCTTGTCGAGGATCAGCTTGTCCTGGATGGCAACGGTGACGTCGCGCACCGAAAGGACGATCTCGTTCTCGTCCTTTTCCTCCATCTTGATGCCATTGCCCTTCGCCATTGTGTCAGAACTCGATCGCTGCATAGAACATGGCGAAAAGCCCATCGAGGATGATGACGACGAAGATCGACTTCACCACGGAGGCGGTCACGTGCTGGCCGAGCGATTCGGCGCTGCCGCCAACCTTCATGCCTTCGACCGAGGCGATCGTGCCGATGATCATGGCCATGAACGGCGCCTTGATCAGCCCGGCGAAAATCGTGCTGAGATCGATGGCGACACGCAAGCGGTCGATGAATGCGGCCGGTGGGATATCGGAGTAGAGCCAGGCCGCGACGATGCCGCCGCCGAGTGCCGCGAAATTGGCGATGATGGTCAGGCACGGCAAGGCGATCACCAGCGCGACCAGGCGCGGAAAAACCAGGACGCCGATCGGATTGAGTCCGATGACCTTCAGCGCGTCGACCTCCTCGCGCATCTTCATCGAGCCGATCTCGGCGGTGATCGCGCTGCCGGAACGGCCGGCGATCATGATTGCCGTCATCAGCACGCCGAGTTCGCGCAGGATCAGCACGCCGACGAGGTCGACGACGAAGATATCGGCGCCGAAATAGCTGAGCTGGTAGGCGCCTTGCTGGGCGACGATGGCGCCGACGATCGCCGACATCAGCACCACCACGGGAATGGCGCCGACGCCCATGCGGTCGATCTGGTTGAAGATCGCCGCCGGGTTGACGGCATGGCCACGGCCGAGCTTCATCTGCGCGCCGCGGATGGTGGCACCCAGAATATTCATCGAGGCGAAGAAATCGTCACGCATCTCGTAGACGCGCCGGCCAACCGCCTCCAGCGCCCGAATGACGATGTTGGGCGGCCGCGCCGGGCCGGATTCGGGTTCGCGCCGGACAGCCTCGCCGACCGCGTCGAGCAGGATGGCGGCGATCTCGCTTTGGCCTTGCAGCCGGACCTCGACATTCTTCTTCTCGAAGGCGCTGACCAGCCGGTCGATCAACCAGGCGCCAGCGGTATCGATCTTCTCAATCTTCGAAAGATCGAGCGCCAAAGTCTTGAAACCGCTTCGTTTCTCGATCTTGCGCATGTCGGCGTCGATCAGCGCCACGGTTCGTGTCGTCCAGATTCCGGAGAACGCGCAGCCGAGCACGCCACCCTCCTCGCCCACCGCCACGCGTGGTTGGTGGTCAGCCTCCGAGGCGGTGGTGCCGCTTGCGTCGCGCTTGCCGATGGTCAACATGGCGTCCTGTTTAGCCTGATGGGTCCGACCTTGTCGATTTGCCGACAACCCTTCTGGCACAGCCGGAGCAGAAAAATATGGCGCGTGTCATTTCGGTTGAGGCCGAGCGTTTTCCGATCGCCGGAACCTTCACCATTTCGCGCGGCTCCAAGACCGAGGCCGAGGTCATCACCTGCACGATCAGCCAGGATGGCCATAGCGGGCGCGGCGAGTGCGTTCCCTACAAGCGCTATGGCGAGACCATGGACGGTGTGCACGCTGCAATCGAGGCCATGCGCGGACGGATTGCCGGTGGCATCGACCGGACCGCTTTGCTCGACGCCATGCCGGCGGGAGCCGCCCGCAACGCCGTCGACTGCGCCCTGTGGGACCTTGAAGCCAAGATCAGCGGCAAGCCCGTGGCAAACGCAATCTGGCCGGCGCCGCCGCGCCCCCTGGAAACCGCCTACACGCTGTCGCTCGGCGAACCCGAAGCGATGGCGGCACAGGCCCGCGACAATGCCGGCCGGCCGCTGCTCAAGGTCAAGATCGGCGGCGACAACGACACGGCGAGGATTCGCGCTGTGACGGAAGCTGCGCCTCGGAGCAGAATCATCCTCGATGCCAATGAGGGCTGGACCGACGACAACATCGTCGCAAACCTCGCTTTTGCCGCGGAGCAAGGCATTGCGCTGGTCGAACAGCCCCTGCCCGCTGGCCGGGACGAGATCCTGCGCCATATCGCCCATCCTGTACCGATCTGCGCCGACGAAAGCGTGCATGAGGCGAAGAACCTGGAAACGCTGGTCGGCCTCTACGACGCCGTCAACATCAAGCTCGACAAGTCCGGTGGACTGACGGCGGCGCTCATGCTGCGCGACCGCGCCCGCGAGCTGGGTTTCGGCATCATGGTCGGCTGCATGGTCGGCACGTCGCTTGCCATGGCGCCGGCGGTGCTGCTCGCCCAGGACGCCGATTTCGTCGACCTTGACGGTCCGCTGCTACTTGCCCGCGACCGTGTGCCGGGCCTCGTCTACCAGGGATCGCTCGTCTCCCCCCCGGACCGGGCGCTTTGGGGCTGAGCGCGCGGCGAGCCCGATCAGCACCAGGCCGACGATCGCGATGGGGATCATCACCAGGAAGCCATCGACGCCAAGACGGTCATAGAGCGGACCGGAAGCCAGCGTAACGGCGGCCATGAAGAAGCCGTTGAAGAAATAGGCTATGCCTTGCGCCGCACCCGTGCGTTCTTCGGAGACGGTCTCGGCGATCATTCTCTGCAGGCCGATGAGCACCATGGCGACAGACACCGAATGCAGCGACTGCACGGCGAAGAAGCCGGCGATGCCCAGGCCGAGCGGCCATACCAGTGGAAAGATGATCCAGCGCACGATCGAGCCGATGCCGGCGATCACCATCACCTTGACGACCGACACGGAAGCGAAAATGCGATTGAAAAACAAAAACATGCAGACTTCGGACACCACGCCCCAGGCCCACAGCAGGCCGACGACGGAATCGCTGATGCCGATCGATTTCCAGTAGATGGAAACAAAGCCGTAGAGGAAGGCGTGGCTGGCGGTGATGATGCCGACCCCAAAGGTGAAGTAGAGGAAATAGGCGTTGAACAGGCTCGGCGCCGCGTGCTGGATTTCCGCGGCCGACAGCGGCGAGGCCTTGCGCGGTCGCCCCATGCGCGGCGCCAGCAGCCCGGCGACGAGCGCCGCGCCAAGGGCAAGGACTATGATCACCGGAACGGCCTGGGGTCCGGTGGCCGCCAGGATGAAGCCGCCCGCGACATTGGCGCAGAGATAACAGATCGATCCCCATTTGCGCATGCTTGCATAGTTGGAGCCGAAGCGGCGCACGCCCGAAAGCGCCAGCGAATCGGCGATCGGTGAATGCGGCGTCCAGACAATGGTCAGCGCCAGCGACACAGCCAGCACCATCGCGTAGGTCGGCGTGAGGAAATAACCCATCGAGAGCAACAGCGAGGCCGCCACCAGCGCGATATAGACATTGGCGCGGTCCCTCGCCCGGTCGGCGAGTGTCGTCAGCAGCGGCGTGGTCACCACGCGCAGGAACATGGGCGCTGCAAGGATGACGGCGATCTGCTCGGCGTGAAACCCCTTGGCCTGCAGCCAGAGCGGGAAATAGGGCAGATGCGTACCGAGCGATATGAACAGCGTTCCGAAGATCAGGCTCATGCGCAGTTCGAAATGGCGCGGCTTGACGAGCTGTTCTGGCGAAAGCGGCGGCAGGGACATGAATCGATCCAATTACGCCCGCTCGATCGGCTGGCGACGTGGATCGATCCCTTAACATGGGGGAAAACCGGGCGAAACCGGCTGGACCAATCGATTGACGCTTAAAGTCGTCGCGGCCCTCGTGTCAGGCCGCCTGCCCGACGCGATCCTCGATGAGCATCGGGATGAAAGGTTCGTCGAACGACTCCGGCAGCACCTGCGCCCAGGTCAGGATTTCCATCCGGCCATCGAAATGCTCGACCACGGCCGTGCAGCTTTCCACCCAGTCGCCCGTGTTGATGTAGCGCACGTCATCGAAATTCTCGATCGCGGCATGGTGAATATGGCCGCAGATCACCCCGTCGACATGCGAGCGGCGGGCTTCCTCGGTCAGCACGGTCTGGAACGAGCCGATGAAGTTGACGGCTTTCTTGACCTTGACCTTGGCCCAGGACGAGAACGACCAGTAAGGCAGGCCGAGCCATTGGCGCAGCCGCGTCACCACCCGGTTGACGATCATCGCCGCGTCATAGGCGTGATCGCCGAGATAGGCGAGCCAGCGCTGATTGTGGACGACGGTGTCGAACTGGTCGCCGTGGATGACGAGCAGGCGCTTGCCGTCGGCGGTCTCATGGATGGCACGGTCGGCGACGACGATGCCGCCGAAATGCACACCCTGGAACTGGCGGGCGAATTCGTCGTGATTGCCGGCGATATAGGTTATGTTGGCGCCCTTGCGCGCCTTGCGCAGCAATTTCTGCACCACGTCATTGTGGCTTTGCGGCCAGTGCCAGCTGCGCCGCAGCCGCCAGCCATCGACGATGTCACCGACCAGATAGATGATGTCGGCATCATGGTAGCGCAGGAAATCGATCAGGAACTCGGCCTTCGCCGCCTTCGAGCCCAGATGGACGTCGGAAATGAACATGCTGCGGAAAGTGCGGGGCTCTTGGCCTGACATCGCGATTTCACCCTTGCTTTCGCGCAGCCTATGCCCCGATTCATGCAACAACCGTATGACGGTTGCGATTGGTCCAGCCTAAGGACTAGCTTGCCGGCCAAATCACAGGGAGAAATCGTCATGGATCTTGGTATCCGCGGAAAGAAGGCCATCGTCTGCGCTTCGAGCAAGGGACTTGGAAAAGGCTGCGCCATGGCGTTGGCCGAGGCCGGTTGCGACATCGTCGTTAATGGCCGCAATGCCGAACTCGTGGCCAAGACCGCCGCGGAGCTGCGCGAGCGTTTTGGCGTGAGGGTGACGGAAGTCGTCGGCGACGTTTCGAAACCGGATGTGCAGAAGGCGCTGCTCGCCGCCTGCCCGGAACCCGACATCCTCGTCAACAACAATGGCGGCCCGCCGCTGCGCGATTTCCGCGAACTCGATCGCGCGAAAATCCTCGAAGGCGTCACCCAGAACATGGTGACGCCGATCGAACTGGTGCAGGCCGTTCTCGACGGCATGGCGAAGCGCGGCTTCGGCCGCATCGTCAACATCACCTCGCTGTCGGTCTATGTCCCCATTCCCGGCCTTGACCTGTCGTCGGGCGCGCGCGCCGGCCTGACCTCGTTCCTTGCAGGCGTGGCGCGGACGGTGATCGACCGCAACGTCACCATCAACAGCCTACTGCCGGGCAAGCTCGACACCGACCGCCTGCGCGGCCCGCACGAGGCCGGCACCGTCGAGGACCCCGCCGCGGCCGCCGCGCGCAAGACCCGCATCAGCGCCGATGTGCCGGCCAAGCGGCTCGGCACACCGGAGGAATTCGGCCAGATCTGCGCCTTCCTCTGCTCGGTCCATGCCGGCTATCTCACGGGCCAGAACATACCGGTCGACGGAGGTCTCTACGTCAGCGCTTTCTGATCGAGAAGTCAGCGAGGCGGCAGGACTCATCCGGTATGAAACAGCCGTAAGCATCTGACATCTCGTGATTTTCGACGCGCCGCCGCTTAAAGCTGCCGGCGCGTCAATTAGCGTCGCGAAAAATCTGGACCGCGTGCTAAAAGGACTCCCGACACAGGTTTCGAGGGAGCGGCCGCATGGAAGGCGAGAACAAGAAAACGGCACGTTCGGACCTCGACGAAGCCGCTCTCTACTTCCACAAGCACCCGACGCCGGGAAAGCTCGAGATCCAGGCAACCAAGCCGCTCGGCAACCAGCGCGACCTGGCGCTCGCCTATTCACCCGGCGTGGCGGCGCCCTGCCTGGAGATCCGCGACAATCCGGCAACCGCCGCCGATTACACGGCGCGCGCCAACCTCGTCGGCGTCGTCTCCAATGGCTCGGCCGTGCTCGGCCTCGGCAATATCGGCCCGCTGGCCTCCAAGCCGGTCATGGAAGGCAAGGCGGTTCTGTTCAAGAAGTTCGCCGGCATCGACGTCTTCGACATCGAGATCGACGCCCCCGAGATCGAGCGCATGGTGGAGACCGTCGCCGCTCTCGAACCCACTTTCGGCGGCATCAACCTCGAGGACATCAAGGCGCCGGAGTGTTTTGAAGTCGAGGAGCGGCTGAAAGCCCGCATGAGCATACCGGTATTCCACGACGACCAGCATGGCACCGCCATCATCGTCGCCGCCGCCGTGCTCAACGGACTGGAGTTCGCCGGCAAGACCATCTCGGACATCAAGGTCGTCACCTCCGGTGCGGGTGCCGCCGCCCTTGCCTGTCTGAATCTTCTGGTCTCGCTCGGCGTGCGCATCGAAAACATCTGGGTCACCGACCGTTTCGGCGTTGCCTACAAGGGCCGCACCGACGAGATGGACCGCTGGAAAGACCCCTATGTGAAGGACACCGAGGCGCGCACGCTGGCCGATGTCATCCCGGGCGCCGACGTTTTCCTGGGCCTTTCGGCCGCCGGCGTGCTGAAGCCGGAGCTGCTGCAGCACATGGCGCCAAAGCCTTTGATCCTGGCGCTCGCCAATCCCAACCCCGAGATCATGCCGGAAGAAGCACGCGCCGCCCGCCCTGATGCCATGATCTGCACCGGCCGATCCGATTTTCCCAATCAGGTCAACAATGTCCTGTGCTTCCCCTACATCTTCCGCGGCGCGCTCGACTGCGGCGCCAGCGCCATCAACGAGGAAATGAAGATGGCCGCGGTGCGGGCCATCGCCGCCCTTGCCCGCGAAGAACCTTCGGACGTCGCCGCACGCGCCTATTCGGGCGAGACGCCGATCTTCGGGCCCGATTTCCTGATCCCCTCGCCCTTCGATCCCAGGCTCATCCTGCGCATCGCGCCGGCCGTCGCCAAGGCGGCCTGCGACACCGGTGTGGCGACGCGGCCGATCACCGACTTCGCCGCCTATATCGACAAGCTCAACCGTTTCGTCTTCCGCTCCGGCCTGGTGATGAAGCCGGTGTTTTCGTCCGCCAAGGCATCGAGCGCCAAGCGCGTCATCTATGCCGACGGCGAGGACGAGCGCGTGCTGCGCGCTGCCCAGGTGGTGCTGGAGGAAGGCATCGCCGAGCCGATCCTGATCGGCCGCCCGCACGTCATCGAAGTCAGGCTCAAGCGCTACGGCTTGCGCATCAAGCCCGGCGTCGACTTCGGTCTGATCAACCCCGAAGACGATCCGCGCTATCGCCACTATGTCGATCTGTTGATCGAACTCGCCGGCCGGCGCGGCGTCACGACGGAGGCCGCGCGAACCATGGTGCGCACCGACAACACGGTGATCGCGGCATTGGCGCTGAAGCGCGGCGACGCCGATGCCATGGTCTGCGGCCTCGAAGGCCGCTTCGAGCGACACTTGCGCAACGTGACGCTCATCATTGGCCCTCGCGCGGGCATCAAGGACTACGACCTGTCGACGCTTTCGATGCTGATTTCGCAGCGCGGCATCATCTTCCTTACCGATACCCACGTCTCCGTCGACCCGACGGCCGAGGAGATCGCCGAGATGACCGTACTGGCGGCCGAGGAAATCCAGCGCTTCGGCATCGAGCCGAAAGCGGCCCTTCTGTCGCATTCGGATTTCGGCTCGCGCGATTCACCAAGCGCGATCAAGATGCGCCAGGCGGCGGCGATCCTTGCGCGCATAGCGCCGGAACTACAGTGCGACGGCGAAATGCATGCCGATTCCGCGCTGTCCGAGCATTTGCGCCAGCGCGTCTATCCGCATTCGCGGCTGAAGGGCGAAGCCAATCTGCTGGTGTTCCCGAACCTCGATTCGGCCAACATCACGCTGACGGCGCTGCGCGCCATGATGGATGCGCTGCATGTCGGCCCGATCCTGCTCGGCACCGACAAGCCGGCGCACATACTGACCCCCTCGGTCACGTCGCGCGGTGTGGTCAACATGACGGCCCTGGCCGTGGTCGAGGCCGCGCACAAGGCACAGGCCATCGCCAATCTGGATTAGGCCGGTTCCTGTGGGTTCGGTCTGGCCCACAGCACAGCCTGCGCCATGCCGGCTCGCTCCAAAACCGGAGTGTTGCGAACCGGCAACTTGCGATTGCAGAAATTCGCCGCTGGCCGGAAGCGGATTTCGCGGGGGAAGCCGACCTGATATGGTTGCGCATCTGATTTGACGGCGAGGACGTCATGAAGGGCCTGTTGCTCGCATCCGCATTGCTGTCGCTGATCGGCGGACAAGCTCTTGCCGCGGACGCCATCAGTGCCGAGCCCGCAACTGTCCATGACTGGTCCGGCGTCTATGTCGGCGGGCAGATTGGCTATGGTTTCGGCAGGACCGACGCAACCTACAATTTGCCGAACACCCCGACAA
Organism: Mesorhizobium huakuii; assembly: GCF_030160235.1. GTDB lineage: Bacteria > Pseudomonadota > Alphaproteobacteria > Rhizobiales > Rhizobiaceae > Mesorhizobium > Mesorhizobium huakuii. The sequence goes on from NZ_BSNY01000007.1 coordinate 12,793, forward strand.
TCCGGGGTTCGCAGGATTACGATACCGATGGTTTCCTGGGTGGCGTGCAGATCGGCTACAACTATCAGGTCAATTCCGCTGTTCTTGGGGTCGAGGCCGATGTTTCCGGAGCCGACATCAAGGGGCACTCCGACGAAATCACCTCCGGCCTGGGCGATGTTTACGACACCAAGGTCGACTGGCTTGGAACGCTGCGCGCCAGGGCTGGCTATGCATTCGATCGCACGCTGGTCTACGGAACCGGTGGCCTGGCGTTTGGAAGTGTCGAAAACCGGTATGTTGACGGTCCGCTTGACACCTTTTCCGAGAAGAACACCAAGGTTGGCTGGACCATCGGCGCCGGACTGGAGCAAGCGATCACGGACCACTGGTCGGCGAAGTTCGAATATCAATATGTGGATCTGCGGGACCAGACCATCGACTATGCCCCGAACTCCAACACCACGTTCGACAACACGTTCAACGCCGTCAAGATCGGTATGAATTACAAGTTCTGACGGTCGGTGGAGCGATCTGCCGTGCCCCGTCGCTTTCCGGCTGATTGAACCCGCCCGCTGCCGCGATCCGAGGCTTTCGGCCGACTACCGGACCGCATCCGAAATAGACGATTAACCGGCAACGGGGTAGCTTGGCGGGCACAGGCCAGCGGGATTGAGGCGGATGACAAGCGGAGGGTTGAAGCGGGCGCATGCTGCCATGCTGCTTGGCCTCCTGTTGTCTGGCGCCACCATCTCCGAGCCACAGGCCGCTTCGCGGGTCTGCCGTCAATTGGAAGCCGATCTTGCCGCGGCTTCGCGTAGCGGCGGCGGTGGTCCGGCGATGATCCGCAAATACGATGCCGCGATCGACCGGCAGCGCGAACAGATCTCCAAGGCACGTGACCAGGCGGACAATGCCGGTTGCGGGTTTTCGCTGTTTTCCCGCAACATCAATCGATGCGCCGGGCTCAACGCCACCATCGACCGCATGAACGCCAATCTCGACAGTCTCCAGGCCAAACGTGCCCAACTCGCCGGTGGCGGCGGCTCGCGTCGCGACCGTGGCCGCATCCTGGCCGCGCTCGACGCCAATGGCTGCCGCGACGACACGGTTGCGCCGCGCCGCGCGCCGCTGCAGGAAGCGGGCCGCGAGGAGGACGGCAACGCCAACCTGTTCGACCAACTTTTCGGCGACAATCAGCCCAGCGCCACGCTTGACCAGCCGGACGATCCCGGCGAGGAACGCAATGTCCGCCGCGTCCTGAACCTGCCCGACATTCCGGACTTTCCGGGCACCGGCGGCGAGTTCCACACCACCTGCGTGCGCACCTGCGACGGCTATTTCTTCCCGATGTCGAATGCCGCCTCGGTCGGCGATTTCGAGCGCGACCAGAAGAATTGCGAATCCAGCTGCCCCGGCACCGAAATGCAGGTCTTCTACTCGCGCGGCATGGATGACGATTCGGCCTCGATGACGTCCTCGGTCACCGGCAGGCCGTACAGCGAGCTGCCGACAGCCTATCTCTACAAGCAGCCCAATATGTCGCGGCCGCCGGCCTGCGGCTGCAATGCCGCGCAGAATTTCCAGATCATTGGCGGCAACCCGCCGCCTCCGCAACAGTCACAGCCTGAAACCGATGCCGCACCGTTGGTTCCCGTGCCGGCCTCCAAGCCCGATCCGGCCGCCGACCCCGAAACCCTGGCCAACAGGGAGGGCGGGCTCGATCGCGAAGCCATCAAGCGGCTTTCCGCCAAGCCGGTGACATCGCCCGTATCCGCACTGCCGCCGGAGCAGCGCAAGGTCAGGGTCGTCGGGCCAACGTTCCTTCCCGACCCATCAGCGGCAATAAATCTGCAAGCTCCGGCCCCGAAGGCAGTCCAGTAAGGGCAAGCCTCAGCGGCATGAACAGCCCCTTGCCCTTGCGTCCCGTCGCTTCCCTGATCTTGCCGGTCCAGTCCTTCCAGACCGTTCCATTCCAGGGCTCTTCGGGCAGGACCTCGAAGGCCTTTCCGAGGAAATCTCGATCATCGTCGGAGAACTCCGGTCTGTCCTGCGGCCCCTCGCGCAGGATGCGCCACCAGCCCACCGCATCGGCGAGCCGGTCGAGATTGCCGCGCACCGCCAGCCAGAACGGCTCGGCCTGTTCGCCGGAGATGCCCAGCACCATCAGCCTGTCGCGCGCCTCGTCGAACGACATGTGGTGCATCAGCACGCGGTTGAGCACGAACAGTTCGTCCGGATCGAACTTGGCCGATGATTTCGAGGTCGCGGCCGGGTCGAAATGGCCGGCGAGTTCGGTGAGGTCATGCGCGGCCGCGACATTCTCCGAGGTGCCGACCAGCACGGCGAGCGACGCGACGGCCATCGGCTCGATGCCATCCTCGCGCAGGCTTTCGATGGAGAGTGCGCCGGTACGCTTCGAAAGCCCCTCGCCCGAGACGGTGGTCAAGAGATTGTGGTGGCCGAAGACAGGCGGCTCGGCGCCCAGCGCCTTGAACAGGGCAATCTGCACGCCGGTGTTGGTGACATGGTCGTCACCCCTGATGACGTGGCTGACGCCCATCTCGATGTCGTCGACGACGGATGGCAGCGTATAGAGATAGGTGCCGTCCTCGCGCACCAGCACCGGATCCGAGAGCGAAGCGAGATCGACCGTTTCCTCGCCACGCACCAGATCATTCCAATGAACCTCGGTGCGTTCGGGCTGCAGCGGATCGCCAGTGAAATTGGGCAGCAGGAAGCGCCAGTGCGGCCGGCGCCCATCGGCCTGGTATTCGGCCACCTGCTCATGTGTCAGCGCCAGGGCCTCGCGGCCATAGACCGGCGGCAGGCCCCGCGTGCGGCGCACCTTGCGCCTGAGATCGAGTTCTTCCGGCGTTTCGTAGCAGGCGTAGAGAACGCCCGCCGCCTTCAGCCGTTCGACCGCCGCGTCATAGATCTCGAAGCGCCGTGACTGATATTCGGTGGCATCGGGAAAAATGCCCAGCCAATGCAGGTCGTAGAGGATGGCGTCGGCGAATTCCTGCTTCGAGCGGGCAATGTCGGTGTCGTCGAAGCGCTGGATGAAGCGACCCTTGTTGTTGAGCGCAAACAGCCAGTTGAACAGAGCGGTGCGCGCATTGCCGATATGGATGCGGCCGGTCGGTGACGGGGCGAAACGAACGGTAACTGTCATGAGCGGGGCGTACCGGATGCCTTTGTGATTGACAAGATGCGCCCCCGCACTGGTCGGCACACATAGAACATGATGCGCGCGATGAAAAGACCGAGGGCCATGCGAGGCGCATGGCCCTTATCCGATCAGAACAGCTGATTGAAAGCGATCAGCGGCCGAAATCATCGGAACTGAGGCGGGTCCAGCGGTCGCCCATCAACCCGCCTATGAAGATGTCGCCGGAGCGGACCGCTTGCGCGACCTCGGGGATGCGCGAGCGCACCATCGTTCCCCCGGCATAGCGAAAGAAGACATTCTTGTAGCTGAAGAGTTGCGGCATGAACCTGCTCTGCGTCTGCCCGATGATGCCTGCGCAGCCCATACTCCACGCTTCCTCCATAAGGCCATCCAGCGTCGCGCCCCAGTAAGGTCCAGAGGACTGGAGTTGCAACAGGTTCGCGATGCCGCCAGCCTGACCGTAGAAAGCGTAGCAACCGAGCATTTTGCCGGCTTCGTCGTAGGTCCCGCCGAAATGAAGGGGGCCGTCGGCCTGCTTCTCGGCCGCCAGCGCGAGCAGCCGTGGAAGCTCGCCATCCTGCCAGCGCGGCCGCAGCGCGTAATCGGAGACAAGGGTCGGCAGCCGCTGCGCAAATTGCGCGGCATCCATCGGCTCGCGATGGACCCGGTGTGACGAGGAATGCTGGATAGGCGGCTCGAACCTTTTTCTCGTAAAAGCGTCGAATGCTCGGGCGCAAGGATCGAGCACGAAGCGAGACAGGCTCGGCCATCTGCCGCGAACCATGGCGGAGGCCACCGCGGCCGGGCGGAAAATGCGGGTCCATCCCAGGCAATGCGTCGGCAGGAGCTGGTATTTCATCGGGCGCGCAAAGGCCAGGGATACCCGGTTGGCCGAGTCGGTCAGGTGTAGATCGAATTCGCCCTGATGCACGGCACGCAGCAATTGCGGTCCGGCCGAACCGTGATCGGTGCCGGTGTCGGCCATGAGCGGACCGATGATAGCGGCATTCAATGTCGCGCCGTTGAGCTCGTAGCGGGCTTTCAGGACACCGAGGAAGCCACCCAGATCGCCCTGCGGGTTGATCTGGACAAGAGCGTTGCCCGCGCCGGGCTGACCGGCAGGATCGAGATAGATCTTTCTCATATACTCGGCCGTCCCGGCGATGGCGCGATCGAGGAGATGACGTCGCCGGCGGCGAAACTTCGTCAGGAAGAGTGCGGCGACGCGCTCGAGATCTTCGGCGGCGAGTGGCCGAACCGTGCCGTGCTGAGTTGCCAGCACCGACGGCGCAGCTACCTTTTCCACACCGGTATCTTCGGAAGCAAGTTGCATCGTGAAACAGAAAACCAATCTGATCCCAGGGTACAGGCTTACGCTCCCTAGGTTGCTTTTGCGTAAATATACAACAACCAGTGGTAGAGAAGACGTGTCATGCCCCGGCATCGTAAAAAACGTCTAAACCGCGGGAATGCCGCAAGAGTATGCCGCGCAGGTTACTCCAGCGGACAACGCCTGATGGAGATGGCCTCCGGCCGATGCCGGAGGCCACCTCAGGTCAGATGACCAGTCCCTTGGTCAGTTCGAGCGCCTGACGCTCGAACAGGCGGCGGTAGATGCCGCCCTTCAACCGGATCAGCTCGTCATGCGAGCCTTCTTCGACAATGTTGCCGCGATCGAAGACCAGCAGCCTGTCGAGCGCTCGCACCGTCGACAGCCGGTGCGCGATGACCAGCGTGGTGCGGCCGACCATCAGCCGCTCCATCGCCTGCTGGATCAGCACTTCCGATTCCGAATCGAGGCTTGATGTCGCCTCGTCCAGGATCAGGATGCGCGCGTCGGCCAGGAAAGCGCGCGCGATCGCCACGCGCTGCCGCTCGCCACCCGACAGTTTCACGCCGCGCTCGCCGACCAGCGTGCCATAGCCCTTCGGCAGGCTGGTGATGAAGTCATGCGCGCTCGCCAACTTCGCGGCATGCTCGATCTCCTCCTGCGTCGCGTTCGGCCTGGCATAGGCGATGTTTTCTGCCAGCGAGCGATGGAACAGGATCGGTTCCTGCTGGACGATCGCGATCTGCCCGCGCAGCGACGCCTGCGCCACCTGCGAGATGTCCTGGCCGTCGATCAGGATCCTGCCCGCATTGACGTCATAGAGCCGCTGGATCAGCTTGACGAAGGTCGTCTTGCCGGAACCGGAGTGACCGACGAGCCCGACGCGTTCACCCGGCGCGATATCGACCGAAAAGTCGCGATAGAGCGGCGACCGGTGATTGCCGTAGTGAAAAGTGACCTCGTCGAAGCTTATCGACCCTCGCGTGATCCGGATCGGCCTGGCGCCGGGCCGGTCCTCGATGCCGAGCGGTTCAGACTGGAAATCGACCAGTTCCTCCATGTCGTTGATCGAACGCTGCAGATTGCGGATATGCGTGCCGATGTCCCTGAGATAGCCCTGCAGCACGAAGAACGAGGTCAGCACGAAGGCGACGTCGCCGGCGCTCGCCTGCCCCCACGACCACAAGAGCAGCGACAGGCCGATCACCGCGGCGCGCATGACCAGCAGCAGCGCCCCTTGCGCGGTGCCGTTGATGGTGCCGCGCACCCAGGTACGCCGCGTGCGCGCCCGCCATTTGGCGACAACCCTGGCGAGGCGGCGCTCTTCGCGCTCCTCGGCGCCAAAGCCCTTGACCACGGCGTTGCAGCTCACCGCGTCGGCGAGCGAACCGCCAAGGCGCGTGTCCCAGGTGTTGGCGAGCCTTGCAGCCGGCGCGACATAACCAAGCGACAGCAGCGCCGTCACCATGATGAACAGCACCGAGCCTGCGGCAACGACCACACCCATCAGCGGCCAGAACCAGCCGAGCAGCAGCGTCGAGCCGACGAGCATGACGACCGACGGCAAGAGCGCGATCAGGATCGTGTCGTTGAGCAGGTCGAGCGCCCACATGCCGCGCGTCACCTTGCGCACGGTCGAGCCGGCAAACGAGTTGGCGTGCCAGTCAGTGGAAAAGCGCTGGACGCGATGGAAGGCATCGGCGGCGATGTCGGCCATCATCTTCAGCGTCAGTTCGACAATGCCCATGAAGGCCAGGTTGCGCAGCACGACGCCGGTCAGGGCAAGCGCCATGAGGATGAAGAACGCCGTCATCGCGGCATTCCAGGCAATGGCGTCCGCGCCGGCGCTGCTGGCGACGGCGTCGACCAGCCGGCCGGAATAGAGCGGCGTCAGGACGTCGGCCAGCGTCGACAGCAGGAAACCACCCATGATCAGCGAAAGCCGCCAGGGCTGGCGCCGCCAATGGGTGAGCGTGAAACCAAGAACGCTACGAAAGGCGCTCGCGCGCAAATCGATCTTGAAACGAGCCATGATGTCATTCGGGCGCAAACGAGCCCGATCCCAGTAAGGTCGAAAATTGAAGAAGCCGCGCAAGGGGCTAACGATCGCCCAGAAGCGGAGTGGCATATTTTGGCGTCACGCCCGTAATCGGGCGGCGACCGGCATCTGCATAAGCCTGTGCTCGAACCGGCTCCGTTACGAAGGATGGACCTTCGCGGGGCGCCGGATGAGACCTAGGCTTCGCGGCCTCGCATTACCATATTAAACACTGCCATTCGGACCTCCCGCAAATGAATCGCGGAGTGGCCCTTATAGAGACGCTCTGATGCATCGCCAAGACGGGCCCTGCCCAAAAGCGTATCTGGTCCAACCACTGCGATTATTTTGCAACAACGGCGGCGGAGCTTTCACCGCGTTCCCGTCACTGGGGCGTGCGGTCCAAGCGCATGTATCGGCCGTCGGTCGATGCCTTGAAGCCCAGCTTTTCGTAGACCCCATGCGCATCACCGGTCGACAGGCTCCAGTGCGAGACCGTGCCGAGCTCGGGATGATCGATGAGTGCCTGCACCAGCCGCTGGCCGATGCCTTGCCCGCGGTACTCTGTCCAGATGATGATGTCGGCGAGATAGGCGAACACCGTGCGGTCGGTGATTGCCCTGCCGAAACCGACCTGCTTGCCATCGATGTAGGCGGCGGCGCAGAACGAATTGGCGAAGGCCCGGCGATGAAACTCATCGCTGCGTCCAGCCCCCCAATAGCTCGCCATCAGCAGGTCGGAGGTCGCGCGGAAGTCGATCCGCCCGAGGTCGAAGCTGATCTCACAATCCGGCATGCTGTACCCTCGCCCCGCGGCACCGCATATTTTCGCCCAGCGGACGAACGCGCCTACCCACGATCCCTGAAACGGTTGGTGATGGGGTAGCGGCGGTCGCGGCCAAAATTCTTCCGGGTGATCTTCACCCCCGGCGCCGCCTGCCGGCGCTTGTATTCGGCGATGTAGAGCAGATGCTCGACGCGCGTCACCGTCGCACGGTCATGGCCGCGCGCGACGATGTCGTCGACGCCCATCTCGTTCTCGACCAGGCATTCGAGGATGTCGTCCAGAACCGGATAGGGCGGCAGCGAATCCTGATCGGTCTGGTTCTCGCGCAATTCCGCCGACGGCGCCTTGTCGATGATGTTCTTCGGGATGACCTCGCCCGATGGCCCGAGCGCGCCCGGCGGCACATGGCTGTTGCGCCAGCGCGACAGTGCGTAGACCTGCATCTTGTAGAGGTCCTTGATCGGGTTGAAGCCGCCATTCATATCGCCATAGAGCGTGGCATAGCCGACCGACATCTCGCTCTTGTTGCCTGTCGTGACCACCATCGAGCCGAACTTGTTGGAGATCGCCATCAGGATGGTGCCGCGCGCACGGCTCTGCAAATTTTCCTCGGTGATGCCCTCCTTGGTGCCCTCGAAGAGCTGCGTCAGCGCATGCAGGAAACCTTCGACCGGCTCGAAGATCGGCACGATGTCATAGCGGCAGCCGAGCGCGCGGGCGCAATCCTCGGCGTCCTTGAGCGAATCCTTCGACGTGTAGCGGTAGGGCATCATCACCGCGCGCAGCCGCTCTTCGCCGAGCGCGTCGACGGCAAGGGCCGCGCAGATCGCCGAATCGATGCCGCCGGACAGGCCGAGCACCACATTCTTGAAGCCGTTCTTGTTGACGTAGTCGCGCAGGCCCAGCATGCAGGCGCGATAGTCGGCCTCCTCCCGCTCGGGGATCTTCGACATCGGCCCTTCCGCGCAGACCCAGCCGTCCTCCCCGCGCTTCCACGTGATGACGTCGACCGCTTCCTCGAACTGGCTCATCTGGAAAGCCAATGTCTTGTCGGCGCCGATGGCAAACGACGCGCCGTCGAAGATCAGCTCGTCCTGGCCGCCAAGCTGATTGGCATAGGTGATCGGCAGCCCGCATTCGATCACCTGGCGGATGACCACCTGGTGGCGGACATCGATCTTGGCGCGATAGTAAGGCGAGCCGTTCGGCACCAGCAGGATTTCCGCCCCGCTTTCCGCCAGCGATTCGCAGATGCCGACATCGCCCCAGATGTCCTCGCAAATCGGAATGCCGATGCGCACGCCACGGAAATTGACAGGTCCCTGAATCTCGGGTCCAGCCTGGAAGACGCGCTTCTCGTCGAACTCGCCATAGTTCGGCAGGTCGAGCTTGTAGCGTTCGGCGATGATCTTGCCGCCATCGGCGACGATGATCGAATTGTGCGTGCCGCTCTTGCGCTTCAGCGGCGTGCCGATGATCACGCCTGGGCCGCCATCGGATGTATCGGCTGCAAACTCCTGCGCCGCCTTTTCACAGACCTTCAGGAAAGCCGGCTTCAGCACCAGATCCTCCGGGGGGTAACCGGCAAGGAAAAGCTCGGTGTAGAGCACGAGATCGGCGCCCTGGCGCGCGGCATCCGCCCTCGCCTCGCGGGCCTTGGCGAGGTTGCCGGCGACATCGCCGACGGTCGGATTGAGCTGGGCGATCGCGATGCGCAGTATGTCGGGCTTCTTGGTCATGCCTGCTGACTTAGCGCGGCAAAATTCGCCTCGCAATGGCGTTCGCTTGGACCAACCCCGACCGAATGACAGACGTCATTCGTGCCCGACCGATCAGTCGTCGCCCATATATTCGCGCAACGATTGCGGAGAATGGTTCTCGCCGATCGACATGGCCAGGATACGCGAAATGTGCCGGCGCGGCAGGCCCGTGTCCGCCACCCATTGATTGATCTGCGCCTGGATCTTGTCGAGGTCCTTCTTCGAGGTCGGGCTTTCGGCGATGTCGAGGCCGGCGTCGCGAAGCGCTGCCGCCATGTCGGCCGAAATGACGAAAGCATCCCAGCCCAGCCAGCGCAGGAAATACTGGCCTGTATTGCCGCCCAGGCGGCTGCCATGCTTGCCGAGATAGGCCATCAGCCCGACCTGGTCGCCGGCGGGCCAGTTGGCGAGGAATTCACCGAAGCCGCCATGCTCCTTCGACACGCGTTCGACGAAGGCAGCGTTGTCGCGCACGGATTTGATTTTCTGCGGATTGCGCACAATGCGCTGGTCGGAAGCCAGATCGTGCCAGAAATCGTCAGGCTGGAACAACAGCCGCTTCGGCTCGAAGCGCAGAAACGCCTCCTCGAAGCCCGGCCACTTCTGTTCGATGACGCGCCAGACGAAACCGGCGGCAAAGATCCGCTCGGCCATGGTCGAGAGAATGCGATCGTCGGGGATGTCGGCGACCGCGGCATTGTCGGGCACAGGCCCGAGCAGCGTTGCAAGCTCCGCTTCGCCGCCCTTGCGTTTTGCCGCGCGCAGGCGAATTTTCTGGAAATCGGCCATGGGTCCCTCGCTGTTGGCCTGAATGTACCACTTCCCGCGAGAGGCGGCAGCCTCTACGTCTATCTCCACTGACGACGGAGACGGCCATGTACAAGACAATCGACGACCTGGCGAACCGCTGGCTCAAGCGACGATCGGACGGCCTCAGCCAGTTGGAGAGCCGCGTGCTGCAATCGACGCTCGAGCGCACCACGATCTCCAGGGACACCAACAAGGCCGTCGCTTTCCACCAGACCTTTGGCGACCGCCTTGCCGATACGATCGCCCGCATCGGCGGCTCCTGGTCCTTCATCCTGGGCTTCCTCGCTTTCCTGGTTGTCTGGACAGTTGGCAATGTCTGGCTTTTGACGCGCGATGCCTTCGACCCCTACCCGTTCATCTTCCTCAACCTGGTGCTGTCGATGGTCGCCGCCTTGCAGGCGCCGGTGATCATGATGGCGCAGAACCGCCAGACCGAACGCGACCGCATCGACGCCGCCCACGACTACGAGGTCAATCTCAAGGCCGAGATCGAGATCATGGCGCTGCACGAAAAGTTGGATGAACTGCGCCACAGCCAGATCATCGGCATGCGCGACGAGATCGTTCGGCTGGCGGAAGTGGTCAAGCGCATCGACGAGAGGCTGGCGCGGCAGCAGTCGGCCTCATGACCGAAGCGATCCATCATTTCATCGAACAATATGGGTTGCTTGCCGTCTTCCTCGGCTGTGTCGCCGAAGGCGAAAGTGCTGCCATCCTCGGCGGTTTCTTCGCCCACCAGAATGTTTTCGTGCTGTGGCATGCCATTGTCGCGGCGGCGCTCGGCGCCTTCGTCGGCGACACCTGCTTCTTCATCCTCGGCAGAAGTTTCGCCGACAACCGCCATGTCGTCAGGCTGCGCAGGCGGCCCGGCTTCCGCCGCGCCTACCGTCTGCTCAACACCCATCCCAACATTTTCGTGCTGTCGAACCGCTATGTCTACGGCATGCGCCTGGTCGGCGGCGTCGCGGCAGGCCTGTCGACCGTACCAGCACCCCGCTTCGTCATCCTCAACGCCATCTCATCGATAATCTGGGCGGTGCTGTTCAGCACGGTCGGCTATGTCTTCGGGCTGGGCGCCGAGCATTTCGTCGGCCAGGCGCTGATGCGCCACGAGCGGCTGTTCATCGGGCTCGGCATTGGCCTCGCCGTGGCCGTGCTGGCCTGGTTCGTCGCCCGCCACATCGCCAAGCGGGAGCGTCGCCGGGAGCAGTGATATGGTCGGCGTCGCCCGGAAGGTCAGATGGGAAAGCCGGTGATGCGCTCGATAAGCGCAATGCCCCAGACACCGGCGACGATGACCACCGAAATCAGCACCGCCAGCGAACCGCAATCCTTGGCCAGCTGGATGTCGACATTGAACTCGCGGCTGAAGGCATCGCAGGCCGCCTCGATGCCGGTGTTCAGCACCTCGACCATGATCAGCAACAGCACCGCCCCGATCAGCAGGGCATAACCACGCCAGGACACCGAAACGAACCACGCCGCGGGCAGAGCGAGCACCAGCAGCATCAGTTCCTGCTGGAAAGCCTTCTCGCTGGCGGCCAGCTTGCGAAACGCCCGCACCGAATTGAAAAAAGCGTCGATCAGCCGCTGCATGCCCAAACCTCTTTCCGAATTACCGGCACGAGATAAAGCAACGGCCCGATCAAGGGAATAAGGCGTGTCGCGCAAAATTCATTCAGCGACCGCTATCAAAGGCGTCGACTTTTCAAATTGCGGCAACCCGTCGTCGATCGAATAATAGTCGCCCTTGTCGCCAACGAAGATATGACAGTCGCCCTTGAGACCTGTCGGCTTGTCGAACGCTCCCGCCATGACCGAAATATAGTCTTGAGCCCTTGGCTTCCAGAAAAGCACGGACCCGCATGTCTTGCAGAAACCGCGCCCCGCGAAAGCGGACGCTTCATACCATGTGATGCTTTCGGTGCCCTCGATCACGATGTCGGCGTCGGCGACGTTGGTCGCGGCATAGAAATGCCCGCTCTGCTTCCTACATTGCGAGCAGTGACAGTAGACGACACCGCGCAAGGCTCCCCTTGTCCGGAAGCGGACCGCTCCGCACAGGCATGATCCCTGGTGACTATCGCTCATTTCGGCACTCCTTCTTGAAACCTCGCCCAGCATCGTTGCCAGGATTCCAGCTTTGCGGTGGTTGCGTGCAAGCAAATGCGACATCGATTGGGGTGACAGATTCGAAATTCAGTCTCATTTCCGTCAGCACAACACGCGGATTTCGAAGTCAAAGCCCTCAAAACCGGGCGCGGTCCCGCGATGGTGGTACAAAATTTATGCTTCTACAGCCACAGGTAGCGAAAAACCTGTGGAAGTCGTGCGGATTAAGGAAACTTTAGCGCCACTGCAATTATGGTCACGCCAAGCGAAGGTCGCGGGTGGGGACGCGCCTCTTCGCAAGATGTTCTGGACTATCAGGTCGCGCTCCCCAGGTCGGCGATCAATGGAACCCGCAAATTCCGCGTCGGGATCCGAGGGGAAGAGTGGATCAGACATGCAGCCGGCAGCCGCCACGACCGAACGAAGCACCGACATCGCAGCCACGGTTGTCGCGACCATGCGCCAGCTTGGCGTCCTCGGCCTGCCGCGCAACTACGAAATCTTCTACGAGGCATTGAGCGGCACCAACCGCGAGCTCAGTCTCGCCGTCGTGTCGCTGAGCAGCCGGCCGACGCAGGACGAGCTGGATAAGATCGGACGCGCCTTCTTTGCCCAGAACCACGGCCCCGGCATCGTCGAGCATGCGCGGGACGTCATAGCCCGGGAACTCGAGGAGGTCGCGGCACTGTTGCGGAGCGAACGCAGCCATATCGAAAAATACGGCAGGATCCTCGACGAGACATCGAACGGCCTGAGCGGCCGCAGCCTGCTCTCCCAGGATCTCCTGCAAAAAATCGCCAACGCCATGGCCGTCGCCACCAATTCGACGATCGATCACGGCAAGCAGATCGCTTCGACGCTCAGCGACAAGACGGCCGAACTCGAAAACGTCAAGTCTAAGCTCGAGGAATACAAGCGGCTGGCCGATACGGATCCGTTGACCCAGATCTGGAACCGCCGCGCCTTCGACAAGGAAATCACCCGGATCTACACCAGCAACAAGGGTATCCTGTTCAATGCCTTGATCCTTGCCGACATCGATCGGTTCAAGGACATCAACGACCGCTACGGCCACCCTATCGGCGACAAGATCATCCAGATCATCGCCGAGATTTTCCAGACCAGCATTCGCGGCGACATGTTCGTCGCCCGCACCGGCGGCGAGGAATTCGCGCTGATCATCGAGGGCGCCAGCGAAGACGCCACCTACGAGATCGCCGAGCGCATTCGCGCCCTGATCGAGCAGACGCCGTTCACCAGCAGCCAGACCGGCATGAATTACGGCACCGTGACCGTCTCGATGGGCATCTGCATGGCATCCGAGGCCGAAGGCCCGGAGGACCTCTACACCAAGGCCGACCGGGCGCTCTACCGTTCGAAAGTGAGCGGCCGCAACCGCGTCACCAAGCATTCGACGATGGCCGGCCGCGCCGGCAAGAGCTGGCTGCTCTACAAGAAGGACTGACGCCAGTCGCCGTCGACAGGCGATGCAGGCCTCTTTCCAATTGGATGGCGATGCCCGCCCCCTCAATCAGACATAGACGCAGGCCCAATCAGACATAGGCGAAGCCGGCCGCGATCACACCCAGGGCGCCCAGCGCCAGCGAGCCGATCCACGGCCAGCGCTTGCCATGGGTGATGATGGAGAGTGTCGCGACGGCGATCGAGATGTGCAGCAGCGTCACCGCGAATGTCAGGACATGGTGACGGTGTTCGCGCACGTCGCTATCGCGCAGCTTTTCATCGACCTGCTTTTCAAATTCGGTCGCCTTGGCCTGGATCTCCACGCCATCGGCTTCATTGCGCTTAGCAGCGGCCTGGAATTGGTCGGTTCCTGGGCCACCCATCGCCGTCGCGATCTCATAGCTGTTCTTCTTGATGCTCTTTGCCTGGAAGAAACTCCACTGATCGCTGGCCTTGTTCTGGAGATAGGCAGCCTCGCTCTTGTCGTTTATCGCCTCCGCGGTTTCGAGCGATTCGAAGCTGCCGACCGTCGCGGCGAGAACCGCCAGCACCGCTATGGTAACGGAGACCGTGGTCAGAAAGGGATTGCCTTCATGCGCGGCATGTTCGGCATGCTCGGCGTTCTCGAGGTGCTCTTGGGTAGCGTCTTCCATTGCCATGTCGTCGAATCCTGGCCAGAGATGATTGGGTCGATGGCGTACCTTCACCGCAATCTTGTTTTGCGGAGGTCGCGTCGGCATAAATTTTCGTAAGGTTTGACGCGGCGACCACGTGGCCAACATCGTCCCGGAACAGGAAAAGGCGCCGGATTTCTCCGGCGCCCTCGCATGTTGGTCGATTGGGATCGGCAGGATCAGCCGTTGACGGCCTGCTTGTGCTGCACCGGATGGCTTTTCTTCAGGAGATCCGACACCAGGAAGGCCAGTTCGATCGCCTGGTCGGCATTGAGGCGCGGGTCGCAATGCGTATGGTAGCGATCCTGCAATTCCTCGGCCGTGATGGCGCGCGCGCCGCCCGTGCATTCGGTGACGTTCTTGCCGGTCATCTCGACATGGATGCCGCCGGGATGCGTGCCTTCGGCGCGGTGCACCTCGAAGAAGGTCTGCACCTCCTTCAGGATGCGGTCGAACGGCCGCGTCTTGTAGCCGGCGGCCTCGATCGTGTTGCCGTGCATCGGGTCCGACGACCAGACCACGCTGCGGCCCTCCTTCTGCACCGCGCGCACCAGCTTCGGCAGATGGTCGGCGACCTTGTCGGAGCCAAAGCGGGCGATCAGCGTCAGCCGGCCGGGCTCGTTCTCAGGGTTGAGCAGGTCGATCAGTTCCAGCAAGCCGTCAGCGGTCAGCGACGGGCCGCATTTCAGGCCGAGCGGGTTCTTGATGCCGCGGCAATATTCGACATGGGCATGATCGGGCTGGCGCGTGCGGTCGCCGATCCAGATCATGTGTCCTGACGTGGCATACCAGTCGCCGGAGGTCGAATCGACGCGGGTCAGAGCTTCCTCGTAGCCAAGCAGCAGGGCCTCGTGGCTGGTGTAGAAATCGGTCTCGCGCAGCGCGTAATTGGTCTCCGAGGTGATGCCGACGGCCTTCATGAAGTCCATCGTCTCGGTGATGCGGTTGGCGAGCGATTCGTACTTCTCGCCCTGCGGGCTGTCGGCGACGAAGCCGAGCATCCAGCGATGCACGTTCTCCAGGCTGGCATAGCCGCCCTGGGCGAAGGCGCGCAGAAGATTGAGCGTCGCCGCCGACTGGCGGTACGCCATTTCCTGGCGGGCAGGATCGGGAATACGGGACTTGGCGTCGAATTCGATGCCATTGATGATGTCGCCGCGATAGCTCGGCAGCGTCACCTCGCCCTTGGTCTCGTTGTCGGACGAGCGCGGCTTGGCGAACTGGCCGGCGACGCGTCCGACCTTCACCACCGGCTGTGCACCGGCGAAGGTCAATACGACCGACATCTGCAGGAAGACGCGGAAGAAGTCGCGGATGTTGTCGGCGCCATGTTCGGCAAAGCTTTCGGCGCAATCGCCACCCTGGAGCAGGAACGCCTCACCGGCGGCGACCGCCGCGAGTTGCTTCTTCAGCTTGCGTGCCTCGCCGGCAAAGACCAGCGGCGGGTAGGTGGCGAGTTGGGCTTCCGTGTTCTTCAGCGCGGCAAGGTCCGGATAGGCAGGAACCTGCTTGATCGGCTTTGCTCTCCACGAATTCGGCGACCATTTCGTCATCGCTGCACCCAACGCTCTTTCCGGCAGGCACCCTCGCCCGCCTTTCCCGCCCCTATATGGGGTGGCGGCTCCATACACGAAGCCGATTTCCTATTCTAGACCGGAATTTCAGCGCTGGCGAATGGTGGCCGACGGCTCAATCCGCCGCCTGTGACAGAGCGAGATAGAAAAAGCCCAACCCAACAGTAAACAGGATGGGCTGTAGAACCAGGTATCATAGCGGGCAAAACGTGTGGCCCTGACCTGCTTGAACAGCCCGAAATATCTCGACCAACTCAACGCCCGCGCCATGAAAATGAATGTCCATACGACAATGCATGCATTCAGCAGCTGTTGCGGCACCGGCAGGCGGACTACACCGGCGAAGCCGAGAACCAGCAGCAGCACCAGCACCAGGATTAATCCCACCGCCATCGCACCGACAGCCGTCTCCTTGATGGCTGGGGTTCCATCCTCGCGCTGCGGCAGCGCGACACCGGCGCCAAGGCGACCACCGAAACCCCAATAGAGATGGAAGCCCGCTCCAAGCAACAGAATGGCGGAACAGAGAGCGACGACCGCCTTCGCCATGCCTAACGGACGCCCTCGTCCAATCGCCTGAGCTGGCGGCCAAGCCCACCCGTCAGATCGAGTACAAGCATGCGAAGCAAGGCGATGGCGCTCCACAGCGGCCGGTCCGCGAACGGCTTGTTGCTGTTGTGCTCAAGCAAAGGGTGGGTAAAGAGCGCCGCGAGGTAGAAGAACGGGATGATGATCAGGAAAGCCCACCAGACGACCAGAAAAGATGCCGCAATCCCGGCGAGCGGTGCGAAAAACAGGCCGATATAATGGATAAACCGCGTCGAAGGTTTTGAATGGCCGGCGAGATATCCGAGCCAGTATTCATCGAACGTCTGCGGGTTCATGGAATTCCCCGTTCAGCGATGAGTTGCGGCCCCATCTGATCCCTTGGGCCAAAATACTTCAATGGCTCCAATCGCCGCAGACCCGGAAGCGATCTTTGCTAAGCGAAAAATCCCGCACTAAGCCGCCTTCTCCACCAGCCTTGCCAACTGCGTCATGACCACTGCCGAGCCCGCCAGCCGCTTCTCCGGCGTCGGCCAGTCGCGGGTGAAAACGACGCTGTGGTCCGGGCGGATCTTGGCCAGCGAGCCCTGCTCGCCGATGAACTTGACCAGCCCGACCGGATTGGAGAACTCGCGCTTGCGGAAATGGATGACGACGCCCTTCGGCCCGGCGTCGAGTTTCTCGACATTGGCCTTGCGGCAAAGCGCCTTGATGAAGACGATTTTCAACAGATGCTTCACCTCGTCCGGCAGCGGGCCGAAACGGTCGATCAGCTCGGCGCCGAAAGCGTCGATCTCCTCGGTGTTTTCGAGGTCGCCGAGACGGCGGTAAAGCGCCAGCCTGAGCTGCAGGTCCGGCACATAGCTTTCCGGGATCATCACCGCCGTGCCGACCGCGATCTGCGGCGACCAGCCGCCATCCTGGACCTCGCCGGAATCCTTCACCTCGGCGACGGCCTCTTCTAGCATCTGCTGGTAAAGCTCGAAGCCGACTTCCTTGATATGGCCGGATTGTTCTTCGCCCAAGAGATTGCCGGCGCCTCGGATATCAAGATCGTGGCTGGCGAGCTGGAAGCCGGCGCCGAGCGTGTCGAGCGATTGCAGCACCTTCAGCCGGCGCTCGGCCGTATCGGTCAGCTTGCGGTTGGCCGGCAGCGTGAACAGCGCATAGGCGCGCACCTTGGAACGGCCGACGCGGCCGCGCAGCTGGTAGAGCTGCGACAGGCCGAACATGTCGGCGCGGTGGATGATCAGCGTGTTGGCGGTCGGGATGTCGAGGCCGGATTCGACGATGGTCGTCGACAAAAGCACATCGTACTGGCCGTCATAGAAGGCATTCATGATGTCGTCGAGTTCACCTGGCGGCATCTGGCCATGGGCCACCGCCACTTTCAACTCCGGGACAGATTCCTTCAGGAAATCATGGATTTCCGAGAGATCGCTGATGCGCGGAACGACATAGAAGGAGTGTCCGCCACGATAACGCTCGCGAAGCAGCGTCTCGCGGATGACCAGCGGGTCGAAGGGCGAGATGAAGGTGCGCACCGCCATGCGGTCGACCGGCGGCGTGGCGATCAGCGACAGCTCGCGCACGCCGGTCAGCGCCAGTTGAAGCGTGCGCGGGATCGGGGTCGCCGACAGGGTCAGCACATGGACGTCGGTTTTCAGGTCCTTCAGCCGTTCCTTGTGCTTGACGCCAAAGTGCTGCTCCTCGTCGATGATCAGCAAGCCGAGATTCTTGAACGAGATCGACGAACCGAGCAGCGCATGGGTGCCGACGACGATGTCGACCTGGCCCTCGGCCAAAGCCTTCTTCGTCTCGGCGAGTTCCTTGGCGCCGACCAGCCGCGAGGCCTGGGCGACGCGAATGGGCAGGCCTGAGAAACGCTGGGAAAATGTCTTGAAGTGCTGGCGCGACAACAGCGTCGTCGGCACCACCACGGCCACCTGGAACCCTTCCATCGCCGCGATGAAGGCGGCGCGCAGCGCCACTTCGGTCTTGCCGAAGCCGACATCGCCGCAGATCAGCCGGTCCATCGGCTTGCCGGCGCCGAGATCGTCCCTGACCGAGTCGATGGCCGTCTGCTGGTCGTCGGTCTCCTCATAGGGGAAACGCGCGGCGAATTCGTCATAGAGGCCCTCGGCCGGCACCAGCGCCGGTGCGGCGCGCATCTGCCGCTCGGCGGCGATCCGGATCAACTGGCCCGCCATGTCCAGCAGGCGCCGCTTCAGCTTGGCCTTGCGCGATTGCCAGGCGCCGCCGCCGAGCTTGTCCAGCGTCGCTTCGGCCGTGTCAGAACCGTAGCGCGACAGCAGCTCGATGTTTTCCACCGGCAGGAACAACCGGTCGTCGCCGGCATAGTGGATTTCCAGGCAGTCATGCGGCGCACCGACCGCCTCGATGGTGCGCAGGCCGATGAAGCGGCCAATGCCATGGTCGGCATGGACGACGATATCGCCGGCCGACAGCGCAGAGGCCTCGGCAATGAAGTCGGATGCGCGCTTCTTGCGCTTGGAACGCCGGATCAGCCGGTCGCCCAGAATGTCCTGTTCGGCAACGACGACAAGTTTTTCGGTCTCGAAGCCGGATTCGAGCGGCAGCACGGCAAGAGCCGCCTGCCCTGGCTCGAGCTGTTCGGCTTGCGCCAGCGTCTCGACCTGCTTGAGATTGCCGAGATGATGCTCGGTGAGTATCTGGCCAAGCCGGTCGAGCGAGCCTTCCGTCCAGCCGGCGATGACAATGCGCCGGCGCGCCGCGCGTTCGTCGGCGATATGCCTGACGACGACGTCGAAGACGTTGACGTTCGGATCGGCGCGCTCCTCGACAAAGCTGCGGCCATGGCGCGAGCCGGCGTGGTAGACCTTTTTCGCGCCGGCATCGGGCGCGTCGAAGGGCGTGAAGTCGATCGCTTCGCGCGGTCCTAGCGAGGCGATCAGGTTTTCCGGCGAGAGATAGAGCAGATCGGGCGCAACCGGCTTGTAGGGCACCGCATCCTTCAGCGCAGCGTCGGCCTGCTTCTTGCGCGCTTCATAATGGTCGAGGATCAACGTGTGGCGCTCGGCCAGTGCCTCATGCGCCAGATGGTCGAAAATGACGGGTGTGTCGGGCAGATAGTCGAACACCGTCTCCAGCCGCTCGTAGAAGAACGGCAGCCAGTGTTCCATGCCGGCGAACCGCCTGCCCTCGCTTACTGCCGCGTAGAGACCATCGTCGCGCTGCGGCGCGCCAAAGGCTTCGATATAGGAGCGGCGGAAACGGCTGATGGTTTCGGGCGTCAGCGCCACTTCGCTCATCGCCTGCAGCGCCATCGACTTGCGCTGGCCGGTGGTGCGCTGGGTGGCGGCATCGAAGACGCGGATCGATTCCAGCGTGTCGCCGAAGAAATCCAGCCGCAGCGCCTCGGTCCAGCCCGGAGCAAACAGGTCGAGAATGCCGCCGCGCACCGCGAATTCGCCGATACCGCGCACCGTCGGCACACGCTCGAAGCCGGACGTTTCCAGCCGCGACACCAGCGCGTTCATGTCGATCTGGTTGCCGGGCCTGGCATGAAAGGTCTGCGCCTCGACCAGGTCGGCCGGCGGAACGCGCTGCAGCAGAGCATTGGCGGTGGTGAGGATGACGGCGCGATGCGGCTTCTTCGCCAGCGCGATCATCGCGGTCAGCGCATCGAGGCGCTTGGCGGCAGCGTCGGAGCCGGGCGAGACCCGGTCGTAGGGCAGACAGTCCCAGGCCGGCAGTTCCAGCACCGGCAGGCCGGGTGCGGCGAAGGCCAGCGCCTCGATGATAGCAGGCAGGCGCTGGCCGTCGCGCGCCACGAACAGCACCGGCTTGTCGGGCGCGATTTCCAGGGCAGCCTGCACCAGCGCGAAGGCCTCGTAGCCATCGGCGACACCGTCGACTATGAACTGGCCGGCACGGCCTTTCGGCAGACCTATGGTGGGAATGAGGCTCATCAAATCACGGTCTTTGCTTGTCGCAATTCTCTGGGAAAACCGCTTCGCACTTTTCCTGGAATTGTTTTTGTTCAGAAAGTCATGGTCCGGCGGGACGCCAGGATCTTTTGCAGGACAGGACAATCGATATCCGCCGGGATCGGGCGTTCACCGGTGATCAGTGGCAGGAATTCGGTGTCGGAAATGTCGAGGAGCCTCTCATATTGGTCGATTTCCTCAGCCGTCAAGGCGCCGATCTCGGCGTCGGCGAAGGTGCCGAGGATAAGATCCATCTCCCGCATGCCGCGATGCCAGGAGCGGAACAACAGCTTGCGGCGATGAGCGTCCAGCCCCTCGCTTGATCGTTTCGTTCCGGTCATTGTGGCGCATCCTCACTTGCTGCGGCGCATATAGCGTGGATAGAAGGGGCTGTCAGCCTTGCGCTGTAGCCGTCGCGACATAAGCTGACATCATGCGTCCTTCCATCCTCGATCCGCTGTTTGTTCCGATCACTTCGCTTGCCGGCGTCGGGCCGAAGGTGGGCGCACTGATCGAGAAGGTCGTCACGGCTGATCTTGGTGATCGCGCGGCCCGCGCGGGCGACCTTCTGTTCGTGCTGCCGCACACCGTCATCGACCGCCGCAGCCGGCCGGGCATCGCGGGTTCCGCGGAAGGCCAGATCGTCACCCTCGACGTGCGCATCGACCGCCACCAGCCGCCGCCGCGCGGCAACCGGTCGGTGCCCTACAGGGTCTATGCCCATGACGATACCGGCGAAATCGGCCTGACTTTTTTCCACGCGCACGCCGCCTATCTTGAAAAGGCAATGCCCGTGGGCGAGCATGTCGTGGTCTCGGGCCGCATGGAATGGTTCAACGGCCGCCCGACCATGGTCCACCCCGACCACATCGCGCTGGCCAGCGAGGCGGAGAACCTTCCGCTGGTCGAGCCGGTCTATCCGCTCACCGCGGGCCTCTCCGGCAAGGTGCTGCGCCGCGCGATCGGCCAGGCGCTGGCGCGTCTCCCCGAATTTCCGGAGTGGCAGGACGGCGCCTTCATGCGCCGGCACACGTTTCCCAGCTTTGCCGACGCGCTCACCCGCATCCACAATCCGGCCGACCCGATCGACGTTTCCATCGACGGTGCCGCCTGGCGGCGTCTCGCCTATGACGAGTTGCTGGCTGGCCAGGTCTCGCTGGCGCTGGTGCGGGCAAAGATCCGCCGCCTTTCCGGACGCCCCCTGGTTGGCGACGGCCGCATCGTCGAGAAACTGCGTTCGGCCCTTCCCTATTCGCTGACCGCAAGCCAGGAATTCGCGCTGGCCGAAATCAATGCCGACCTTGCCGACCCCGAGCGCATGCTGCGGCTGCTGCAGGGCGATGTCGGCTCGGGCAAGACGGTGGTCGCGCTTCTTGCCATGGCGCGCGCCGTCGAGGCCGGCGGCCAGGCTGCACTGATGGCGCCGACCGAAATCCTGGCGCGCCAGCACCTGGCGACGATCGCGCCGCTGGCCGCCAAGGTCGGGCTGCGCATCGCCATCCTGACCGGCCGCGAAAAGGGCCGCGAACGCACCGAAACTCTGGCCGGCCTGGCAAGCGGCGACATCGACATCGTCGTCGGCACCCACGCGCTGTTCCAGGAGACGGTGACTTTCCATGATCTGGTGCTCGCCGTTATCGACGAGCAGCATCGTTTCGGCGTCCACCAGCGGCTTGCCATCACCGCCAAGGGCGACGCGCCCGACATGCTGGTGATGACGGCCACACCCATCCCGCGCACGCTGGTGCTGACCGCCTTCGGCGACATGGATGTGTCGAAGCTGACGGAAAAGCCGGCCGGCCGGCAGCCGATCCGCACCGTCACACTGCCGCTGGAGCGGCTCGACGAACTGGTCGGCCGCATGGAGGATGCCGTCGCCGGCGGCCAGAAAATCTACTGGATCTGCCCGCTGGTCGAGGAATCCGAAGAGATCAAGCTGATGTCGGCCGAGGATCGCTTTGCCTCGCTGAAGCCGCTGTTCGGCGACCGCATCGGCCTTGTCCACGGACGCATGAAGGGCGCCGAGAAGGACGAAGCGATGCGCGCCTTCAAGGAAGGCGAGACCCGCATCCTGATCGCCACCACGGTCATCGAGGTCGGCGTCGACGTGCCCGACGCCACCGTCATGGTCATCGAGCATGCCGAGCGTTTCGGCCTTGCGCAACTGCACCAGCTGCGTGGCCGGGTCGGGCGCGGCGACAAGCCATCCTCTTGCGTGCTGCTCTACAAGGACCCGCTCGGCGAGACCGCAAAACGCCGGCTCTCGGTGATGCGCGAGACCGAGGACGGGTTTTTGATCGCCGAGGAAGACCTGAAATTGCGCGGCGAAGGCGAGTTGTTGGGCACCCGCCAGTCCGGCACACCGGGTTTCCAGGTGGCGCGCATCGAGGCGCATGCCGATCTCCTGGAGGCTGCCCGCGACGACGCCAGGCTGATCCTGTCGCGCGACCCGGAATTGCAGTCCGACCGCGGCGAGGCGCTGCGCCTGCTGCTCTATTTGTTCGGCCGCGACGAGGCCGTGCGGCTCTTGCGCGCCGGATGAGGCCCAAGCGGCGGATTGGCAACCGTTCCGTTGATCGGCTCGCCATTCATAGTCACCAACTTGGTCTTCACCTCGGGCGCCACCAACCCGGCCGAGACGATCAGCTTGGCGCCGTCCTCGATCGTCATGTCGAGCAGCACGATGTCCGACTTCAGCACATACATCAGGAACCCTGTCGTCGGGTTCGGCGTGCAGGGCATGAACACGGCGATCAGCGGATCGCCTTCCTGGTCGAGCTTCTCGTTGATCTCGGTTTCCTTCTCGCTGGCGACGAACACCAGCGACCACACGCCCTTGCGCGGATATTCGACCAGTCCGACCTGGCGGAACATGTCGCCCTTGTTCGACAGCACGGTCTCGAAAATCTGCTTCAGCGAGCCATAGATGCCGCGCACCAGCGGCATGCGACCAAGCAGGCGCTCGCCGAAACCGACGATGGCGCGGCCGACAATGTTGGCGGTGAGGAAACCGATCAGCGTGATCAGGATCAGCGCGACGATCAGCCCGAACCCCGGGACCGGAAACGGCAGATAGGTGTCGGGGCTGTAACGCGCCGGAATATAGGGCTTTACCCAGGAATCGACCCAGCCGATGAACGACCAGGCGATATAGGCGGTGATCGCCAGCGGCGCGCAGACGACGAAGCCCGTGAGGAAATAGTTCCTCAGCCGGGTCATGCCGGAGGTCTTGGGAGCATCGGACATGGTTCACCGGGCGCGGGTTGCAGCGCAACATTAGTGAACCGGGACGCCGTTTGGAACTGCGAAGTTTTTAAAGAGCGCCCGTTAAGGCCCCTATTCCACCGTGACCGATTTTGCCAGATTGCGCGGCTGGTCGACATCGGTGCCCATGAACACGGCGGCGAAATAGGCCAGCATCTGGATCGGCAGCGCGTAGATGATCGGCGAGATGATTTCGGGCACGTCGGGCAGGATGATCGTCTCCATCGTCTTCACGCTCACCTGCGCCGCCCCTTTGCTGTCGGTGATCAGGATGATCTTGCCGCCGCGCGCCGCCACTTCCTGCATGTTCGACACGGTCTTCTCGAAAATGCGGTCATGCGGCGCAATGACGATGACCGGCATGTTCTCGTCGATCAGCGCGATCGGCCCGTGCTTCAACTCGCCCGCCGCATAACCCTCGGCGTGGATATAGGAGATTTCCTTGAGTTTCAGCGCGCCTTCCATGGCCAGCGGGAAATTGGTGTCGCGGCCGAGATAGAGCACGTCCTTGTAGCGTGACAGCTCGCGCGCGATCCGCTCGATCTGCTCCTCGAGCTTGAGCACCTGGTTGGCATAGCGCGGCGCTTCCGAAAGCGCCCGCACCAGGGTCTTTTCCTGCTCCTTCGAGATCGTGCCGCGCGCCACGCCGGCACGCACCGCAAGCGAAGCCAGCACCGAGAGTTGGCAGGTGAAAGCCTTGGTCGAGGCGACGCCGATCTCGGGGCCGGCCAGCGTCGGCAGCACGACGTCGGATTCGCGCGCCATGGTCGATTCCCGCACATTGACGACGGCGCCGATCTTCATGCCGGCCTTGCGGCAGTAGCGCAGCGAGGCCAGCGTGTCGGCGGTCTCGCCCGATTGCGAGATGAAGAAGGCGGCATCGTTGGCCGACAGCGGCATTTCGCGGTAGCGGAACTCCGAGGCGACATCGATGTCGACCGGCAGCCGCGCATAGCGCTCGAACCAGTATTTGCCGATCAGGCCGGCGAGATAGGCGGTGCCGCAAGCCGAGATCGCCAGCCGGCCGATCTTGGCGAAGTCGAACGGCAGGTCGAGCGGCTTCGAGACGCCGGAGACGAAATCGACGTAATGCGCCAGCGTGTGCGAGATCACCTCGGGCTGTTCATGGATTTCCTTTTCCATGAAGTGGCGGCGGTTGCCCTTGTCGACCATGAAGGAGGTCGACAGCGACTGCTGGCGCTTGCGCTCGACTTGTCTGCCGTCGATGTCGAAGATGGCGACGCTGTCGCGGCGCACCACCGCCCAGTCGCCGTCCTCGAGATAGGTGATCGAATTGGTGAACGGCGCCAGCGCGATGGCGTCGGAGCCCAGGAACATTTCGCCGTCGCCATGGCCGACGGCCAGCGGCGGGCCGTTGCGGGCGCCGACGATCAGGTCTTCGTCGCCCTTGAACATGATGGCCAGCGCAAAGGCGCCTTCCAGCCGCTTCAGCGCCGCATGCGCCGCCTCGACCGGCTTCAGCCCCTTGGCGAGTTCGCGCGCCACCAGATGAGCCACCACCTCGGTGTCGGTCTGCGAGGAGAAGGAATAGCCGTCGCGGACCAGTTCGTCGCGCAGCTCGGCGAAGTTCTCGATGATGCCGTTGTGGACGATGGCGACGCCGTCGGAAAAATGCGGATGCGCGTTGGTCTCGTTGGGCACGCCATGGGTGGCCCAGCGCGTGTGGCCGATGCCGATCGTGCCGTCGAGCGGCTCCTCCTTGAGCCGGCGTTCGAGGTTGATCAGCTTGCCTTCGGCGCGGCGGCGGGCAAGCTTGCCATGCTCGATGGTGGCTACACCGGCCGAGTCATAGCCGCGATATTCAAGCCGCTTCAGCGCATCGACGATGAGCGGCGCAACCTGCGAATGGCCGATGATTCCAACGATGCCGCACATGCAGATAACCCCCGATTCCCCATGGAAAACCAGCGATACTTAGGGATGGCCGGTCTGCCGTGAAAGTCACATTGCATTTCGCCCGGTGTAATGGACGCTTGCACACGCATGCACCATGCCAGACCGCACTTGCAATCCGGTTACTGCAATTGGTCGGTTTTTCGATTGCCTCGGCGGCAAGTAAACCCGCTAGTGATCGGCGCCCGCCGCCTTCTTCTTCGCCGCTGCGGCCGAAGCGAAACGCTCGCGCAATTCCTTGCCCTTGCCGGGAATCGTCTTCTGGCGGGCGCGGCCGAAGGCTAGCGCGTCGTCGGGCACGCTTTCGGTGATCACGCTGCCCGAGGCGATGTAGCCGCCCTTGCCGATCGAAACCGGGGCCACCAGCGAGGAGTTCGAGCCGACAAAGGCGCCCTCGCCGATATCGGTGAAGAATTTCGAATAGCCGTCATAATTGCAGGTGATGGTGCCGGCGCCGATATTGGCGCCTGCGCCGACGCGGGCATCGCCGATATAGGTCAGATGGTTGACCTTGGCGCCCTCCTCGACAACAGCCTGCTTGACCTCGCAGAAATTGCCGACCTTTGCCTTGTTCCGGAGATCGGCGCCCGGCCGCAGCCGCGCGAATGGCCCGACATCGCAATTCGATGCAATGGTTGCACCTTCAATATGGCTGAAGGCATGGATCTTGGCGCCGCCGGCGATCTTCACGCCCGGGCCGAACCAGACATTCGGCTCCACGACGGTGTCGGCGCCGATCTCGGTGTCATACGAGAAATACACGGTCTCCGGCGCGAGCAGCGTCACGCCCGACAGCATCGCCTCCTGGCGGCGGCGTGCCTGCCAGATGCCCTCGGCCTGCGCCAGTTCGGCGCGGTTGTTGATGCCGAGCGCATTCTCGAAACTGGCTTCCGTGGCGACGACATCGAGGCCTTGCGCGCCGGCGATCTCGACGATGTCGGTGAGATAATACTCGCCCTTGGCGTTCTTGTTGCCGACAGCGTCGAGCAGCTTCAGCGCATGGGCGCCGGCCACCGCCATCATGCCGGCATTACAGAAACCGATCTTCTTTTCCGCCTCGGAACAGTCCTTTTCCTCGCGGATGGCAATCAGCTTGCCGCCTTTTTCGACCAGCCGGCCATAGCCGTTTGGATTGGGCGTCCGGAAGCCGATCACCGCGACGGCCGCACCTTCGGCGAGTTTCAGCCGAGCCAGGTTCAGCGCGTCAGCATCGATCAGCGGCGTGTCGCCAAACATCACCAGGATGTCGTCATAACCCCTTGATATCGCTTCACGGGCGGCAAGAACGGCGTGCGCCGTACCCAGGCGCTCTTCCTGCACGAAGGTCTCGGCCTTGGGCGAGAACTTCGCCACCGCCTTGCGCATCTCTTCCGCGCCATGGCCGATGACGATCGCGTCGCTGGTCGCACCGGCGGCGTCGGCCGCCTTCACCACATGGGCGACCATCGGCAGGCCCGCGATCTGGTGCAGCACCTTCGGCAGCGCGCTCTTCATACGCGTGCCTTCGCCAGCGGCGAGGATGACGGACAGGCAGGATCTCTGGCTCATGGATGGCAACCGTATGAAAAAGAGTTGGGAATCAAATCATGCTAGCAGCGGCGCCATGCTGCACCAATGCGGTTAAATTCCGGTGAGATGGAGGAGCCGCTGACTCTTAATCAGCGGATTTGCATCTACATCAGGCCGTGCTTCCTGAATTCAGCCTGTTCATCACCGGCGATCCAGCCAAATACCTTCAGATCGCCGTCGCGCTTTTCGACCATATAGTTGATCGCAAAGTCGATGATCACGGGCTTGCCATCCTTGCGCTCATAGTCGCCGGACCACTTTACCTCTGCCACGCAGTGGTCCTGATCGATTGATGTCACCGAGACGCCGGTGCAGGTCATCTTTTTGCTGCCTATGGCACGATAGGCCTCAAAACCCTTTTTCATGATGTCTTTCAACTGCTGGCAATTCTCGCCGACCATGACCGCTGCCGGCGTCACCGAGACAAAGCCGGCTGAATACATCTTGCCGACATCGTCCATGTCAGCGTTTCCGGCTATCGCTTCATTGTAGATCTTCTCATAGGCCTTGAAGAATTTATGTACGTCCGCCTTGGCTACCATTTTCGTTTCGCCATAGCTGTTGAACATGGCCGACTAACGCTGCCCTTCAGGCATCGTTCCGCATTGAAGGTGGTGGAGGCTACCCCAGCCGACCCAACACCGGGAAATTCTCCAGCAGCCAGTAAGAAACCGTCTGCACGCCGCCGGTGAGGAAAAACACGCCGGCGACCACCAGCAGCGCGCCGATCGCCTTTTCGACGCGGCCGAGATGGACGCGGAATTTGCCGAGGAAGCGCATGAAGGCGCCGGAGAACAGCGCCGCGATCAGGAAGGGTATGCCAAGTCCGAGCGAATAGGCGGCGAGCAGCAGCGCGCCCTCGCCCACCGTCTCGCGCCCGCCGGCCAGCGTCAGGATCGGCCCCAGCACCGGGCCGATGCACGGCGTCCAGCCAAAGGCGAAGGCGAGCCCCATGACATAGGCAGCAAGTGCATTTGCCGGTTTGCCCTGCGACTGGAAACGCGCCTCGCGCGACAAAAGCGGAATACGCAATATGCCGAGGAAATTCAGTCCCATCAGGATGATCAGCACGCCAGCGCCCATCGCCAGCGGCTCCTGCCAGACGCGCAGCAGCCTGCCGATGGTTGAGGCGCCGGCGCCGAGCGCCACGAACACGGTCGAGAAGCCGAGCACGAAGGCGATGGAGGAATAGAGCAGCGCGCCCCGCGTACCTTCGCGGGCCGTGACGCCTGCATCGCCGCGAAAATCGTCGACCGAAACGCCTGCCATGTAGCAGAGATAGGGCGGCACCAGCGGCAACACGCAAGGCGACAGGAACGAGATGGCCCCCGCCCCGACCGCGCTGACATAGCCGATGTCCAATGCCATTCCAAAACTCCAACTGCTCCCGGGCGGATATAGCGACGCCCAGCCCTCTCTGCCAATCACCATTGTGTGGAGAGTCAGCGGCATACGGACATCGGGGACGAAAGCGCCGGCCTGGGACGTTGATGTCAAGGAGGCCGCGATTTCCCGCGCGTCTCCAATATCAGCCAGGGAGATTTCCATGAAAACCATAACCATAGGGCTGGCCGCGCTGCTTCTCAGCACCGCCGCAACCTTCGCCGCCGATGCGTGGAAGGAAGCAAAGGTCAACGGCACCAAGATCTACACCGACGCCAAGGGCATGACGCTCTATACCTATGACAAGGACGAGAAGGGCAAGTCGAACTGCTACGACAAATGCGCCGCCAACTGGCCGCCGCTGAAGGCCGAGGCCGGCGCGAAGGCTTCCGAAGGCTGGACGATCGTCGACCGTACCGACGGCACCAAGATGTGGGCCTATGACGGCAAGCCGCTCTACACCTTCATCAAGGACAAGAAGGCCGGCGATGTGGCTGGCGATGGCGTTGCGGGCGTCTGGCACATCGCCAAAGCCGATTGATCCTCGACACCATCGCCCGCCTGCCGGCGGGACAAGGCTGGTCGCCGTGCATGCCTCCATGCAGCCGGCGGCCAGCGCCAGGGCAACCTTTCCCGGCGTCGCACGCAGCCGGCTTTCCCCCGACTCGGCGGAAAAATGAATTGGGCCGTTTGCGTCGAGCAAGGGACGTCATCTCTCCCAGCAAAATCTGTGATTTTCTCCATACACTCTAAGAGTGTATTGCTGCGAACAGCTCCGCAATTTGGGCGCTTCCCCTTGACCGGATGCAAAAGCGCGGCCATGTGAGCGGCAAATAGAACGAGATTTCGTCGCGCGCAGCGGAATTCTTCTGCCGCATCACAGCTGATATGAGACCTCATGGACGTCGTCGTCGTCGAATCGCCGGCCAAGGCGAAGACAATCAACAAATACCTCGGCAAGAACTACAAGGTTCTGGCCTCGTTCGGCCATGTCCGCGATTTGCCGGCCAAGGACGGTTCGGTGCGCCCGGATGAAGACTTCGCCATGTCCTGGGCGGTCGACACCGCTTCGGGCAAGCGGCTCGCCGACATCGCCAAGGCGGTCAAGGATGCCGACGGCCTGATCCTTGCCACCGACCCGGATCGCGAGGGCGAGGCCATTTCCTGGCATGTGCTGGAAGTGCTGAAGCAGAAGCGTGCGCTCAAGGACAAGCCGGTCAGCCGCGTCGTCTTCAACGCCATCACCAAATCGTCGGTGCTGGAAGCCATGGCCAATCCTCGCCAGATCGACGGGCCGCTGGTCGATGCCTATCTCGCCCGCCGGGCGCTGGACTATCTTGTAGGCTTCACGCTGTCGCCGGTCCTGTGGCGCAAATTGCCTGGCGCCCGTTCGGCCGGCCGCGTCCAGTCGGTGGCGCTGCGCCTGGTCTGCGACCGCGAAGCCGAGATCGAACGCTTCATCCGCGAGGAATATTGGCAGATCGCCGCTATCCTCGGCACGCCGCGCAACGAGACTTTCGAAGCGCGGCTGACCGCCTTCGAGCGCAAGAAGCTGCAAAAGCTCGACATTGCCAACAAGGCGCAGGCCGACGACATCAAGGCGATGCTCGAAGGTGCGAGCTTCAAGGCGTTGTCGGTGGAAGCCAAGCCGACCAAGCGCAACCCCGGCCCGCCCTTCACCACCTCGACGCTGCAGCAGGCCGCCTCCTCGGGCCTCGGTTTTTCGGCCACCCGCACCATGCAGGTGGCGCAGCGGCTCTATGAAGGCATGGAGATCGGCGGCGAAACCACCGGCCTGATCACCTATATGCGAACCGACGGCGTCCAGATGGCGCCCGAGGCGATCGACGCTGCCCGTGACGCCATTGCCAAGGAATTCGGCCCGAAATACCTGCCGGAAAAGCCGCGTTTCTACACGACCAAGGCCAAGAATGCCCAGGAAGCGCATGAAGCAATCCGCCCGACGGATTTCATGCGCACCCCGGCATCGGTCCGGCAATATCTCGATTCAGACCAGATGCGGCTCTATGAGCTGATCTGGAAGCGCGCCATCGCCAGCCAGATGCAGCCGGCCGAGATCGAGCGCACCACGGTCGAGATCGAGGCGGTCAACGGCGCCCGCACCGCCGAACTTCGCGCCATCGGTTCGGTCGTTCGCTTCGACGGCTTCATCGCCGCCTACACCGATCAGAAGGACGATGACGCGGAGGACGAGGAAAACCGCCGTCTGCCGGAAATCCGCGCCGGCGAGCAGCTTGCCCGCCAGGCGATCAACGCCACCCAGCACACGACCGAGCCGCCGCCGCGCTATTCCGAGGCCTCGCTGATCAAGAAGCTGGAAGAGCTCGGCATCGGCCGCCCGTCGACCTACACGGCAATCCTGAAGACGCTCGAGGACCGCGACTATGTCACGATCGACAAGCGCCGGCTGGTGCCGCAGGCCAAGGGCCGCCTGTTGTCCGCCTTCCTCGAAAGCTTCTTCGAGCGATATGTCGAATATGACTTCACCGCATCGCTGGAGGAAAAGCTCGACGAGATCTCGGACGGCAAGCTTGCCTGGAAGGACGTGCTGCGCGATTTCTGGAAGGATTTTTCGGGCGCCGTCGCCGACATCAAGGAACTGCGCGTCACCGACGTGCTCGATGCGCTCAACGAGGAACTGGCGCCGCTTGTGTTCCCCGCGCGTGAAGACGGCTCCAACCCGCGCATCTGCCCGAAATGTGGCACCGGCAACCTGTCGCTGAAGCTCGGCAAGTTCGGCGCTTTCGTCGGCTGCTCGAACTATCCGGAATGCTCCTTCACCCGCCAGCTCGGCGACGCCGCCAATCCGAATGGCGAGAATGGCGGCGGCGAGGACGGCATCAAGGTGCTCGGCAAGGATCCCTATACGGCGGAGGAAATCACCCTGCGCTCGGGTCGCTTCGGTCCCTACCTCCAGCGCGGTGACGGCAAGGAAGCCAAGCGTTCGAGCCTGCCCAAGGGCTGGACGCCCGAATCCATCGACCATGAGAAAGCGTTGGCGTTGCTGGCGCTGCCACGCGATATCGGCAAGCATCCTGAAACGTCCAAGATGATCTCGGCCGGGCTCGGCCGCTACGGTCCGTTCGTGCTGCATGACGGCACCTATGCCAATCTCGACAGCATCGAGGATGTGTTCTCGATCGGCCTCAACCGCGCCGTCACGGTGATTGCCGAGAAGCAGTCGAAGGGCAAGGGCGGCCGCAATGGCGGCACGCCAGCGGCCCTGAAGGAGCTTGGCGACCATCCGGATGGCGGCGGCAAGATTGTCGTGCGCGACGGCAAATACGGGCCTTATGTCAATTTCGGCAAGGTCAATGCCACGCTGCCCAAGGGCAAGGATCCGCAATCGGTGACCATCGAGGATGCGCTGGCGCTGATTGCCGAGAAGGAAGCCAAGGGCGGCGGCGGCAAGAAGCCGTTCCGCAAGGCGGCGGCCGCCAAAGCGCCAGCGGCCAAGAAAACAGCCGCCAAGAAGCCGGCAGCGAAGAAAAAAGGGTAGGACGGCGTGGCGCGCAGGATCACCGGACGGAGCCACGGCGATCCGCGCACCGCCGACACCAGGGCCAAGGTCAAGGACGACTACAGGCCTTCGCGCGACGAAATCCTGCGCTATATCGCCGAAAATCCCGATCGTGCCGGAAAGCGCGACATCGCCAAGGCTTTCGCGCTGCGCGGCGATGACCGCATCTGGCTGAAAGACATTCTGCGCGACCTGCAGGACGAAGGCGTGCTCACCAAGGAGCGCAAGCGGCTGGCCCGCGTCGGCGCCCTGCCCCATGTCGCCGTGCTCGACATTTTTGGCCGCGACGGCGACGGCATCTTGCTGGCGCATCCGGCGGAGTCCGTCGGCACGGGCGAGCCGCCTGTCGTCTCGATCCGCGTATCGCGCAGCGGCAACGGTCCGGCGCCGGGCATTGGCGACCGCGTGCTGGCCAAGACCTTTCCGACCGATGATCCGTCGGGCCCCGCCTATACCGGTCGGGTGATGAAGATCTTCGAGAAGCGCACCGATGCCGTTCTCGGCGTCTTTCGCGTGCTGCAGGACGGCACTTTCCGCATCGAACCGGTCGAACGCCGCCAGCCCGAACTGATCGTCGACAAGGAATTCCAGAACGGCGCCAGGAACGGCGATCTGGTCGAGGTCGAGCCGGCGCGGGCTTCCCGCTACGGGCTGCCGAGAGCCAAGGTGCTCAACGTGCTGGGCTCATTGACCAGCGAAAAGGCGGTGTCGATGATCGCCATCCACGCGCACGACATTCCGCATATCTTCCCGGCCGACGTCATCGCCGAATCCGAAGCCGTCAAGCCGGCAACGCTTGACCACCGCGAGGACTGGCGCGACCTGCCGCTCGTCACCATCGACCCGGCCGACGCCAAGGACCATGACGACGCGGTCTTCGCCACGCCCGACCTCGACGAAAAGAATCCGGGCGGCGTGATCGCCACCGTGGCGATCGCCGACGTTGCCGCCTATGTCCGCTATGGCACGGCGCTGGACCGCGAAGCCTTGAAGCGTGGCAATTCGGTGTATTTCCCGGACCGCGTCGTGCCGATGCTGCCCGAGCGTATTTCCAATGATCTCTGCTCGTTGCGCGAAGGCCAGGATCGCCCGGCCCTCGCCGTGCGCATGACCTTCTCGGCCGATGGCCACAAGATCCGCCACTCCTTCCACCGCGTGATGATGAAATCGGCGGCGAAGCTCGCCTATCCGCAGGCGCAGGCGGCCATCGACGGCGTGCCCGACGACAAGACCGGCCCGATCCTCGATACCGTGCTGAAACCGCTCTGGGATGCCTATGCGATCCTCAAGCGCGGTCGCGCCGGCCGCCAGCCGCTCGAACTCGACCTGCCGGAGCGCAAGATCATGCTCAAGCCGGACGGCACGGTCGATCGCGTCGTCGTGCCGGAACGGCTCGATGCCCATAAGCTGATCGAAGAATTCATGATCCAGGCCAATGTCGCCGCCGCCGAGACGCTGGAGGCGAAGAAGCAGGCGCTGGTCTACCGCGTGCATGACGCGCCGTCGCTCGCCAAGCAGGAATCGCTGCGCGAATTCCTGCAGACGCTCGGCCTGTCGCTGGCGCGCGGCTCGCAGATGCGGCCCAGCCAGTTCAACGGCATTCTCGAGCGCGTGCGCGGCGCCGACAATGAGGCGCTGGTCAACGAGGTTGTGCTGCGCTCGCAGAGCCAGGCCGAATATTCGCCCGGGAATATAGGCCATTTCGGCCTCAACCTCAGGCGCTACGCCCATTTCACCTCGCCGATCCGCCGCTATGCCGATTTGATCGTGCATCGCGGGCTTATTGCCGCACTTGGCCTCGGTCCGGGAGGACTGACGCAGGACGAAGCAGCTCGGCTCGAAGATGTTGCGACCCTGATCTCCGGCACGGAACGGCGTGCCATGGCGGCCGAGCGCGACACGGTCGACCGGCTGATTGCCGCTTATCTCGCCGAGCGCATCGACGACCGGTTCGACGCCCGCATCTCCGGCGTCACCAAATCAGGACTATTTGTCCAATTGCCGCAATATGGCGCCGATGGCTTCATCCCCGTGTCAACTCTGGGCGGCGATTACTATATATACGACGAAACGGCTCGCTCGCTCTTCGGAGAACGCTCAGGCAAAGGCTACCAGCTCGCGGACCATGTCGAGGTCCGGCTCGTCGAGGTGGCGCCGATGGCCGGCGCGATGCGCTTCGAGATGCTGACCGACCCAAAGCCCCTGCCAGGCTCTACCAGGTCGTTTCACAAGGCTAAGGGCCGCGCCCGTGCGTCGCAAACGCGACCGGGTTCGCGCGGCAGGAGATGATGATGCCAAAAGAATTAGGGATACAAGAACAGGTTTTCGGCGGCGAACATCACACGGGCCGGGTTGCCCGGCCTTTGTGGACAGCGATGAAGCGCGGCCTCTTGGGCCGCTGCCCGAACTGCGGCGAAGGCAAGCTGTTTCGCGGCTTCACCAAGACCGTCGAGACCTGCAG
Organism: Mesorhizobium huakuii; assembly: GCF_030160235.1. Lineage (GTDB taxonomy): Bacteria > Pseudomonadota > Alphaproteobacteria > Rhizobiales > Rhizobiaceae > Mesorhizobium > Mesorhizobium huakuii. The sequence continues at coordinate 47,142 of NZ_BSNY01000007.1, forward strand.
CGTCTGTGGCGAGGAAATCCATCACCATCGCGCCGACGACCTGCCGGCCTATCTGGTCATCGTCATTGTCGGCCACATCGTTCTCGGCGCCTTCATGGGCGTCGAAGCGACATCGACGCTTTCCACCTGGCAGCACATCCTCATCTGGGTGCCGCTGACCATCATCTTGTCGGTTGCCCTGCTGCAGCCTGTCAAAGGCGCCGTCATCGGACTGCAATGGGCGTTCTATATGCACGGATTCGGTGGCGAAAAGGATGGGGCGGGCTCCCACCACGGCGCCTGATGCGCCGCTGGCGCAACACGCCAATCGCTAAGGCCACTTTCGCATGCAAGAAGTTTCCGCTAGGTCCCTGCGCATGGAAGCAATGACCAAGGCGGATGTCGACAAGCTCGACCAGGGTCTTGCCGCACATGGCGGCCGGCCCCTGCGTCCGCGTGACGCCGCGACACTGATCCTACTCGACCGCAAGGGCGATGAGGTGCTTGTGCTGATGGGGCGCCGTCACGCCGGCCACGCCTTCATGCCTGGAAAATTCGTGTTTCCCGGCGGCCGTACCGATCCGGCCGACAGCCGCGTCGCCACGGCCACCGCATTGCATCGCGACGAGGAAGCGAAATTGCTGGCAGGTCCCGGCCGCACCAGTGCCGCGCGGGCCCGCGCTGTCGCCTTGTCCGCAATCCGCGAAACCTATGAGGAAGCCGGACTGCTCATCGGCGAGAGGGCGGCCTTTGCCTCCGACAAGCGTGACTGGCAAGGTTTTGTTGAACACGGCGTAAGGCCTTCGCTCGAAACGCTGCGCTTCATCGCGCGCGCCATCACTCCGCCCAACCGGGTGCGCCGCTTCGACACGCGCTTCTTCAGCGCCTGGCGCAGCGACGTCGCCGTCGAACTGCCGGGCGGTGGTCCGACCAACGAACTCGAGGAACTGGTCTGGCTGCCGCTTGCCAAGGCCAGGGAAGCCGACATACCCGACATCACCCGAATGATCCTGGACGAGCTGGAAAAGCGCCTCGCCCATGATCCGCTGCTGCATCCGGGCGGTCCCGTGCCGTTCTACCGGCTTGTCCGCAACCGCTTCACCCGCGAACCTCTGTAGAGCAATTCCAGGAAAGGCGTGACGCGGGTTTTCCGTCCAGAATTGCGTAAGATCAACGAGACAGAGTATTCAGCATCCCATGACGGTCGATACCCAACCACAGGGCGACGAACGCGTACACTGGCTGCCGATGGTGGCGGCGATCTCGTCGATCAGCGTCGTCGGCATCGCCATCGGCCTCGGCATGCCGCTGCTCAGCGTCATCCTGGAAACGCGCGGCCACTCGGCTTCGATGATCGGCCTCAACACCGCCGTCGCCGGCCTGGCCTCGATCGCCGGTGCGCCGCTGGCGACACCGCTCGCCATGCGCTTCGGCGTCGCCTGGACCATGATTGCCATGATTGCCACCGGCGCGCTGGCCTTCGTCGGCTTCCATTTCGCGCCGAACTTCTGGATGTGGTTCCCGCTGCGCATCGTGTTGCATATCGCGTTGACGGTGCTGTTCATCCTGTCGGAATTCTGGATCAGCACATCGGCGCCACCGCACCGGCGCGGGCTCGTCCTTGGCATCTACGCCACCGTCCTGTCGCTCGGTTTTGCCGCCGGACCGTGGCTGTTCGCCCATCTCGGCAGCTCCGGCTTCAGGCCGTTCGGCGTCATCATCGCGCTGGTCACGCTGGCCGCGATACCGGTGCTGGCCGCGCGCAACGAAAGCCCCTCCATCGTCGCCGATGGCGAAACCAGCAATTTCCTGCGCTACATCTGGCTGGTGCCGACCGCGACTTTTGCCGTGCTGGTGTTCGGCGCGGTCGAGACCGGCGGCTTCGCGCTGTTCCCGGTCTATGGCAACCGCATCGGCTATTCCGAAGCTGACGCCGCGTTGCTGCTGACCATGATTGGCCTTGGCAATGTGCTCCTGCAGATCCCGATCGGCATGATCAGCGACCGTGTTTCGGACAGGCGCTATCTGCTGCTCGCCTGCGCCACGGTTGGCCTTGCCGGCACGCTGTTCATGCCCTTCTTTGCGGCGAACTGGCACCTCATGGCAGCGCTTCTGTTCGTCTGGGGCGGTGTCGTCGCGGCCATGTATACGATCGGCCTCGCCCATCTCGGTTCGCAGCTCTCCGGTCACGAACTGGCGTCGGCCAATGCGGCCTTCGTGCTGTGCTACGGCGTCGGCATGGTGCTTGGCCCACAGGCGATCGGCATCGGCATGGACAGTTTCGGGCCTTCCGGCTTCGGCTGGTCGCTCGGCCTGTTCTTCGGCGCCTACATCGCCCTGGTCTGCTTCAGGCTGGTGCGCAAGATCCTTCTGTAGTGCGTCCGGGATGGATTCTGTTCCCGCGCGCGGCAGGCTGCTGACAGAACCATGTCAGCAGCCACGCGGTAAAAGAGTGTCCCAAAAACATCGGAAGTTGAGGACACTCCCATGATCGACAGCGGCTTTGAAACCACATCCCTGCGAATGACGCTTCTGTTGCTTGTGACCTTCCAGGCTCCGGCGGCGGATGTCGACCGCATCATGGACGCGGTGGTTGCGATTGCCCCGCTGGCGATGGGCAAATACGACCGCAACGCCTACCAGTCGGCGCACGGCATCGAGCGCTACAGGCCTCTCGATGGAGCCGCGGCCGGCGCCGAAACCGAATTGCGCTGCCGCCCGGGCACCGTAGAGGTTTCCTTCGAATTGCCTGACGACCAGGCGCTGGCCAGCCGTGTCGTCGAGGCGATTTTCCAGGCCCATTCGTACCAGGAGCCGGTGATCCGCATCCAGCCGATCCTCGCCAGCCGCTCCAAGGGGCTGGACGACCGTGCCAATCCGAATCGCTGGTGGAACACCACCGGCGACTGGAAAAAGATTGCGGCGCCGGAGACGGAAAACGCATGATTTGCGGCCGTAAGGCGGTTCTGCTGGGGCGGAGAAGCGCGGCCGGGCTTGACTTTCCAGGCACGTTCTTTATGTGTCGCGCCAAGTTTCCCGCGTCCGGGTGTTTTCCCGTGCTCCAGCGGCCAAAACCCCACGAACAAACGGACTGATACAATGGCCAAAGCCGCAAACATCAAGATCAAGCTTCTGTCGACCGCCGACACCGGTTTCTTCTACGTGACCAGCAAGAACAGCCGTACCAAGACCGACAAGCTGTCGTTCCGCAAGTACGATCCGGTCGCCAAGAAGCACGTCGAATTCAAGGAAACCAAGATCAAGTAATCTGGGTTTTTCCTATGCAAGCAAAAACGCCGCCCACCGGGCGGCGTTTTTGTTTGCATACAGATGCTGCAGGCCGGGTCCCCCGGCCGCTGATTTCCTTCAGCCGACGCGGTCACCGCTTTTCGGATCGAACAGATGCAGTGACGCCGGATCGGCCGCCAGCCGCACGGTGTCTCCAGGCTTCACGCCGGCGCGCCCCATGGCAAAGACGCAGAGCTGCTGGTTGGCCAGTTTGACGTAGAACTGCGTCGAAAGCCCGAGCGGCTCCACCACCACCACCTCGCCCTGCAGCGCGCCGTCATCGGCCAGTCTTATATGTTCGGGCCGTAGACCGATGGTGATCGCGTCGCCGTCCTTGAGCGGCAGGCCATCCGGCAGCCGCAGCTTCTGGCCGTCGGAAAGCACCGCGTCCACCTTTCCGCCCTTCGCCACCGTTGCCGGCAAAAAGTTCATGCCTGGTGAGCCGATGAAGCCGGCGACGAACATGTTGGCCGGGCGGTCATAGAGATCGAGCGGCGCACCGACCTGCTGGATCAGCCCGTCATGCATGACGACGATCCGGTCGGCCATGGTCATCGCTTCGATCTGATCGTGGGTGACGTAGACCGAGGTGGTCTTCAGCTGCTGGTGCAGCGCCTTGATCTCGGCGCGCATGTGCACGCGCAGCTTGGCGTCGAGGTTGGACAACGGCTCGTCGAACAGAAACACCTTGGGGTCGCGCACGATGGCGCGGCCCATGGCGACGCGCTGGCGCTGGCCGCCCGACAATTGCCGCGGCAAGCGTTGCAGGAATGTGTCCAAGCCCAGCCGCTTGGCTGCGCCATCCACCCGCGCGTCGATGGTGGACTTCTGCGCCTTCTTCAGGAGCAGGCTGAAGCCCATGTTCTTCGACACGTCCATATGCGGATAGAGCGCGTAGGACTGGAACACCATGGCGATGTCGCGGTCCTTGGGCGCCACATCATTGACCAGCCGCTCGCCGATACGGATCTCGCCGCCGGAAGCCTCCTCCAGCCCGGCGATCATGCGCAAGAGCGTGGACTTGCCGCAGCCGGACGGCCCGACCAGGACCACGAACTCACCATCGGCGATTTCAAGATCGACCGCATGCAGGACGCGGACGGCGCCATAGTCCTTGCGGACCTTATCGAGTGTAACAGAAGCCATCGATCTATCCTTTGACGGCGCCGGCGGTCAGGCCGGTGACGAGATAGCGTTGCAGGAAGGCGAAGAAGATGCAGACCGGGATCAGCGCCAGGATGGACGCCGCCATCATCTGCCCCCAGTCGACGGCGAACTTGCCGATGAAGGTGAGCAGGCCGACGGCGAAGGTCTTCTGGTCTTCGCTGGAGATCAGCATCAGCGCGAACAGAAGCTCGCTCCAGGCGGCGGTGAAGACGAAGCCGAGCGTCGCGCCCATGCCGGGCAGCGTCAGCGGCACGATGACCTTGCGCATTGCCTGCGCACGCGTGCAGCCGTCGATCATCGCTGCCTCTTCCAGGTCCTTCGGGATGCCGTCGAAGAAGGACTGCATCAGGAAGGTGGCAAAGGCGGTGTTGAAGGCGGTGTAGATGATGATCAACCCGGTCAGGCTGTTGATCAGGCCGATCTGACCCATGACGCGGTAGATCGGCGGAATGACCATGACCAGCGGGAAAGTCTGGGTCAAAAGCAGCATCAGCGCCAGCGCCGCCTTGCCGCGAAAAGTGAAGCGCGACATGGCGTAGCCGGCAAGCGTGGCGATGATCGTCACCAAGGCCGCCGTCGACACCGAGACGATGACGCTGTTGAGGAAATAGCGCGGGAAATCGGTGGCTTCGAGCACGGTGACGAAATTCTGCAACGTCATGTGCGATGGCCAGAAGGTGATGCCTTCGGAATAGAGAAGGCGCTCCGGCGTGACCGAAATCTTCAGTGTCCAGTAGATCGGGAACAAAGCGAAGACCACATAGGCCGCGATTGCCGCGTAGAGGCCAACGCCGCCGAAGAACCGTTGTGAGGTTGAGCGACCCGCGATCATCAGACGTGCCTCACCAGGGAGCGGCGGATGGCGATCAGCGCGATGGCATAGGCAATGAGCAGGACGAGCAACAGCACCGCCACCGCCGAGGCATAGCCCTTGTCCAGCGACTTGAAGGCGCTGACATAGATGTAGACCGGCACCGTGTTGGTCGAGCCGGCCGGTCCGCCTTCCGTCATGACGAAGATCAGGTCGGCGAAGGTGGCGATCCAGATGGTGCGCAGCATCACGGTGATGGCGATGGTCGGCGCCAGGAACGGCAGCGTCACCTTGGTGAAGCGTTGCCAGGGCGAAGCGCCGTCGATCGCCGCCGCCTCATGCAGTTCCGATGGAATGGATTTCAGCGCCGCCAAAAGCGTGATGGCGAAGAACGGAATGCCGAACCAGACATTGGCGACGATCGGCCCCCACATGGCGGTCGAAGGATCGGAGAGCACATTGGTCGGTTCAGCCTTCAGCCCCAGCGCGAACAACCAGTGCGGCAGCGGCCCGATGATCGGGTTGAACAGCCAGGCCCAGGTCAGGCCCGACAGGAAGGACGGCACCGCCCAGGGCAGGAACACCAGCGCCTGCACCAGCTTGCGACCCCGGAACGGCTTGTCGAGCAGCAGCGCCAGGCCAAGGCCGAGGAAGAACTGGAAGAACAGGCTGGCGACCGTCCACCAAAGCGTGTTGACCAGTGCCTGGCCCAGCACATGGTCCGACAGCATCGCCTGGTATTGGCCGAGCCCGACATATTCGGACTTGAAGGCCGAGAATTTGCGGAAGGAGTAGCTGATGCCGATGACCAGCGGCACCAGCAGCACCACGACCAGCAGGATGATCGCCGGGCTGAGATAGAGCCAGGGCTCGATGGCGGCGTGTGACAGCCGCTTTCGTCGCGGCTTGCCGGCGGATCGGATTTCGGACACGGCGTAGGTCATTGGCTGAGGAACGGCTCCCTGGAGCGGCGTCGGGGACAGCTTCCTTCTCCCGTAGCACTACGGGGAGAAGATGCGGCAGGCAGATGAGGGGCAGCGCGAAGCTATAGAGGCGTGGCGTCGCCCCTCATCCGTCCCTTCGGGACACCTTCTCCCCGTGTCACGGGGAGAAGGGAAAGGGGCGCTGCGCTTACTTCTTGTTCTTGGCCAGCCAGTCCTGTTGCTCTTTGGTCAGGAACGTGGCCCATGCGTCGGCCGCTTCCTTGGCGGTCTTCTGGCCAAGCAGCACTTCCTGGAAGTTCTTGATCGCCACCTGGTCGACGAAGTTGCCGAGGTTTTCCAGATGCGTCGGCGGCGTCACCATTTCATATTTGGAGGTGTCGCTGAGCTCCGTGAACCAGCCCTTGAACTGCTCGGTCTTGAAATGGGCATCCTGGTCGGCGCCTTTGTGAATCGGGACGACGCCGACTTCCTTGGCCCATTCCAGATTGTCCTTCGGTGACAGCAGCGTCGCCATCAACTTCCAAGCGTCGTCCTTGTGCTGCGAGTTGGCAAACATCGCCCAGCCGGCATAGCCCAACGTCGGATAGGACTTGCCGCTCGGCCCGACCGGCATCGGCGCCACCGCGAAGTCGTCGGCGCTCATCTTGTCGGCGATGCCGAGCAGCGCGTCCGGATCCTGGTTGAGCATGGCGCAGGTGCCGGAATAGAAGCCGGTGACGGTTTCGTTGAAGCCCCAGCTCACCGCATCTTTCGGCGCCAGCCCGTTCTTGTACATGTCGGCCAGCATCTGCAGGCCCTTGACCGAGCCCTCCTCGTTGATGGTCGAGGTGCCGTCCTCGTTGAAGTAACCGCCCTTGCCGGCCGCGATGTTCATGAACATGTGCATGCCGTTGAATGCACCGGGGCCGCCGCGCAGGCAGTAGCCGTATTTGCCCGGAATGGCGGAGATCTTCTTGGAATCGGCGACGAATTCGTCGAGCGTGGCCGGCGGGCCGTCGAGGCCGGCTTGCTTGAACAGCTTCTTGTTCCAGAACAGCGCATTCACATAGTAGCCGTAGGGGATCATGAACTGGGTGTTGTTGACCGTCGAGCCGAACTGCTTGGCGCGCTCGCCGAGCGTCTTGGCGTCATCCCATTTGGCCATGTAGGGACCGAGGTCCTCGAGCTGGGCGTTGTTGGCGTAGAGGCCCATCCAGCGTTCCGGCATCTCGACCACGTCGGGCGTGTCGCCGGCCTGCACCATGGTCAGGAACTTTTCGAAGGCCTGGCCCCAGGGCAGCGAGACCAGCTCGACCTTGACGCCGGGATTGGCCGCCTCGAATTCGGCGATCTGCTTTTTCAGGAATTCGGTGCGCGGCGGGCTGGTGATGACTTCGACCATCTTCAGGGTCGAATCGGCCAGCGCGCTCCCGGCTGAAATCGCCAGCCCCGCAACGGTGGCAAGCATGACGGTCAGTTTTTTCATGTTCAAGACTCCCATTTTGAACCCGCTTGTTATTTTCTGGCTTTTTCGAAGGCCTGGGCGATGTCGGCCCAGAGGTCTTCGACACTTTCCAATCCGACATTGAAGCGGATGGTTCGGGGGCTGACGCCGAAGCGCGCCATCGAATTCAGTCCCGGCGTCTGCTCCAGCGACGCCTTGGCCGGCACGACCAGGCTTTCATGCCCGCCCCAGCTGACGCCGATGCGGAAATATTTCAGCGCGTCGACGAAAACCGGGATGTCGATATCGTCCGTCACCTCGAAGGAGAACAGACCGGCATAGCCAGCCAGCGTCGCCTTGCCGGGGTGGTTCGAATAAACGGGATGGTTGACCCGCTCGACATTGGCATGCGCCTTCAGCCGTTCGGCAATGGTCAGGCCGCTCTTCATGTGGTGCGGCAGGCGCAGCGGCAGCGTGCGCAGGCCGCGCAGCAGCAGCCAGGCCTCGAACGGCGACAGCTTGCCGCCGAGATAGGAATAGGTCTGCTCGTTGATGTGCTTGATGTGCGCGGCCGAGCCCGCCACGACGCCCGCAACCGTATCGCTGTGGCCGCCGAGATATTTCGAGGCCGAGTGCAGCACCAGGTCGACACCATGCGAGATCGGCTTCTGGAACACCGGTGAGGCCCAGGAATTGTCGATCGTCGTGACGATACCCTGCTCTTTCGCCAGCCGCGCCAGATGCGCGATGTCCTGGAGCTCGAACATCATCGAGGTCGGGCTTTCCAGGTAGAGCAGCTTGGCGCCGGGAAGTGCCGCTGCCACCGCATCCGGATCGGAGCCGTCGACATAGTCGACCTTGATGTTGAGCCGCGGCAAAAGCCGCTCGAACAGCCGGTAGGCATCACCATAGCAATTGCGCACCGCCACGATGCGCTCGCCGGCGCCGACGAAGGCAAGCACGGTCGCGCTGATGGCGGCCATACCGCTGGAAAAGCCGCGCGCGGCCTCCGCACCCTCGAGTGCGGCGACGCGCGCCTCGAACTCCATAACCGTAGGATTGTCACCGCGCGAATAGATCGGCTGCTTTCGTTTGCCGGCAAATGTGTCGGCCATTTCGGCATAGTTGGCGAAGGTGAACAGCGAGGTCTGGTAGATCGGCGGCACGACCGCGCCGCCGGGGAACGGTTCGTCATGCGCCAGGAGCGTTGCCGCCTCGGCGAGATAATCGTGATCGAAACCGGTCGGATGCTCGTTCATGTCTGGCTCGAAAGTTTGAGTTTGGCCGCACCGCGCTTCAGATCGTCCTCGACGGTGGCGATCAGCTTGAGCGCCTCGGCGCGGGCGCCTTGCGGGTCGCGCGCGGCAATGCATTCGTAGATGGTGCGGTGATAGGGAAAGCTGGCGTGGCCGAAATCGCGCACACCGAGCGGATGCTCCCAGAAGCGATGGAACAGTTCGTGCATGGCGGCGATGATCTGCTCGAACAGCGGATTGCCGGAGACCCTGTAGATCGCCTGGTGGAACTCCCAGTCTTCTTCCGACGACATGCCGTCACGGGTACGGAAGGCCTGCTCCATGATGTCGAGCTTGCGCTTGATCTCGGCAATGTCCGCCGGGCTGGCGCGCTCGGCGCAAAGGGCCGCCGCCTCCGCTTCCAGGGCGCGGCGAATTTCAAGCGTATGCATCAGGCTGGTGAAGTCGTTGCCGCCTGCCAGCGTCAGCGGCATATGCAGCATGTCGGGTGAGACGGCCGCCTTGAGATAGGTACCGCTGCCTTGCCGGCGCTCGACCAGGCCAAGCCCTTCCCACCGCGTCAGCGCCTCGCGCACCGTGTTGCGGCTGACCTTCAGCCGCTCGGCCAGGATGCGTTCGGTCGGAAGCCGCTCGCCGGGCTGCAAGGCCTCGGCGCGAACAAAGCCCACCAACGCCTTCAGCACGGCGTCATCGCGCGCCGTCGTCTGAATGGGTGGCAGGCTGTTCTGGTCCACAAATCCTCCCCGATGCAAGTGGTCCAATGGTCCAACCAATTCTGCACGAGCGGAGAGACATGTCAACAGCCGAAACGAGGATGGGCCGAACGACACACCGTGGCGCCGTTCGGCCGTCAGTTCAGGCGGGGCTTCACGCCGGCGTGGCGGCCGCGCGCGTGGCGCTCCAGCGCGCGAACATCTCCTCGCGAATCCGCCTCGAACCCGCGAGCCGCTTCTTTGCTTCCGCCAGCACGGAAGGCAAAGCCTGTGCGGGCGTGCCCGATTGGAACGGAGGAGCCGGGGCATATTCGAGCGAGAGCTGCACCGTTTCGGCCTCGGACTGACCGAGAAGCCTGGCGACCAGCAAGAGGCCGAAATCGATCCCTGAAGTGACGCCGCCCGCGGTTATCAGGTTTCCGTCCTCGACAATTCGCTCGTCGACTGGAATGGCGTCGAACTCGGCGAGGAAATCATGCGCATACCAATGCGTCGTCGCCCGCTTGCCTTTGAGCAGACCCGCGGCACCGAGCACCAAGGCGCCGCTGCACACCGAGGTGATATAGCGCGCCTGAGCCGCGCGCTCCCGCACGAAATCGAGCACTGCCTCATCCTCCAGCAGCGGATTGACGCCGCCTCCACCCGGAATGCACAGCACATCGAGAGGCGGACAGTCATCGATGGTCACCGTTGGCTTGAGCGACAACCGTGTCGACGACATCACCGGATTGCGGTCCTTCCAGATCAATTCCACCTCGGCGCCCTTTGCCGATGCCAGGACCTCATAAGGGCCGGTGAGGTCGAGCTGCTGGACATTGGGGAAGACGAGGATGCCGAAACGAAGGGTCATGGAACTCTCCATAGGTTGACTTCAGCCAATCTAAGGCATCATGCTTTGGCACGATCGCCAATCATCCCTCGTTTCAAGCCAGATCGCCATGCGCCGTATCGAAATCCTTGCCTATCCCGACATCCAGCTCCTCGATGTCAGCGGGCCGCTTCAGGTTTTCTCCAGCGCCAACGACTTCAGGATGCAGGCCGGCGAACCGGCTCCCTACGATGTCGCGGTCGTCGCCGCCTCGCCGCGGATCAGGACATCGGCCGGTCTCGTGCTGGAGGCAGCGGCGCTGCCGGTGTTCGGTCTGGAGATCGACACGCTGATCGTGCCTGGCGGTTGGGGCGTCAACGCGGCGTGTGAGGATCCCGAACTCGTCCAATGGATAATCGGCCGCTCGCAGGACGCCACGCGAACGGCTTCCGTGTGCAGTGGCGCGATGCTTCTGGCGACGGCAGGGCTGCTCGACGGCCGGCGTGCGGTTACCCATTGGGGACGCTGTGCCGAGTTCGCGCGGCGCTTTCCGGAGGTCCGCCTCGAACCCGACCCGATCTTCATCCGTGACGGCAATGTCTGGACCTCCGCAGGTGTGACGGCCGGCATAGATCTCGCCCTTTCCTTCGTCGAGGCCGACCTTGGCCGGCGGGTGGCGCTTGCGGTGGCGCGCGAGCTGGTGGTGTTCCTGAAACGACCCGGTGGCCAGGCGCAGTTCAGCCAGACGCTCAAGCTGCAGCAGGGCGATGAACGCTTCGACCGGCTGCACGGCTGGATCCAGGACAATCTGGACGGCGACCTTTCGCTGCCGAACCTGGCGGAGCGCGCCAATATGAGCCCGCGCAGTTTCTCCAGGCACTATCGCGAGGCGACGGGCCGCACACCTGCGCGCGCGATCGAGGAGATCCGGATCGAGGCGGCGCGACGGATGCTGGAACGCGGGCAGGCCGTCAACCAGACGGCCCGCCGCTGCGGCTTCGGATCGGAAGAGACGATGCGGCGCGGCTTTCTACGCGTCCTCGGCACAAACCCGCGCGATTATCGCGAACGCTTCTAAAGCGTGGCGCTAACGCGCGGCAGGCGGCCCGAACCAGGTGGTCAGCGCCTCGGTCAGCCCCTGTTGGGTTCCGACCCCAACCCAGGCCACATAGCCATCGGGCCGGATCAGCACGGCGGCGGGCGCGGCGACCGTCCCGAGGACCGGCAACTCCCAGGCGCCGTCATATCCAGCTACGATCTGGCGGACCCGATCCGCCCAGGGCGCGATGTCCAGTCCGCCTGGTTCAGCAAGGTTGAGAAGCACGGGCCGGGCGTCATGCAGCAAGCTGAAGACCCGCGCTGGACCGCTGGCCGTGGCCAGGTCGAGGTCGGGCATTCGTCGCCCAAGCAGTGGATGTCCCACGCCGAGATCGTAATAGATGTCCAGACCGGACATCTCCGCGGCGATCCGTTTGCGCGGCTCATCCATGCCGAGCAGCTCGGTAAAGGTGTCGTTCAATGCCTTGGTGCTGGCATCCATGCGGCGAAGCGCAACCTGTGCCTTCGCGTTGCGCAGGACGCGAGCGGCGATCGGATGACGCTCGGCGTGATAACTGTCGAGAAGGCTCTCCGGTGAGGTTCCCTTGACCACCTGGGAGAGCTTCCACCCCAGATTGACCGCGTCCTGCACGCCGATATTAAGCCCCTGCCCGCCCATCGGCGGATGGACATGCGCGGCGTCACCGGCCAGCAGGACACGTCTGTCGCGGTAGGCGGCGGCTTGCCGTGTCAAGTCGGTGAAGCGGGAGATCCAGGTCGGACTGTGGACCCCGTAGTCGGTGCCATAGACGGCGACAAGCGCCTCGCTGAGATCGGCTAGCGTCGGTTCGCCGCCGACGGTCAATTGCCTCTCGGTCAGCACGATACCCACCCGGCCGCTTTCCTCGATCTTGCCTATCGCGTGAATTCCGTAGGCATCGCTGCGAAAGCCCAATGCCGGCTCCCCCGACATTTCGACCTCGGCGATCATCCAGCTCATCGTCGGATCCCATCCAGGAAACTCAATGCCCGCCGCCTTGCGGATCGTGCTGCGCCCGCCATCGCAGCCGACGAGGTATTGCGCCCGCAACCGTTGGCCTCCGGACAACTGCAGATGGACGCCGCCATCATCCTGCGTGAAACCGGTGACTTCCTGTCCGCGATGGATCGGCACCCCCAACTCGTTGATCCAGTCGGCCAATATCCGCTCGATGTGGTTTTGCCGCAGCGCCAGCAGATAGTTGTGCCGGCTGGGAAAATCGCTGATATCCAAACGGATCATGTGGAAGCCGACGGTCGGGAAGCTCTGGCCCTGCGAGACGAACCGGTCGGCAATTCCGCGCTGATCGAGGACCTCGATGGTGCGCGCGTGCAAGCCACCCGCGCGCAAGCCGATCAGCTGCTGGTCCGGGCGCCGCTCGACAATGGCAACATCGATGCCCGCCAAAGCGAGTTCCCCTGCCAGCATCAATCCTGTCGGACCGCCGCCGGCGATCACCACCGCATGCTCTGAAATCATCAATCGTCACTCCCGTTTTCGCGCCTGATCCGCGTGGTTTTTACGGGAGGAGCCGGGTCTTGCCGCAAGCCCCTTGTGCGCCATATGTATGAAATGGAAGGGGTACCTCCCGCGCGGATCGCTTTGGCCGGCCGAAAGCCGTGGATCGAAGACGGGAGCCCGGATTGCTCACAGGCAAAAAATCAGAGTCCTTCGTGCCTTGGCACGAAGTTCTGATGTTCTGTTTGGAGGAAGGGGGCCGGTCGGCGTTTGGCAGCGGTACGAGGAGGCCACTATGTGCCAGCGCCGGCCGGCCGACCCCACGGACCCAGGAGATGCGGCGGACCTGAGCATCATGGGGTATTCTAGGGATGGAGCCGGTTATCTACCCTCGTGCCGGCTTCGTCTTGGCCTGCACATTTGCTCAAGAGCTTATGAAAATCAACAGTTTCTTAACCAAGGCTCGCGAATCGCTTGGATTAAGGTAAATAGCTAACCTTGTTGGATTGACCGTGGAATCGGTCGCAGACGCTTACGCCGCCTTGGCTACGACGCGGTTGCGGCCGCCGCTCTTGGCTTCATAAAGCGCGAGATCGGCGCGCTTCATCAGCGCCGCCACCGTATCCACGCCCTTCAGCACCGACGACACGCCGACACTGACAGTGACCTCGATCGTCTTGCCGTCGGCACCAATGGCGAAAGGCTTCTGGGCGATTTCGGCGCGGATGCGTTCGGCCACTTTCTCGGCCACGGCGCCGTCGGTGTCCGGCATGACCACGACGAACTCCTCTCCGCCGAACCGGCAGGCAAGGTCGATACCCCTGACATTCTTGCGCAGCCGCCGGGCGAATTCCCGCAGCACCTCGTCGCCGCCATCATGGCCGTGCGCGTCATTGATCGACTTGAAGCGGTCGAGATCGGTGATCATCACCGACAGCGGCCGGCGCCGCGCCACGGCGCGGTCGAACAGCGTCTGCAGATGGCTGTCGAGGTAGCGGCGGTTGTGCAGCCCGGTCAGGCCGTCGGTCACCGCCATCTCGATGGTCTGGGTGACACTGGCGCGCAATTGGTCGTTGTAGCGCTTGCGGCGCACCTGGGTGCGCAGCCGCGCCGTCAGCTCTTGCTGGTCGATCGGCCGCATCAGATAGTCGTTGATGCCGAGTTCGAGGCCGCGGATGATGCGCTCCTCCTCGCCCTCGTCGGCCAAAAGGATGATCGGCACGAAACGGGTGCGGTCGAGCGAACGCAATTGCGAGCAGAGCCGAAGCGGATCGAAATCGGCGAAGGCCGTCGAGATCATCACGCATTCATAAGACGTCTCGGCGGCCTGGAAGAAGCCGGCATGCGGATCCCCGCTGACATCGAGGTCGGCGCGGTCGCGCAGCATCTTCTGGATGCGCTCGACAGACGATTTGCGCTCGTCGATCAACAGCACTTTCGGCGCCGTGTCCTCGGACGCGAAATTGCGGCTGAGCAGCTCTTCGATGCCGATGTTGCGCGTCGTCGAGGCACGCAGCCTGAGTTCGTCGGTGAGAGACTTCAACCGGACCAGGCTCTTGACGCGCGTCATCAGCTGCAGGTCGTTGACCGGCTTGGTCAGGAAATCGTCGGCGCCGGCCTCGAGCCCGCGCACGCGGTCGGAAACCTGGTCGAGCGCGGTGATCATCACCACCGGGATGTGCGATGTCGCAGGGTCGCTCTTCAGCCGGCGGCAGACCTCGAAGCCGTCCATGTCGGGCATCATTACGTCGAGCAGCACGACGTCGACCTTGCCGTTCTCGCAGGTCTCGATGGCATCGGGCCCGTTGGTGGCGGTCAGCACCTCGAAATATTCGGCCAGCAGCCGGACCTCCAGCAACCTCACATTGGCAGGGATGTCGTCGACGACGAGGATCCGCGCAGTCATTTCACAAGGCTCCGGCTCGGCTGGAAAGGTACATCAGGCATCGCCCAGGTAGGATTTGATGGTTTCAATGAAACGCGGCACCGAGATCGGCTTCGAAATATAGGCCTCGCAGCCGCCCTGGCGGATGCGTTCCTCGTCGCCTTTCATGGCGAAGGCGGTCACGGCGATGACCGGAATGACGTGCAGATCGTCATCTTCCTTCAGCCATTTGGTCACTTCCAGCCCCGACACTTCAGGCAGCTGGATGTCCATCAGGATAAGATCAGGCCGGTGTTGACGTGCCAAGTCCAGCGCCTCC
This sequence comes from Mesorhizobium huakuii, assembly GCF_030160235.1. Taxonomy (GTDB): domain Bacteria; phylum Pseudomonadota; class Alphaproteobacteria; order Rhizobiales; family Rhizobiaceae; genus Mesorhizobium; species Mesorhizobium huakuii. The sequence goes on from NZ_BSNY01000007.1 coordinate 62,271, forward strand.
AGACCATTGCGGGTGCGCACTGTCTCGTAACCGCTCGCTTCGATGAGGTCCCGAAAGAGCTTCATGTTGAGCTCATTGTCCTCGACGATCATGACCTTCTTAGGCATCGACATCCCGTCCCGGCCGCCCTTCCGCTCGAAGGTGGCCGTCATGCGCCCTGGTTGAACGCACCAAACCCTGCTTCACTATACGGCAATATGATTGACGAAACGGAAACCTCCGGGCCGCAAAGCAGCGCGAATTCCACCTCGCCTCCCTGCGCGTCCAAACGGCGCGCGGCGCTGTAAAGGCTTGCCGCAAGCAACTCTTGCCATTACTGCGGAAGAGACTCATTCCACGTACCGAAGGTAGTGATGGCAAACGCGGCGTCAATGCGCGAAGAGGCGGAAACCATTGCCGTGAAGGCGCTGGGCTTCGTCGCCTCCGATCCGGAGCTGTTGCCGCGCTTTCTGGCGATCACCGGAATAGAGGCGCATTCGATCCGCAAGGCCGCCGGCGAGCCGGGCTTTTTGGCCGGCGTCCTGCAGTTCATCCTTGCCCATGAGCCGACGCTGATGCGCTTTGCCGAGGAAACCGGCACGCCACCGGCCGCCGTCGGCAAGGCGTTGCGCGCGCTGCCGCTCGGCGACGACAACCATGAGCATTCGATATGAGCGATGATCCCGAGACCGCGCGCCAGATCGAGGAACTGGCCGCCGATACCCGGCCGCTGCTGGTGCTCGACGTCGACGACGTCGTGCTCGAATTCATCCGCCCCTTCCCGCATTTCCTCAAGTCGCGCGGCTATGGCCTGACATTGGCGTCCTTCCGGCTGACCGGCAACATTGCCGAAACGGCCAGTGGCCGCCTGATCGAACAGCCGGAAGTCACCGCACTTCTGGGCGATTTCTTCGACGCCCAGGCCGATTGGCAAAGCATCACCGACGGCGCGGCGGAAACCCTGGCAAGGCTTGACGACCGCGCGGAGATCATATTGCTGACAGCCATGCCGCACCGGCATCGCGCCGTGCGCCGCGCGCATCTGGATGCCTTGGGTCTAAACTATCCGCTGCTGACCACGGAAATGGCCAAGGGACCGGCAGTGGCCAGGCTGCGCGGCAAGACCGGCCGGCCGGTGGTCTTCGTCGACGATCAGCCGCACAATCTGGCCTCGGTGCGGGAATCGGTCGCCAACGCCAATCTTTTCCACCTGATGGCCGACAATTCGCTGCGTGCGTTCCTGCCGCCGGTCCCGGACGATGTCATTGTCGTCCAGGACTGGCACGAAGCCGGGCCGAAAATCGTCGGTGCGCTGGGGCTCTAAACGTTAAACGCAATTCCCGCGGGAAAAGCGCCATGCGCTTTACCCGGAATTGCTGGAAAGCCGAACCCTCAAGGATTCAGTTTCGCACCGGCCCCGCCATTGTCACCACCATCGCCACTATTGGCGTCGCCGCCGCCACTATTGGCACCGCCGCCATTGTCGCCGCCGCTGCTGTCGTCCGCGCCGTCACCGTCGTGGACGCTATCGTCCACCGCCGGATCGGCGGGTTTCAGCATGACGCCGTTGACAGTGACCGAGCCGTCGGCCTTCGTGCTGACAGCCCATTCCAGCCGGCCGTCCGGCAGTGTCTTGGCAAACCCCTTCACCATCAGGACGACAGGCACGTACTGGCCCAGCTCCGGCTCTGCCTTTGCCGCTTCCTGCAGATGCGCCATGATCTTGTCGAAGCCGGCGACATCGACGGTGAGATTTGCGTCGGGTTTCTGGCCGAAGCTCGTCATCTCGCCTTCCAGCGCGATCTCCATGTCCTTGTTCTTCACAACGCTGTGGCCGATCACGACCTTCGGCGCCTTGGCGAGGAAGTCGGCTTTGAGCTGGTCGCCGAACTCGGCCGACAGCGGCGGATCCTGATTGAGATCAAAGGCTTCGATCGCCTTCTTCGCCATGCTGTCGAGATCGATATTGGCGCCGCCGAAGTTCAGGTCGATATCGGTGGGCAGCAACGCCACGCTCCAGCTCGGCAAAAGCTGCTGCGGCACGGTCAGCCCCGATGCCTTGATGCCGTAGGTGACCTTGCCGCTCTGAGAAACGCCGTCGCTGCCGAACGCGGTGCTGAGCTGGGTTGCCCCGAAAGTGCCTATCGGGCTGTCGACCGCGAAATCCTTGAAGCCATAGGTGCCGTCGATACGCTCCCACACCGGCAGCGCCGCGCGCAGAAGCGACTTGAGCTGCGCCTGGTTTGCCTTCAGCGTCTTCTCGTCCTCATTGGCCACGGCAAATGCCAGGAGGTCGAGCAGCGGCCTCGTCTGCACGCCCTTGCCGGTGGCTTCCACCGACAGTTCCGGCGACTTGATGATGACCGGAAAATTCAGCCCGGCCTCGGGATCGTCAAGCTTGATCGCCTCGGCGAAATTCGAAATCTTTTGCGACATCGTGAAATCGACGCCGCCATTGGCAGCCTTGGTGGCGGCGATGGTCGCGGTGCCGGCACCCGTGCTGGCTTCCATCTGCTGCTTGGCATCCTTCGACGCCATCGTCATACCGGCCAGCGAACTGGCGCCGCTGATGAAGGCCGCCAGATTGGGATCATAGACGCCGGAACCTTTGCCGTCCTTGATCGAGAACTGCGTGCTTTGCAGCCCCTCTGGCCCGGTGAACTCGAAGGATCCGCTCTGCGAAAAATCCATCGAGACATCCCAGGTCCCGTCGCTGCGCGGCTTCACCAGCACGGCGTAGGGCGCGAAGTCGAGTTTTACCTTTCCCTGCTCGGGAAACGTCGCGGCAAGCGCCTTGAGATCGAACGTGACCTTGTAGGCGCTGCCTTCGACCGAAACCTTCAGGATGCCCTTGTCGAGCGCCTGTTTGCCGACGTAGCGGGACAGGTCATCGGACAATTGCTTCGCGCCCTTGCTGTCGACGGTCTGGCCGAAGGCGGGCGCGCTGAGGAGAAGCGCGGTAAAGGCAATTGGCAACATGCGGTTCACGGGAAGTCTCCGTTTGATCGAAAGGCAAAAATCGTTCGTGCTTCTGGTAGGGAAATACCATCACAACTGCAAGATGATGACAGTCAGGCAATCGGCTTCAGCACAAGCCGCATCAGCGGCCGGCCAGCCTTGCGCTCCACCAGCCTCTCGAACCCGGCTTTCTCGAACACCCCCGATGAGCCCACGAACAGGCCGATCGAGCGCGAGTCGCGCGACAGGTCGATCGGGCAGGCCTCGACGAGCCGTGCCCCGTTGCTGCGGGCGAAATCGATGCCGCCTTCGACGAGGCGATGCGTGATGCCCCGGCCCCGCGCCTTGGCTCGGATGAAGAAGCAGGAGATCGCCCAGACGGCCGGATCGGAAGCGTCGGCGGGGTCGATCGGCGCCGAGCCCCTGCCCTTGTTGTTCCATTCGGGCACGTCGGCGCGAGGCCCGATCTGCATCCAGCCGACCGCCTTACCATCCTCGAAGGCCAGCAGGCCGGGCGGCGGGCCTGCTTCGATGCGCGCCTTGATATGGTCCTTGTTGCGTTCGCGGCTGCTCTCGCGCCGCGCCGCCGGCGCCAACCGGAAATGCGTGCACCAGCAGCCGTAGCAGGCGCCTTGTTTGCCGAAGAGGTCCTCGAAATCTGGCCAGAACTCAGGCGCCAGCGGTACTATGGTCGTGCTCATATGGTTCTCCCCAGGCCAAGCTTGTCGCTGGCCCTGCACTGTCGTACCATTACCTCTGTTCTCTTTATGTTCGCAGTGATGGCGGCCCCTGTCAACAATCCCGATCACGGTTTTTGCCGTGACTGCCTGACGTTTCAGCGCGGTGAAACGCGCCGCTGCGAGCGCTGCGGCAGCCCTCGCCTTGCCCGCCATCCCGAGCTTTACCGGCTGCATCTGGCGCATATCGATTGCGACGCCTTCTACGCGGCGATCGAAAAGCGCGACAACCCGGCGCTCAAGGACAAGCCGCTGATCATTGGCGGCGGCAAGCGCGGCGTCGTGTCCACCGCGTGCTACATCGCCCGCATCCGGGGCGTGCGCTCCGCCATGCCGATGTTCAAGGCGCTCGAGGCCTGCCCCGAGGCGGTCGTGATCCCGCCCAACATGGAAAAATATGTGCGTGTCGGCCGTGAGGTGCGCGCCATGATGCAGGCGCTGACGCCGCTGGTCGAGCCGCTGTCGATCGACGAGGCGTTTCTCGACCTCGCCGGCACCGAACGGCTGCACGGCCTGCCGCCGGCCGTGGTGCTGGCGCGCTTCGCGCTGGCCGTCGAGAAGGAGATCGGCATCACCGTCTCGGCCGGTCTTTCCTACTGCAAGTTCCTCGCCAAGATCGCGTCGGACTTCCGCAAGCCGCGCGGCTTTTCGGTCATCGGCGAGGCCGAGGCGGTCGGCTTTCTGGCGACGCAGCCGGTGACCATGATCTGGGGCGTCGGCAAGGCGTTCAATGCCACGCTGGAACGCGATGGTATCCGCACCATCGGCCAGCTGCAGACGATGGAGCGTGGCGACCTGATGCGTCGCTACGGCGTGATGGGCGACCGGCTCTACCGGCTTTCGCGCGGTGAGGATGTCCGCCGAGTCGAGCCCGACCAGGACGCCAAGAGCGTATCGGCCGAAACCACCTTCGACACCGACATCGCGTCGCTGGACGAGCTGGTCTCGGTGTTGCGAGGGCTTTCGGAAAAGGTCTCGGCGCGGCTGAAGAAGTCAGGCATTGCCGGACGCACCGTGGTGCTGAAGCTGAAGACCCAGGATTTCAAGCTCCGCACGCGCAACCGCCAGCTCGGCGACCCGACAAGGCTCGCGGACCGTATCTTTCAGACCGGGGTAGAACTTCTTCGCAAGGAAACGGACGGAACGAAGTTTCGATTGCTCGGCATCGGCGTCAGCGACCTCTCCGACGACGACAAGGCCGACCCGCCCGATCTGGTCGACGTCCAGTCACGCAAACGCGCCATGGCCGAGGGCGCCATCGATGCGCTGCGCGACAAGTTCGGCCGCAAGGCGGTGGAGACCGGCTATACGTTCGGCAAGGGCCGCGACGCCCATCCGCCGGAACCGCTGGAAGACTGAGCTTGAATACCGGAAACCATCATTCGCGGGACGGCCTCACCTGAATATCGACACATCCGTCAGGTGCGCGTCAGATCGATCCGGCTCGTCACCACGTTCTTGCCGGTTTTCGGATCGGTATCGGTCACCGTCAGCCGGATGCCGTTCTCGCCTCGCTTCTCGACCGTCATCCGCGCCTTGCGATCGCCATTGACCTCCTGAGCCCAGCGGATGCCAAGATTGATCGCGTTGCCCGAACGGCTGCCGTTCAGCTGGGCCGGCCCGGTGCGGGACCCGACATAGACGCCGCTGTATTTCGCACCCGCGACGTTCAACTTGGCGCTGATGGCCCGCGTCACCAGAACCAGACCGCGGCAACTCCCATCCAGCGAGAGCGAGGTCGAGGTCGCGTTCGACTTGAAGCTGCAGGAAACACTGACGTTCGGCACATCCGTCGTCACCTGGACAGTGCCCTTGCCGGCAAAATCACCCTTGAACGACTGGAGAAATTTGGTCTCGTCGGCATGGGCCGTGCCTGCAGCGACCAAGAGACAGCCTGCAAGCGCAAATTGCGCGAATGGTCTCATCGAAGTTCTCCTTGTCGATGCTGAAGGCAAGATGCCCCCGCGCGAAGCTCGGCTGAATATCGGAACTCAACGTCCACCGCCCTGTCAGGTTCCGTTCGCGACATGACCGTTTTGCAACATCGCGTCATTGCAACTGGCCCAGAAGAATGGAGCGACTAGCGATTGCGGCAAACGCCCCGGCCTGCGAGATAGCTGCCATGGCACCCACCCCCTCGATCCCCAAGGCCGCGTTCTGGATGGCGCTGTCGATCAGCTCTTTCCTGGCGATGTCGGTCGCCGGCCGCGCCACCACAGCCGAACTCAACGTCTTCCAGGTGCTGGAACTGCGCTCGGTGATCGGCTTTTTCATCCTCTTGCCGCTGGTGCTGGCGAGCGGCGGCTTCGCGGCGATGCGGACGCAGCGTCCCCTCGCCCATATCGCCCGCAACGTCGTCCACTATAGCGGCCAGGCGGCTTGGCTCTACGCCTTGACGTTGATCCCGCTGGCGGTGCTGATCTCGATCGAATTCACCACGCCGATCTGGACGGCGATCCTTGCGGTGACTTTTCTCGGCGAAAGGCTGAGCCGGCCCAAACTGGCGGCAGTCGTGCTCGGCCTGATCGGCGTGGTGGTGATCGTCCGTCCAGGCGTCGACGCGGTCGATCCTGGACATCTGGTCGTGCTGGGCGCAGCGGTCTGTTTCGGCGTATCGCTGGTGCTGGTGAAATCGCTGACGCGCACCGACAGCGTCGTGCGCATCATTTTCTGGATGCTGATCATCCAGTCGGCGCTCGGCCTCGTCCCCGCCCTCTACGTGTGGCGCACCCCGTCGCTTGAGCTCTGGCCCTGGATCCTGCTGATCGCCTTCACCGGCATGTCGTCGCATTTCTGCATGGCCCGCGCGCTCACCTATGCCGACGCCACCGTCATTTCGCCTATGGATTTCCTGCGGGTGCCCTTGTCGGCGCTGGTCGGCTGGCTGCTCTATCACGAGCAGATCGACGCTTTCACCGCCGGTGGCGCGCTGCTGATCCTGATGGGCAATCTGCTCAACCTGCAGCGTAAGCCGGTGCCGCCGGCTGAAGTGGCGGCATCGTAGCGGTCAGCCGGTCAGTCGCCTTCGTTCGGTATGTTGAGGACATGCCCGCAGGCCTTGCAATGCACGGCATCCGGTTCATGCCGCTGCAGTCCGCATTGCGGACAGGGGAAAAACACCTTGGCCGGCCGGAAGATCGCCTGCGCCAGCCTGACAAACAGCGATATGCCGATGATCATGGTGACGATCGCCGTCAGCTTGCCGGCCATTCCCGGCAGCACGATGTCGCCAAAGCCGGTCGTCGTCACCGTGGCGACAGTGAAATAAAGCGCGTCGATGTAGTTTTCCAGGCCGGCGCCGTTGCGGAAAAAGAAGGTGTAGACGAAGCCGGTGATGACGAACAGAAACGTCAACAGGTTGATGACCGCATGGCTTGCCTCGCGCCAGGGCCTCAGGCCGCGCATTTCGAAATGCCGCCAGATCGATCCACTGCGCGACAGCGACCACAGCCGCAGGATGCGCAGAAAACCGAGATTGGCGAGCGCCGTCGGCATCAGCAGCGTCAAAAGGATGAAGACATCCACCCAGGAGGTCGGCTGCTTCATCAGGCGCAGCATGTCGTTGGAGGCCAGCAGCCTGGCGATCAGATCGGCGCCGACGAGCGCCGCCACCGCATAATCCAGCCACAGGAACGAGGCCGATTGCTGGATGACGGGTGTCGCGATGAAGAAGCCGATGATGGCCAGATCGATGACGATTGCCGCGACCTGAAACCGGAAGGCAGCCGGCGTGCGCCCATGATAGAGCCTGCGCAGCGTGTCGCGCAGCTTCGTTATCGCGCAACGATCCCGTGATGCGCGCTTGTCCGCGGCCTTCATGCCGATCGCGATGACATGGGCGGCATGCGCCGACGCCTGCCAAGGGCGGGGATCACACCAATTCCACTTCGACCACGCCGGGCACGGCGCGCATGGCCGAGGCGATCTGCGGCGAGACACGGTAGCCGCCCTGCAAGGCGATCTCGACCTCGCCCTGCGCCTCTTCCTTGATGACGATGATGCTCACCTGGCTTTCACCGCGCTGGGTGAGCTGCGATTGGATTATCGAGGCAGGTCCATCGTTCCTGACGAAAATGCGCAGCGCCTTCTGGATGCGGCTTGCCTCCTCCTCCAGCGATTGCACGGAGTTGATACGCAAATTGACGCCTTCGGGCCTGTCCTCGGCCGCGACGGTGATGACGACGGAGCGACCGGCTTCCAGGAGGTCACGGTACTGCGCCAGCGCTTCTGAAAACAGCACGGCCTCGTACTGGCCAGAAGTGTCGGAAAACGCCACCACGCCCATCTTGTTGCCGGTGCGCGTCTTGCGCTCCTGTTTGCTGGTCACCGTGCCGGCCAGGCGGCCGGCGGAAGCGCCGCGTTTGACGGCGGCGGAAAACTCCGCCCAGTTCTGCACCCGCATCTTCTGCAACGCCGCCTTGTATTCGTCGAGTGGATGGGCCGAGAGATAGAAGCCGACTACCTGGAATTCGCGGTGCAGCCGGTCGGCGGCGAGCCACGGATCCGTTGCCGGCAGGTTGAGCGCCTGCGACTGTGCGCCCAGCGAGGCGCCGAAAATATCGGCCTGGCCGGAAACGGCGTTCTGCTGGGCAAGCGACGCCAACCCCATCATCCGTTCGACGCCAGCCATCATCTGGGCGCGGTCGTGGCCGAAACAGTCGAGCGCGCCGGCCATGATCAGGCTTTCGAAGACGCGCTTGCCGACGATCTTGGGATCGACCCGCTCGCAGAAATCGGCCAGATTCTTGAATGGCTTTTCGCCGCGCACCGCAACGATGTGCTCGACCGCCGCGTCGCCAACGCCCTTGAGCGCGGCCATCGAATAATAGATGCGGTTCTCGCCGACCTCGAAAGGCCGAAAACTCGTCATCACCGACGGCGCCAGAACCTCGATGCCGAGGCGTAGCGCGTCCTGGCGGAAGTCGGCGAGCTTGTCGGTATTGCCCATGTCGAGCGTCATCGACGCTGCCAGGAACTCGACCGGATAATGCGCCTTGAGATAGGCGGTCTGGTACGAGACCACGGCGTAGGCGGCGGCGTGCGATTTGTTGAAACCATAGTCGGCGAACTTGGCCAGCAGGTCGAAAATGAAGTCGGCTTGCGGCTTGCTGACGCCGCGCTCGACCGCACCCGAGACGAAGCGCTCGCGCTGCTTGTCCATCTCGGCGCGGATCTTCTTGCCCATGGCGCGGCGCAGAAGATCGGCTTCGCCGAGCGAATAGCCGGACAGCTCCTGCGCGATCTGCATGACCTGTTCCTGGTAGACGATAACGCCTTGCGTCTCCTTCACCAGATGGTCGATCTTGGGATGGATCGAGGCCATCTCCTCCTCGCCATGCTTTCTGGCGTTGTAGGTCGGGATGTTCTCCATCGGGCCCGGCCGGTAGAGGGCAACGAGCGCGATGATGTCCTCGATGCAGTCGGGCCGCATGCCGATCAGCGCCTTGCGCATGCCGGCACTTTCCACCTGGAACACGCCGACCACTTCGCCACGCGACAGCATGGCGTAGGTCTCGGGATCGTCGAGCGGGATCGTCGCCAGGTCGATGTCGATGCCGCGCCGGCGGATCAGTTTCACCGCTGTCTCCAGCACGGTCAGCGTCTTCAGGCCGAGGAAGTCGAACTTCACCAGTCCGGCCTGCTCGACATATTTCATGTTGAACTGGGTGACCGGCATGTCCGAGCGCGGATCGCGGTACATCGGCACCAGTTCCGACAGGGGCCGGTCGCCGATGACAATGCCGGCGGCGTGCGTCGAGGCGTGGCGGTAGAGGCCTTCCAGCTTCTGTGCCATGTCGAGCAACGTCTGGACGATCGGCTCCTTCTCGGCCTCTTCGGCAAAGCGCGGTTCGTTGGCGATGGCGTCGGCCAGCTTGACCGGATTGGCCGGGTTCTGCGGCACCATCTTGGACAGCTTGTCGACCTGGCCATAGGGCATCTGCAGCACACGGCCGACGTCACGCAGCACGGCGCGGGCCTGCAGCGTACCGAAGGTGATGATCTGTCCGACCTGGTCGCGGCCGTATTTCTGCTGGACGTAGCGGATCACCTCTTCGCGGCGATCCTGGCAGAAGTCGATGTCGAAGTCGGGCATCGACACGCGGTCCGGGTTGAGAAAGCGCTCGAACAGCAGCGAGAAGCGCAGCGGATCGATATCGGTAATGGTCGTCGAATAGGCGACCAGCGATCCGGCGCCCGAACCACGGCCCGGTCCGACCGGAATGCCTTGCGCCTTGGCCCATTTGATGAAGTCGGCAACGATCAGGAAGTAGCCCGGAAATTTCATCTTCTCGATGATGCCGAGCTCGAATTCCAGCCGCTCGCGATATTGCTCGACCGTGTAGCCCGGGGTCGGCCCGTGCAGGGCAAGCCGCGCGTCGAGCCCCTCGCGCGCCTGGCGGGCGAGTTCGGCGGCCTCGGCCTTTTCGGCCGCGTCTTTGTCTGAAGCATCGCCGCCGGTGAAGCGCGGCAGGATCGGGCTGCGGGTTTTTGGATAGTAGGAACAGCGCAGTGCGATCTCGACCGTGTTGTCGATCGCTTCCGGCAGGTCGGCGAACAATCGCGCCATTTCGGCCTGGCTGCGCAGGAAATTGTCCGGCGACAGCCGGCGGCGAGTGTCGACGGCGACGACGGAGCCTTCGGCGATGGCAATCAACGCGTCATGCGCCTCATAATCGTCGCGCGACGAGAAGAAGGCTTCGTTGGTGGCGACAAGCGGAAGTTCGTGCGTATAGGCGAGATCGATCGTCTGATGTTCGATGACCCGGTCGTAGCCCGCGACCCGGTCCAGTTCGACATAGAGCCGGTCGCCGAACAGCGTTTTCAGCGTCAAAAGCCGCACCTCGGCCAGATCGCGGCGATCCTCCTTCAAGGCGTTGCCGATCGGGCCGCGCGGCCCGCCGCTGAGGCAGATCAGCCCGTCGGCCTTTCCTTCCAGCATCTCGGTTGTCAGATGCACCGCCTCGCCGGGCGGTGTCTCCAGATAGACGCGGCTGACCAGCCTGACCAGGTTGGAATAGCCGGCTTCGGTCGCGGCGAGCAAAACAACCGGCCGCATCTCCGGGCCTTGCCGGCGCCGATCGCGCTGCCCGTCGCTGTTCTCGCCGGAAAAGGCGAGCGCGATCTGGCAGCCAATGATCGGCTGGATGCCGTCCTTCACCGCTTTCTGCGCGAATTCGAGCGCGCCGAACAGATTGTTGGTGTCGGTGACGGCGATCGCCGGCGACTCGTCCTTCACCGCATGGCCGACGATCTTGCCGAGCTGGAGCGCGCCCTCGAGCAGCGAATAGGCCGAATGCACGCGCAGATGCACGAACGGCCGCGCCGGCGCCTCAGGACGCGCCGCCGCGATCGCGGCTTCGCGCTTCAGGGGGTCGCGTGGAAGTTTGTCGTCCGCCATGGTTTCTCGCGCTGTCGAAGGCCTTGAGTCGATGGAGATGTATTGTCCGGGACCCGGCGATGCCAGTCCAGCACAAACGATCGCCAATCACAGGCTTCCAGCCTGCACGGCGCCTCACCTTAGAGATTGTTTCGAAATTCGCTCCGGCGAGTCATATGGAGGTGGTTTCGAGAACCGGAGCGCAGCGTACTTTTGGGTACGTGAGCTCAGTTCTACTGCGACGCAGTAGAACGGGGAAGCGCAGAAAACGCCTTCAGATGGCCGCCGGAGTAGAATTTCCAAACAATCTCTAGGCGAATTCCATGATCACCGCGTCCACGGCCAGACTGTCGCCGGGCTTGGCGTTGAGTTTCGACACGACGAGATCGCGTTCGGCGCGCAGCACGTTTTCCATCTTCATCGCCTCGACCACGGCCAAAGTCTCGCCGGCCTTGACCTCCTGGCCCTCGGCAACGGCGATCGACACGACAAGCCCGGGCATCGGGCAGAGCAGCAATTTCGACGTATCCGGCGCCACTTTCTCCGGCATCAGCCGCTCCAGTTCGGCGATGCGCGGCAGCATGGCGCGCGCGGTCACCGACATGCCTTTCCAGGCGATGCGAAGACCGTTTGCCACGGGCCGAACCTGGGCCACGACGGAGCGCTTGCCGACCGTGCCGCGCCAGATCAGGTCGCCCGGCCGCCAGTCGGATGAAACGGTCAGCGCCTTGCTGCCGTCGATCGACAGGTCGATCTCCATCGGAATGGAAATCATGCCTTCGAGGATGGACGCCTGGAGGTAGTCGTCGCCGAGCTTCACCACCCAGTCGCGTTTGAGCACTCCCGAATGCGGCGCCAGCCGCCCGCCCAGCCGGTCGAGCCGGTCGCGGCGCAACAGTTCCACCGCGGTCACGATCGAGGCCAGCACGGCCTTTTCTTCGCTGTTCGGCACGACGGGCGCAAAACCGTCGGGATATTCCTCCGCTATGAAGCCGGTCGATATCGTCCCTTCCCGCCAGCGCGGATGCTGCATCAGCGCCGCCAGGAACGGAATGTTGTGCTCGATGCCGTCGACCACAAAACTGTCGAGAGCTTCCGACATGGCATCGATCGCCTCGATGCGCGTCGGCGCCCAGGTGCACAGTTTGGCGAGCATCGGGTCGTAGAACATCGAAATCTCGGAGCCTTCGGTGACGCCGGTGTCGTTGCGGATGACGACATCGCCGAACTGCCCCTCCTCTGGCGGCCGGTAGCGCGTCAGCCGGCCGATCGACGGCAGGAAATTGCGATAGGGATCCTCGGCATAGAGCCGGCTTTCCACCGCCCAGCCGTTCAGCTTGATGTCGCTTTGCTTCAGGCCAAGCTTCTCGCCGGCCGCGACGCGGATCATCTGCTCGACCAGATCGATGCCGGTGACGAGCTCCGTCACCGGGTGTTCGACCTGCAATCGTGTATTCATTTCAAGGAAATAGAAGTTTTTGTCCTTGTCGACGATGAACTCGACCGTACCGGCGCTCTGGTAGTCGACGGCCCTGGCCAGCGCCACCGACTGCTCGCCCATGGCCTTGCGCGTCTTGGCGTCGAGGAACGGCGACGGCGCCTCTTCCGCCACCTTCTGGTTGCGACGCTGGATCGAGCATTCGCGCTCGCCGAGATAGAGCGCATTGCCATGCGCGTCGGCCAGCACCTGGATCTCGATATGGCGCGGATCGACGACGAATTTTTCGATGAACACGCGGTCGTCGCCAAACGAGCTCTTGGCCTCCGAGCGCGCCCGGTCGAAACCGTCGCGCACCTCAGACTGGTTCCAGGCGATGCGCATGCCCTTGCCGCCGCCGCCGGCCGAGGCCTTGATCATCACGGGATAGCCGATCTCGCCAGCGATCTTCTCCGCATGGTCGGCATTCTCGATGACGCCAAGCCAGCCCGGAACCGTCGAAACCTTGGCGGCGTTGGCGAATTTCTTCGATTCGATCTTGTCGCCCATCGCCTTGATCGCCTTGGGCTTGGGGCCGATGAAGACGATGCCTTCCTTTTCCAGCGCTTCGCAGAAGGCGGCGCGCTCGGACAGGAAGCCATAACCGGGATGCACGGCCTGGGCGCCGGTTTCCTTGCAGGCGGCGATGATCTTGTCGGGGACAAGATAACTCTGCGCGGCGGGCGAAGGCCCGATATGCACCGCCTCGTCGGCCATCTCGACATGCACGGCATCGCGATCGGCATCGGAATAGACGGCGACCGTGGCAATTCCCATCTTGCGCGCCGTCTTGATAACGCGGCAGGCGATCTCGCCACGGTTGGCGATCAGGATTTTCGTGAACATGCTGAGGTCATTCCCCTCCGGTCGGTCGTTCCTTTTATGACCTGTGCTTGCGGGGTCAAGCCGACCATGCAAATCACTGCCTTTCAATCGATTTGCGATTCCAATTCATCGCTGTGGCCCGGTCCAGGCACCAGCTTCCAGTTGATCGTGTCGATAAAACCTGAAACCTTGGAAAAAAATTCGCATTGGAGGACGCCTGATGAAAACCCGCGCCGCTGTCGCTGTCGCCGCCGGAAAGCCGCTGGAGATCATGGAGGTCGACCTCGACGGTCCGCGCGAAGGCGAGGTGCTGGTCGAGATAAAGGCGACCGGCATCTGCCACACAGACGAGTTCACCTTGTCGGGCGCCGATCCGGAGGGGCTGTTCCCAGCCATCCTCGGCCATGAGGGCGCCGGCGTGGTGGTCGATGTCGGCAAGGGCGTCACCTCGGTCAAGAAGGGTGATCATGTCATCCCGCTCTATACGCCGGAGTGCCGGCAGTGCCCGTCCTGCCTGTCGAGAAAGACCAATCTGTGCACGGCGATCCGCGCCACACAGGGCCAGGGCCTGATGCCCGACGGCTCGTCACGCTTCTCGATCGGCAAGGACAAGATCTTCCACTATATGGGCTGCTCGACCTTCTCGAACTTCACCGTATTGCCTGAGATCGCGCTGGCCAAGGTCAATCCCGACGCGCCTTTCGACAAGATCTGCTACATCGGCTGCGGCGTGACGACCGGCATCGGCGCCGTCATCAACACCGCCAAGGTCGAGCAAGGCGCGACCGCGGTGGTCTTCGGCCTCGGCGGCATCGGCCTGAATGTCATCCAGGGACTGAAGCTTGCCGGCGCCGACATGATCATCGGCGTCGACCTCAACAACGACAAGAAGGCTTGGGGCGAACGGTTCGGCATGACGCATTTCGTCAATCCGAAGGAGATCGACGGCGACATCGTCCCTCACCTCGTCAACATGACCAAGCGCGGTGCCGACCAGATCGGCGGCGCCGACTACACCTTCGACTGCACCGGCAACACCAAGGTGATGCGCCAGGCGCTGGAAGCCTCGCATCGCGGCTGGGGCAAGTCGGTCGTCATCGGTGTCGCCGGCGCCGGCCAGGAAATCTCGACGCGGCCGTTCCAGCTGGTCACCGGCCGCACCTGGATGGGCACCGCCTTCGGTGGCGCGCGCGGCCGCACCGACGTGCCGCGCATCGTCGACTGGTACATGGACGGCAAGATCCAGATCGATCCGATGATCACCCACTTGCTGAAGCTCGAAGACATCAACAAGGGGTTCGACCTCATGCATGAGGGCAAGTCGATCCGTAGCGTCGTCGTTTACTGAAGCAAGCCACACGCCGCCGACCGACCGGCCAGCGACCTCTGTGGTTCACAACTGGGAGGAGAAAAGAATGGCGGAGAAACTGCATCCGAAAATCGACAATGGCCTGCCCAAGGAGAGCGCGAGCTTTGCCGGCGGCACGCTGGTCTGCGCCTGCACAAGCAAACCGGTCAAGGTGAAGGTCAAGGGGCAGATCGCCCACAACCACGCCTGCGGCTGCACCAAATGCTGGAAGCCGGAAGGCGCCATATTCTCGGTGGTTGCCGTTGCCGGCACCAGCGACGTCACCGTCAGCGAGAATGGCGACAAGTTGAAAGTGGTCGACTCCTCCGCCCTGATCCAGCGCCATGCCTGCACCGGCTGCGGCGTTCATATGCACGGCCCGGTCGAGCGCGATCATGCTTTCAAGGGACTGACCTTCATCCATCCCGAGCGCTTCGTCGAGGATGGTTGGTCGCCGCCGGGGTTCGCCGCCTTCGTTTCGTCGATCATCGAATCGGGCGTCGACCCGAAGCGGATGGACGGCATTCGGGCACGGCTGAAGACAATCGGGCTGGAGCCCTATGACTGCCTCAACCCCGGCCTGATGGACTATATGGCCACCTGGACGGCGAAGAAGTCCGGCGTCTTGCCGGCCTGAACGGTCGCGGGCCGATTCTTCGGGATTCGGCCCGCACCAGTCGCGCGAAGGCTGTAGCCTCATGGTCACGATCCGCATCAAATTTCGCGACTGGAAAACCTCAGATATCCACCGTATTCGCAATTTCGGCGAAGACCTCTGGCGAAGATTTCGTCACAACAAACGCATCAGCATCGATATCGACGAAATCGATAGATGCGTCGACGAAATCACATTCAGCGCCAGAAGCCCTTATGTGAAAAGTGCGATAAGGGAGGCCGAGGTGGTTATGCGTGAACATATGGTCGACAAGGAAGCCGAAATCGTCGTCGACGACGGTATCACGCAAGCATGAGCGGGCACCCTGCCATTTATGTCGACGCCGACGCTTGCCCGGTCAAAGCCGAGGTCGAAAAGGTCGCCGAGCGCCTTGGCGTCGTCGTCACCTATGTCTCCAACGGTGGCTTGCGGCCGTCGCGCGATCCGATGATCCGCAATGTCGTGGTCTCCAAGGGCGCCGACGCCGCCGATGACTGGATCGTCGAGAATGCCAAATCCAACGACATCGTGATCACGGCGGATATTCCGCTTGCCGCCCGAGCGGTGGCGCTCGGCGCACATGTGCTTGGACCCACAGGGCGGCCGTTTACGCCGGAAACGATCGGCATGGCGGTAGCCATGCGCGACCTCAAGCAGCATTTGCGCGAAACGGGCGAGAGCAAGGGCTACAATGCCTCCTTCGCTCCGCAGGACCGTTCGCGGTTCCTTGGTGAACTCGACCGCATCTTGCGGCGCGCGCTGAAATCCGTCACACCCGGCTAGAAACCGAGCGCCATCCAGGGTGGAGACCGCCATGGCCGCCGAAACCCCGATCCAGAAACCCATGCGGCGCCATATGCTGTTCGCAATGTCGGCGTGTTTCGGGGCGTTGGCGCTGCTTGTGGCGTTGCTGCTGCACGCCCCGCTCGCCTATTCGATCGGCGCCAACGCCTTTTTCGCCGCCTACGTCATCCTTGTCGTCAGCCAGATGCCCAAATTCACCGGCAAATATCTGAGCAAGAACGCGCGCGCCACCGACCAGCCTGTGCTGGTCATCTTCGCGGTGACGCTTGTCGTCGTTGTCGTCGCCGTTGTCTCGTTGTTCCTGCTTATCAATCAGAAAGACAGAGGCAATTCCGTCGAGCTCGGTTTCGCGCTGCTGTCTATCCCGCTCGGCTGGTTCACCATTCATGCCATGGCCGCGCTTCACTACGCGCATGTCTACTGGATGGACGGCGATGCGGTCGACGCCGAAACCAAGAAGAAAATCCCGGTCGGCGGATTGCTGTTCCCGGGCGACAAGCGCCCGGAAGGCTGGGATTTCCTCTACTTCTCGGCGGTCATCGGCATGACGGCGCAGACCGCGGACACCAACATCTCGACGACGCATATGCGCTGTGTCGTCCTTGTCCACTCGGTCCTGTCGTTCTTCTTCAACACCGTCATCGTCGCCGCGGCCGTCAATCTCGCCGTCAGTCTGGGCGGCCCGTAATAAATCCGTGATCGGGTGAAACATCGGTTTGGATCGCGACGTATCAGGAGGACAATGAACGCGCAGGCCACGCCGTGAGGCCGGGAGACGAGACAAGATGGAATCCGTTGCCAGAAGCCAATCCGCCACCGGACCGGACGCTCCCGTGTCGAGCGACAGCACGCTGATCTATCGGCAGTCGCGCTGGACGAGGCTGACGCACTGGATCTGGGCCATCTCGCTGTTCTTCATGCTGCTTTCCGGCCTGCAGATCTTCAACGCCCGGCCGCAGCTCTACATCGGCAAGCAATCCGGCTTCGGCTACAACAACACCATCTTCGAAATCGGTGCCGAAAACACGAGCGCCGGGCCGCGCGGCTACACCGAAATCTTCGGACACCGCTTCGACACGACGGGCGTGCTCGGCTGGTCGGGTCCGCCAGGCAACGAGACGGCGCGCGGTTTCCCGTCCTGGGCCACCATTCCGTCCTACTATGACCTCGGCACCGCCCGCGTCGTGCATTTCTTTTTCGCCTGGATCTTGACGACGACCTTGATCGTCTGGCTGGTCGCCAGCCTGGTGAACGGCCATATCAGGCGCGATCTCGCCCCGCGCCTTGACGACCTCAAGCGCCTGCCGCGGGACATCGTCGATCACGCCAAGCTGAAATTCCATCACACGCGCGAATATAACACGCTGCAGAAGATGGCCTATGGTGGGGTGCTGTTCGTGCTGTTGCCGCTGATGATCATCACCGGCCTTGCCATGTCGCCCAGCATGAATTCGGTGCTGCCCTTCCTCAACGAGGTGCTCGGCGGCCGGCAGACGGCGCGCACCATCCATTTCACCGCCATGCTTCTGCTGGTCGGCTTCTTCATCATCCACATTCTGATGATCCTTGCCGCCGGCCCGATCAACGAACTACGCTCGATCATCACCGGCTGGTACCGCACCGACCCTCCCGCGCATGACGACAAGACGACCGAGAGGAGTGCCTGACATGGCGAAATTCCAGATCAGCCCCAATTTTCAGATCAGTCGAAGGAAGTTCCTGACCGCCGCCAGCCTTGGCGCCTCCGGCATCATGCTGTCGGGCTGCGACGCCTTCGACAGCCAGTTGAGTATTGGCAGCGGCCTGCGCAGTTTCCTCGAAAACTCCAATGGCCTGACTTATCGCGCCCAGCGCCTGCTCGCAGGTCGCGACAAACTGGCGCCCGAATTCACCGAAGCCGACATCCGCCAGCCGCAGCGGCCAAACGGCGTCACCGCGCCTGATGATGACACCTACAAGGGCCTGCTCTCCAACAATTTCGCAGACTGGCGACTGGAAGTCTCGGGCTTGGTCGAAAAACCGCTATCGCTCAGCCGCGAGCAAGTTCAGAATATGCCGAGCCGCACCCAGATCACCCGTCACGACTGCGTCGAGGGCTGGAGCTGCATCGCCAAATGGACCGGCACGCCGCTGTCGCTGGTGCTCGACCAGGCGGTGGTCAAGCCGCAGGCGCGCTACGTCATGTTCCATTGCCTCGATACGATCGATCGCAGCTTGTCCGGCGACATCAAATATTACGGCACGATCGACCTGATCGACGCTCGCCACCCGCAGACGATCCTCGCCTATGGCCTGAACGGCAAACCGCTCCCGGTCGAAAACGGCGCCCCGCTGCGTGTCCGCGTCGAGCGCCAGCTCGGCTACAAGATGCCGAAATACCTCTACAAGATCGAGCTGGTCGACGGCTTCGCCAATGTCGGCGGCGGTCGCGGCGGCTATTGGGAAGACAATGGCTACGACTGGTATGGCGGGATTTGATGATCGCGAGCATACAGGCCGAGCACGATTTGTCGCCGATAGAGTTGGGTTCGCTCGAGGAACGTCTCCAAAGCGACAACCGGCGCGCGACTGGCTGCGCCGATGACCGGGGGCTGGCTTTCGTTATTCGCGACGGTGCAGGACATGCGATCGGCATTGCCGCCGGCTACTCTTGGGCGAACACGTCCGAGCTGACATTGATGTGGATTGACGGGGCCTATCGCGGCCGAGGCTATGCAAGGCAGTTGCTCAGCGCTTTTGTCGCTGAGGCAACCGATCGAGGCGTCAGGAGAATTTGGGTCTCCAGCCACGACTTCCAGGCGCCGGGCCTCTACGAGAAGGCTGGCTTCCGGCGCATCGCCGAACTCGCGGAATGGCCCGAAGGTCACTCCAACATCATCCTTTGTAAAACGATAGAAGCAGACAGTGCACTTTAAGCAACCTTGTCGAGCAGCGGCCTCAATGCCGGATGGATCTCCGGCGAGGCATGTTTGATCAGGGTCAGCAGCGCCCGCTCATTCTCGTATAAGGGCCGGTTCCCCCCAATATGCTCGACCAGCCATTTGGCTTCGCCGGCATCGACCGTCTCGGCGCGGCGGGCCAGGGCCTCGGTCGCCCTATTCTTGGCCTCCCACTCGGCCTCGATGTCATCGGGGGAGCGGTAGGCCTCGATGATGCCGGCGAGGCCGCCTGAAACCATGCGGCTGAAGAAGCCGCCGATCTGCGGATCGGCGTGTTCGAGGAAGCTTTCCTGGCGCAGCGCCACATCGCGGGTCGGTGCCTCATAGCCGGCCGAGCACATGACGAAATTGGCGATCGCCTTGACGAAGAGGTCATTCCAGGACGGATCGTTCTTGGCCTGGGCTGTCTGTTCGTTGATTCTGAACAGCACCTCGGCCTCGCCGCGGGTGACGGCGATGTTGCCGTCGCCGCCATGGGCATGCAGGATGCGACGCAGCAATTCGACTTCCGCCTTGGCGATCAGTCCAGGCACCAGCGCGCCGCCCAGCATCAGGGGTCCCTTGCCGTCGATGACGGCATGCGCAACCTGCTCCAGCGCATAGACGCAAAGCTTGCTCGGCGTGGATCTCGCCTTTTCCAGCACATGGACCAGCAATTCGAGTTCGGTGCGGCTGTCGACCATCCCGTCGCGCGAAATGGTGCGGACCAGCCAATCGGCGTTGTCCTGCGAGATATAGCCGGACGGCTTTTCCTGATGGACGATGTAGTCGGTGACCGCCTCGACGAAGAACGGTGCCCACTCCGCGCATTTGTCCTTGGCCGTCTGGTCGAGAGCGAACAGCGCCTCGGCCTCGCCCCGGGTCACCACGCCATCGGCGAACACGTCGCGGCGCAGCATCAGCACGTCCTCCGGAGCAATGCGATTCTTCGAGGTCAGCCCAGCCACCGGCGCGCTCATGATCAATTCGCCCATTGTCGTCCCCGTCCGCCCCAAAGCGCTACATCGGCCTGCTATATCAGGAGTGTCTTGAAAAACCGGCAAACGGCGTGGTTAGCGAAGACTTGTCGACATGCGTCAAATCAAAGAGCCAAAGCGCATCGCCTCGATCCGTTTCAGCGACGCGCTTTAAATGTCGCTGGGAGGTGACAAGGTGTCGCCGACGGGCTATGGATGGCGCGTCGAGGGCTCGGGATACTGAGTCCTACCTGTTTGCGGGAGAGAGCAGCGAGAGCTGCCGCCGAAGGGGAAATCGCCCGAAATCTCTCAGGCAAAAGAACCGTAGACGGGAAAGACACTCTGGAAAGTCGGGGCTTGCCCCCGCGCCGAAGGTGTAAGCGCCGCTGACAGAGTTCCGGCTGCGCGAGTCTCTCAGGCTTCAGACAGAGGGGCACGGACTGGTCGCCATTCGCGGCCGATTGCGTGCGACTCTGGAGACGACATGACGGGCGACGATAGCAAACACCTTCCCCTCGAAGACATCCATACAGCCGCCGGTGCGCGTTTCGGCGCCTTTGCCGGCTGGTCGATGCCGCTGACCTATCCGGCCGGCGTCATGAAGGAGCATCTGCACACCCGCGAGCATGCCGGTCTCTTCGATATCTCGCACATGAAACTGTTCAAGGTCAGCGGACCGCAAGCGGTTGCGCTGCTCGACCGCGCTTGCCCCCTGGATGCCGGCGCGCTCGAAATCTCGCAGTCGAAACTGTCCTTCTTCCTCAATGAGGCCGGCGGCATCCTGGACGACCTGATCGTCACCCGGCTCGGCGATACCAGGTTCATGGTTGTCGCCAATGCCGGCAACGCCGTCGCCGACGAAAAGCATCTGCGTGAGCTGGCCACGACTTTTGACGTGACGGTCGAGCCGCTCGACCGCGTCTTCCTGGCCATCCAGGGACCCGAGGCCTGGGCCGTGCTGTCTCGCGCCGGCATCGAGACCGGCTCGCTGCTGTTCATGCACGGGGTCGAGCCGCGGAAAGACTGGTTCATGAGCCGGTCGGGTTATACCGGCGAGGACGGTTTCGAGATCGGCCTGCCGGAGGCCGCCGCACGGGATTTGGTTACGAAGCTGCTCGAAGACGAGCGCGTTCTGTGGATCGGCCTTGCCGCGCGCGACAGCCTGCGGCTCGAGGCCGGGCTTTGCCTGCATGGCCAGGACATCACGCCGGAGACCGACCCGGCCGCGGCCGCGCTGATGTGGGCGATCCCCAAGGACATCAGAGCTTCCGGCGCCTTTATCGGCGCCGACGCCTTACGTGCCGCCGTCGAACGCGGCCCGCCGCAAAAGCGCGTCGGGCTGAAGCCGGAGGGCCGCCAGCCGGTGCGCGCCGGTGCCGCCCTGTTCGACGCCGACGGCAATCCCGCCGGCCATGTCACATCGGGTGGCTTCGGCCCCTCGGCCGGCCATCCGGTCGCCATGGGCTATGTCGCCGCATCGCTGGCAAAGCCGGGCACACGGGTGTTCGCCGAGGTACGCGGCACGAAGATCCCCGTCGATATCAGTTCCCTTCCCTTCACCCCTCATCGCTACCGCAAAGGATGAACTCCATGGCAAAGACGTATTTCACATCAGATCACGAATGGCTTCGCGTCGAAAGCGGCATCGCCACCGTCGGCATTACCGACTACGCGCAGGAGCAGCTCGGCGACCTCGTCTTCGTCGAACTGCCGGAAACCGGAAAGAAGCTGACCAAGGGCGACACCGCCGTCGTGGTCGAATCCGTCAAGGCGGCCTCCGACGTTTACGCGCCGGTCGACGGCGAGATCACCGAGGCCAACGGCACGCTGTCTTCCGACCCGTCGCTGGTCAACTCGGCGGCAACCGGCGCCGGCTGGCTGTGGAAGATGAAGCTCGCCGACGAAAGCCAGCTCGCCGGCCTCATGGACGAGGCCGCCTACAAAGCCCATATCGCCTGAAATCAGGACTAGAGATGATGACCACAGCACTCACCCCCTTCTCGGCCCGCCATATCGGTCCGAGCGTCAACGATGTCAGGGCCATGCTTGCCGTGATCGGCGTCCCCTCCGTCGAGACGCTGATCAGCCAGGCCGTGCCGCAGTCGATTCGCCTCGACCTGCCGCTGACCTTGCCCGGGCCGGCCAGCGAGGCCGAAGCGCTGGCCGAATTGTCGGCCATCATGGCGAAGAACACGGTGCTGAAGAGCTTCATCGGCGCCGGCTATCACGGCGTCCACGTGCCGCCGGTCATCCAGCGCAATCTGTTCGAGAATCCGGCCTGGTACACGGCCTACACGCCTTATCAGGCTGAGATCAGCCAGGGCCGGCTCGAAATGCTGTTCAATTTCCAGACCTTGGTCGCCGAATTGACCGGCTTGCCGGTGGCGTCCGCCTCGCTGCTCGATGAGGCAACCGCCGTCGCCGAAGCGGTCGGCATTGCGCTACGCCACCACCGCGACAAGCGCACCAAGGTGGCGTTCGCCGGCACGCCGCATCCGCAGACGCTGGATGTCGTGCGCACCCGCGCCGAACCGCTCGGCATCGAGATCGATGGCGAGACGATCGACGACAACACGGCTGCCCTGCTCGTCTCCTGGCCCGACACTTTCGGCGTCTATGGCGACCATAAGGCGGCAATCGACAAAGCACGCGCCACCGGCGCCATCGTCGTCTTCATCGCCGATCCGCTTGGCCTGACGCTGACCGATGCGCCGGCGAAACTCGGCGCCGACATTGCCGTCGGCCCGATGCAGCGCTTTGGCGTGCCGATGGGCTTTGGCGGCCCGCACGCCGCTTACTGCGCCGTCTCCGACAAACTGACGCGCCTGATGCCCGGCCGCCTCGTCGGCCAGTCGACCGACAGCAAGGGCCGGCCTGGCTACCGCCTGGCCTTGCAGACGCGCGAACAGCATATCCGCCGCGACAAGGCGACCTCCAACATCTGCACCGCGCAGGCGCTGCTCGCCAACATGGCGACGGCCTATGCCATCTGGCACGGCCCCGCCGGGCTGCAGGCGATTGCCGGGCGCATCCACGCGCTGGCCAACCGTCTGGCAAGCGGCCTCAAGGCGGCGGGCGTGTCGGTGCTCGGCGCGAACCGCTTCGACACGGTAACGGTCGAGGCGAAGGGCAAGGCCGCTGAGTTCGCCGAAGCCGCCGAAAAGACCGGCCGGCTGCTGCGCGTCCTCGACGCCGACCATGTGGGGATCAGCTTCGACGAAACCTCGACCGACGCCGACCTCGAAGCGATCGCTTCCCTGTTCGGCGCCAAAGCTGCTCCCTCGGCCGAGAGCAGCGTTCCCGGCAAGCCGCGTGGAAAGGAGTTTCTGACCCAGCCGGTCTTCAACGAGAACAAGTCGGAAACCGACATGATGCGCCTGCTGCGCCGGTTGGCCGACAAGGATCTGGCGCTCGACCGCTCCATGATCCCGCTCGGATCCTGCACCATGAAGCTCAACGCGGCGGCCGAGATGATGCCGGTGAGCTGGCCAAGCATCGCCAATCTGCATCCCTTCGCGCCGGCCAGCCATTCGGCCGGCTATCGCGCCATGATCGGCGAGCTGGAAGGCTGGCTATCCGAAATCAGCGGCTTCGACGCGGTCAGCCTGCAGCCCAATGCCGGCAGCCAGGGCGAATATGCCGGCCTGCTCGCCATCCGCGCCTATCACCGCTCGCGCGGCGAAGGCCATCGCACGGTCTGCCTGATCCCCTCCTCCGCGCATGGCACCAATCCGGCGAGTGCGGCGATGGCCGGCATGAGCGTCGTCGTCGTGCGCTGCCTGGAAGACGGCAATATCGACATGGACGATATGCGGGCCAAGGCCAACGAGCATTCCAGGAATCTCGCCGCGCTGATGTTCACCTATCCTTCGACGCATGGCGTCTACGAAGAAGGCGCCCGCCACCTCTGCGCCCTCATCCACGAGCATGGCGGCCAGGTCTATTTCGACGGCGCCAACCTCAACGCACTGGTCGCGCTCGCCCGGCCCGCCGATATCGGCGCCGATGTCTGCCATATGAACCTCCACAAGACCTTCTGCATCCCGCACGGCGGCGGCGGCCCCGGCATCGGTCCGATCGGCGTCAAGGCACATCTGAAGCCTTATCTGCCGGGCCATGTCACCGAAGGCTCGGCGCATGGCGTGTCGGCGGCTCCCTTCGGCAGCGCTTCCATCTTGCCGATCACCTGGATGTATATCCGCATGATGGGCGCCACCGGACTGAAGCAGGCAACGGAGACCGCCATCATCTCGGCCAACTACGTGGCGACACGGCTCGCGCCGCACTTCCCGCTGCTCTACAAGGGCCGCCACGATCGCATCGCGCATGAATGCATCCTCGACACCCGCGTGCTCAAGGAGAGCGCCGGCATCAGCGTCGACGACATCGCCAAGCGCCTGATCGACTACGGCTTCCACGCACCGACCATGTCGTTTCCGGTCGCCGGCACGCTGATGGTCGAGCCGACGGAATCCGAGCCGAAGCGCGAGCTCGACCGCTTCTGCGAGGCGATGATCGCCATTGCTGGCGAAGCCGCGAAAGTCGCCAGAGGTGACTGGCCCTTGGCCGACAACCCGCTGGTCAACGCGCCACACACCGCCGCCGAGACGTTGGCCGGACAGTGGACCCACCCCTACTCGCGCCTGGAAGCGGCCTATCCCGCCGGCGACGCCGATACCGCAGCCAAGTACTGGCCGCCGGTGTCGCGCATCGACAATGTCGCCGGCGACCGCAATCTGGTCTGCTCCTGCCCGCCGCTGTCGGACTATCTGGGAGCGGCGGAGTAGCAGCCTCTCGGCCTACGCGGAGCGCAAGGCCGGCTTGACCGGTTCGGCCTTGCCCATTCTTTTGCGGCTGATCACGCAGTTTCGGCCGGCGCGCTTGGCCGCGTAGAGCGCGGCGTCCGCCTCGGCCAGCACCTCGTCCAGGCTGCTGCCGTCGACGCCGCCAAAGCCGATGCCGCCGCTGACCGTGCTGCGCAACGGACCGAGCGGGGTAGGAACGATTTCGGTGCCGAAGGCCACGCCGATCTTGCTGGCGAGATCATGGGCCCGCTCTTCCGTCATCCGCGACATGACGATGGCGAATTCCTCGCCGCCCAGGCGAAAGGCGTCGACGCCGGTCCTGGCATATTTCCGGATGACGGCGGCGAAGCGGCACAGGACCTGGTCCCCGACCGGGTGACCGTAGATGTCGTTCGTCCTCTTGAAGTGGTCGAGGTCGAACATGACGACCGCCATGAAGGGACCGAAGGGCCGCTCAGCGTGGAGGGACATCAACCCGCGACGGTTCATCAGCCCGGTCAATGGATCGGTCATCGTCTCGGCCTTCAACTCGATCTGCGCCTGCAGATGATGAAGGGAGAGCGTCAAGGCGCCGAGGCCGGTCATGCAGGCCACTGCCACGACGGAATTCAAACGCTCGGCCCAGTTGTCGGGCGCCGCCCCGAGCGTCCATTGTCCCTTGGCCATCAGAACCACGCCGCAAAGGGCAAACGACACCGCGCAGGTGCCGCTCAGGAACGAAACCACCAGCAGGATCCGGCGATCGTGGCTGCCATTGACCCAGAACATGGCTCCGATCGTCGACAGCAGCACGGTCACCGTCGCGTAGGTGACGATGAAGCCGACACCGTCAAGGCCCAGGAAGGTGAAGGCGGCGCAGACTGCCATGGCGGCAAGCGTCGGCACGATCGCACGCCTGTGATCCGGCACGCCGAGATACTGCATGGCCGAAAGGCAGATGATCAGGAAGCCCAGGCTGAGCAGCGCCAGCGCGATCTGGCAAAGCAGCGGATCGGGCTCCTTGGTGTAGCGCCAGAACAGGATCACATGCGCGACAAGCACGATAATGCCGCACGCCACCGTCAGCACGAAACGCGCCCGCGGTGCGGTGAGCCAGATGGCAAACATGGTGACGGCCAGGCATGTGCCCGACAGCGCGGCCGCGAGCAGGAGCGAACTGAAATCCAGCATATCGGGCGGCGGCCTCTCCAGCGTCGGCGATTATGCCGCATTCTAGGTCAGCGGCAGCCCTCGAACATGGCTTTCAGCCGATCTTTCAACCCAAGCTGCGGTTAGGGTTTACAAAGCGTCGACAGTGCCTGTCCGGAAATCGCACCTTGGCCGGCGCGAGGATCAAACGCGCATCAGCCCTTGTTCAGCAAGGCGAGATTGGCGTTGACGACCGTCGGGTCGGCCATGCCGGCCTTCGCCTCGAGCAGCAGCGCCCTGGCCTTCTTCTTGTTGCCGCGCAGCAGTTGCGAATAGCCCATATTGTTGACGATCTGCGGTTTGCGGCCGGCGACCTTCAAGAGCTGGCCATAGGCGCGGTCGGCGAAGTCGAAGCGGCCGAGCTCGTCATAGGAAGCGGCGAGCCCCATCCAGGCCTCCGCATTGTCGGCCTTCAGTTCGACGGCCTTGCGGAAATGCTGTTCGGCGAGACCATAATTGGCGTCGCGAAACTGCGCCTTGCCCTGCGCCAGGTCGGATGTGTCGACATCCTTCGCCGCCGGCTGGATCGCGGTCGTCTTGGTCGCGTCGACGTTGTTGTTCGTCGTGCACCCGGTGATCATCAGGACGGCCGCCATCGTGGCCACCGCCGCAAATTGTGTCTGACGCATGCCCTGCCCCGTCGCCCGATTTGCCGGGTCGTTCTTCAGGTAAAGACATTAGAGCAAAGCGATTAAACTTCGGTGCCGACATGCAGCAAAGATTTGGTTTCCGCAATACCGGCCGTTAACCATTGGACCGCAACGCCTCAAGCCGACGCGGGGGGTCTCACGGCGGGTCGATGGCCTTGAGCGCGGCCGGAACCGGATAGCGGCTGCCGTCATAGCGCAGCCGGTAGGTCCGGCTCACCGACTTGCCGGGGTGGGACTGGCACTCGCCATCCTTGTCGGGGAGCGGCTCGTCGGTATCCTGCCGCTCGACCGCGATGATGTCATGGTAGCCGCGATGGATCGTCGGGCTTATCGCCAGGCTGACCTGGCTGGAATGAAAGGATCCCGCGCAATTGGTGTCGCCTTCGCCGCCATGGCCGGCCACGGCGAGCCCGTCGAGCACCGCGCGCAGCGTGTTGCCTGATATAGCGTAGAGCCGCAGGTCGGTTTCGTTGAAGGGATTGGGCTGTGAATGATTGGCCATGTCGATGCGCAGGCCGAAGGCGGTGACACCGGGCGCCAGCCCATAGCGCGCGGTATCGAATTCGATGCCACGGATCGCGACGGCATCGTCGTTCATCAGCCTGGGTTGGAGCAGGCGCTGGCGCACCTGCAGGGTCTTCCTGTCGACGACCAGAAGCTCGATATCGCCAACATGCTGGCCGTAGGCGGATTGGACGCTGTCGATCAGCGGCACCGCGACCAGCAACAGATCGTCATGGGCAGGCCAGACCTTGCAGACCAGGCCAGGCATACCGTCCTGCGGGACCGCGAGCGGGATGCTGGTATGCGGTTCGAGCGTGAACGAGCGGCCGTCGGCGCTTTTCTGGATCTTGGGATAAGCCTGCCGCAACAGCGCGGCGGCATCGCCGCAATCATCGGCCGCAGCCAGGGCGGGCCACAGGCTGGCCGCAACGAGAGCGGCGGCACACAACACTATTCGCATGGGATCCTCATGTCGAAGGCCGAGTTCGGGCAGCAGTAGCAGCCTGTCGCCCCTGCTTGGCATTAAGCTCGACAAGCCGCCATGTGCAGGCTGGCCACCGAACATCAATGCAGCCTAATGGTTGCCCGTCATTTTGACGATGATCGGGATGATCGCGATCATCAGCACCACCGGCAGGATGCACACCGTCACCGGTATCGACATCTTGGCCGGCAAGGCATGAGCCTTCTCCTCGGCCAGCGACATGCGCTTGTGGCGCATTTCGTCGGAGAACACGCGCAGCGCGCCTGACAGGCTGGTGCCGAGTTCCTTCGACTGCTGCAGCAGCGTGGCGAACGAGCGAACCTCGTCCAGGCTGAGGCGGTCGGCGAGCGCCTTCAGCGCATCGTCGAGGCTGCGCCCGGCCCTCAGTTCCAGGGACACCAGTTGCAGGTTCTGGCTGAGCGCCGGATAGGTCTTGGCAAGCTCCTTGGAGACGCGCTCGATGCCTGCCTCCATGCTCATGCCGGCGTCCGAGCAGACGATCATCAGATCCATGAAGTCGGGAAAGCCGTTGCGGTACTCGCGCATCTTTTCCCGCACCTGCTGGGTCAGCACCAGGCCGGGCAGGAAATAGCCGGCCACGCCCGACAGGATGACGAACGCCCAGCGGCTGGTCATCGTCGCTTCGGCGCTGGCCAGCCACTGGTTGAGGACAAAGGCGCCGATCGCGCCGCCAACCAGCGCGGAAAAGCGTATGATGAAGAACGTGCCGACGGCGCGCGGCTCCATATAGCCGGCCTGGATCAGCTTCATGCGCAGCCGGGCGACATTTTCCGGATCGCTCTTGGCGTAGAATTCCTGCGCCCGCTTCACCGCCTTTTCGCGCACGACATTGGCGTTCTTCTTCTGCAGAGGCTCGGGCTTCGCGGCCACGGCGCCATGGTCGACCTTGAGCCGACGCTTCAAGTCGTTGCGGTCGCCCTTCGCCGCCACCATCGGCCATGCGACCGCGACGCTGCCCAGGGCCAAAAGCAGGATCGCCACCGGGATCAGGGAGGTCGGTGCGAGCGAGGCGAGGAATTCGATGAAACCCTGCATGTCAGAACCTGAAATTCGACATCTTGAACATCATCAAATTGCCCAGCATCAGCCAGGTCACCGACCCGCCGATCAGGTACCAGGTTTTCGGCTCGTCCCAGACATCGCGGTAGAAACCCGGCATCAGCGCCATGATGGCGGCAAACAGCAGCGCCGGTATCGCCGTCAGTATGTAGGCCGACATGCGGCCCTCGGTCGAGATGGCGCGCACCTTGCGGCGCAACTTGCCGCGCTCGCGGATCGTCAGCGCCAGGCCGTCGAGGATTTCGCGCAGATTGCCGCCCGAACTGGACTGGATGGAAACGGCGGTGATGAACAGCGGCAGATCCTCATGGCCGACCCTGTCGAACAGCGAATTCAACGCCGAGACCAGGTCCGAACCATAGGTCACCTCATCGGCGATGACACCGAACTCGGTGCCGATCGGATCGGGCATTTCGCGCGACACCATGGCGATGGCCACCGGCACAGGGTGACCGGCCTTGAGGCCGCGCGTGATCAGTTCCAGCGCCTCGGGCAGTTGCATGCCGAAGCGCTTGAGCCGACGCTTGCGCATGGAGCGCATCACCATCACCGGCACCAGCGGCAGCAGTGCGACGAACAGGAGAAGCCCCATCAGCAGCGGCAAGCCATACCAGATGGCGACCAGGGTCATGGCCATCGCCACGCCGGAGGTGATCATCAGGAATTTCGACAGCGGCATGATCATGCCCGACTGCGTGCGCAGCGCACGGAACCGGTCCGGCGAAAACAGCGACGTGCCGGCGTCGAGGCCTCGCTCCTTGCGCAGCTGGATCAGCACCTGCTCCTGGCTGATCTTGCTTTCCTGCAGCTTCATGCGCCGGTTGATGGCGGTGCGCTTGTCGCTGCGGCCGGCATAGAGCAGATAGCAGGCCTCGGCGATCATGATGCCGGTAAGTGCTGCCCCGGCATAGACGACATAGATTGCGCTCAGCCCGTCGAACACCCAGCTACTCCTGCGGCCGGCCGGGTTCGAAGTAGCGTCCGGGGAACTCGATGCCCATGGCACGCAGATCCTCGAGGAAGCGCGGCCGGATGCCGGTCGCCTCGAAATAGCCGAGAATGCCGCCATCGGCATCCATGCCGGTGCGCACGAAGCGGAAGATCTCCTGCATCTGGATGACGTCGCCTTCCATGCCGGTCACCTCGGCGACGCTCGTCACCTTGCGCTTGCCGTCGGAAAGCCGGGTCAGCTGCACGATGATGTCGATGGCGCTGGCGATCTGGCTGCGGATCGACTGCACCGTCATCGGCATGCCGGTCATGCCCAGCATCTGTTCGAGGCGCGAAATGGCATCGC
Source organism: Mesorhizobium huakuii (assembly GCF_030160235.1). Lineage (GTDB taxonomy): Bacteria > Pseudomonadota > Alphaproteobacteria > Rhizobiales > Rhizobiaceae > Mesorhizobium > Mesorhizobium huakuii. The sequence goes on from NZ_BSNY01000007.1 coordinate 92,335, forward strand.
GCGGCGTGTTGGCGTGGATGGTCGCCATCGACCCTTCATGGCCGGTGTTCATCGCCTGCAGCATGTCGAAAGCCTCCTCGCCGCGGCACTCGCCGAGGATGACCCGGTCGGGGCGCATGCGCAGCGCGTTCTTGACGAGATCGCGCTGCTTGAGTTCGCCATGGCCCTCGATATTGGCGGGCCGCGTCTCCATGCGCGCGACATGCGGCTGCTGCAGCTGAAGTTCGGCCGCGTCCTCGATGGTGATCAAGCGCTCGTCTTCAGGAATGAAGGCCGACAGTGCGTTGAGCATCGTCGTCTTGCCGGTGCCGGTGCCGCCCGAGATGATCGTCGTCTTGCGGGCGTGGACGGCCGCCGCCAGCACTTCGGCCATGTTCTGGGTGATGGCGCCGAATTCGACCAGCTTGTGCAGGCCGAGCTTGTTCTTGGAGAATTTGCGGATCGATACCAGCGGCCCGTCGACGCCAACCGGGCGGATGGCGGCGTTGAAGCGCGAGCCGTCCAGCATGCGGGCATCGACCATCGGCTGCGATTCGTCGACCCGACGGCCAACCGCGGCGACGATTTTGTTAATGATTCTAAGTAGATGCGCCTCATCCTTGAACGGGATATGGACCTGCTGCAGCTTGCCCTTCTTTTCGATGAAGCAGTTCTGGTGGCCGTTGATCAGGATGTCGTTGATGTCGGGATCCTTGAGCAAGGGCTCAAGCGGGCCAAGACCCACCATCTCGTCGACGATATCGTCGACCAACGCTTCGAGTTCGGCGGTGTTGATCGCCATCCGCTCCTGGCGGGTCTTTTCCGAAACGAAATCATGCACCTGCCGGCGCATCTCCTCCTTGGGCAAACGCTCCAGCGCCACCAGGTTGATTTCCTCGAGCAGCATGCGGTGTATGCGCACGCGCGCGTCGAGCACCTTGTTGGCGTTCTTTGCCGGCGCGACGTCAGGCTTTGCCGGCGAAGCCTTCCGGCTGGTCGGGATGACGACCGCATGATGCGCGACCGGCGTTGTATCAGCCGGGCGCTGCGGACGCGCGTCGCGGTTCTGCAGGGTGGAAAAACGGCTGGTCATCCGGCCTTCCTCTTCAAGAAGCCCTTGCCGAGACTAAACAGCGACTTCGATTTGGCTCCGGTCGCGACCGCCTCTTCCGGCAGGATGATCTTCTTCAGATCGTTGACGACATTGGCGTTGGGATCGATCTCGTGCAGCGGCACGCCGCGGTCGACCGCCTCGCGCACCAGCCGGTAGTTGTTGGCGATGCCGCCGACGAAATGCTCGCCAAGGATCTCCTGGACATCCGCCTGCTTGATGCCGTTGTCGAACATCTTCTGCTCGAAACGGTTGACGATGACGTTCGGCTTCACTTCCTTGCCGGCCGTCTCGTAGACCGCCTGGATCAGCCTTTGCGTGTGGCGCAGGCACGGCACCGTCATCTCGGCGACGATATAGAGCTTGTTGGAGCCAAGCAGCACGGTCTCCGTCCAGGGAAACCAGGTGCGCGGCATGTCGATGACGACATTGTCGAAATAGGCCGAGACGAGGTCCAGCATGCGCACCACGACATCGGTCTTGAACGAGCGCATCTCCGACGGATGCGTCGGCGCCGCCAGCACGCAAAGCCCGCTGGCATGCTTGGACAGCATCACGTCGAGCAATTGCCGGTCGAGGCGCTCGGGCTGGTTCTCGATCTCGGTGATGTCGAAACGCGGCTCGAGGTCGAGATATTCGGCACAGGCGCCCTGCTGGAAGTTGAGGTCGACCACGCAGGTCGAGGCGCCGCGCGTCACCGAGTGATGCAGCTGGAACGCGGTCTGCAGCGCCAGCGTCGTGGTGCCGACGCCGCCGGCGGCCGGCATGAAGGTGTAGATCTGCGACTCGGTGTTTTCCTCACGCCCCGGCCCCTGCAGGGCCCGCACCACCGAGCGCACCAGATCGGCCGTGGTGATCGGCTTGACCAGGAAGTCCGCGACCTTGAGCTGCACCAGGATGCGCACGGCGGCGGCGTTGAACTCCTGGGTGACCACGACCACCGGCGCCTTGCCCTCCAGACGGCGCATGATGCGCTGCAGCGACTCGACCTCCTCCAGTCTCGCCGCGTCCATGTCGACGATGATGGCGCCGAAGTCCGCTTCCTGGACCTCGCCGCGCAGTTCGGTGACATTCTTTTCCACCGTCGAGAGCTGGATGATCTCGGAGGCGGCGAATGCGGTCCGCGTGTCCTGCACGAAGGTCCTGTCCGTCGATACGAGCAGGATCTTCTTGGTCTTGATGCCGTTTGCCATTTTTATCAGCCTGTGAGCGCGATCGCCCTTTGGGGTCAGTTGGCCGTGGTCGTCTGCGATGCCTTCGGAGCGGCGGCCTGATCCGGCGTGACCGGAACGGTATCGCCACGCTTGGCGGGCACGAGAAGCCTTGTGTTCTGGACGCCGTATTTCCAGGGATCGACCATCTGCATTACGGTGTTGGCGGCCTGGGCCTCGCCGGAGCCTGGCGTCACCCCTTCGCTGCGTATGTAATCGTCGCTGGTGCAGCCGCCGGCCAAACCGGCAAGAAGCAAGGCGACACTCGATCTCAGGACCAGACGCATGGCTTCAGTCCTTCGGCAGGTCGAGGAAGTGCCCGACCGTGGTGGCGGGAGCGGTCCGTGCGGCGCTGCCATCGGCCAGCGCCAGCGCGCGGCCGGTGTCCGACGCCTTCACTTCCTCGGTGTTGTTGAGGAAATAGTCGACATTGCTGGCCGGTTGCGTACCGTCGGTCGGTTCGACCATTTTCTTCGACGGATCGACCGGCTTGACCAGATAGGGCGTGACGATGATGACCAGATCGGTCTCGCGCCGCTGGTAGGATTTCGACGAGAACAGCGATCCGAGCACCGGCATCTTGCCAAGGCCGGGAATGCGCGACGTGGTGATGTCGTTTTGCGACTGCAGCAGTCCCGCGATCATGAAGCTCTGGCCGTTCTTGAGGTCGACCGACGTCTTGGCGCGGCGTACGATGAAGCCCGGCACCGAAATGCTGCCGATATTGTAGGACGCCGACGCATCGATAGAGGAGACTTCCGGCGCGATGTCGAGGCTGACCAGACCGTCCTTGAGCACGGTCGGGGTAAAATCCAGGCTGACGCCGTATTTCTTGTAGCTGACGGAGATCTTGCCGTTGTCTTCGGAGACCGGGATCGGGAATTCGCCGCCGGCGAGGAAGCTCGCCGTTTCGCCGGAACGGGCAATGAGATTCGGTTCCGCCAGCCGGCGGGCAAGACCACGCTCTTCCAGTGCCTTGATGGCGATATCGATCGACACGCCGTTCGACAGCAGTCGGCCGATGATTTCACCGGTTCCCGCCGCCGGCACCGTGCCGGGGTCGAGCGAAACATCGCGCCCGCCGAAACCGTAGGCGAAATTGGCAGCGTATTTGGCGCCCAGATCCTGCCCCGCCTGACGGTTGATCTCGACGAAGCGGACGTTGAGCTGAACCTGTTGCGACGACGAGATGTTGACCGAGTTGATCACTTCCTCGGTGCCGGAAAAACGGGTGGCGATCTTGTTCGCCTTTTCGGCGGCGACCGCATCATCCGCCTCGCCCGACAGCACGACACGGCCATTGGCCGAGCCGACCTTGATCTTGGCATCCGGCACGCTGGCGCGGATGGTGCTGGCCAGCTGATCCGTGTCGAGCGTCACCTCGATGTCGACGGTACCGACGAGCTGCTTCTTCTCGTCGAACAGCGCAATGCCGGTGGTGCCGAGATTGTTGCCGAGCACATAAAAGGATTTGTCGGTCAGTGGATTGACGTTGGCGATCTCGGGATCGCCGATGACGATCTGGTAGAAGGCGGCACTCGTCACGATCGTCTTGGGCTTGCCCTTGGCGACCTTGATCGACGCATTCTTGGTCGCCGAGACATAGACGATGTCATTGTCCGCCTTGGCCACGCCGGGCAAGGCGAGCATTGCGCTCGCAACCAGCGCGGCAGCCATCGCCAGAGCACGCGCAAAGCGCGATCGATCCATCATTCGATATAGGGTACGCATCAACATTGCCCTGTCCCGTCCGGTCCCCACCGGCCTTTACTTCTGGTCCCGCTCAGGAACCTGATATTCCTCGGCCTTCGTGCCGCGCGTCACGATGACCGTCTTGAATTTCGGCTTCTCCGGCTCCTTGGTCATCGCATCGAACAGCGAGCCGGCCGCGGCCTGGGCCTTCGCCGCCACCGATCCGCCAAAGGACGAGATGGTGGTGACGCCGTTCTTGCCGTCGCCGCCTTCGCTGGCGGAGCGCAGCGACAGCGACAGCGTGCCGACGGTGCGGGCGAGCGCCACTTTCTGCGCGCCTTCGGTCGTCACTTCGATAGTCACCGAATTCGTGATCTGCGGCGTCGTCTGGCGCTCGTCGGCACCCTGGCCGACGCTCAGCACCTTGGCGTCGGCAACGACGATTTCCGAGGTGATGGTCGAACCGGCCGCGCCTTGCGCGTTCTTGGCGACCTCCTGGATTTCGCCGGCATCGCGCGTCAGCACGACATCGACGCGGTCGCCCGGCGTGACGAAGCCGCCGACACCGGCGATCTCGTCGGTACGGATGGTCACCGCCCGCATTCCGGGCGTCAGCATGTTGGAGAGCGTCGCGCGGCCGTTCGGCCCCGACAGCTTGGTCAGCAGCACCGGTTCGTTGACCTCGATCGGCGACAGCACGATGCGATTGCCCTCGCCGAGCAATCCATCGATGGTGGCAAAGGCGCCTTGCGGCAGGGAATCCTGCGGCCACGGGATTTCGATCAGCTTGGCGCGGTCGAGTTCCTGGCCGTAGCGCAACGGCGCGTTCGCCACCACGATGGTCTTGAACTCGATCCTGGGCGGTGCCGGAGCGGCGATCGAAGCCGTCTTCTCCTCGGCAGCGGGCTTGGCCTGGCTCTTGACCCAGAAATCCGCGGCAAAGATCGAGATCGCACCGAAAACGGCGGCGATGCCGATCATCGTTATGGCCTTGCCCCTCACGCCGAAAACCCCTGATGCCCGTCGTTTCTTTTTATGTTGGGCTCACGCTAGGCCGCTTTGTTAAAGAATCAGGAATGTAGAACGGTGGTATTGGACCTATTTCCGCCCGCTTGGTTATCGAATGGTTTTAGGATAAGACGGGTCAAATCCCCGAACGTAACAGGAACCTCCGTCGCTTGGCGCTGAAAAGCGTGGCAGTATCGACGGGTGATTCGCAGCATCGGACCCTATGGCAGGCATGGACGACAACAACGATCTCTTCGGCAATATGGACAAGCAGCCGCAGCCCGTTCGCACACCGGCGCGCCCGGCGGACCCGCTTGTGCAGGCAGCGGCCAAGCGTCCGGCCGCGACCAAGGATGGCAGCGAGGGCTATAGCGCCGCCGACATCGAGGTGCTCGAGGGCCTGGAGCCGGTGCGCCGCCGGCCAGGCATGTATATTGGCGGCACCGACGACAAGGCGATGCACCATCTGTTCGCCGAGGTCATCGACAATTCGATGGACGAGGCGGTTGCCGGCCATGCCACCTTCATCGATGTCGAGCTTTCGGCCGATGGGTTCCTGACCGTTACCGACAATGGCCGCGGCATCCCGGTCGATCCGCATCCGAAATTCAAGAAGCCGGCGCTCGAAGTCATCATGACGACGCTGCATTCGGGCGGCAAATTCGACTCCAAGGTCTACGAGACCTCCGGCGGCCTGCACGGCGTCGGCGTTTCCGTGGTCAACGCGCTGTCGGATCATCTCGAGGTCGAGGTTGCGCGTGGCCGCCAGCTCTACCGCCAGCGCTTTTCGCGCGGCATTCCGGTAAGCGGCCTGGAGCAGCTTGGCGAGGTCCACAACCGGCGCGGAACGAAAATCCGCTTCCATCCCGACGAGCAGATCTTCGGCAAGGGCGCGGCCTTCGAACCGGCGCGCCTCTACCGCATGACGCGCTCGAAAGCCTATCTGTTCGGCGGCGTGGAAATCCGCTGGACCTGCGATCCTTCGCTGATCAAGGAAAAGGACCAGACGCCGGCCAAGGCGGAGTTTCATTTCCCTGGCGGCCTGAAGGACTATCTCAAGGCGTCGCTCGGCGACGACTTTCAGGTCACCCGCGAAATCTTTGCGGGGAAAAGCGAAAAGCAAGGCGGCCATGGCTCGCTCGAATGGGCGGTGACGTGGTTCGGCGGCGACGGCTTCATCAATTCCTACTGCAACACAATCCCGACCGGCGAAGGCGGCACCCACGAGGCCGGCTTCCGCAACGTGCTGACCAGGGGCTTGCGCGCTTATGCCGATCTCGTCGGCAACAAGCGCGCCTCGATCGTCACCTCGGAAGATGTCATGATCTCGGCGGCCGGCATGCTGTCCGTGTTCATCCGCGAGCCCGAATTCGTCGGCCAGACCAAGGACAGGCTGGCGACGATCGAGGCAATCCGCATTGTCGAGACGGCGATCCGCGATCCGTTCGACCATTGGCTGGCGGACAATCCGCAGGAAGCCTCGAAGCTGCTGGAGTGGGTGATCGCGCGCGCCGACGAGCGGGTGCGCCGGCGCCAGGAAAAAGAAGTGTCGCGCAAGAGCGCGGTGCGCAAATTGCGCCTGCCGGGCAAGCTTGCCGATTGCACGCAGAATGCCGCTGCCGGTGCCGAACTGTTCATCGTCGAAGGTGACTCCGCCGGCGGTTCGGCCAAGCAGGCGCGCGACCGCGCCAGCCAGGCAGTGCTGCCATTGCGCGGAAAAATCCTCAACGTCGCCAGCGCCGGCAATGACAAGCTGGCCGCCAACCAGCAGATATCGGACTTGATCCAGGCGCTCGGCTGCGGCACGCGATCAAAGTACCGCGACGAGGATTTGCGCTATGACCGCGTGATCATCATGACCGACGCCGACGTCGACGGCGCCCATATCGCCTCGCTGCTGATCACCTTCTTCTACCAGGAGATGCCGGCGCTGGTGCGCGGCGGCCATCTCTATCTGGCGGTGCCGCCGCTTTACTCGATCCGGCAAGGCGGCAAGGTTGCGTACGCCCGCGACGATGCGCACAAGGACGAGCTCTTGCGCACCGAATTCACCGGACGCGGCAAGGTCGAGCTTGGCCGCTTCAAGGGCCTGGGCGAGATGATGGCCTCCCAGCTCAAGGAGACCACGATGGACCCGAGAAAGCGCACGCTTCTGCGGGTCGACGTGATCGACGCCGAGGCAGCGACCAAGGACGCGGTCGACGCGCTGATGGGCACCAAGCCGGAAGCCCGCTTCCGCTTCATCCAGGAACGTGCCGAATTCGCCGAGACGGAAGTGCTGGATATCTAGCCGCTGGCCAGTTTAGCTTGCGCTTCCGAGAAGGAGACCGGCACGTGACCTGGGCACGGCTGAAAGCCTATTTCGAGACGAGCCTGGCCGGGTTGACGCAGCCGACGCGCTCGGACTGGATTTTCGCCCTGCGCACCGTTTCGGCCGGCCTGATCGCGCTGCTCGCCGCCTACGCCCTCAAGCTCGATCACCCGCAATGGGCGATGATGACGGTGTTCATCGTCGCCCAGCCGGTCGCGGGCATGGTGCTGGCGAAAGGCTTCTACCGCTTGCTCGGCACGCTGGCCGGCGGGCTGGCGGCGATCGGCATCACCACGGTCTTCGGCACCAACCCATGGGTTCTGGTGACGGTGCTCGCCGTCTGGATCGGCATCTGCACCTTCGTTTCCTCGCTGCTGCGCAATCCCGAAGCCTATGGTGCGGCACTTGCCGGCTACACGGCGATGATCATCGGCCTGCCTGCCTTCGGACAGCCGCATCTGGTCGTCGATCTCGCTGTCGCCCGTTGCGCGGAAATCGTGCTTGGCATCGTCTGCGCCGGCGTGACCAGCCGGCTGATTCTGCCGAAACTGGCCAGCGATGCCATCATCTCGCGGCTGAAACGCTGCATTCTCGACCTTGCCACCTATGCCGCGGGTGCCTTCTCGGGCGGTGATACAGCGACACTTTCCGCACTGCATCGCAAACTCGTCGCGGACACCCAGACACTCGGCGAAATGCGTGCCTATGCCAGGCTGGAAGCGCCGAGCTTCGCGCCGCGTGCCCACCCGGTGCGGCGCACCATCGGACAATTGCTCTCGGCCCTGTCGGCGGCACGCGCGCTGCATTCGCACGCCGCTCCGAAGAACGCCGCCCTCATCCCGGTGCGATCGGAATTGCAGGCCCTTGTCGGCGAATTGGCGGCTAAGCCCGGCGCACTGGACGATACGACCCCTTGGGTGGAACAGCTCGACGCGATCTCGGCCAAGGCCCGGCAACTGCCCGATGCCTCAGTCGACCAGGGTGACGACAGGGTCGGCACCATCACCCGCCTTACCATCGCAGCCGATTTCGCCGAGGCGCTGAAGCAGGTGCTGCGCGGGCTCGATGCCTTGCGCGCGCCGGTCACACGCACCGGCCGCGCCAGCAGGCAGCCTGCGCTGGTGGTGCACCGCGACTACCCCGGCGCATCGCGCAATGCCGTGCGTGCTGCCCTTGCCACCTTGCTGGTCGCGGCCTTCTGGCTGACGACGAAATGGTCCGAGGCGGCTGGCACGGTCATACTCGTTGCCGTCGTATCCAGCCTTTTCGCAGCTCGTCCCGATCCCGTGCAGGTATCCTGGGGATTCTTCAAGGGAACGCTGCTGGCCTTGCCCTTTGCCTTCCTCGTCGGCCAGATCGCATTGCCTGCCCTGCCCGGCTTCGGCTGGTTCGTCCTGTTTGTCGTGCCGATCCTGGTGCCGACGGCGCTGGGCATGGCCAATCCGCGCTATGTCGGCATAGCCACGGCCTTCGCCATCAACTTCCTCGCGTTCCTCAGCCCGCATCAGGCGATGACCTACGATCCTGGCCCGTTCTTCGCCGGCTCGGCGTCCGTGCTGGTTGGCATCCTGCTGGCGATCGGCGTCTTCATTGTCGTGCTGCCCGCCGATCCCTGGCTCGCGGCGAACCGGATCGTGCGGGCCATGCGCGAGGATTTGGCACGGCTTTGCCTGCACGAGCGCGTGCCGAGGCGTTCGGCCTTCGAAAGCCTCGCCTATGACCGCATCAACCAGTTGATGCCGCTGGTGCAGAACTCCGGCAGGAAGGGCGAGGCGGTGTTGGGCGGCGGCGTCGCCGCCGTCACGGTGGGCCTGGAGATCCTGCGGCTGCGCGGCGCGAGCCAAAACCACGCCATCCCGTCCGAAACCACGGCTTCGATCGCCAATTTCCTGAGAGGGCTGGCGCGCGAACTGCTGTTCCGCGCCCCCGGCGATCCGCGGACAGCGACCGTCGCTGTCGCCCGACAGTATGCGGCTGGTATCGCCCAGCGGAATGTCACCGGCGACATGCTGCAGATCGCGGCATCCCTGCGCATCATTGCCGCCGCGATGGAGGATTTTCCGGACTTCTTCGCAAAAGACCCAGGCTAGGCCGCCGCGATCGCCAGCGCATGGCCGCGTGCGTTTTCGCGCAGCGCGTCGAGATGGATCGACTTGACTAGGGCCGCGAGATCGCCTTCCGCGGATTGCCCGCCCAACTCCTTGAGCATCAGCCAGCTGACTTCCTGCACGCCGGCGACGCGCTTGCCATTGGCGACCTCCCGCCAGATTTTCAAGGCACGCAGGATGATCGCATGCGTTGCCACGGCCAGGCCCGCGCTGCGGAACAATGCCTGCAGGGCCACGTCGTGGCCGCCGGCCAGCAGCGCCCTCACCCGCGGCTCGGATTGCTGGCCGAGTGCCACCAGCGTGGAGCCGAAGAAATCGACCTTGCCATGCGCGATGGTGCGGATGAGGAAGCTCGCGGTGAGATCGCCGCGCAGCCTGAGATGTTCGATCAGCGCGGCATGTTCTTCCTGGCGCGTGCCCTCGATCAGTGTCACCGATGCCTTGACGCAGGCGTCCCGCAGGACGCGATCGGCCCTCGCGGCGCCCATCAATGCCATCACCAGCGGCGATGTCTTCAATGTCTCGCCGAGCTTGATCAGCAGCATGTGCCGGCAGTCGGCCGGAAGCCTGACATCTGATATCAGCGCCTCGCGCACCTGCGGCAGATGCCCATGGCGTTCGGCCATGCGGCGGAAGCTCAGCGAAGCGATGTCGGCGCCGCTATTGGCAAGCAGCACCGCGCAGGCTTCCGCCTCGCCGATCTCGGCGATCGCCGCCGACAGCGCCATCGAAACGACAGGACGGTCGGCGATCAGCTTCTGCGTCGCCTTCTGGCTCGCCGCCACGCGATTGATCAGATCGGCGTCGGTGAGCAGCGGCGAACGCGCCAGCACCACGCCGGCGACTTCCGGCTGGTCGGACGCCAGCGCACTGATGATCTGCAGCGGCGCGTGGTGGCTCATCGAGAGCGCCTCGGCCATCGCCAGCCGCACCTTCGACGAGGCATCGTCGAGCAGCAGCGTCAGCGCCGCTTCCGCCGCGCAGCGATCCTCGAACGGCAATTCGGAATTGACATAGGCCCGGGCCAGCGCATTGGCCGCGGCGGCGCGCTCGGACACTCTTGCCGTGTAGATCCATTTCAGGAAATGCGAAACAACAACCATGCCCGTCTGCTTACGCCCCATGCCGGAAGGTTTCCGGCCCCGCTGGAGACGGTAGGCAGAAATGGTTTACGAACGGTTCACCATGTTCATTAACTGGCTTGCGAGCCCTGGATGCAGCGCTTATCAACCGTCAATCAGCGCAGGAGACTGAAAAATGGCCGGCTTATACCTTGAGGAGTTCGTCGTCGGCCACGTCTTCCAGCACACGCTTCGCAAGACCGTCACCGAGAGCGACAACATGCTGTTTTCGGTGATGACGCTGAACCCGCAGCCGCTGCATATCGATTTCGATTTCGCCGCCAGGAGCGAATGGGGCAAGCCGCTGGTCAACTCGCTCTTCACGCTCGGCCTGATGATCGGCATTTCGGTCAACGACATCACGGTCGGCACGACGGTCGCCAATCTCGGCATGAAGGAAACCACCTTTCCGCATCCGGTCTTCCACGGCGACACCATCCGCGTCGAGACCACTGTCATCTCGGTGCGGGAATCGAAATCCAAGCCGGATCGCGGCATCGTCGAATTCGAACACCGCGCCTACAACCAGCATGGCGACCTGGTCGCCAAGTGCACCAGGCAAGCGATGATGCTGAAGAAGGCCGCCTGATGCGCTCGCTGCTGTTCGTCCCCGGCGATTCCGAGCGCAAGCTGGAAAAGGGATTCGGCGCCGGCGCCGACGTGGTGATCGTCGACCTCGAGGATTCCGTGGCGCCGCAGAACAAGGCAGCCGCGCGAGACATTGCGGCACGCTTTATTGCCGAACACAGAGGGCAAACCAGCTCGGCGATCTACATCAGGGTCAACGACCTCTCGACCGGTTTGACGGATGACGATCTTGCAGCGCTCGTTCCGGCAAAGCCGGACGGCATCATGCTGCCGAAGTCCAACAGCGGGCAGGATGTGCAGCAACTCTCGGCAAAACTCAGGGTCGGGGAGGCCGAGAACGGCCTGCCCGACGGCTCGATCAAAATTCTGCCGATCATCACCGAAACCCCCGCGGGTCTGCTCGCCGCCGCGACCTATGCCGGCGCGAGCGCGCGGCTCGCCGGTCTCACCTGGGGCGCGGAAGATCTTTCGGCGGTGATCGGCGCGCGCGCGGCCCGCGACGAGCACGGCCGCTATACCGACGTGTTCCGCCACGCGCGCCTGACGACCATCCTGGCTGCCGGAGCCGCGGAGGTCGCGGCGATCGACACCGTGTTCCCGAACTTTCGCGACATGGCCGCCTTCGCGGTGGAATGCGCGGAGGCCGAGCGCGACGGCTTCACCGGCAAGATGGCGATCCACCCCGATCAGGTGCCCGTCATCAACGCCGCCTTCACGCCCTCGGCCGAGGCGGTGAAACAGTCGGCGGCGATCGTCGCGGCGTTCGAGGCGGCGGGAAATCCCGGCGTCGTCGGCATTGACGGCAAGATGTTCGACCGCCCGCATCTGCGGCTGGCGGAACGGCTGCTGGCGCGCGCCAAGGCAGCCGGGATCTCCGCCTAGAGCGTTTCACCGTTTCATGGAAACGGCGAACCGCTCTAACTCTTTGTTTTGACGCAATTCCTGACGGAAAACCGCTCACACTTTTCCTGGAATTGCTCTAGTCTGGCGAGCCTTTGCTCTTCAGTCCCGCGCCAGAACGATGATCCGGTCCTCCGGCAGATAGGCCAGCGCTTCCGACCTCAGCGGATTGACGGTGACGCCGCCCAGCGCCCGCTGGTCGGCATCTCCGGCGCGGATGCGCCGGTAGCCTATGGCGATCTCGCCGCGCAGCCGCGCCGATTCGGCGATCGTCCAGAAGGTCAAGGGCCGGTCGATGGCGACATAGTCGGCGACCGGCCGCATGTAGATTTCGGAGCCCTGCTCGTCGAGCAGATCATCGAAGATCGCGGCGAGATACTGGTTCTCGAACGCCTGCGCCAGCATCAGGCTGACCAGCCGGTTGCTGACGACGAAATCATCGGCCTTGGTCACCGCCGCGAGCTCGCGGTTGCGTACGTCGATCATCTCGCTGACGATCGAGATGTGCCGGCCGGCCTCGTCGGCGATCTTGCGAAGATGCAGCAGCGTCACAAGCGTGCGCGTGTCGGCCGGCTGCGCCGCCATGGTTTCGCTGTAGCCGAGGACCAGCACGTGGTCGTAGGAAGGCACGTCCAGGCTCGAAAGCGCCTTGCTGCTCGACGTGTCGGTGATGCGGCAGGAAACCGACAGATTGTCGCCCTCGACCGGCAGTCCGGCAACTTCCTGCTCGAGGCCAGGCGTATCGGCGGCGATGGTCAGGATCGAACCAGGCGCGACGTAGCGCGACAGTTCATAGGTGATGATCGGGCCGCGCCGATTCCAGCCGAGGATCAGTGTGCGCTCCGGCTTCACCTCGACGGACCGCGGGCCGCGGATCGCCGCCGTATCGATCTTGATACCGGCGCTTCCGAGCCTGATCGCGGCATCGTCCTCGGCGATGATGATGGCGCGCATGTCCTTGCCGACCACCGTATCTGACGGCGGGTTGAGATTGACGCGCCCCTTTTGGTCGCAAAGCCCGATCAGCGCGCAATGCTCATAGGCCATCACCGCCTCGCCGAAGGTCTTGCCGGTGAGCTCCGGCTGAGCGGTCGTGTAGATTTCGCAGCCGTCGAAATCGAGCAACTCCGAATAGACGCCGCTGAGGCCCGACTGCCGGCTCGAATGCACGACGATGCGCGAGATCAGCTGGTCGGCGAGCACGAGTTGCACCTCGGCGCCGCCGACGACGCGGGCGACCTCGGCATTCTTGCCGTCGCGGATTTCGGCGGCGATGTTGTAGGGATCGGGGCGCCGGCTCGGGTCGTTGACCAGCGCCAGGACCGTCTTGATGACCTGCGAATCCGGGTCATCGCCGTCCGGCGACAGCACGATGACCGACCGCGAGGTCTGCGGATTGACGATGGCGAGATCATAGAGATCGGTCGGATCGCCGCTGCGGCAGATGATGCGCGTATTGCCCAGTTTGCCGACCTTGGCCGCAATCTCGTCCTCCATCGCGACCTTGTCCATATTGGCCATCACGACGATGCGCGGACGGCGGCGGCTGGCATTGGCGATGACCAGTTCGGAGATCACGTCGAAGATCGACGGCGACCAGTTGAGGATGACGGTGTGATCGGCCTCCAGCACGCGCGAACGGCCCTTGCGCAATTCGTCGAGCTTGCCGTCGACTCCGGCGCTTAGCACGCCGATGAGGGCCGACACGACGAAGATGCCGGCAAGCGTGACGACCAGCATGACGAGGCGGAAGGCCCAGCCGGTGTCGCCGCCCATCGTACCGGAATCGAGCGTGCGCATCAGCGATTCCCAGAACGCTTCGAAGAAATTCAGCGGCTCGCCGCCCTCCGGCGCGATGCGGGTCACGGCAAGGAAAGCCGCGGCAGCAATGATGATCAGCAGGGAAACGACGGCAAGCCAGCCGATCAGCGCGATCGGGCCGGCGGCCATGCTCTTGTCGAAGCCGTAGCGCAGCCGGGTTCCCAGCGAGTCGCGTTTCTTCATGCCAGTGGTGCCCCCGCACTATCCCCAAGGTCGATGCGCCAACCCAGCGCATCGCCGAAGCCGCTCTCTTAGCCTGTGTTCAGAAGGAGGGGAATCGCTTTTCGCATGGTCACGGCTAAGGAAACCGCAGTATGGCGAAAACTGAACTGCCGGCCTGGTGCGGCTGCTACCAGACCATCGGGATCAGGCGATAGCGGACCCGGGTGACGTAATCGTCATAGCCGCGCAGGCCGGTGCGCAGGGTTTTCTCCTCGATGAAGGTGCGGATGGCCAGGAGAACGACGAACACGGGCACCAAGGCCAGTCCCCACCAGGAGCCAAGCAGGAGTGCCGTGCCGGCGAAGAAGAGGATGGCGCCGGCATACATCGGGTGGCGAACGTAGCTGTAAGGCCCTGTGGTGATCACGTGCTGTCCGCGCTCATCCTGGATCTTCACCACGGGTGCCGCGAAACTGTTCTCCAGCATGGTCAGGTAGCAGATCCAGATGCCGACCAGCAGGACCAGCGCGCCGACCACCTTCACCCAGACGGGAACCGCCGACCAGCCGAAACGGAAGTCGAACCCCATGAAGACCTGCCAGCCAAAGATGCCAATGAGAAGTATGGAGAGCAGGACCTTGTCGGCCGCGGTCTGGCTCTTCTGGATCGGAGACCGCAGCCGCTCGTTCATCAGGCCGGGATCGCGCCGCGCAAGTGTCACGCCCAAAGTGAAGCTGAGCCCGACCATCACCACCAGATAGACCCAGGCCCCTGGCCAGGCGAAGGTGCCTGCCGACAGGAAGAACAAGGCGCCCATGACGCCGAACCAGATGAATGTCTGAAGCACCAACTTCGCGATCATGATCAACCTTCCACGCTATGCCTGCCCGTATTGGCTGCAACAGACCAATGGTCTATCATACCGACCAGTGGTCTATTTTTCAAGCGAACTATCCGATATCCGTGCTGGACGGGAACGGCCATCGCGTGCAGAAGGTTTCGTCATGCCCCGTGTCATCAAGCATCCAGAGATCAGGCGTGAAGACATCCTGGACCATGCCCAGGCCCTGTTCCTGACGCAGGGCTACGACAGAGCGAGCCTCAACGACGTGATTGCCTCCGCCGGCATCTCGAAGGGCGCCTTCTATCACTACTTCCCTTCCAAGGAGGCTCTTCTGGAGGCCTTGGCAGACCGTTTCGCGCGGCAGGCGCTGGCAGGCGTCCAGGGTATACTCGATGATCCCGGCCTCGACCCGCTTGGCCGGCTGAACAGCCTGCTCAGCCAATCGCGACAGGCCAAGATCGAGACCGCGGCCGAGGCCTGGGCTCTTTTCGAAACGATGTTTCGGCCGGAGAATCTGGTGCTTTTCCACCGCATCAACCTGGCGGCCAACGCGTCGTTTTCGCCCCTGCTGGTCAGGATCATCCGGCAAGGTGTCGAAGACGGCACCTTCAGGACCTTCGATCCCGAGGGTGTCGCCGACATCGTCATGCAGTTCGGCCTTGCCACGCATGACGTCGTCGCCAAGGCGATCGCCGGCGGCAGCGACGCCGATATGGAGGTCGCGATCGAAGTCCTGGAAAAACGCGTCAGGCTCTACGAAATCGCTCTCGACCGCATCCTCGGCCTTCCCGACGGCAGCATCCGGATTGGAGAGCCCGGCTATATCAGAGCCGTCATGACAGCCAGACGGAAAGCCGACAAGGCAGGGTGACTTGCCGGGCCTGAAACCTACTCCTTGCCCCAGCGTGGCCGGCGCATCGAAAAGACTTCGTCGACGCTGGCGTAGTCCATGTAGCCGAGACGAGCCACATTGCCGGCCTTGGTGATGTCGAACAGGCCGTCTTTCAGGAAGGCGTCGTCAATGTGCACGCCGACCACCTCACCGGCGACGACGACGGCACTCGTCGGCGTTCCGTCCAGCGCCTTCGGGCGAAACACCTCCGTCACCCGGCATTCCAGCGCGGCGGGCGCGGCCGCCACGCGTGGCGGCTTCACGAGACGCGAAGGCGCCATTGCGAGATCTGCATAGACGAACTCGTTGACGCCGCGCGGCGCGTTGACGGACGTATAATTCATTTTCTCCGCAAGATCGCGGCTGACCAGATTGGCGACGAACTCGCCGGTCTCCCGGGCAAAGGAAGCGCTGTCCTTCTCGCCCTCGGAGGAGAACCAGACGATGAAGGGCCGCGTCGAAAGGGCGTTGAAGAAGGAGTATGGCGCCAGATTGATCTCGCCCGCTCCGTTCAGCGTCGATATCCAGCCGATCGGCCGCGGCGCTACGATCGCCTTCGACGGATCATGCGGCAGCCCGTGCCCCTTGGACGGCTCGTAGAACATTCAGCCCGCCCAAGGTCCTGAGTAATCGGCATAGAGCCTTGCCGGGTCGGGCCGTGGCCGCTCCGGCGCCGGGCCGGCATAGGAGCCGATATGGATGAAACCGACGACGCGCTCCTGCGGCGCCAGTCCAAGGACCGCCCTGCCCTCCGGCACGTCGGAATACCAGTTGCTGATCATGTTGGTGCCATAGCCCAGCGCATTGGCTGCGATCATCAGGTTCATCGCCGCCATGCCGCCGGACAGGAACATCTCCCATTGCGGGATCTTGGGGTTCTCCTTCGGCACCGACACCACACCGATCACCAGCGGCGCGCGCGAAAAGCGTGCCAGTTCCTGGTTGCGGCGGCCCTCTGGCAGCGGCCCTTCCCGCTGTTCGGCAAGCGCCGCCAGCTTCCTGCCGATCTCGATGCGGGTATCGCCGCGATAGAGGATGAAGCGCCAGGGTTCGAGCCGGCCATGGTCGGGCACGCGCGTGGCGGCGGCGATCATCGTTGCGATCTCGGCGTCGCTGGGCGCCGGCTCCTTGAGATCCGGAATCGGTGCTGAATTTCGGGTCAGCAGGAAGTCGATGATCGGCGACGCCATGGGCGCAAGTCTCCTGAACACTCTGTTTTGAGCTGAAGCGCACCATCGGGAATTCGGGCGGCTCGGGCAAAGGCGCGCAAGCGCCGGGCTGAAGAGTCCATGGATCGGACTCTTAAGCCTTGAAATTGCCATCGCCATGGGCTTCAACGCAAGGCATGTTTGAGGGGCGACTGCGTCTTTTCCTGGTCTGGCTCTGCGCCGCGCTGTTCCTGCTGCCGGTCTCCCTGGCCGCTGCGCAGGAAAAGGATGGCGTGGGCGACCTGAAACTCCCCGGCATTTCGAGCTATGCGACGCCCAAGAGCGAGGCCCCGCTGGCGCTTGGCGGCGGCGGTGCCATCACTTTGTCGGCGCAGCTGACGGACAAGGGCACCGGCATCACCCGTGGCCTCGTCTGGCGTGTCTTCAAGCCCGAACCCGTCAACGGCAAATTGCCGATGGTCGCCTCCGCGCATGGCGGCAGCGCCGTCTTCCAGCTCGAGCCCGGCAGCTATCTGGTCCATGCCTCTTACGGCAGGGCGGGCGCCACCAAGCGCATCACTGTCGGCAAGGAAGCCAAGCGGGAAAGCCTCGTGCTCGATGCCGGTGGGCTGAAGCTCGACGCGGTCTTGTCCGGCGGCGTGCGCATTCCGCCGAAAAAACTGCGCTTTTCGATCTATGAGGGCACCGCCGAGGCCAATGGCGACCGAGCGCTGATCATTCCCGATGTTGAGCCCAACAGCGTCGTGCGGCTCAATGCCGGCATCTACCATGTCGTCTCGACCTACGGCGCGGTCAATGCGGTGATCCGCTCCGACATCCGCGTCGAGGCGGGCAAGCTGACCGAGGCCACCGTCGAGCATCACGCCGCCGAGATCACGATGAAGCTGGTGCGCGAAGCCGGTGGCGAAGCCATTGCCGACACGTCCTGGTCGCTGCTCAACGAATCCGGCGATCCGATCAAGGAAACCGTCGGCGCCTTCGCCTCGATGGTGCTTGCCGAGGGCGACTACACCATCATCGCCAAGAACCGCGACCGCATCTACCAGAAGGATTTCACGGTCGTGGCCGGGCAGAACCAGGAGATCGAGGTTCTGGCGACAGAAGCCGCGGCCATGGACCCCGAAGAAGGCGCGGATTAGCCTCCGCTGCGAATTCTCCAGCTTTCAAGCGGCTAGTTTCGCCCGCGCCGGCAGGAACGGAATCCGGCGGCGCGGCACCTGCGGCGCCAAATCGAACACACCGCGGTATAGCCGGTCGAGCAATGCCTTGCGGTCGCGCAGCGGCTCCAGTTCGCTCCAGCTCAGCACATCGCCGACGCGCACGTCGATCGCCTTGCCGGACAGCCTCGCGAATTCGTGGATGAGCATCGAAAGGCGCAGTGTCAGCGAGGCCTTGCCGACGAATTTGGCCACGCGGCCATCGCGCTCGGCCATGTTCATCGGCCCGCTGACCAGATGGAACAGCCGGCCGTTCTGCCCGGAAAAATGCATCGGAATGACGGACGCCTTGGCATCCTGCACCAGGCGTGCCGGGAACATCTTCCATGGCAGGTCGCGCGCTCGGCCAAAGCCTTTCGGCGCGGTGGCGACGCCACCGGCGGGGAACACCACGATGGTGACGCCCTCCTTCAGCAGCCGCACCGCCTCGTGACGCACGGCCATGTTGTTCTTCAGCGCTTCCTTGGTCTCGGAAAAGTCGATCGGCAGCGAATAGGGCTCCATCTCGCGTATCTTGAGCAGATCCTTGTGGATCATCACCCGGAACGGCCGCCCCAACTGCTCCGCCAGCGACAGCACGGCAATGCCGTCGCCGATGCCGAACGGATGGTTGGCCACGATAACCAGCGGTGTGTCCGGCAATGGCGCGGGCGGCCACTGGTCGGCGGTCCGTATCCGCACATCGATCAGGTCGAGCATGCGGCTGAACACGCGCTCGCCCGATGGCACCACCTGGCGGCGCCAGAAATCATAGAGCGCGGCATAGCGGTCGCGCCCCGACAGGCCTTCAATGGAATGGATGACCCAGCGCGTCAGCGCCGGCTGTCGCGGATTGGCATAGGAAAGCTCGGGAAACGGTTTTTCGCGCGTCTTCAGCTTGAGCATGCGGGCTCGTTACAAGGTTGGCGTGACAGGGATATGAAAATGGCGGTGGATCGCTCCACCGCCATTCCTGGGGCCTATGCGGATCAGGCAGCGCGTTTGCGCCTGCGGTCCGGCGTAATGGCCTCTTCGGTCAGTTGCGCGATCGCTTCGGTAAGGCCAAGCGATTCCTGGTCGCGCGAGCCGAGCCGGCGGATATTGACCGTCTGTTCCTCCGCCTCGCGTTTGCCGCAGACCAGGATGACCGGCACCTTGGCCAGGCTGTGCTCACGGACCTTGTAGTTGATCTTCTCGTTGCGCAGATCGGCTTCCGCCAGCAGCCCGGCGGCCTTCAGCTTTGCCACCACCTCGGTCGCGTAGCCGTCCGCCTCGGAGGTGATCGTCGCCACCACCACCTGCAGCGGCGCGAACCACAGCGGGAAATGACCGGAATAATTCTCGATCAGGATGCCGAGGAAACGCTCCATCGAACCGCAGATGGCGCGGTGCACCATGACCGGCTGCTTCTTCTCCGAATCCGAGCCGATATAGAAGGCGCCAAAGCGTTCCGGCAGGTTGAAGTCGACCTGCGTGGTGCCGCACTGCCATTCGCGGCCGATGGCGTCCTTCAGCACATATTCGAACTTCGGCCCGTAGAAGGCGCCCTCGCCCGGATTGATCGAGGTCTTGATCCGGTTGCCGGACCGCGTCCTGATCGTCTCCAGCACGCTGCCCATGATCGCCTCGGCATGGTCCCAGGCCTCATCGGTGCCGACACGCTTGTCCGGCCGCGTCGACAGCTTGACGCTGATTTCGTCGAAACCGAAATCGGCATAGGTCGACAGGATCAAATCGTTGATGCGCAGGCATTCCGACGCCAATTGCTCCTCGGTGCAGAAGATATGGGCATCATCCTGCGTGAAGCCGCGCACGCGCATCAGACCGTGCAGCGCGCCCGACGGTTCGTAGCGATGCACATTGCCGAATTCCGCAAGTTTTACGGGCAGATCGCGATAAGACTTCAACCCATGCTTGAAAATCTGCACGTGACCCGGGCAGTTCATCGGCTTCAGCGCGAAGACACGGTCGTCGTCGGTGTCGTCGCCGGCGACCGTTACCTTGAACATGGCGTCGCGATACCAGCCCCAATGGCCTGACGTCTCCCACAGGCTCTTGTCGAGCACCTGCGGTGCGTTGACCTCCTGGTAGCCCTGCTCG
This sequence comes from Mesorhizobium huakuii, assembly GCF_030160235.1. GTDB lineage: Bacteria > Pseudomonadota > Alphaproteobacteria > Rhizobiales > Rhizobiaceae > Mesorhizobium > Mesorhizobium huakuii. Next base: position 112,548 of record NZ_BSNY01000007.1, read on the forward strand.
TCAAGGCGGCGGCGCATGTAATTGACCAGGTTCTGGAACATCTTCCAGCCCTTGGCGTGCCAAAAGACGACGCCCGGCCCCTCTTCCTGGAAATGGAAGAGGTCCATCTCGCGGCCAAGCTTGCGATGGTCGCGCTTCTCGGCCTCCTCCAGCATCGTCTGGTAGGCCTCGAGTTGCGCCTGGTCGGCCCAGGCCGTGCCGTAAATGCGCGTCAGCATCGGGTTGTTCGAATCGCCGCGCCAATAGGCACCGGCCACCTTCATCAGCTTGAAGGCACTGCCGATCTGACCGGTCGAGGCCATGTGCGGGCCACGGCAGAGATCGAACCAGTCGCCCTGGGCATAGATCTTGAGGTCCTGGTCCTCGGGAATGGCGTCGATCAGTTCCAGCTTGTAGCGCTCGCCCTTGTCGGCGAAGACCTTTTTCGCCTTGTCGCGCGACCAGACTTCCTTGGTGAACGGCTTGTTGCGCGCGATGATCTCGCGCATCTTCTTCTCGATCACCGGGAAATCATCCGGCGTGAACGGCTCGTTGCGGGCAAAGTCGTAGTAGAATCCGTTCTCGATCACCGGCCCGATGGTCACCTGCGTTCCCGGCCACAACTCCTGAACGGCCTCCGCCAAAACGTGCGCGGTGTCGTGACGGATAAGCTCGAGCGCGCGCGCATCGTCGCGGGTGATGATCTCGACCTTGCCGGACTTGCCGAGCGGGTCGGAGAGGTCGCGCACGGTGCCGTCAATGGCATAGGCGACAGCCTTCTTGGCCAGCGACTTCGAGATCGATTCGGCAAGGCCCGCACCGGTCATCGCCGCGTCGTAGTCGCGGACGGAGCCATCGGGAAATGTCAGGGAAACGGAATTCAGCATTTTTATCTCCTATCCAGTCCCGCAAACGAGCGCGGGTGGTCGTGGGTAAGCCGGATGCACCCGGCAGCGGGCGGGTTTTAGAGGCAGCGTTGCGTCAGGTAAAGAGCTGCAATTGGCGCAGCCGTCAGGAAATGTCGCCACAGATGTCGCAGACACTTGCGAAAATGCACGACATCAACTGGAATCATCAGCATGGAAGACGCAACACCCAGCCGAACCGCCCTTGGCGTCGCCCGCATGCGGGCTTTGCATCAGTTCTCACCGCAGGCAGGGTTGTTTCGCGATCCCTACGCGATCGCGATTCTGGGTGAAGCCGCTCCCACGGCGCAGGAGCTTGAACAGGAAGACGAGCGCCGCCGGCGCATGCGCCTGTTCGTGGCGGCGCGCGCCCGCTTCGCCGAGGACTGGCTGGCGGCTGCGGTGCATCGCGGTGTCCGCCAACTTGTCGTACTTGGCGCCGGCCTCGATACGTTTTCGCTGCGCAATCCGTATCCGGACCTCAGCGTGTTCGAAGTCGATCACCCGGCCACGCAAGCCTGGAAACGCAAATGCATCGCCGATAGCGGTCTTGCCGAGCCAGCCGCCACAAGGTTCGTGCCGGTCGATTTCGAGCGGCAAAGCCTGTCCGCGGAACTGGCCGCGGCCGGTTTGCAGTCGACCACGCCGAGCTTCTTCATCTGGCTGGGAGTCGTGCCCTACCTGACGAAGGAAGCGATCTTCAAAACCTTGTCCTGGATAGCCGGTATCCCCGGCTCGGAGGTCGTGTTCGACTATAGCGAACCGGCTGAGAACCGCGATTCGGCGGCACAGGCCGCGCTGGCCTTCCATGCGGCGCGCGTCGCGTCTGTCGGGGAGCCATGGATCAGCTTCTTCGTTCCGACCGAGCTGGCGAAATCCCTGGGGGAGCTTGGCTTCGACGAGATCGAGGATATCGAGAGCGGCGATATAGCCGCACGCTTTTCCAAGGCACCGAAGGGAATGACGAACACTTCCGGCGGCCATCTCATTCGCGCGCGCCGAACCGCCTGACCGGAATTACTTCACCAGCAACGGCAGATCTTTCAGGAACGCCGCCCGCGTCTTGAGGCCTTTTGGCATATCGGTGCGGGTGGCATCGACGACCAGGCGGGCAAAGACGATCTGCTGGCCGTCCTTTTTCGCCCAGCCGACGAACCAGCCGAGCGAACGCTTGTCCCTGATCTTGTCGGCATCGTTGGCCAGCCTTGTGCTGCCGGTCTTGCCTTGCACCGTCCAGCCCCCGGCCTGGAACGTCGGGATGATGGCTGACGTCATATCATAGGCCTTGGCCGAGACCGGCAACTTGCGCGCCAGCAGCTTACGCAGGAAATCGACCTGCTCGACCGGCGTGATCTTGAGCGAGGAGTTCACCCAGGAATGGGTCAGCCCGTCATTCTTGCCGGTATTGCCGGAAACGTCCTTGTTGCCATAGTCGAGTTTCGAGACATAGCCGGCAAAATTCTCCGCTCCAAGCTTGCGGGTGATTTCACGCGAGTACCAGAGGATCGAATCCTTTTCCCATATCGTCGGGTCGACTGTCTTCTGGTCCCGCTTCACGGCATTGAATTCGGGTTTGTAGTCCCAGCTCGGCGTGTGCTCATCGCTCAGGATCCCGGCGTCATAGCCAATTAGCGAAAGCGGCACCTTGAACGTCGAGGCTGGGCTGAACCGCTGATCGCAGGTGCCATCCTGATAAAGCACCTTGCCGCTCGCCGCATCGGCGATGAGCGTGCACTGTACATCCCCAAGCGGCGCCGATTGCGCGCGCATCGGGAACCCCAGCAGCCAGGCGAGCAGGAAGAGGACTCCAGCCAGGATAAAGGGAAGACGGTCGATGTTACGCATTGATGCTCGCTCCAGTGGGGTGTTCGCCAGCGGGCTTAGCGAGGTCTCTTGTCTCGATTTTGTCTCAAATGCGCAGTCTTTGTGCAGGCTTGCGTTAACCCTACCGGATCGTAAACATGCGCCCTGCCCGAGATGTGGCCGGCGCGATCATGCCCGCTTTTCGGCGCGCTTGCGGCCGATCCGCCAGTACCGCCACGGCATGAACCAGACATAGCGATCCGCCAGCACTTCCGGTACCAGGTCGATGCCGTGCGTGCCGAACGGCCCGCAGCGCAGCACGCGGAAAAATCCCATCCAGCCGCCGGCCCACAGGCCATGGCGGGCGATCGCCTCATGCGCGTATTCGGAACAGGTCGGCAGATGCCGGCAGGAATTGCCGATAAAGCCAGACAAAGTCAGCTGGTAGAGACGTACGAACGAGGTGCCGAGAAGACGGCCAGGCGTCTTGCGCCATGGGCCCGGCCAGTTGCGGCCACGCCCTGGTGGTCTGGCGCTATGCGCATGCCCATGATGGTCGCGCACCGCAGTCTCCGTATCGCGTTTCCCATGCGATAGATGTGAGCTTCGGCTGGAGAACGCAATCCCTTTCACTTCCTCCCCTCACCATTGGCTTCAGTGTCTTGAACGCGAAAAGGATGCAGGTCGGTCGAAGGCGACCAACGGCCAGGTCTTGTCGGTTCTTCGCGGCGTTTTGCATGCAGTCTGCCGCCATGCCGTTGAAACGTCGCGATCAGCATCACGTCGCGGAGAATACTCAGAAATTCATTCATCTCAGATCTCCTTTGACGCCGATTAGACCGCTGCTGGCCATAGCCCTCAAACGAGTATATTTTCCGCCTCGGATAACTTGAGATTATGCGAATGAAGCGCGGACGGCTCCCGCTGACGGCACTGAGGAGTTTCGAGGCAGCCGGCCGGCATCTGAGCTTCAGCCGGGCGGCTGAAGAGCTTTTCGTTTCACAGGCGGCGATCAGCCGACAAATACGGGAATTGGAAATCTTGATCGGCAGGCCACTCTTCGAGCGGCTTCACCGCAGAGTCGAATTGACGGAAACGGGGCAAACGCTCCTCGGTCAATTGACCACCAGCTTTGACGACATCGACCGTCGGCTGTCGGAAATCATCAGCAAGCCGGCTCAGAGCCCGTTGCGGGTCAGCGTCGAGCCATCCTTTGCGGGCGAATTTCTGATACAGCGGCTCAATTCGTTCCAGCAACACCATCCTGAGATCGACATTTCGGTCGACGCGGACTCTCGGCTTATAGAGTTTCGTGGCCACGAAGCAGAAATCGCGATCCGATACGGAGCCCATGCCCGGTCCTGGCCACGTACCGAAGCGCGGCATTTGGTCGACGTTCTGGTGACGCCGGTCATGGCATCGGGATTGCTTGCGTCGGGCGCGCCCCTGACATCGCCTGTCGACCTACGGCACTACACCTTGCTCCATGACTACAATCGCGATGGCTGGGCGACCTGGTTTCAGGCAATGGGCCTTCCAGAACTCGCCCTCCAGAGAGGACCGCTTTACACGGACGCCGCGCTTGCCATGCAGGCCGCGAAACTTGGGCACGGTGTTGCTTTGGGCGATCGCATTCTGAACGGCGCAGATCTTCATGCCGGTCTTTTGGTCCGTCCGTTCGAAATGGAAGTCCCTTATGGCGCGTATTGGCTTGTCGCCTCCGACTTCCGGCGCCTTAGCCGCCAGGCGGAGGTTTTTGTGGACTGGCTTGTCGAAGAGCTGCGCGCGAGACCAACGGACGGTGAGGTCTAAGCCACCCATTCCGCACGTCTCCTGTCCCTCGCTAAATGGAACCCACCAGGCTCGCGGCTACTTTGCCTTTTTGTATTTTTCGAGAAACTTGTCGATGTCGTTTGCCCCGGCTGCCGGAGGCCCGCCCATTGTGACGTGCGCCGGGTGGAATGTCAGGACGACCTCACGCCACAGATCATAATGGGCCGCGTAGGGCACCAGCCCGGAAAATGGCGCGCAGCGCGTGATTGCCCGCGCGGCGGCCTCGGCGACCTTGTCGAGCGGTGGTGTCACAGGATCGAGGATCTTCGGCGGGCCGGCGAGCGAACCGTCCTTGTTCAGGTTGATCCGGACGCGCGCAACGCTCGTGGCATTTGCGGGCACTGCCCAACAGGCCTGGATAGCCTTCATGAGATAACCGTGGATATCCCACGTGACTGCCACGTCGGCCCGGCTCGCGCCGCAGCCCGAGATGAGTGCGGCGGCAAGGCTCCAAAACGAATACCGGGCCATGGAAGGGTCGGTGTCGCGGGCTGCCGCGAAGTCCGCACATCGTGAGAATGGAAAACGGCAAGATCAGGCCGCTTGTTCGGCGCGCTTCTTCTCGATCTGGCCGATAGCGTCGACCACGGCGTCGAAGGTCAGCATGGTCGAGGCATGGCGTGCCTTGTAGTCGCGCACCGGCTCGAGGTACTTCAGGTCGGCGAAGCGCCCTTCCGGCGGCGCGCCGTTCTCCTTCAGCATCTTCAGCATGGTGTCGCGCACCGTGCGCAATTCCTCGGCGCTCGCGCCGACCACATTCTGGGCCATGATCGAGGACGACGCCTGGCCGAGCGCGCAGGCCTTCACGTCATGGGCGAAGTCGGTGACCACGCCGTCCTCCATCTTGAGATCGACGGTAACGGTCGAGCCGCACAGCTTGGAATGGGCCTTGGCGGTCGCGTCCGGATGATCGAGCCGTCCGATGCGGGCGATGTTTCCGGCAAAACCGAGAATTTTCGCGTTGTAGACATCGTTGATCATTATTTTCCAATCCGTCGCCGCCAAGCGAACAGCGATTGCCGCTGCTGCGTCTTCCTTTCGCTCGCTACGACCTTATATAATGCTGGCAGTCCGGTAACGACAAGGCGATGAGCGCCGCTGTCCTGGCCGGGAAGTTCACGCCGCTTACGGGGCTGGAAACGGGGCGAGTTTCCGACACCGAAAGGTCGTGGTCCGTTCAACTCGTTCCTCCTTGGAGAGGAACTACGGGAGACGCCTTTTTATGGATGCCGTCATCAAGAAACTCATGCCCCAGTCCGTCTACATGGAAAAGCCGGTCACCGACCGGCCGAGCGAAGCTGAGGTTGAGGCGGCCGTGCGCACATTGCTGCGCTGGACCGGCGACAATCCGGACCGCGAGGGGCTGATCGATACGCCCAAGCGCGTGGCCAAGGCCTACCGTGAAATGTTCGGCGGCTACGACATGTGCCCGGCCGAGGAACTCGGCCGCACCTTCGAGGAGGTCGCCGGCTACGACGATCTCGTCATCGTCAAGGACATTCAGTTCCACTCGCATTGCGAGCACCACATGGTGCCGATCATCGGCAAGGCACATGTCGGCTACCTGCCGGATGGCAAGGTCGTCGGCCTGTCCAAGATCGCGCGCGTCGTCGATATCTTCGCCCATCGGCTGCAGACGCAGGAAGCGCTGACCGCGCAGATCGCCGGCGTCATCCAGGATGTGCTCAATCCTCGCGGCGTCGCTGTCATGATCGAGGCCGAGCACATGTGCATGGCCATGCGCGGCATCCGCAAGCAGGGCTCCACCACCCTCACCTCCACCTTCACCGGCGTCTTCAAGGATACGCCCGAGGAGCAGGTTCGTTTTGTCACCATGGTGCGTGGCGGCGGGGCGTAAGCCCCTCGCCGGCGTCTGGTCAACAGGAAAATAGACCGGCGATGTCGGCACTGGAATTTCCCAAAACTCCATCTGACAAGAAGGCCTTGGAGGAAGGCGCGGTGTTCTCGCCGCGCTTTGACGCCGCCGGCCTTGTCACCGTCGTCGTCACCGATGCCGAAGACGGCATGCTGCTGATGGTCGCGCACATGAATGCGCAAGCACTCGCGCTGACACTGGAAACCGGCATCGCCCACTATTGGTCGCGCTCGCGCAACGCGCTTTGGAAGAAGGGCGAAACCTCGGGCAATTTCCAGCATGTCGTCGAGATGCGCACCGACTGCGATCAGGACGCATTGTGGCTGCGCGTCAAAGTGTTGGGCCACGACGCAACCTGTCACACCGGCCGGCGTTCATGCTTTTATCGGACGGTGGGGCTCGTCGACGGCAAGGGGACGCTTGTTGACGACGGCAGCAAGCCGCTGTTCGATGCGGAATTCACGTATCGGAAGCCATCGTCTTGAACCATCTGCCTCACGCCAACCACACAGATTCATCATTTCGATACGGCCTGTCCGTATATTAGTCTTGGGACAAGGGAGATCATGATGCTCGAGTGGGCGTCATTGCGGAACAGACCAGATGTCAGGGAGGCCAACGGCCTGACCTCTTCCGGCGGTGCGTCCGAAACCAAATCTCCCAAGAAAACAGGCATTTCGCTCGCTTTGGGCGGCGGTTGCGCCAGAGGCTGGGCTCATATCGGCGTGCTGCGCGCGCTCGATGAAGCCGGCATCGAAGTCTCTATGATCGCCGGCACCTCGATTGGCGCACTGGTCGGCGGCTGTTATCTCGCCGGCAAACTGGATGAGCTGGAAGAGTTCGCCCGCAGCCTCACCAAGCGACGCATTTTCGGCCTGCTCGATCTCAATCTGCGCGGCAGCGGCCTGTTCGGCGGCATGAAACTCGATGCCCGTCTGCGCGAGCATGTGGCGGGCGTCCGTTTCGAGGACCTGCCGAAACCCTTCGTCAGCGTCGCGTCGGAAATCCGCACCGGCCACGAGATCTGGCTGTCGCACGGCTCGCTGATCACAGCCATGCGCGCGTCCTACGCATTGCCTGGCGTGTTCGAGCCGGTGAATTGCAACGGCCGCATGCTGGTCGACGGCGCGCTGGTCAATCCGGTTCCGGTCTCGGTTTGCCGCGCCTACGAACAGCCGCTGGTCGTGGCGGTCAATCTTCACTACGACCTGTTCGGCCGCGCCGCCGTGATCAAGCACAGCGCCGGCGAACTGGTTGTCGAAAAGGACGCGCCGCGCGCCGGCCATGTCGACCCGCAGCACCAGTCGCATCAGAGCCGCCTCGGCATCACCGGCGTCATGGTCGAGGCTTTCAACATCATCCAGGACCGCATTTCGCGCGCCAGGCTGGCCGGCGATCCGCCCGACATGTCGCTGCAGCCCAAGCTCAGCCATATCGGCCTCACCGAATTCCATCGCGCCGACGAGGCGATCCAGCTCGGTTATCAGGCGACGATGGCCCAGATCGGCGAGCTGACCCGGCTGCAGACCGTTCTCGCCTGATCAAGTCCGGATAGCGCTCACGCCCGCGCCGCATCGACGATGCGGAATTGCACCGTGCGGTTGCCGTTCCAGTAATTGCCCGACAGCGAGCCGGCGACGTGCACGCTCTTGCCCCGGTTCTTGAACAGGAATTCGCCAAGCACCGTATCGACGGCACGAAAGGCGATCGCCTGGATGCGGCCGCCGCTGTCCGACTGCAATTCGCAGCGTATATGGTTGGTGCCGACCGGCCGGGCGTCGGCCAGCCTGTGGCGCGGCAGCACGAAGACTGGCGCGACGTGGCCGGCGCCAAAGGGGCCGGCCTTTTCCAGCGCGTCGAGCAGGCTGAGCGTCGCGCCTTCGGCTGCCAGCGCGCCGTCGATCGCCAGGCTCTCCTCATCCTGCAGCCGAAACACGTCGGCAGCCGCCCGTTCCTCGAAGAACGCCCTGAGTTCGCCCAGCCTGGCGCGCTCCACGGTGATGCCGGCCGCCATGCCATGGCCGCCGCCCTTGACGATCAGCCCGGCATCGGCGGCCTCGCGTACCAGCCGGCCGAGGTCGAAGCCCGACACCGAACGGCCCGAACCGGTACCGATGCCCACAGCGTTGAAGGCGATGGCGAAAGCCGGCCGGCGCGCATGATCCTTCAGCCTCGAGGCGAGCAGGCCGACAATGCCGGGATGCCAGTTGTTGCTGGCAGTGACGACGATCGCCGGGCCGCTGCCGCCGGCGAGCTCGGCATCGGCCTCGGCACGCGCCGCGGCCAGCATCTCCTGCTCCATCTGTTGCCGTTCCTGGTTCAGCCGATCGAGCGTCTCGGCGATGGTCCGGGCCTCGACCGGATCGTCGGTTGCAAGCAGCCGGCTGCCAAGTGCTGCGTCGCCGATGCGCCCGCCGGCGTTGATGCGCGGCCCGATCAGATAGGCGAGATGGAACGTGCTGATAGGCTCGCCAATGCGCGATACCCGCGCCAATGCGGCCAAGCCTTCATTCTTCTGCTGGCGCGCCATTTGCAGCCCTTTGACGACAAAGGCACGGTTGACGCCAGTGAGCGGCACCACATCGCAAACGGTCGCCAACGCAACGAGATCGAGCAGCGACAGCAGGTCGGGCGGCGGGACGTCGCTCAGGCCACGCAGGATCTTTGCGGTCTGCACCAGGGTCAGGAACACGACGCCGGCGGCGCACAGATGCCCCTGCCCGGAAAGATCGTCGTCACGGTTTGGATTGACCACGGCAATCGCCGCCGGCAACGCGCCGCCGACCTGATGGTGGTCGAGCACCACGACATCGGCGCCGGCTTCATTGGCGGCATCGACGGAAATGGCACTGTTGGTGCCGCAATCGACGGTGACGATCAGCGTCGCGCCGCGCGAGACGAGTTCGCGCATCGCATCGGGATTGGGACCGTAACCCTCGAAGATACGATCCGGAATATAGATTTCCGACGGTATGGAGAAATGCGCCAGGAACCGCTTCAGCAAGGCCGACGAGGCAGCGCCGTCGACATCATAGTCGCCGAAGATCGCCACCTTTTCCCGCGCTATCACTGCCGCGGCAATGCGGGTTGCGGCCTTGTCCATGTCGGTCAGCGAGGCCGGATTGGGCAGCAGGTCGCGGATCGTCGGGTCGAGGAACCGCTCGGTCTCGTCGGCGGTCACGCCGCGTCCGGCCAGAACGCGCGCGACGATGTCGGGCACGCCATGGCCCTGCGCAATGGCAAGCGCGACCATGTCCTGCCGTTCGGTCAGCCGGTGCTCCCATGAGAGACCGGTCGCCGACTGCCTGACATCGAGGAAAAGGCGCCTTTCGCCCATTATGCGCTTTGCCAATTCATGGTTGGCCGCACGATAATGCATGTCGCCCAAAAGTCTGCAGCGGTTTCGGGATGACGACATGCACAAACGACATCCTGAGGTGCTGCGCGTGAACGCAAGGCGCGTCAGGGCCAAAGACGGGCAAAGCCAGGCGGTTCGCGGCGGGTGGCGTCGCAGGAGAATTCAAGAAAAACTACGCTTTCCGCTTTTCAGCCTGGCGCCGGATCCATTCGTCGGCGGCGTCCCCCATCGTCTTTTCCCGGCCGTCCTTGAGCCAGGCCATGAAAGGCCGATCGAACCTGAACGCATCACCGCATGCGTGGGTGAAAAAGCGGCGTGCATTCTGGGTGTTGCGATAGGATTTCGTGATGGGCGTGGCACGCGAAATCGGATCCGCGTGCCAGTCGAACGCATTCATCGTCAATCCTTGCGCCGCCAGGTTCAGATGCAGCCATGGGCTAGCAACTGCGGCGCGGCTTAGCAAGCAGGCCTAGAACTTATCCAGATCCTGGTGCCGGGCCTTGATCTCGCGCACGGTGCGCGACGACGAACGCAAGACGATCGTATGCGTGGTGATATAGGTGCGGCCGAACTTGACGCCGGCCAGCATATTGCCATCGGTGACACCGGTGGCCGCGAACAGCACGTCGCCGCGCGCCATGTCTTCCGCATGGTAGATCCGCTTCGGATCGGAAATGCCCATTTTGGCGGCGCGCGCGACCTTTTCTGGCGTATCGAGGATCAGCCGGCCCTGCATCTGGCCGCCGGTGCAGCGCAGCGCAGCCGCGGCCAGCACGCCCTCCGGCGCGCCGCCAGTGCCGAGATAGAGATCAATGCCGGTTTCCTCAGGGTCGGTGGTGTGGATGACGCCGGCGACATCGCCGTCGCCGATCAGCCGGATCGCGGCTCCCGTGGCGCGCACGGCATCGATCAGCTTGGCATGGCGCGGCCGGTCGAGGATGCAGGTGGTGATGTCGGACACAGCGACGCCCTTGGCCCGCGCCAGGCTCGCGATGTTCTCGGCCGGCGAGGCGTCGATATCGATGACGCCTTCGGCATAGCCCGGACCGATGGCGATCTTGTCCATATAGACGTCGGGCGCGAACAGCAGGCTGCCCTTCTCGGCGATGGCGATGACGGCAAGCGCATTGGGCAGGTTCTTGGCGCAGATCGTCGTGCCTTCGAGCGGATCGAGCGCGATATCGACCGCCGGACCTTTGCCGGTGCCGACCTCCTCGCCGATATAGAGCATCGGCGCCTCGTCACGTTCGCCCTCGCCGATCACCACCGTGCCCTTGATGGCAAGGCGGTTGAGCTCCTGGCGCATGGCGTCGACAGCGACCTGGTCGGCAGCCTTCTCATCGCCACGGCCGCGCAGCCTGGCGGCTGCCACGGCGGCCCTTTCGGTGACGCGCACCAATTCCATGGTGAGTATCCGGTCAAGGCCGGCGACGATGTTCTGGGCCACATTCATGTTGGGGAAATCCTCGTTCGCATACCGCCTCCCGCCGGAGGCGCGCCTGTTTTGTCAAACGAGCATGACAACGGCAAGACCTGCCGGACGTTTTATCGAAAGGCCAGCAATATCAATCGATTGAACCGCATTTCGACATGATTGCGGCCCGGTCGGAAACGGCCGGGCCGCCGTGAAGACGCACAAAGGGTGGCTCTCGCGATCTAGAAAACCGCGAGATATCTGAGCAGCGAAATGATGCCGATGATGATGACGATGACCTGCACGATCTGTCGCATCCTGGCGTCGAGCGGCAGGCGCTGCACCAGATAGAGAACGAGAATGATGACAAGGAATGTGATCAGGATGCCGATCAACATGGATGAAGCCATGACGCCCTCCTTCAAATGATTTCCTGAAACGAGAAGACGAGCCGGCAATGCCGGCTCGATGCCGGCACGTTCAATACCAGCGGCGCGACGTGTCGTTGTTCATCGACTGGCCGACGGCGATCCCGGCCAGAAAGCCGAGCAGGCCGATCACGCCGATCACGGCTGTCGTGGTGCCCGGGTTTTCGCGCGCGACTTCCGAAACCGCCTGGGCCTGGTTGCGCAGCTGCTGTGCTGTGCGCGACGCACGCGCCGCGGCCGTATCATAGAAATCCGAGGCCTGCTCGCTGGCGTCATCGAGCATTTCCGCGCCCCGCGCCGAAATGCTCTTGTTGATCTTGGTGATCTCCTTGCGCAGTTCGGCGATCTGTTTTTCCAGCGTTTTCTGGATGTCGTCTATGCCTGGGCTGTCGGACTTGTTGGTATCGGCCATGAAGCGGCTCCCTTGGTTGCTGACCAAGAGAACGGCGCCGCAACGAATTCGTTCCGGCCGGTCATGGCTGAGCGCCATCGGGTCGACCGCAAGGCCGGCGGGGATTGTTACCCCCGGACGGAGTTACCCTGCCCGCTCGATGCGGATGACCTGCGGCTTGTCGGTCAGATGACCGTCCTTGGTTATGCCGTCGACGGCCTTGCGCACGGCGGCCTCGGTGGTCTCGTGGGTGACGAGGATCACCGTTTTCTGCGCCGCCGCCTCGCCGCTGACCGCATGCTGGACGATCGATTCCAGCGAAATATCGTTGTCGGCCATGCGCTTGGCGATCGCGGCGAAGACGCCGATGCGATCATGCACCGTCAGCCGGATGAAGTAGCCACCGGCATGGCTGCGCATCTGCGCCTTCTTGTAGGGCCTCAGTTCCTTCGCCGGCCGGCCAAAGACCGGACCATGCTGGAAGCCGGGCCGGCTCTTGGCGATGTCGGCGACGTCGCCGATGACCGCCGAGGCGGTGGCGTTGCCGCCGGCGCCCGGGCCTGAAAGCAGCAGTTCGCCAAGGATGTCGGTCTCGATCGCCACCGCATTGGTGACGCCGTGCACCTGCGCGATGACGGAGGCGGTCGGCACCATGGTCGGGTGCACGCGCTGCTCGATCCCGCTTTCGGTGCGCTGGGCGACGCCGAGCAGCTTGATCCGGTAGCCGAGATCGCCGGCCGCGCGGATGTCGGCCTGGGTGATGTTGGAAATGCCTTCCATATAGATGTCGTTGGCGGCGATCTTGGTGCCGAAGGCAAGGCTGGTCAGGATCGACAGCTTGTGCGCGGTGTCGTGGCCCTCGATGTCGAAGGTCGGGTCGGCCTCGGCGTAACCCAGCCGCTGCGCGTCCTTCAGGCAGGCATCGAACGAGATGCCTTCGGCCTCCATGCGGGTCAGGATGTAGTTGCAGGTGCCGTTGAGAATGCCGAACACGCGGGTGACCGAATTGCCGGCCATCGCCTCGCGCATCGTCTTGATGACGGGAATGCCGCCCGCCACCGCCGCCTCGTAGTTGAGCAGCACGCCCTTCTTCTCGGCGATTTCGGCCAGCGCCACGCCATGCTTGGCGAGCAGCGCCTTGTTGGCGGTGACGACATGACGGCCAGCTTCGAGCGCCGCCTTGACCGACAGGCGCGCCGGCCCTTCGTCGCCGCCGATCAGTTCGATGAACACGTCGATCTCGGCGCTCTGCGCCATCTTGACCGGATCCTCGAACCATTTCGCGGCGCTGACATCGACGCCACGGTCGCGTTTCGGGTCGCGCGCCGAGACCGCCGACACGACAATGTCGCGCCCGCATTGCCGGGTCAGTTCCGCAGCCTTGTCGCGCAGCACGCGCGCCACCGATGCACCGACAGTGCCAAGTCCGGCAATTCCAACACGCAGAGCTTCAGCCATGGAAGGCGACGTCCCTCAAATCAGATCGAATTTTTGCTTATCGGTGGGCGGACAGCGGCACCACATTGTTGGGCTGCTTGGCGCTGGTCGACAGGAAGCGCTTGATGTTGCGCGCCGCCTGGCGGATCCGGTGCTCGTTCTCCACCAGCGCCAGGCGCACGAAATCGTCGCCATGCTCGCCGAAGCCGACACCGGGCGCCACCGCCACATCGGCGTGCTCGATGAGCAGCTTGGAGAATTCGAGTGAGCCGAGATGCTTGAACGGTTCGGGGATCGGCGCCCAGGCGAACATCGAGGCGGCGGGAGCCGGAATGTTCCAGCCGGCGCGCCCGAAGGAATCGACCATCACGTCGCGGCGCTTGTGGTAGACCTCGCGCACCTCGGCGATATCGGCGCCGTCGCCGTTGAGCGCATGGGCCGCCGCCACCTGGATGGGCGTGAAGGCGCCGTAGTCGAGATAGGACTTCACCCGGGTCAGCGCCGAGATCAGCCGCTCGTTGCCGACGGCAAAACCCATGCGCCAGCCGGGCATGGAGAAGGTCTTCGACATCGAGGTGAATTCGACGCAGATATCGATGGCGCCGGGCACCTGCAGCACCGAAGGCGGCGGGTTGCCGTCGAAATAGATCTCCGAATAGGCAAGGTCGGACAGGATGATAATGTCGTTCTTCTTCGCGAACGCCACAACGTCCTTGTAGAAATCGAGCGAGGCGACCAACGCCGTCGGGTTCGACGGATAGTTGAGGATCAGCGCCAGCGGCTTGGGGATCGAATGGCGTATGCCGCGCTCGACCGCCGGAATGAAGCCGTCATCGGGCTCGACCTGCAGCGAGCGGATGACGCCGCCCGACATGATGAAGCCGAAAGCATGGATCGGATAGGTCGGGTTCGGGCACAGGATGACGTCGCCAGGCGCGGTGATCGCCTGCGCCATGTTGGCGAAGCCTTCCTTCGAGCCGAGCGTGGCCACCACTTGCGTGTCGGGGTTGAGCTTCACGCCGAAGCGGCGCTGATAATAGGCGGCCTGGGCGCGGCGCAGGCCGGGGATGCCGCGCGAGGAGGAATAACGATGCGTGCGCGGATCGCGCACCACTTCGCACAATTTGTCGACGATGGCCTTTGGCGTCGGCAGGTCCGGATTGCCCATGCCGAGGTCGATGATGTCGGCGCCGCGCGAACGGGCGCTGGCCTTGAGCCGGTTGACCTGCTCGAAAACGTAAGGCGGAAGCCGGCGGACCTTGTGAAACTCTTCCATGGCAGTTCCAGACAGCAAAAGGGGTATTGGGCGCGCGCTATATACTCATTTGCAGGTAGGGTCGAGGGTGGGATCGCATTTGCCTTCGATCTGCTTCAGCGCCTGCGGGCCATGTTTCGCGGCCAGCTCCGCCAGTGCCGCCTGGTTGGCGACCGCGGTGCCGCCGCGGCTTTTGGCGCCCTGCGCGTTGCCGTCAGCCTTGAGTTCGGCGAGCTTGGCGTTCGTCTCGGCTTCCGTAAGCTGCTTGTTCGCCACTTTGGGCGGGATGTTGAGATTCGGAAAGGTGCCGGTATCCTTCGGGCCTGCATTCTCGGCCATCGGCACCGGACCGCTGGTATTCGTGCTCGAACACCCGGCGATCCCCACAAGGACGATCGCCGCGCCGATGCGGCAAAACCGTGCGGCAGCAAAAAAAACAGTCTCGCCAATATTAATCGTCATATTGTTTCCTTGGCAGCCGAGGTAGAGCGAGATTGGACCCTGTCGGATGTCCCATGTTAATATGTCAAGAAAACGCTTCGGGAGGAACCCCGCGAACCATGTCCAAAACACCCGATTCGGGCAAAACGGAAGATGACGAGCCTTCGACCGTCGAGCAATATCTGGTGAAGGATCCGGAGCGCTTCGCGTTGAACATGGCGCGCATGATCGAGCAGGCCGGCAAGGCGGCGTCCGCCTGGGCCGAACCGCGCGAGCGCGGCGAAGTGCGCGACCACGTCGCCGAGCCGGTCGTCGACATGGTCAAGACGTTTTCCAAACTCAGCGAATACTGGCTCGCCGACCCGCAGCGCGCGCTCGAAGCGCAAACGCGGCTGTTCGCCGGCTACATGACCGTGTGGGCGAACGCCATCCAGCGCGTCAGCCCCAACGCCGAAGGCACCGACGACGCCGTCAAGCCGGAGCGCGGCGACAAGCGTTTCCAGGACCCGGAATGGGGCCGCAACGCCTTCTTCGATTTCCTCAAGCAGGCCTATCTCGTCACCTCGCGCTGGGCGTCCGAACTGGTCGAGCACGCCGAAGGTCTGGACGAACACACCCGCCACAAGGCGAGCTTCTACGTCAAGCAGGTGTCCAATGCCATCTCGCCGTCGAATTTCATTCTGACCAACCCGGAACTGTTTCGCGAGACCGTCGCTTCCAACGGCGAGAACCTGGTGCGCGGCATGAAGATGCTGGCCGAGGACATCGCCGCCGGCAAGGGCGACCTGAAGCTGCGGCAGGCCGACTATTCGCCCTTCGAGATCGGCAGGAACATCGCCACCACGCCCGGCAAGGTGGTCGGCCGCAGTGATGTCGCCGAGATCATCCAGTATGATCCGGCGACCGAGACGGTGCTGAAGCGCCCGCTGCTGATCTGCCCGCCCTGGATCAACAAGTTCTACATACTCGACCTCAACCCGCAGAAATCCTTTATCCGCTGGGCGATCGAGCAGGGCCACACCGTCTTCGTCATCTCCTGGATCAATCCGGACGAGCGCCACGGCGCGAAGGGATGGGAAGCCTATATCAGGGAAGGCCTGCAATATGGCCTCGACACGATTGAGGAGGCGACCGGCGAGCGGGATGTCAACGCGATCGGTTACTGCGTCGGCGGCACGCTGCTGGCGGCGGCTCTGGCTCTGATGGCACAGGAAGGCGACGACCGCATAAAGTCGGCGACCTTCTTCACCACGCAGGTCGACTTCACCTATGCCGGCGACCTGAAAGTCTTCGTCGACGAGGAACAGGTCGCGGCGGTGGAAAAGTCGATGAACGAGAAGGGCTATCTCGACGGCACCAAGATGGCGACCGCCTTCAACATGCTGCGCTCCGGCGACCTGATCTGGCCCTATGTCGTCAACAACTACATGCGCGGCAAGGATCCCCTGCCCTTCGACCTGCTGTACTGGAATGCCGATTCGACGCGCATGGCGGCGGCCAACCATTCCTTCTACCTGCGCAATTGCTATCTCGAGAACAACCTCTCGCGCGGCAAGATGGAACTGGCGGGGCATACGGTCTCGCTCGGCGATATCACCATTCCGGTCTACAACCTCGCCTCGCGGGAAGATCACATCGCGCCGGCGCTGTCCGTCTTCCTCGGTTCGAAATATTTCGGCGGCAAGGTCGACTACGTGATGGCGGGATCTGGCCATATCGCCGGCGTCGTCAATCCGCCCGCCTCCGGCAAGTACCAGTATTGGACCGGAGGCAAACCGGAAGGCGATTTCGGCCAATGGATTGCCAAGGCGGCCGAGCATCCCGGGTCGTGGTGGCCGCACTGGCAAAGCTGGATCGAGGCCAAGGACAACACCCGCGTGCCTGCCCGCAAACCCGGCAACCATATGAAAACCTTGGGCGATGCTCCCGGCAGCTATGTGAAGGTGCGTGTGTAACGGACTGTAATGTGTGGTGAGTTGACGGCCCGGTAAAAGCGGGCGAAATGGTGTCGTCAACCACCAAGCGGCCGTAATTCGGCAATCACTGCAAAAATACTTCCAGGCTTGCGGATTTGACACAGGTCTCGTTTCCGGATCGGAGACAAAGGTAACCTTGGACAGCGACTTCCAGTGCCGCGACAAGGACGTGCCGACCGGACATCGAGGGGGAATTTGACTTTGAAATCAGCAGGATGGAGCCTCGCAAAGGGAGAACGCAGCGCCATCTTGGCAGCGCTCTGCTGTGTGCTCTTGGCCTCCTGCACATCGGCCGGCGACCCGACAATGTCGGTCGGAATGCCCGGCTACAATGCCTCCGCCTCGGACATCAATGCGGCCGCCACCGGTAAGTCCGTCGCCACCGCCGATTCGACATCGCAGACGACGGCCACGCAAACGACCGTGATGAGCGAGGGCGATACGGCACTCCCCGAAAAAGTCGCTTACGTACCGATGGCCAAGCCGCAAGCGGCCTTTCCGCTGATAACGCCGGCCGGCGCCGAAACGATCGCGGGACAAACGCCGCAGGCCTTGCAGCAGCCGGCCCAGACGGCACAGCAGACGGACGCGGTCGCCCAGAAGATCGCCGCGGCCGATGCCGCGGTGACAACGCCAAAGCCGGCCGCGGCGCCGGTGATGAACAATCCGGTCTATGTGACAGCGGGTGAGGCGCCACAAGCCGAGGCGCCGAAGAAACGCGGCTTCCTGGCCTCGATGTTCGGAGCAACGCCCGCTTCGGCCACACCGGCTCCGCTGATCAACACACGATCGGGCGAACAGCCGGCCGCACAGGCCAAGCCCGCTCCTGCGCCGGCGGCAAAGCCGATCATCACTTTGGCCTCGGCCGACTCCACGGCAAAGCCGATACAGTTGGCCTCGACCGGTGACGACGCCGGTCATATCACCGGCAGCGATGCGTTGCCCGGCGTGCGCCAGACCGCCCTGTTCGAGATCAAGCGCAAATCCGGCCTCGACGACGAAAGCGACGTCGACCTCAATGAGGACGAGGGTCCAATCGGCGGCAGCTATCAGGTCGCGTCCGCCGCCGGCATGGCCCGACTCGCGCCCAATGGCCTGCTGAAGCAGAACGAAAGCGTCGACGTCGCCTGCCTGAAGCCGTCGCTGGTGCGCGTGCTGAAGACGATCGAAGGCCATTACGGCCGCAAGATGGTGGTCACGTCAGGCTACCGCGACCCTGCCCGCAACCGCCGCGCCAACGGCGCCAAGAACTCGCTGCACATGTACTGCGCCGCCGCCGACATCCAGGTGCCCGGCGTCTCCAAATGGGAACTGGCGAACTACATCAGGACCATGCCCGGCCGCGGCGGCGTCGGCACCTATTGCCACACCGAATCGGTCCATGTCGACGTCGGCCCCGAGCGCGACTGGAACTGGCGCTGCCGCCGGCGCAGCAGCGGTGGCGACGGCTAAACGGCCCGATTTGACAGCTGGCCCCTGTTCGCGAGCAAAGCCGTTCCGGCAGGATCGTTCCGCTGGATCATCTCCAAACATGCGAGATTGGCCGAGGCGCCCCCCTCTTCGTCTTCCACGGGCGGAGCAGGAGCGAAGACCCGTGGATGACGAAGCGATGGGTGTCTCCACCGATGATCAAGCCATGCGGTCGCGATGCCCCCCCTAATTCCAAAGCCCCGCAAAAAAGTTGTCCAAGGCGGCACCTGACGGGTTGCCGGCTGTGCACAACGTCAGTATAAGCCGCTTCGTCTGAGCGCGCCCATCGTCTAGCGGTTAGGACACCGCCCTTTCACGGCGGTAACAGGGGTTCGATTCCCCTTGGGCGTACCAGAGTTTCGAGCACTGAGCTCCATCCCTCTTTTTACCGAGTATCCATTCGTGTCTCAGACGCCCTTGGCTTAGTCTCGGGGCAACCGTATCAACCATCTTATTAGCAAATGCTTGTATTCCCCATTAAGCCGGATCATTATCCAGACCATCAGGTCGCTGAAGGGGTAGAGCGCCATGGAACTGAGTTGCTATGATCCGAGCGGGAGCATTTTTGCATCACCCGCCTTCCTTAACCTCACGGCTGTTTTCATCATTCTGGCAGCCTTCGCCGCTGCGCGGCTGATTGCAATGTCACGCGCGGATTCTCTTGACCAGCTTCAATTCGCGCCGATCCAAGCCGCAAGTTGAGGACTGTTGTTCCTTGCCTTCATCGGTCATGCTCTCGACGGTGTGCGCAATAGCGATGTTGTGGGGGCGCCATCTTGTTCGTTGATTACTACGAACTCCTGGAAATCAGCCCGAACGCCAACTCGGAAACGATAGAACGGGTGTTCCGCTATTTCGCCATGCGCTACCATCCTGACAATCAGGATACCGGCGATGAATCGCGCTTCAGCGAAATCCTGGAAGCCCACAATGTTCTCAAAGATCCGGTCAAGCGCGCGCGGTATGACATTCAGCACAAGGACCATTTGAATCTGCGAACGGAGTTGATTGGGGACGCCAGTAGCAACACAACCATCGAACGCGACGTGGCCATTCAGGCAAAACTGCTCTCGCTGCTCTATGTGAAACGCCGACAAGACGTAAACAATCCCGGCATTGGCGATACAGAGATCGAACGTTTGTCGGGCTGTCCACGAGAACATCTTGAGTTTCATCTCTGGTACCTGAAAGCCAAGGGCTGGATCGGAAGGATCGAGAACGGAACCTTCGCGATCACCGTGGAAGGCATCGATCGCGCCAATTCCGAACATCGCCGTGACACCCCAACAAGACTGCTGGACCATGCAGGCTGAAACGCGCGAACTCGCGTCAGCGTCGCATTGACTAACCACCGACCAGCGGCACGGTAACGGTGGTGGCGTAGTTGATCGGAAAGGTGTCGAGGTAAGGAAAATCGACGACGAAGGCATAGGTGGCGGTCAGATGGGCCATGCGGAAACCGCCGCTCACCGGGTCGATGGCGATCGTCACGTTGACATCCTTCAAACCCAAGGCCTGCAATTTCTGCGTGGCGATCGATTGGATGTCGGCCTGGGTCAGCGTGTTCTGAAGCTGCAGCGAGCGCGACGATGTCTCCAGCGTATAGCGAACGCTGGACACCGAATGCATCGACCAGCCCAAGGCAAAGATCCCGAACAGCAATATGATGAGGAACGGCGCGATCAGCGCGAACTCCAATCCGGCCCCGCCCGATCGATCCTGCCGGAAGGCGCTTGCGCCAGCGCAATTCCAGGAAAAGTCTGAACCGGTTTTCCCGGGAAAAGCGCGCAGCATGTTCCCTTGGGAATCGCGGCAAAACAGAGAGCCAGGGCGCTTCGCCGTTTCCGCGAAACGGTGAGCCCTCCTAGCGAACACGGATCACCTCCAGATGGCCGATGACGCTGGAAGCGGAAAAGACGCCGAAGGTGAAAGGCGGCGTCCAGGTGGCCGATGCCTGGATCTGAACATAGACCGATGGCACCTTTGGCCCGCTGCACAGAGTGGAGGCGTCGACCACGGTCGTCCCGCACATATAGATCCGGCTTAGCGTGACCTGGCCGTCCGCCGGCCGTTTCTCCCAGCTCGAAATGGCAACGGCCTGCGTCGCCGTATCATTGGTCGATCCTTCCATGATCAGGTTCGCGGCGGTCTTCACGCCGGCGCGCATCGACAGCGAGCTCGTTACATAGGACCAGCCGTCGATGATACCAAGCAGCGCCGCGCACAGGAACGGCAGGACCATCGCGAACTCGACTGCCGCAACGCCCGCATCGTCGCCAAGGATCGGCTTTGACCGGCGTTCCACGGAAGGCTACTCGACCAGTGCGACGGACTGCGTCGCCGGAATGTCGCGCATTCCCAGGCTCGTGCAATCCTGACTGATGGTCGAGTTACCCGACCATTGGATCAGGTCGGCAACAACCTGGGTGCACCCGCTCTTGCCGGAGAAATTGCCGAGATAATTGACCTGCTGCTTGGGGAAATAGAGTGCGCCCGTCAGCAGCGAATCCGCCGTGCCGTTGAAAGTGCTCTGTCCGCCGGTGCTCGTTCTGTCGCCATACATCAGCACGCCGGAATAGATGCCCGAAGTCGGCGCGCTCAGGGACACGGTGGCGTTGCCGTTCATCGAGACGCGCGAGGCGCCGGCGAGGTAGATGGTGACGCCGTCACCGGAGACGTTGGCATTCGCATTCACTTTGAAATCGCCGCTCTGGATGACATAGACGCCAGGCTGTAACGTGACGGTGCCGCTGAGGCTGAGCCCACTGCAGTAGGTGCCGGGCTTCAACGTCGACTTGTTGGCGTTCTGGCAGGGGTTCGAGGCGGCAGGGGCCGGCAGGTCGGCAAAAGGATCGGCGGCAGGCAGCGCCTGGGTTATCGGGGCCGCGCAGACGGTCGTAACGGGATTACTGAGAGCAACACCGCCCCCCGATATCAGGCAATCGGCCTGCAGGCCCGCCGAGCCCTGGAGCTTGATGGCGTCCGATGCGATCGAATTGGCCATGACCGAGCAACCGATGAGCTTGACGCTGGTGTTGCCGGAAAACAGCGCCGCCTGCGAAGCGGATGGGTCGAGCGCGAGCACGCAAGCCTTAGAAGCGTTGGTGATGAGGGCCACCGCCCTCGCCTGCTCGGGCACCTGACCTTGCGTGAAGATCGAGGTGAACATCCGGTTGAGGTTCTGGCCGACGATGACCTCGACCGCCTTCTTCGCCGTATTCGGCCCGGACGCCGGCGGCGTGTTGACGAGGATTGTGCCCGAGCCCAGACCGTTCGTCGCTGCCGACTGCGTCGCGGCCGCTATGATCGTCGGCTTGTCGGATCCCGAGATCTGTTCAAGCGCGCCGGCATAGGCCGCGGCATCGGCCGTCGCCTGCAGTCTCAGGCTGTTATAGTACCAGTAGGATGTCTCCACACCGAAGCCGGCCGCGCCGACGACGATCGGCAGGCTGAGGGCGAAGATGGTGGCGACATTCGCCCTCGTGCTCCGGCGTATACCGGTCGCAACGAACCGAATTCGGATGAAGCGATTGAAAGCCATGGCTTAAATTAGAAGACACGCATATATGAAGGAACGGCTAAAAAGTTCCGTTCATTTTTGATGATGGCTTCGATTGGGCTTCAAACTGGGCCGTCGGCTGATCGGCGCACGAAGACGACGCGACGAACAATAAACTCGCGCCGTGCGGCGCCGAAGCGGCAGCATCGTGTGGCACCCTTCACCCGTTGAGGCCGCCGAGTTTTTTCATGTTGCTGGCCGGACGAACCGGAGGCAGTGGGCGATGCAAAGGCTTCTGCCGCGGTTAAGGGGAAAGTCCGCCAGGGAGCCCAGCTGACATTTTGGCAATGAGGTCTCGTATTTCCATCGGCGCTCCTCCGAACAGCCCGCGGCAACGTCTTGTGGCGACGAAGCGAATTCCCGGCATTTAACTTTGATGTATTGAAGCCACGCAATGCCGCTTTAAACTCAGCGTCATCATCTTCCCATTGCCGCCCGCACTCGGTGTCCAGGCAGGACATTGGTCCGAGATATCGGCGAAATTGGTCTTATGAATCGCTTTCATTGGTCCTGGTTTGCCTTCTCCCCGGCAAGTTCAGGAATAATGGAGCAACGGGCCACGTTGCCTCCAGGTTAGCAAGGAGGACCATCATGCCCAAATTGACTTCAAGACGATTCGTCGGTCTCGCGCTGCGTGCAACAACAGCGTTGGCGCTGACATTGGCACCCTATCAGCTAAATCTCCATGCGGCGGCCAAGATCGGCCCCGCGGCGGCATACGCGAAGGGGGAAGGTGGTGGCGGAGAAGGCCATGGCGGCAGCTCCGGTTCTGGCGGCAGCTCTGGTTCCGGCAGCAGCTCTGGTTCCGACGGGAATTCCGGTTCTGGCGGCAATTCCGGCTCCGGCGGCGGAGATGACGGGGGCAATTCCGGCTCTGGCGGCCACGACGACGGCGCAGGCGACCATCACGGCGCCGACGACGGTAGCGATCACGACCACGGGCATGTCAATCCCACGACCGGCGACAAGGTCGAAGTGGACGGCAACAACATCGAAGTCAGTCATCCTGACGGGACCAAGGAGGAGATCGAGAACGGCAAGTTTGAGATGAAGGATGCCTTTGGCCGCACCATCATCGAGCGCCCGGCTACCCCTAAGGATATAGCCCGCCTCCAGGGTGCATAAGCCGAATACATTTTGGGCGAGGCTGGTTCGTCAAGGGCCGCCTCGCCGATTTCCTCGCTTCGCGGTCAGTTCCCGCCTCGCCTACCAGTTCAGCCTGAACCCGACATTGCCGCCATAGGTCTGCACCCTGTCGGCGAACTTGCCGTCGAAGGTGGCGAAGACCGATGTATTGGCGCTCCAGTTCAGCTTGACGCCGGCGTTGACGGTGACCGCGTCCTCGGCCGCCCCTGCTCCCTGAACAACGAAGGCATAGCCGGGGGCGGCGTGGAAGGTAGGTTCCACCGAGCGGTCGGGCTTGAATTCATGCAGCCAGGCGGCGCGGCCCCAGGCCTGCAGCGTCTTGCTCTCGCCGACAGCCACCGTCGTGTCGAGCTGCAGGCCGAGCGAGACCGGCAGCGAGATGACCGTGCGGCTGTCAAAGTCGAGGCCGAGCGCGCCATTGCTGGTCGACTTCTCCGAGAAAGCCTGCATCGCCAGAGCCTGGAATTGCAGCCCGGCGAACGGCGTGATGGCGCCGGCGCCGAATGGCTGCCGCCAACCGGCCTCGAGGCTGGTGCCGAAGCCGGCGCTCATGAAATCACCGGTCCAGTGTTCCCTTGATATCGCAGGCACCGGATTGAGCGGATTGGGCGCGCCAGGCACCGAGGTGAAGCGGTCGGTGGTGTTGCTGTAGAGATCCATCGACAGCGAGCCGTTGATATAGAACTGGCCCCATTTGCGCGCGCCATAGGCGCCGGCATGGCCGCCGATGATGTTGCCGGAGGTTTCGCGGTCCGGCACGGCGAACGATCCGGCGACGCCACCCAGTGCAAAGCCCATCAGGACATCGGGATCGCCCTGCGAGTCCAGGCCGACGGCGAAGTTGCCGGACTTGTAGCCAAGGGCCGCGCTGCCTACCACCGGATCACCGGCAACCGCACCCGAATTGCCGCCCGCCGTCGCCCAGTAACTCCAGCGCTGCTCGTTGGGCGCCTTGGTCAAGGCATCGAACGGATTGGCTTTGCCGGGTGGTTCGGCATAGGCCGCCTCCGACGGCTTCAGCGACTGGGTCATCGGGTCCGTCGTCAGGCCCATGCGCCAGGCGTCGGATTGCCGGCTCATCTGCGCCAGGAAGGTGCTGCTGGCGTCGAACTCCGGCTGCTGGAAGCCGCTGATGCCCTCGCCCGAGATCGCGTCGTAGACGGCGCCAAGCTGATCAAGCGTCGGGATATAGAAGATCGCGTTGGCGATCTTCGTGAAGTTCGGCGACGTCAGATCGGTCTGGATGGCGTTGATTGCCTGGCCCACCGCGGTCTGGTTCTCGGTCAGGCCGGTGCGGGCGAAATTGATGTCGACATTGAGGACGATATCCTCCGGGTTCGGATATTTCAGCGCATACTGCGCCACGGCGCTCGGGATCGTATCGAGCTTCAGTCCATTGTCGGTGACACCGCCCAGCGCGTGCAGGATGATGTAGTCCTCGTTGCCGGGCGAGGCCGCGCCCGGGTTCATGATATTGATGCTGACCAGGCCATTGACGTCGGCCGTCCCGCTCACATTGATGCGGTCCGCCTCCGGATCGAGGTCCAGGTCGAGCAGATAGACGCCGCCAAGCGATTGCGACCAGTTGCCGGTCACCTCGGTGGTCATCACGCGGTCGAGGCCGCCGGGAGCGGCAAAACCGTCATTGTTGAACTGGCCGGGCAGGTCGAGATAGACGGTGTCGCCCATCAAGTAGACGGCGTTGGTCTTGTTGTTGAAGATGTTGAGACCGGCGCCGAGATCCATCGAGCCGACCGTCAGGAACTTGTTGTCGAACGTCTCGTTGCCGACGCCGCCGCGCATGGCGTAGCCGTCGATCAGCGACACCGAACGGACGGTGCCGTTGTTGGTCAGCACATTGTCCTTGCCGTCCTTGTAGCCGATGCCGCCGCCGGCGCCCGAGCCGCCGGTGATCGTCACGCCACTTGCGATAGTGACATTGATGTCGCCATTGCCGGTGCCGCCGGCGCTCTGCTCCATCAGCGCGAAGGAATTCTTGCCGATGACCGCGAGATCGGCCGTCTGCGTGAAGGTGATGGCACCGCCGGTACCGCCGCCGCCGGCGCTGCCCATGAAGCCTTGCGGTGCGGCAGTCATGGCCATCATCATGCTGCTTGCGGCTGGTGCCTGGTCGAGGCCGAGATAGTTGCCGGAAAAGCCGCCGACGCCACCACCGCCGCCAATGCTCTGGCCGAACACGCCAACCGAATTGTCCCCCGTGATGAGCATGGCGACGTTGCTGTTGATGGTGACCACACCGCCATTGCCGCTGCCGCCGGCGACGGCCTGGACGATGCCGTCGGTGCCCGCCGTCACCACGCCGCCGCCGCCGCCGACGGATTGCGCGAAGATGCCGACAGAGCCGTTGCCGGTAAGCCTGATCTGCCCCGTATTGGTGACGGTGACGTCGCCGCCCTTGCCGGTCGCTCCGGTATCGCCGCCGATGAACACCGGCACGCCGATCGCCGCGGCGATCGCGGTGCCGCCCGAGCCGCCGCCGCCGCCAACCGATTGCGCGAAAATCGCAACGGAATTGTCGCCGTCGAGCTGCATGGCGCCATTGTTGATGACGGTGACGATGCCGCCGTCGCCACCGGCAGCACCCTTGCCGCCGAGCGCGATGGCAAGTCCGGGCGGGCCGCCCGATACGGAATAGGACGCACCGCCGGCGCCGCCGCCGCCGCCCACCGACTGCGCCATGATGCCGGTCGAGCCGAAGCCCTGTGTGTGGATGATGCCGTCGCTGAAATTGGTGACATTGACGTTGCCGCCCTTGCCATTGGCGCCGCCGTCGCCGCCAATGCCGAAGGTGAAGGCGCCAGGCGCGGGGCTAGCCGCCACGCTCATGGCGCCCGTGCCGCCGCCGCCGCCGATGGATTCCGCGAAGATCGCGACCGACGAGGCCGACACTGTCGTGATGTGGCCATGGTTATTGACGGTGACGACGCCGCCATCGCCCGAACTGCCGCCGCCGCCGCCCACGCCGATCGCCACAGGCACGATGCTGACGCCGAAGGCGCCACCGCCCGAGCCGCCGCCGGCACCGACCGACTGCGCGAAGATGCCATGCGCGCCGATGCCTTCGACCGTGATCGTGCCTTGGGCGTTGTTGTTGACGGTGACCGCGCCGCCCCCGCCGGTGCTGCCGGCGGTGGTGCCGTTGCCGACATCGCCGCCCTTGCCGCCGACGGCGATGAAGCCGATCGCGCGGCCGCCGGAGCCGCCGCCGCCGCCGATCGACTGGGCGTTGATGCCGTCCGCGCCGGCGCCATAGGTGTGCAGGCTATTGTTGTTGGTGACATTGACGATGCCGCCGATACCGGACGAGCCGCCGGCGCCGCCGATCGAGATCAGGGCCGGGATCGAGCCGGTGATGCCGCCATTCTTGCCGCCGCCCGAACCACCGCCGCCACCCACGGACTGCGCCTGGATGGCGTAGGAATCGATGCCGTGCGTCTCGATCATGGCATCGTTGATGACGTCCACCTGGCCGCCGGAGCCGCTCGCGCCGCCGGAGCCGCCGACCGCGATCGCGCTGATGCCGAGCGAACCGCCAGCGCCACCGCCACCGCCGATCGACTGTGCAAAAATGCCAACGGAATCATCGGCATGCGTGAGGATCCCGCCGTGGTTGTTGACCGTGACATGGCCACCGGTGCCGCCTGCCTTGCCGGAGCCGCCAAGCGACAGCAGGCCACCGGCGCCGCCGCCCGTGCCGCCACCGCCACCGACCGACTGTGCGAAGATGCCAGCCGAATAGCCTTGCTCCGGGTCGGTGCTCGGCGCGCCCTCCGCCGGTGGCGTCGGCGACGTGCCGAATGTCTGGATGATGGCGATGCCGGCCTGGCTGAGGTCGGTCTTGCCGTTGGTGACGGTGACCGAACCGCCATTGCCGGCGGCCTTGCCCTGGCCGCCAATGCCGACGGTACCGAGCGCGCCAGCCTCGCCATCGCCGCCATCGCCGCCGCCGCCGCCGATCGACTGGGCGTGGATGCCGTCAGACTTGGTGCCGTGGGTCGTGATCACGCCTTCATTGGCAACGATGACGGTACCGCCATTGCCGCCGCCCGCGCCATTACCGCCAATGGCGACCGCACCGGAGCGCGTCAGGCTTGACGTGCCCAGCGGCTTCAAAAACAGCGTAGGATCGACTTCTATCGGATTTTCGAACAGGCCACCGGTGCCGACATAGGCGTCGCCGCCAATGCCGCCGCCACCGCCGATCGACTGCGCGACGATGCCGGACGACTTGTCGCCATGCGTGGTGATGAAATCATAATTGCCGACATCGACGGTCATGGCGTCATTGCCGGTTCCGCCGGCGCCGCCGACGGTCGCCTGCAGGTTCCAGTTCGGTTTGCCGCCGGCCGGCTCACAGACCTTCGGAAGGGTGCATTTCGCACCAAGCTGCAGCGAGATCGAATTGGCGCGGCCGCCGGTGCCGCCGCCGCCGCCGATCGATTGCGCCAGGATGCCGAAGGCGCCCATGCCGTTGGTTTCGATGCCGCCATATTGCCTGATGGTGACGTTTCCGCCCGTATTGCCATTGCCGCCCGAGCCGCCAACGGCGACGCTGACATTGACCTGCGTGCCCGCATTGTTGCCTTTGAGGCCAAGCACGCCGGTGATGGCGTTGCCACCGGAGCCGCCGCCGCCGCCGACCGACTGCGCGAAGATGCCGTAGGCGCCATCGCCATTGGTCGTGGTCTGGCCGGCCGCGAGCAAGCCGGTCTGCAAGAGGCCGTGATTGGTCACGAAGACGTCGCCGGCGAAGCCGGCGTCTCCGCCGAAGCCACCGACGGTCACCCCTGCATTGAAATTGGTTCCGGTGCCGAGCGAGCCGATCACGGCCGAGACCGCCATGCCGCCATTGCCGCCGCCGCCGCCGATCGACTGCGCCTGGATGGCGTGCGACTCGATCCCGTAGGTCGAAACGGCGCCGGTGTTGTCCACCGTCACCTTGCCGCTGTTGGTGCCGGGGCCACCGAAGCCGCCGACGCTGGCCGACAGGGTTTTCGCATCGGTGCCGGCAATCACGCCTGATATCGCCATACCGCCATTGCCGCCGCTGCCGCCGACGGATTGGGCGAACAGGCCGACGGACTGATCGCCGGTGGTGATGGTCGAGCCGTGGCGCGTCAGCAGCACTTCGCCGCCGGTACCGCCGCCACCACCCTCGCCGCCGACAGCGGCGGTGATCTGGTTGCCGCCCTCACCCAGGTTGAGAGCTGCCGCCACGCTAAGCCCGCCGGTACCGCCACCGCCGCCGACCGACTGCGCGAGCACGCCGAAAGCCTTGTTGCCGCCGGTCTGGATGATGCCGGTGAAATCGACCGTGACCTTCTCGGCATCGCCGCCGGAGCCGGCGCCGCCACCGAGCGATACCGAGACCGCGCCGTTCTTGCTCGGGTTCTTGCCGAGCGAGCCCTTGATTGTCGCGGCAAAGGAGAAGCCACCATTGCCGCCGCCGCCGCCGACCGATTGCGCGAGAATGCCGTTCGCGCCGTTGCCTTGGGTCAGGATGTTGTCCACCGAGGTGACGTTGACGGTCTTGCCGTCACCGGAGCCAGCCCCGGAGCCGCCGATGGAGACGCCGATCGCGGCCTTGGCATTCTGGCCGGTGACCGAAACCGCGCCTGAGAAGCCGCCATCGCCACCGCCGCCGCCGACCGACTGCGCGAAGATGCCATTCGAATCCCCGCCCACGGTGTGGATGGTCGCATTGTTGGTGGCGAGCGTGGTGCCGACATTGCTGTTGATGATGACGCGCCCGCCATCCTGGCCAGTGCCGCCATTGCCGCCGACGCTGACGGCCGCGCCACCGGCGCCGTCGACGACCATCTCTCCGGAGATGGCGAAGCCGCCGGTTCCGCCACCGCCGCCGATCGACTGGGCGAGGATACCGTTGGCCTTGTCGCCGGTCGTGTCGATCGTGCCGATGTTGTTGACCGTGACCAGTTGCGAGGTGCCGCCCTTGGCGCCGCTGCCGCCGACCGATACCGCCGCTGCCGCTTTCTGCCCGGCGCCGGCGATGGTGACCGCGGCGCCGCCATTGCCGCCGCCGCCGCCGACCGATTGCGCCAGTATGCCGTTCGAACCGTTCTTGAAGGTGACGATGTTGCCGGTCGAGGTCACGGTGACAGTATCGGCGTTGCCGCCGCCCTTGCCGGAACCGCCGACACCGACGCCGATCGCGCCGGCTCCCGTGGTGATCGCCAGCGCGCCCGAGAAGCCGCCATTGCCGCCGCCGCCGCCGATCGACTGCGCCAGAATGCCGTCTGCCTTCAAACCTTCGGTCCTGAGATCGCCCGTCGAGGTGACGGTGACGGCTTTGGCGTTGCCGCCATTGTCGCCCGAACCGCCGACACCGACGGCCAGGCTGCCCGTGCCCTCGCCGGTCAGCGTGCCGGCTATCGCGCCGCCGCCATTGCCGCCGCCGCCGCCGACCGATTGCGCGAAGATCGCATGCGAGCCGTCGCCGTCGGTCTCGATGTTGCCGTGGCTGGTGACGGTGACGACCGCGGCGTCGCCGCCGCTCGAGCCGGAGCCGCCGACCGCGACGCTGGCCGCCATATCCTTGCTGCCGGCCAGCGCAATGGCGAAACCGCCATTGCCACCGCCGCCGCCGACCGATTGCGCCATGATGCCGAAGGAATCTTTGCCTCCGGTCAGGATGTTGTTGTAGCTGGTGACGGTGACTGTTTCGGCAGTCGAGCCGGATCCGGCGCCGCCGCCAATGCTAACGCCCAGCCCGCCGCCGCCGAGCCCGACGCCGAGACTGCCCGCGAAGCCGCCCGAGCCGCCGCCGCCGCCGACAGACTGCGCGAAAATACCGGATGAATTGTCACCCTGGGTCCAGATCGACACGATGTTCGAGGCTGGCGCCTGCAGCACCGGTTGGCCGTTCGCGCCGACGAGGCTGTAGCTGTTGACGATCACCTTGCCTGATGTCGAGCCGGTGGCGCCCGTGCCGCCGACGCCGACGCCGATGCCGGCATTGCCTGTCGTGGCAGAGCCGGCGACCGCGAAGCCGCCACTGCCGCCACCGCCGCCGATCGACTGCGCCAGTATGCCGTTGGAGAATTTGCCGGTCGTCGTGATCGTGCCGGTGCTTGTCACCGTCACGTCCTTGCCGACGCCGCCGACACCGCCCTTGCCACCGATCGCGACTGAGGCCGTTGCCGCATCGGGATCGCCGAGCGCACCGGTGACGGCGACGCTGAAGCCGCCATTGCCGCCGCCGCCGCCGATCGACTGGGCGATGATGCCGGACGAATTATCGAAATTGGTCGCGATGTTGCCGGTCGAGGTGACCTTGACGATGTCGGCGCTGCCGCCGCCGGCGCCGCTGCCGCCAAACGCCACGCCGACGGCGATCGACTTGCCGCCGGCAAGCGTGCCGGCGAAGCCGCCATTGCCGCCGCCGCCGCCGACCGATTGCGCCAATATGCCGGCCGCCCCCGTGCCGCGAACACCGCCCGATATGAAACCGGCGCCCGTCGAGATGTTGCCCGTCGAGATGACGGTGACATCGAGGCCGTTGCCGGCCGCGCCGCCCTTGCCGCCAAGCGCCACGCCGATACCGGCGTCCTTGGCAAGCGCCAGCGAAACGGTCGATCCGCCATTGCCGCCGCCGCCACCAACCGACTGCGCCAGGATGCCGATCGCCTGGTCGCCATAGGTGGTGATGTCGCCGGTCGAGGTGACGCGGACGGTTTTCGCGCTGCCACCACCGGCGCCGCTGCCGCCAAGCCCGACCGCGGCGCTGACGCCCTGCAGCGTGATCGCGCCGGCGCCGGCAAAGCCGCCATTGCCGCCGCCGCCACCGACAGACTGCGCCATGATGCCGATCGACTGGTCGCCATGGGTCTGGATGTTGCCGGTCGAGGTCACCGTCACTTCGCCGGCGCTCTGCCCGCTGCCGCCACTGCCGCCAACGGCCACCGAAGCGCCCAGCGCGCCGGTCGTGAACGTGCCGGCGACACTGAAGCCGCCATTGCCGCCGCCACCGCCGATCGACTGCGCCAGAATGCCGTCGGACTGTTTGCCGTAAGTGGCGATGTTGCCGTAGCTGGTGACGAAAACGTCCTTGCCGACGCCACCGGTCGCACCGCTACCGCCAACCGAAACCGCGGCCGCGCCGCCGGCGCCTTCATAGGAGCCGGAGACGCTGAGCGTCACGGCGAAGCCGCCATTGCCGCCGCCGCCGCCGATCGACTGCGCCAGGATGCCGGTCGAGTTATCGTCTATCGTCAATATGTTGTTCTGGGTGACGGTGTTGCCGACCTTCTTGCCATTGTTGACGGTCGCGGTACCCGCATCACCGCCGCCCCCACCAGTGCCACCGAGGCTGACGCCGACGCCGACAAGCCCGCCTGCGGCAAGGCTGCCGGAGAAACCGCCATTGCCGCCGCCACCGCCGATGCTTTCGGCCTGGATGCCGACCGCGTTCTTGCCTTCGGTGACAAGGTTCCAGGTGCCGGCATAGGCAGTGGCGATCGCATGGCCGGCGCCGTCGGCATTGACGGTGACATTGCCGGCATTGCTGCCGTCGGCGCCCGCGCCGCCAAGTCCGACGCTTGCCGCGCCGCCGCCAAGGGCCGCCGAGATGGTGAAGCCGCCATTGCCGCCGCCGCCGCCGACCGATTGTGCCAGGATGCCGGTCGAATTGTTGCCCTTTGTGTGGATCGAACCGGAACTGCCGACAATCACGTCCGCACCGGCACCACCGCCGGCACCCTTGCCGCCGATATTGACGGCAATACCGACCGCGCCGCCGATAGCGCCGCCGATCGCATAGCCGCCATTGCCGCCGCCGCCGCCAACCGACTGCGCAACGATGCCGCCTGCATTGTTACCGGCCGTCGAAATGTCGCTGAGGCTCGACACGGTCACCAGTTTCGATGCACCGCCGGCGCCGCCATTGCCGCCAATGCCGATCGCCGCCGCGAATGTGCCGGTGGCGTTGATCGCCACCGCGATCGCCGCGCCGCCATTGCCACCGGTGCCACCGATCGATTGCGCGAAGATGCCGCGCGATCCCTGGCCGTAAGTGGTCAGCGAGCCCGCGGTCTCCACCGTCACGATATTGCCGTCGCTGGCACTGCCGGCAGCCCCGCCCATGGCGAGCGCAAGCACGCCGACAGCGCCCGAAACCGAAAATCCGCCATTGCCACCGCCGCCACCAATCGACTGCGCGAAAACGGCATCCGACTGGTCGCCGTGGGTGATGATCGAATAGGCGGTGTCGTTGGCGTCGCGCAGCACCTCCACCGCGCCGGACGTGCCACCACTGCCACCCGCGCCGCCAATCGCCACGCTGAAGCCGATGCCGCCGGAGAACGCGCCGCCGCCATTGCCGCCGCCGCCGCCGACCGATTGCGCGAAGATGCCGGCGGAATTGACGGAACCGGCGCCATTTTTTCCGGTCTCGATGTCGCCGGCATTGGTCACCGTCACCCGCGCGCCATTGCCGCCGGCGCCGCCCTTGCCGCCGGCCGAGAACAGGCCGCCGGAGGTACCGCCATTGCCGCCGCCGCCGCCGACCGACTGTGCGAAGATGCCGGCGGACTGCTTGCCGTCGGTGCTGATCGAACCGGCTGATGTGTTCGTCACTTCGACGATGCCGCCATTGGTGGTCGAGGCGCCGTCGCCGCCAAGCGAAACCAGACCGCCGGAATTGCCACCGTTGCCGCCGCCGCCGCCAATCGACTGCGCCAGGATGCCGTTGGATTCCTGGCCATGGGTGACGATCGCGCCGGAATTGGTGACGCCGACCGTCACGACATTGGCAGGGCCGCCATTGCCACCGAGACTGCCGCTGCCGCCGGAAGCGAACAGACCGAAATTGGAGCCGCCGTCACCACCGCCACCGCCGATGGTCTGGGCCAGGATGCCCTGCGAATTGTTGCCCCAGGTGGTGATATTGGCATTGTTGGTGACCTGGACGATGCCGCCATTGCCACCATTGCCACCGCCGCCGCCGGAGGACGAAAACAGGCCGAAACCACCGGCGCTGCCGCCGCCGCCGCCACCGATCGACTGCGCGGCTATGCCGTGAGAGTAGATGCCGTAGGTGGTGATCGTCGTGCCCACACCGGTGAAGACCGTGGCGTTGCCGCCGGCGCCGGCCGGGCTGCCACCGCCCGGATTGAAGACCAGGCCGCCGCCGCCACCGCCATTGCCGCCATGACCGCCCTGGCTGATGGCGGCGATGCCCGCTGAATAATTGCCCAGCGTTTCGACGCTGCCGCTGTTGAAGTTGACGGTGGCGTAGCCGCCGCTGCCACCCAGCCCGCCATCACCGGCATCGCCCGAAATGCCCTTGGCGTCGCCACCATCGCCGCCATCGCCGCCGACGCTACTGGCCACGATGCCCGCATTGGGACAGGCTGTTGGCAGGACGCAATTGTTACTCGTCTTGACGGCCCCATCGACGTTGACGGTCACGGTGCCGCCATCGGCGCCACTGGCGCCGTCACCACCATCGGAGAAGACGTAGCCGTTGCTGCCATTGCCGCCGCGGCTGCCGTTCGAAGCGCCGAGAACACCGATGGTGCCGGTCGCGATCACCGCGCCGCTGTTGGGCGTGTTGGTGTTGGCCGTGGGCTGATTGTAGTTGACCACAAGTGTCGGGCCTGACGTACCCGAAGGCCCACCGTCGGCCTTGACCGGTGGTGCGACGCAATCCGGGCCAGCGCATGACTCGGCAGTGGCGGGATGCCCGTTACTGGCGGGCGTTGCGGGAGTGATCGTGCATCGTGCCGGATCATTGCTGCTGCAGGTGTAGTGCTGGACCCCGGCGCCCGGTGGCGGCGGCGCCGCGCCCGTACCGGTCAGGGATATCCGGCTGGGGTCGATCGTCAGCGTGTTGACGTCGAGCGTCGTGACGCCAGGCGCGGTGTAGCTGATGTCAGACTGTGTTCCAGATCCCGCGCAGGTCTCGACGCCGCCACTCGGCCCCGTGCAAGTCGCTTCGGCAGGCCCCGTCGAACCGACGAACAGCATCAGCGCCACGAGAATGGCCCCTACTGCCGCAAATCCTGAAAGGCCAAGAAATCTCCGTTTCAACGGGCCTGAAACAAGGCGAGACTCGTCTACGTCCCTACGACCACGAGTCATCAACACCCCCCTGATCCGCACCGCCCCGGCGCGAATCTGCCCTTGCTAATGCAACCTAGCAGATTGCAATGACTATGGGCGCCCCCCAAGAATAAAGGTGATGTAAATTAGGTGCTGTGTTGCCGTTCAAGCACACATGTCCACAGCAAAACACAGTGCTTGCGCGCTATTGGAGTAAACAGCGTGACGCAACAGGGAAATATTTGCTTCAGGCGGAAAGAATTGGAGTCTGCTCAGCCGCCAGTCCAGCCGAAAGCTCCCTCTGTACGGCCAGGAAAAACCTGCGCACTTCATCACTGGCGGTTGCTCTGTCCCGGCCCGACCCGACAACCAAGTCAAGCAGCTCGGCTGCTTTAGCCCTCCAGAACGAGGCTGCAGGCTCTCCATGCAGATTGTCTAGCTTGGCTGCAACTTCCCTGACCAAGAATAGCTGGCGGTCTATCGGGAATGCACGGACTTTTTCTGGGGACATCTTCCAAACCTGAACTGACGCAACGAATCAACCATTGCTGAACAAGCAATGGCGTAGCCGCCAAGGTGGAAACGGAAGCTTAACGCCGCTGCCGATGCGTCTCCGTGCGTGGAAATGCAGATGATGCTCCAGGCACGAGATCATCACGCATACTCAAGCCAAGTCGGTTGAGAAAGCGGAGTTGGTCGATCGAAACAGGCGAAACAGCCCTCAGGTCTGCAGCGCGCTCGCCTCGCCGCCACGCTTGCGTGGCGCCATCATGTCGCTGGCCATCAGTCCGGAGACACGGCAGAACGCCATGAACGCCCGGCAGGCATCCTCGGTCTTGACCACGTCCACCGTGGCGCCGAAGCAGGCATTGAAGGCTTTCTGATACACCGGTCCCTGCCGGCGCGCCGGCCAGTCCTGCAGAAAATCCAGCGCCTGCACGACGCTGTAAATCTCCTCGACGGGCAAGCCGGGGCCTTGCGCAATGCGCACCGGGACCTCGAACTGCAATCTATCCATCCGTGATCTCCCGAACCGGCGTCGCCCAGGCAACGCCGTTCGTCGTCAAAAGTTGCTTTGCCCGGTCAGTGCCACGCAAATGTGTCGTCACTGCGGAAACGGCGGTTTTTGCGGCAAACAGGCCGAGGAAAGTCCTGCCGGCGCCAGTCAGTCCGGCAGAACTTTCCCACTCGACGGCGCCACTATTGATTGGCCGGGTCGGTCTCCGCGTCGAAAGCCATGCGCACCACCGTCAAGAGAACATAGGCCGACGGCAAGGCGAACAGGGCGCCAAGGACGAGCGCTCCGGTTCCCGACAGATAGAGCGTCTCGGCGATCGCCCAATAGATGGTTCCGATACAGATGAACGCCTGGACGGACAGAAAGGAAGCAGCCGAGGCCGCACGCGTCAGGCTTTTGAATGTCTTGATACGTTGTTGCATTGCGATGATCCGGAATGACGCGCCACGTCACCCGTGCACGGCTGGAGGCCGCCGCACGGGTCGCGACGCGAATGGCTTGGAATGGAGATGAACGTGCGGTCCTGGACCGCTCAGACCTGCGTGGGCGGCGGCGCACGCGGCTGGTTGGTGCTCGCGCGGGGAGCGGACACCGCGCCGGATCCGGCAACGGGCGCGGTTGGGGAAATCCGGTCCAACCAAAGGAAAACAGCTTGCGGAGCCGGCAAGGCCGGATGGAAGCCGGCGAACTTGGCCAGCACCGGCCGGGCTGCGCGAACCTCCAGCGCCTGCGCCTTGTTGGTGACACGCAGCAGCGCCGCGACCTCACCCGACCGTTCCAGGCCAACGCTGGCGCCGGCCTGGGCAGGGTCCGCGAAAGCGGGAACATCGGGGCGGCCAAGGCACAGCATCGCCAGCAGCACCAGGCCCATCAGACATGAGCAGGCTGCCGTCAGCGACGCTTCAAGCGATCTCGCACGCTTGGGTAATGGACGCGATCTCCAAAACATGCACCCGCCCTAGCGCACGATGGCCGGAAAGGAAAGCAACCGCGCAAAACCGATAGAAATTGCCCCGACGAGACGAATATCCCGCCGGCCAAGGCCTTATCAGCCAGTTCTTCCTTGAACCTTTTGCCCTCAAGTGCCAAATCTGGCGGGATATTCACGCCAGCACTCCTGCAGCGCCCACCCTTCTATACGGACAAAATGGTCACCTATCTCGACGCCGCGACGGCCCCTCTCAGAAACACCGGCCAGATCCGCCTCTATGGCGAGGACGGTTTTGCCGGCATGCGCAAGGCATGCGATCTCACGGCCCGTTGCCTGGACGCGCTGGTGCCGATGGTCGCGCCCGGCGTCACGACGGACACGATCGACCGTTTCGTCTTCGAGTTCGGCATGGATCACGGTGCGCTGCC
Organism: Mesorhizobium huakuii; assembly: GCF_030160235.1. Lineage (GTDB taxonomy): Bacteria > Pseudomonadota > Alphaproteobacteria > Rhizobiales > Rhizobiaceae > Mesorhizobium > Mesorhizobium huakuii. The sequence goes on from NZ_BSNY01000007.1 coordinate 149,278, forward strand.
GGCGACGCTCAACTATCGCGGCTACACGAAATCGTCCTGCACCTCGATCAACCATGTCGTCTGCCACGGCATTCCCGACAACAAGCCGCTGAAGGATGGCGACATCGTCAACATCGACGTCACCTACATCCTCGATGGCTGGCACGGAGATTCCTCGCGCATGTACCCGGTCGGCACGATCAAGCGTGCGGCCGAACGCCTGCTCGAAGTCACCCATGAATGCCTGATGCGCGGCATCGCCGCGGTCAGGCCGGGAGCCCGCACCGGCGCCATCGGCGCCGCCATCCAGACTTTTGCCGAGGCTGAGCGCTGCTCGGTGGTGCGCGACTTCTGCGGCCATGGCGTCGGCCAGCTCTTCCACGACGCGCCGAATATCCTGCACTATGGCAGCGCCAATGAAGGCGTCGAGATGCGGCCCGGCATGATCTTCACCATCGAGCCGATGATCAATCTGGGCCGGCCGCATGTGAAGGTGCTGTCGGATGGCTGGACGGCTGTGACGCGCGACCGTTCGCTGTCGGCGCAGTACGAGCACACGGTCGGCGTGACCGACACGGGCTGCGAGATTTTCACGCTCTCGCCCAACAACCTCGATCGGCCAGGCCTGCCGGCCTGATATTTTAATAGGTCGGGCGACCGCCTTGCCCGACTGATTGGCTGGATGCGGGGGCTGATGGGGAAGGCCAGCGACGAAGACGAGCGGAGTTTCTTCTCCGAAGTGCCGGTTCGGCCAGCGCCGAAGGCGAGGCCCGCTCCAGCCGAAAAACCTGGATATCTCGGCCACCGCGACCGTTTGCGCGAGCGCTTTGCCTCGGCGGGCCCAGACGCCCTGCCAGACTATGAACTTCTTGAGCTCCTGCTCTTCCGGCTGATCCCGCGCGCCGACACCAAGCCGGCCGCCAAGGCGCTGCTGGCGCGCTTCGGCACGCTGGCCGAAGTGCTCGGCGCACCCGTCAACCTGCTGCAGGAGGTCAAGGGCATCGGCCCGGCGGTGGCGTTCGACCTGAAGGTTGTCGCCGCGACGGCGCAACGCATGGCGCATGGCGAAGTCCATGGCCGCGAAGTCCTTTCGTCCTGGACGCAGCTTCTCGCCTATTGCCGCTCGGCCATGGCCTTCGAGGCGCGCGAACAGTTCCGCATCCTGTTCCTCGACAAGAAGAACGCACTGATCGCCGATGAGGTGCAGCAAACAGGCACTGTCGACCACACGCCCGTCTATCCCAGGGAAGTGGTCAAGCGCGCGCTCGAACTGTCGGCCACCGCGATCATCCTGGTGCACAACCATCCCACTCGCCTCATTTTGATCACGCACAATCACGCTTTAGCACATTGATACATATCGCTTTTTCGACTTGTCGCAGAGTCGGATATCGTGGCATATTGGGGTCGGTTTTAGGGGGATCGAAGGCCCGTTTGGACCCAACCACAGACCCCTACTACCCGTCAGCCGATCCCACTCGAAAGCCTACGGGAGACCCCAGTGCCAAGCCTTACCGATGGAGAGATTCGCCGCGCTTTGAAGCAGGTCGAGGAGACCGGAAAGCAGCAGAACCTTGTCGATGGCGAGGGTCACGGAACAGGCCGCCTCGTTCTCGTGATAAAGCCAATGCCGACCCGCGTAACGGCGGACTGGATGGCCCAGCAATGGCGAGACCAAAAGCGCCTCAAAAAAAAGTTCGGCTCGTATCCGTCAATGGGCCTCAGCCAGGCTCGCGGGATTTTCAGACGCGATTTCGCCGACATGATCCAGAAGGGACGCAGCATCAAGATTGCAGGCGACACGCGACCCGGCACGGTCGCCGATCTGTTTGAGGCTTACGTTGCGTCGCTCAAGGCAGATGGAAAACCGTCCTGGAAGGAGGCCGAAAAGGGGTTGAACAAGATCGCCGATTCGCTCGGTCGCAACCGCCCTGCCCGTGACATCGAGCCCGATGAGATCAGGGACATCATTCGACCGATCTATCAGCGAGGCAAACGGTCCATGGCCGATCATGTTCGCAGCTATATTCGATCGGCCTACAGTTGGGGGCTGAAATCCGAGCACGACTATCGCTCGACCTCTGTCCGTCGCTTTCGTCTCATCTACAATCCGGCTGCTGGTATTCCGACAGAACCAAAAAACGTTGGAACGCGTTGGTTGGACGAAGAGGAATTTGTCCGTCTCTATCGCTGGCTCGAATATCCCGATGCGCCGGTACATCCCCCTTACACGCGTGCAGTAAGAATTCTTATGCTGACCGGCCAACGCGTCGAGGAGATTGCTCGGCTACACGTCGATCAATGGGATGCCGCTGAGTGCATCATCGACTGGTCCAAGACCAAGAATGGAAAGCCTCACGCCATCCCCGTGCCCAAGATTGCGGCCGAGCTTATCGGGTCGATCAAGCCGAATGAATTTGGTTGGTTTTTCCCATCCGCAACCGACCCGTCCAAGCCTGTCAGTCATGGAACGCTCTATTCATTCATGTGGCGACAGCGCGATCGCAAGGTCATTCCCGTCGTGACAAACCGCGATCTCCGGCGAACCTGGAAGACGCTTGCCGGCAAGGCAGGTCTCTCGAAAGAGATCCGAGACCGATTGCAGAACCACACTCTGCAGGACGTCAGTTCCAAGAGCTACGATCGCTGGAATTACATGCCGGAAAAGCGTGCTGCCATGGCCCGGTGGGACAAGTTTGTCCGCGAACTCGTGACGAAGAAGAAGCGTAAAGTCGCCCTTAAGGAAGCTGCATGAGCTAGCGACTGCTTTTTTGGCGTTTGAGACGGGACAGGGCCGACTTGATTTCTAAAATTCAGCCGGTTTTGGAAGAACGGATGTTTCCGCGAACGATTTCGCAGTTTGGCGTATATGTTCCGCAGCCTGTTCCGCCTCGACTGAGTCTACGAGTTGGGCTGCTTGCTGTAGATGCCTCGTTATATCAGCGCGAGTGGTGAAGCGGTCCAACTCGCACGGCTGCAAATCGCCCGCGACAGCTTTCAGATCGCGCAATACGGAAGCGATGTGTGGCCAAGGGAAATCGGTCGGATCTCTTCCCACATCGAGGGAGGGCAACCGATGGTGTCGGCCATTCAGCTGAGCCCCGCAATGTGCAATCCCTCGATGTAGAGGGCCCGGTGCTCTAGCCGCACCATCGGGTAGTATTTCTCCACCCAATCCAAAGACAGAGATGGCTGAAGCCGTTTCGCTTCGCTGAGAGCACGAACCGCCGTGGCCTGATCGCCGAACACGCCGGCAGACGCAGCGAGGGTGCGCCAGGCGGTTCCGAAATGGGGACGGAGCCTCACAGCCCGGCTCTCGAGCCGAACGGCCTCGGCGAAATCTCCAATGACGAAATGGCACATGCCCTTTATGGACAGGTTCGCCGCTTGGGTGAAGTCGCGGGGACTCAGCCTCTCCGCGATCGCTATATGGTGCAGACCGTCTCTAGGAAGGCCCCCATACCCGTAGGTCGATCCGAGGATGGTGTGAGCGATTGCAAGGCTGGGGTTCAGGCTGATTGCCTCGCTTAAGGCTTCGACTGCCTGATCAAGACGGCGCGCCACCATATAGGAAAAGCCGGCTGCAAAGTGCGTCCAGGGATCTATCGGATCACGCTGGATTGCACGTTCGGCCATTTCTTGGGCAGCGGCAAGGTTGGCCGTCGTATCCACAATTCCAAGCAGCGCTCGAGCCGTGCGCATGCAGGCGAGCAGGCTATTGGCACGGGGGTAATCAGGCTCGATCTCAGTGGCGTGCATAAGCAACGCCTCTGCGGCATCGATGTCGGCCGCCGGCCCCCACGTCCAAACATGAGGCATGGCCCTCATGACAAAGCCCCAGGCGTCGAGATTAGCGGGCGAGTGGCTCTGAAAGCGGTCATATTCCGCTGCATACAATCTCGGCTCGATTGCCCCGATGACACTGTCTGCGATTTGGTCCTGGAGAGCGAGAAAATCGGAGCTCTCAACATCGTAGCGCTCGGCCCACACCTGATGCCCACTCGACGTGTCGCTCACTTCGGCGCCAATTCTCAGACGTTGCCCGGAGCGGCGAACGCTTCCATCAAGCACGTAGCGGCCGCCGAGTTCTCGTCCTACCTGCTTGACGTCAACAGCCTTGCCCCTATAGCTGAAAGAAGAGTTGCGAGCGGGTACAAACAGCCAGCGCAACCGCCCAAGCCGCGTTATAATGTCCTCAGCCAGCCCGTCGGCAAAGTACTGTTGCTCTGCATCCTCGCTGAGATTTGTGAAGGGTAGCACCGCGATCGATGGCCCCGGCTCCGAAGATGCGGCTGCCACTGCAGGCTGATCGAGTTTTTCGACGGTGCCGGTGAACCGATAGCCGACGCGAGCGACTGTCGCGATCCAGTCCGTGCCGTCGGACATCGAACCCAACAATCTTCTCAGCGAAGCGATTTGAACCGACAGATTGCTCTCCTCGACCGCGATACCCGGCCAGGCAGCGTCGATCAATTCGGTCTTGGTGAGCACTTGCCCGGCCCTGTCTGTTAACTTCGCGAGAAGGAGCAGCGCCCGGTAACCGACCGGCACGGGAACTCCGCTTCGAAGAAGCGTACCGCTTTCCGAGTTCAGAACAAACGACCCAAAGGCAACGCGCGGCCCAAACATGTGAGGACCTTAAGTCTTTTCGGGACATTTCGGAACTTTTCCGAACGCCTTGGGGACATTTGAAACTCCCAGACACAAGGTACCTCCACGTTGATAGCGAGGAACCGAGAATGTCGTCGATCACACACGAACGGGCACCTGTCATTGCAGCACCAGATTTCCGTGAAACATGCGGGTTCGCAAAGCGAGGAAGACAAGAGGATTTTCGTCTGGCTTTGGATCGCTACCTGGCTGACTACGTCGAGTATCATAGAATAGTCCGGCTTCAATCCGGCCCAGATGTTTCCGGGTTCGCGAGAAGACATTTGCTTAATTTCATACAGCTACTAAGAGCGCTTTTTAACGGCGCCGGCTGGGGTACCTCTGCAGTGCTGCGCCCAGCGAGAAGGGCTATCGAGCCGCTCCATCAATCGCGTCCATTGGAGCGAATATCTTCCCACAAGCATTAGGTGGTATCTTTTCGCCTCGTCGTTATCGACCCCTTGAGATCCTGACGCCGCGTGTCGTGTCTTCTGGAGTCAAAGCAGGACGACACAGGTTGACGGCCCCTGGCAAAAGCCGGATATTACTTAAGCTGTGGCTAATATAATGGCTCGCTCCGAGCCAGCCCAGGCGCGAAACGGGTGACGTTCGAATCGGAAAGCACCGAGTTTTTTCAGTAAGCGAAATGCTCGCCTCGAGGAGGAGCCATGAAGTCCGACCAAGAGTTATTCGAGAAGGGTCTTGCAACATACCAGAAAGTTGTCGCGGCGAACTATATGGCCCATTGGGAGGTCTATGAAGCGCTGCGCCAAGTTCTTCTCGATGAGGCTTCCGACGGCTTCGTCTTTGCCGATCTGGCCTGCGGCACAGCCCCCGGCTCAGCAGCCGCACTGGCCGGCAGCAACGTCGCACGCTATATCGGCATCGACATATCCCAACCGTCGCTCAATGCAGCCAAGGAAGCGCTTGCCCCACTCACCTGCCCGGTCGAACTGCGTTGCGGAGATTTCGTTACTGCAATCGATTCCTGGGAGGGGCCGCTCGACGTTGTATGGATTGGTCAGTCCCTCCACCATCTTCTTGCGCCGGACAAGCGGAATTTCATGCGCAAAATCCGCGACCTGTTGCCCAGAGATGGTCTTTTTCTGATATGGGAGCCCACGCGCCTCGAGAGCGAGGATCGAGAGGGATGGCTGGAGCGATTTCATAAGATAAGGCCCGAGTGGGCGACGGTCTCGGACGAGGAGTTCGCCGCCTTTGAGACCCACTGCCGCGCATCCGATTATGCCGAGACGGCCGCGACTTGGATCGGCATGGGCCGCGAGGCTGGTTTCAGAACTGCGGACGAATTGATGATAGTGCCGAACAGACTGGCACGCGTCTACCGGTTCCGTCACTAGGGCCGTGAACTCATAAGTCCGGAATGAACTGAGACGAGTGAGACAATGGCCTGTCGGTTTCTTGCGACGGTAAAGATGCCTAGATCGTCCATTTCTACAAGCAGGAAAAAGACAAGCCAGCCTTGCAGCCTTAGCTGGCCTTCGTCGGAAACTTCACGGCGAGATAGTGTTGAATTGCGTCGACTAGACGGTCCGAATCGGCGCCCCAGATCAGGTGGTCATCTCCCGGAAGCTCAATGATCGTGGCGCCAGCAATGCGCTCGGACAGGTAAAGCGCTTCTTCGACCTTGACCCATCGATCGCCTTTCCTGTGGAGTATCAGAGTAGGCACGTGAATCGCGTGGAGGATGTTACGGACATCGACTTCGGCGCCCCAACGCCATAATGCGATCGCGTCGGAAGGAGACGCCGAACTCCTCAGATAGGCTGCGAACCACTGTTGCTCGCGCGTATCGTTCGCCAAGCTCGGCGCTCCTCTTCCCAAATCCCAAGGCTCTCCCCACTTGCGTTCGATCTCGGCCAGTTCTTCTTCCATGTCCTCCCTAGTCTTTGCCCAAGGATAATCGGGTGACCACAGTCCCTGGGCATAAGCACCGTGAAGAATGAGTGCCTGGGTTCGCTCGGGATAGGTCGCCGCAAAAAGCATGCAAAGGACGCCGCCTTCGGAACTGCCGAACAAGACCGCCCGTCGCGATCCGATTGCATCGAGTACCGCCCGTACATCGTCCGCCCGCTCTTGCAGCGTTGGAAAGCCCACGTTGCGATCAGAAAGCCCAGTGCCTCTCTTGTCGATGCGGACCAGCCGACAAAATGACCCCAGCCGGCGCAGCACGTGCGCCAGCCGCGGGGATTCCCAAGCATAGTCGAGGTTGGAAACCCAGCCCTGTACGTAGACGAGGTCGAACGGCCCCCCACCGGTTACCTGATAGGCAACGCTGACCCCGCCCGACTTTACATAGTGCGTTTCTGGGCGCAGCGAGGCTGGCACCGGACTATCGACAAGGCCTGCCGCGGGTTCCAACAACGTTGTTGAATTCGCTTTGGACGTTACCGAGCGGCTAGCACGGAGCCTGTCGTTCAGCTCACGCGTCTCCTTCTCCGGTTCCACCTGGAGGTGCTTGCGAAGGACCTCGCGGCATTGGGCATACTGCTTCAGTGCCATGTTCAATCGGCCTTGGCGGGCATAGATTTGCATGAGGCCTCGGTGAATGTCTTCCCTGAGTGGATCCGACCCGATTAGGCGCCTCGCTGCCTCGACATAAGCGGCCAGATTGTTCTCAACCGAGTAGTGATGCAGAAGCTTTTCCAGAACGCCGATCCAAATCGTCCTCAATCTCTCTCGTTCCACCCTCAGCCAGTCGTTGAACGGTTCTTCCTTCAGGGCGAAGCCATCGAGCAAGTCACCGCGATAGACAACAACGGCTTGTTCAAGCTGCTCGTGGTCTGCACCTGACGCTAGGCGCTCGAACCGTGCCACATCGATCTCAAGATCGTCGAGCTTGAGGGTGACATTGTCGCCGTCTGCCAAGAGGCGTCGGTCGTCGACCGATGGCAACGCCTTCCTGATCGCCGACAGGGCCTGTCTAAGGCTCATCCGCGCCTGCGGCTCCCCAGTATCGCCCCATAGAAGCGCGGCGAGTTTCTCGCGCGAATGGGACTGTCCAGGATTGAGGGCTAGATAAGTCACCAGACCACGCGCTTTGCGGCTCAGCGCTGCATTGGCAAACCCGCCTCCAGCAAGAGTGAAGCCGCCGAATAACAGAAGTTGTGTTTGCGCCACCGTTCGCAAGCCATGTTGGACACTCGATTGTTCCCCGGACCTGCTGCGACTTCAACTGCAATCTGTCTGGACAGGCGCTTTTCACGAACCAATCACAGTTCTTCGTACGCATCCCTCACGGCCATAGGAGAGGCTCTCAAATCAACTCTTTGTAAGGGAAACGCTATGCTTGGCCCCAGCCTTTCCGATTGGCCCATTCGATCCGGGAGATCGTCAACGGTAGAACAGCCCCCCGGTGACATTCGGCTATCCCGTTATGAGCTTGCACTGACATGCTACTTGGAACAACAAGAAGCCCATCGCTCAGCGATCATGGCATCTCGACAACATGCGCAGACACGTCTGGGCACCCTGGTCCTCCTGCGTCTATCGAGGGTCGGCCGCTTCTTGAAACGGAAAATCATCGCGGCGCAATAGGCCTATGACCCTTCGGACCGTCCGGTGTGAGTTGCGCGACCGCTTTGCGCTGCGTCCGTCGCAAAGCAGACAGTCCGCTTGCGGCCCTTCCCAGTCATTGAACCTGCCCCAGAGAAAAGTGTTCAACATAGAGCAACGTGCCACTCCATCGCCACTAGTCGCTGTTTTTTCGTGATGCGCTGGTGTGCCATGAGACTGGATCGTCAATCCATCGATTGACATCGGATTCCCGCCAGCCGGCCCCGTTGACACTGATCTTGATCTGGGCCGGGAACGTGCCTTCGGCGATCTTGCGATAGATGGTTGAACGGGACAGGCCGGTCCTGGCAAGGACGGTTTTGAGGCGCACGATACGATCCGGCTCGGACATAGCCTACCTGCACCTCACTGGTTCTCGCTGATGTCTGCTGGGACAGACAGGACGAACCCATGGAGCTATGGCGGAAAATGGGTGATGACGGTTTGAGAAGGGCGGCGTATCGAGGCGGG
>NZ_BSNY01000008.1 GCF_030160235.1 Mesorhizobium huakuii
TCGGAATGACTGGCCGGCTTCAAATCGGAATCGATGGCCGGCTTCGTCGGAATACGCAAACAATCGGCTTTTTCGCTGCCACGTCATGGTCTCCTTCCGTGGAACAAGTTTCCCGCGAAGTGGTCCAAACCAAGCCCGGTACCCGGTTTGCTAAATGTGATTTGTTGAGAATACTCCGTGGTGAAATACTCTGCAAGGCACTGTTCTCGGAGGCATGGAAATCCGAGAAGCGTTTGCGCAAAACCTAAGAGCCTTGCGGCGGGCTAGAGGCCTGTCCCAGGAAGAGCTTGCGCACCAGGCTGGGATCGATCGCACCTATATCAGTGCGTTGGAACGCAACGTGTACAACGCGAGCATCGATGTCGTTGACCGGCTGGCTGAAGTGCTGGGTGTGGATGTCGGAGAATTGCTGAAACGACCCTCAGCGGATCCGCAGAGATCGAAGTCTGAGCCTGATGAATAGAAACGCACAGACATCCCGTCAGCTAACTTCGCACGTATTCAGCGAAAGACAGGCCCGAGGCAGGAAAACGTTGAAGCGTGCTCTGGGTTCAGTCAGCCTAGCCCGTTTCTATAGAAATATAAGTGCAAGCCGCGCGCCATTAACACGGCGCAGTAGCGTGCGAGCGGCGGCGGCGCGCTTCATGTTGGATAGCGAGGCTAAATTCTTAAGCGCCTTGAACCTGACAATCGCAGCGGCATTCCTGCCAAACAGGCTCGCCGCCTACATGAACGAAATCAAAACCTTCCGACCTGGTCGAGGTCTAGCCCCCAAAAAGCTTCTTTCAGAAAGACCCGAACCTCACCTTCCAATTCTTGGGCCGCAGCCCCATCCGGTAACCGTAGTGCTCGATGCCAACCTTTTGTAATGGGGAGTCAAATGCATGACGGGCGCCCTTGAGGACTTCAAGCTGCACGGCCCTTCCCTTGCCGCTGCGCTCTGCCACCATCTCTTGGCATTTTTGACCGAGAAAGCATAATCAAGCTCGCCGATCACAATCAAGGTCGGAGCCTCCATGTTGCCATGTATGCGAGCAGTCAGGATAATAGGCTACCGCTGTATTGAACGTGCGCTCCATAAACTCCTCGGCTCCGCCAAGCGGCTAGAGGAGAACTTGATCAATGCTATGCGCCGCAGGTCTACAAAACTATCTTTAGACAGGAAGCCCAGAGCGCTGTTGGCGTCATCGAGGCGCGCTTCTGAAAAGAGCGCCATCATTTGTAGCTCAGGATTGAAACACCGATGCGGTCGTCGGTCACGCGCGAATGAAGTGGCCATGATTGCCATCTCGTCGACGACCTTGATGCTCCCCCGTGCCATGCCTTGATTGTGGAGTGGCCAATTTAATCGCAACGCGCCGTGATGGGCGCTGGGCTAGTTTGACAGTGTGTCGCGCTAGCTCGCCTCGCCGTTCGAATGATGCCAGTCCCTTGGGCTCGGTGCACACCCCAACAAAAGCCGGTTACCCGAGAGCTGACCGAGTGCCCCAAATCGCCGACCGCCGGGGCCGTCAGGTTTTATGCTCCATGCGGAGGGAAGCGCCGAATTGATTGATCCGCCTGATGGGCCAGACGTGATGGCGCCCCGCGGCTGCCAGGCTGTTGCTGAAATTTCAGGTGGGCTGCAAAAATCGAAAGCTTCTTTTCATAGCCTATACGCACCATAGATTTGCAGCTGTCGCATCTGAAACTTCCGACTGTGCGGAGCCAGGAACCAGACCTGACCATAGGGTGTGAACAGGCTGGACAGTGGAACTGCATCGGCACGTTGCTCAGCTCATCGCACAAAGCCATTTCCGTCGTTCTCCCCAACCGGTGTTCCGGCCCAGTTCGGCGTACGTCCACCAAAGCCCCACTCGCATCCCCAGCAGTCAGCTTAAAGCCGGTCGAAATCGACAAGTCCGAGACGTCTTCGCTGGCCCTCGGCATAGGCCAGGGCGAATGACTCCAGTTCGAATGCTCGCGTTAGTTCTTCGTCGCCATCGACTACGCGGACGAACCACTCTCCGCAGGCTTCCATGACTTCAACGCAAGGATTGACATTGCTGCCAGGCGTCACGCTGTCCATCGCAAGCTCCACAGAAAGAATGGGTGTCTCAAGGTGACCAGAATATGATGATTATCCGCAACTTATGAGCGCCATCGCCATCGACAGGAACCGCGTTTTGCGTCGCGAGAGCACGTAGGCTTCGGCAGCCCTTTCAAGCGTCACTGTTTGAAAATCGTGGACCATCAACACTCCTCCCTTGAAACACGTTAGGGCGGGCTCTCTTCGCACTTCAAGGCTTGGTATGAATCCGAACAGTTAGGTTGAGGACATATTGAGCGATCTTCCAGGGGAGCTAGGTCGATGCCACATCAGGTTTCTGAAACCACCTCGCCGAACGGCATCACCAGCACAGTTCTGCCGCTCTCGTCGGTCACTTCGAAGTTGCAGTCGAACCAGCTGCGGAGCGCGTCCATGCGGTTGTGAAAGACGAGATCATAGGCGTTTGCGAGCGCATGGCCCCGCACAGCTTCCTCGTTCTCCAGCTCATCGCCGTCAGGGTCCGGTATGAGCCGGCCGCGATAGCGAACATTCATGAAGTAGCGCAAGATCCACCTCATCTGTCTCGCTTGATCGGGAACTGAAATACGTTGGAATATTCCTTCTCTGCGAACCCGTAAGCTTGGCCGGCGATCTGCTCCAGCTTCTCGCGATCTCTCACCGTGACGTGGCCGCGCGTGGCCCGGATCACGCCCGTTCCCTCCAGCATCTGCACCGCCAATGTTACACCAGGACGACGCGTGCCCAGCATGACGCTCATAAACTCATGGGTCACGGGCATATCGTCTTTTTCCAGACGATCGTGGGTCATCAGCAGCCAGCGGGCCAGCCGCTCCTCGATGGAGTAGCCGGCGTTGGCATAGGCGGTCTGACTGACCTGGACGATGAAGGTGTGCACGAAGCGCAGAAGCAGCGCGCGCAGCGTGGCGCTGTGGTCCATCGCTGCCTGGAGTTCGGCCACCCCGATGCGAAACGCTTCGCCCGCAGCCTGTACCATGCAGGTGTGAGGCGTGCGATCCACGCCGAGCACCACGGCCGTGCCCACCAACCCCTCCGATCCCACCATGCCGACCTCGAAGCGACCTTCTTCGGTATCGGCGACGATCGAGGCAATGCCATATTCGGGGAAGGTGACATGCGTGATCGTCTGTTCCGCCCGGAACAGGTGTTCACGCACCTCAAATGTGACGGCTTCGATATGCGGCTGCACGAGCGCGAAATCGTCGCGCGAAAGGGATGCAAGCAGGCGATTTCGGACGCTGGATTGCTGAAGCTGAGCCATGCTCTCGCCTCCCGTTTGGGGCAAGAGCACACGCATCTCTCAGCCGCTTGCGCCCACTCAGATCGGCAAGCGATGGCTCACCATCCTCTCAAGTCGGGCGGCAGGCAATTGCGAATGTCGCTTTTGGGCTTCGGAAATATCCTTGGGTACGATTTCGAACAGTGGGCGAAAGTGCAGGCGAGGTTTTCGAACCAGCACTGCATGGTTCTGCCGGAACAATTCCAAACTGGCCGGGTTTGAGAACAAAGGTGGCAACAATGGCCCGAGAGCACCCTCGCAACCTCGCCGAATTGTTGCGACGGCAATTTTCGAGTGAAGTTTTGAGACGGCATTTGCGCGGCCTGCCCATCTTTCGCGTCGAAAGATGGCTTCCCGATCGACTGCGCAATCTGATGGATCGCTTGTCGCGGAAGGCAACAAAAAAGTAGGCGCGGCGCGTTTGGTCTAGCTCTTGATGAAACCAGAGCACACCCTATTCGACCCGCTGGATACGGCCGTTGTTCAGGCGGAAGACGCCAGGTGACCGCTCTGTCTCTCAAAGTGGGTCTGGAGTTCATCCCAGGTGCCCAGATAAGTATGATGGCTGGGAAACGCTAGTCAAATCAAGTATCGGCCTTTGAGGACCATATTCGCGGCAGCTTCTACGCCATTCCCCTATGGCTGGGTAGCGCCAGAAATGTACGATTTCTTACCAAACAGACTGATTGCCTTCCCGGATGCTATTGTGGCGGCGTGACGTCTCCATGATAGAGGATCGCACGATGGCAAGCAGCGAAGCTGAGTTCGTGCACCGCGAAAATATCAAGCACTTCGAAAAGAAGCTGGAGACCGAAACGGACTCGGCCACTCGAAGGGTGCTCTTCAAGCTTCTGGACGAGGAACGGACGAAACTTGCTCGGGTACAGCATCGGACGCCTGGGCCATCTCATTCCGATCATTTAGAGCGTTAGCCAAAGCGGGGACTTTGGGGCAGCAATTAGGAATCGGTAGCCTGTGACGCACTACGCCAAGGCAAACGCCTTGAGGTTCGCTATGACGGCTTCTTTCGAGTGGTAGAGGTCCACATCGTTGGTGTCACCAAGGCAGGGAATGACGCCATGAGCGTCTACCAGATGCGTGGCGGCAGCGATAGCAATGGGCGTGTCGGTTGGAAGACTATGCGGCTCGATGAAGCATTCACCGTCACTGTGATCAACGAGAAATCCGAAGCGCCCGTACCGGGTATTGCCGTGGGCGAAAGCCTTCCGGGCGATGTATTGCCAGATCTGGACCGCCAAAGTCGCATGCCTCTTCAGCATGAAATGCGCAGTCTGATAGATAGATTATGGTGGCCGGCCTGTCGAGGACAGTATTCCTATCCTTCTTCGTGTTTGCCAGCCAGATAACAATCGCCGACGATGCCCGCGAGTGCTTCAAGCGGATGGCGTCATTGTAGCACACACGCCTGTTGATCGAAATCGCGAGCGTCATACGCAAAGGAATGTCTACTTTTCTGGTATCGCTTCCGAAAATCAGCCGTTCTGTTGACGGCCCCAAAGCCGTCGGACGGCAATGCGCCTGATCTCGGCCGTCCAGAGTGGCTTACGGCAGTTCCGATAGCTGCTGTTGGAGCGGAAAGAATTAGGGCACGTGCTTGTCGGGGATGACGTCACTGCGGCGAACTGCCGGCGTGTGATTTGCATCAGACAAGTGTGCGGAGACATGGTGACCGGTCACGACATCGCGGAGTTCCTCCGCGCCCCACGGGCCAATTCTGTGACCCTCTCCTCCGTCAGCGGCCGTTCTGTCGCGACTTGAACTCGCGACACGTGGTCCGAGAGGGGCTAACCGACTGCAAGTCCTATCCCTGTCACAATGATTGCAAGCGCGAAAACAGAACCGAGTAGCCATTCGCATCGTGGACGCTGTTCATGGTGTGCCTCTTCAATGAATATGAAACCACATTGAAGGGACGTGATCTCGGCACCTTGATGCGAGCCAATGGCGCGTCGACTCTGCGGGCTGTTGGCCCGGCTTTGGCTGTATGGGTCTCTCCCTTGACAGGATCGGCAAAGGCAAGACGTGCGTTCACCATCCCAGCGCGAATAACGATAGGTTTCCGCAAAGCACCTTTGGCGACGCTCGACTGGCATCGCCCCACCTCCGAAGCGGCATTGGCACCATGCTAACCGTCAGCCTAGGTAGTTTCCCGTAGGGACAAAACCGAATTTCGCCACCCCCCGATTCGCGCGATTTGTGTGTCACGGATCAACCGGGAAAACAGCCATGCACGCATACACGGCCTCCAGAACTGCCCTGTCATCGCCTGTGGCATTCGAGCCCACACTGCTGCAACCGCTTAGCTTCTATCCCGCCAGCGCGGAGATCTATGCCCACGGGGAGAAGGCCGGAGCCGTCTATCAGATCGAGTTCGGCGCCGTGCGTGTCTACCGCCTGCTTGCTGACGGCCGCCGGCAGATAAGCGCCTTCCACCTGGCTGGAGAGACATTCGGCTTCGAAGCCGACACGACGCACCATTTCTTCGCGGAAGCAATCAATGCCACGGGTGTCCGCGTCTTCCGCGCCACTGCTGGAACGGACATGTCCCATCAGTTGTTGCCATTGGCGCTCAAGGGCTTGACCAGGGCTCAGGAACACCTGCTGGTCCTCGGTCGTCAGAACGCCATCGAACGTGTTGCCGCCTTCTTGGTCGACATGGCCGAGCGGCAAGGCGGGTTGCGGCAGATCGAACTGCCCATGTCGCGCATGGACATCGGCGACTATCTGGGACTCACCATTGAGACGGTCTCACGGGTTTTCACCCGGCTGAAGGACAAGGGCGTCATCCGACTGCTCGGCCTACGAAGTATCGAGATCGTCAAGAGCGACGCCCTTCAAGACATGAGCGAATGACTGGACCTCGTCCAGCACATGGCGCTGAAAGCTAGGAGATCACGCAGGTAGCTCGATAGTGGGGTACGAACCGTCGGCAATTTCGACATTGACCGTGATCGGACGAAGCATTGGCCTCATCTATTTGGCGAGCGCACTGCAATCGGAGGTGACGCCATGAAGAAAACCGGACTTCAGATTATCAAGTTGGCAGTCTCGGCCACTGTTGCCGTGGCGAGCATCGGTATCGGTGTTGGATTGTCGGCGCTGTTGACCGGTTCCGACCTTCGTCAACATCAGCTTCATCCGGTCATCCGCGTTTCAAGGGCCGACGCCAGGATTTGGGAAGTGGCTCAGCCTGACAAACCGTACGAACCGCCGCCGTCATCCAGTGCCCGCTTGCTTTTGATGGCCCGGCTTTTGCCGAGTTGGGTTCGCATTCAGTGCGAGACGAACACCGGCAAGGAGAATTGCTCGAGCAGGGGTCTGGTCATCCCGCCGAACAAGGCCTCACGGATTCGCGAATGGCTGTAAGCGCCGGTCGGTCTCGGCTTTAACGCCATGCATAGCCTGCTATCAAATCGTGCCCTCGCTCATGGATCGTGGCATGGACTCTCGACGTCAGCTTTTGCTGCCTCTGGAACCCTCAGCCATTCGTGCAGGAAGTTGATCCGGCTGTCTTCGTCCTTTTCAGGCCAACGAAAGACTAGCGAGCAACACCGCGATCAAGATTGAAACGGGGACCGAGAGAAGCAGTCCAACCTCAACCAATCGCGTCTCCTTGTCGCCAAACATTGGGATCGCCCTATTCATGTTTTTCGTTCGGGTGAAGGCACCATTTGCCATGCAAACGCAACAGCAAAGCCCCGTGCGCCAAAATATGTCGAAACGAGGCCTGCGCCATTGATCCAAATCAATGGCAATGCGGCGGGCCTGGGAAGAATGTTCCTCAAATGAGGGAACTTCAATGCAGCACGAGGCGATTCATTTCCACTCTTCGAGGCGAGTGAATTTAGCTTGGCATGCACAACACCCGGCGCCTGCCGAAGGGACGTCCGAGGATGGCTTGGCGTGGCATCTAATGAATGCTGCTCGCTGCAACTGCCTTCAGCTTCCCACGGAAGTCGGACAGGAACTTGAGAGACGCCAGATCTTTACATTCATTTCTGAGCCGGCGTGATCGGGGCGGGCATACGCTGGACGGTGCCTGCTGACGCATCGCCTCCTTCACGGATTTGAACAGGGCGGCCGAAACACACCGCCAATTGTCGGCGCGACCGACTGGAAGACGATGCCTGTTGCGCGAAATCAATGTGGAGACGCCTGGGTCGGGTAGGATTTGTGTCATGATAGCGTCTAGCATCAGATTTGCCGATCGCCCCGATGCCGGAAGACAGTTGGCGGCGCGGCTGTTGCCGATGGGGCTGGACAAGCCGGTGGTCTATGCCCTTCCCCGCGGCGGCGTACCCGTCGCCTTGGAGATCGCGCGCGCCTTGCGGGCGCCACTTGACCTCATCCTTGTGCGCAAGATCGGCGCACCGGGCGCTCCAGAAGTGGCGCTAGGCGCCGTCGTCGACGGCGCGGATCCTCAGACGGTCATCAATGAGGAGGTGCGCCGACGCTCTGGCGCGGATGACATCTTCCTGGAGCGTGCCCGCGCACGCGAACTGGCCGAACTCGAGCGTCGCCGGTCTCGCTACTCGGGCAGCCGCCTGGGGGTGGACCCTGCCGGGCACACAGCGATCATCGTCGACGACGGCCTGGCAACCGGAGCGACCATGAAGGCGGCCATACTCGCGATGAAGCGGCGAGGAGCCAAAAAAATCTGCGTAGCGATACCGGTGGCGCCTGCCGAAGCTGTGGAGGCCATCGGCGAGCAGGCTGATCTGGTCGTATGCCTTCATCGCGCAGAGAATTTCTATGGCGTAGGCGGCTTCTACGACGATTTCCACCAACTGACCGACGAGGAAACGGTCGGTCTGCTGCGACAGGGTTGGGCAGAGAGCCCGGACGCCTCGCGAAGTTTGCCAGCCGGTCTTGCGAAACGACAGGTTGCGGTGCCGCCGCTCGGCCTGGTGGGAGACCTCTGCGTGCCCGCCGATCCTCGCGGCATTGTCCTGTTCGCCCATGGAAGCGGATCGAGCCGGCTCAGTCCCCGCAACGTCGCGGTTGCGGATACGCTCAATGCCCATGGCTTTGCCACTTTGCTGTTCGACCTGCTGACGCCAGCCGAAGCGCACGACCGGCGCAATGTCTTCGACATTTCCCTCCTGGCGGAGCGTGTGACCGAGGCCGCGCTCTACATCAGCAGCGAGCCCGACATCGCCGATCTGCCACTGGGTCTGTTCGGCGCCAGTACCGGCGCCGCAGCGGCTCTGCTTGCCGCGGCCGAACTCCGTAACCGCATTGCCGCGGTGGTGTCGCGGGGAGGCCGCCCTGATCTAGCCGGGACGCGGCTGGCCGAAGTCGTGGCGCCAACGCTGTTGATCGTTGGTGGTGAGGACCGCCATGTCCTCGAACTGAACCGGCAAGCTCTGGCGGCGCTGACCTGCGAGAAACTGCTGAAAATCGTTCCGAAGGCCGGCCACGTCTTCGAAGAGCCCGGCGCGCTCGAGACGGTCACGGAGATGGCGAACGCCTGGTTCCAGCACTACCTGTCGCCGGCCGCGCTGGAGCCCGCTCCAGTGGCGCCGTCGGCGGAGCCAGGCAAGCCCGCGCAGCCGGTGTCGATCATCAGTGCGCTTCGCGACGCAGTTGAGCCGCTGCCCGCTCCTGACGATCCGGCCTTTGCCAGTGCCTTCGACCGTTTTGCATCGTCACGTGTCGTTCTGCTCGGTGAGGCCTCTCACGGCACGTCTGAGTTCTATCGCGCCCGCGCCGCCATCACCCGGCGGCTAATCGAGCACCATGGCTTCACTGTCGTTGCCGTGGAGGCGGACTGGCCGGATGCCGCGACGATCGACCGCCACATACGCCAATTGCCTTACCAGCCGACACGGGTGTCTCCATTCACCCGGTTCCCGACCTGGATGTGGCGGAATCGGGATGTCGACGACTTCATCGGTTTCCTGCGCCGGCACAACGACGCGAAGCCGCCCGAAGAACGGGTCAGCTTTCACGGACTGGATCTGTACAGCATGACTGCCTCAATCGCCGCGGTACTCACATATCTCGACCGCGTCGACCCTGCTGCCGCAGCGGAGGCGCGCGCCCGATATGGCTGCCTCGCGCCTTGGTCGCGGGAATTGGCGGCCTACGGCCGGGCGTCGCTGAGCAAGGGCTACGCGCTGTGTGAACTGCCCGTGGCCCGCACACTTGTCGATTTGCTGCAAAACGAGTTCCGGTATGCAAGCAGGGACGGTGAGCAGTTCTTCGACGCGACGCAAAACGCCCGCCTGGTCGCCAACGCCGAGCGCTACTATCGGGTCATGTACTATGGCTCTAACGAATCGTGGAACCTGCGCGACCGGCACATGTTCGAAACGCTTCAGCGGGTGCTTGCTTGGGCCGGACCGGACGGGAAGGCTGTAGTCTGGGCCCACAATTCGCATGTCGGCGACGCCCGCTTCACAGACATGGGGGCTGAACGGGGCGAGGTCAACATCGGCCAGTTGTGCCGGCAGGCCTATGGCTCCGAGGTTGCCCTGATCGGTTTCGGCACCCATTCCGGCACGGTTGCAGCGGCTTCCGAATGGGACGCACCCATGGAGATCAAGACCGTTCGCCCCTCCCGTCCGGACAGCTATGAGTGGCTATGCCATCAACTCGGCCACGAGCGGTTCCTGCTGGACCTGCGCCGAGGTCTTGAGAGTAGCCTGCGCAGCGCTTTGGCGCAGCCCCGACTGGAGCGCTACATCGGCGTCATATACCGACCCGAAACCGAACGCTGGAGCCACTACTCTTCAGCATCGCTTCCCGATCAATACGACGCTTTCGTATGGTTCGATCAAACGCATGCAGTCGTACCGTTGCCGACCCAAGTCACGGCCGGCGAGGACGAAACATATCCATTCGGGCTCTAAAGAGACGCCGTCTGGCGTCTTTCGAAACCACGACCCATGACGTCATACCTACCGCCGCAGAGAGGTTCGATGCTCACGGTGGAAATCAGCGGGCACCTGCCGGCACTACAAAATTGTCCGCTGCGATCGCGTCGTTAGGAAGCGCTCGGTTGACCTGCCGACGGTGATCGGCACGCGCCAGTGAACTTGCCACCCTGCGCGTTGTCCCAGAGGAATTGGGCTGGACCACCATCAGAAGCGGAACGACCGCTTTTTTGTGTCGGCTTTGCCAAACCTGACAGTCCGGTTCCGGCCCAGTACAGACCTTTGAAGGACAAGCGGCGAGGACGCACTGTTCAGCGGACGCGCTTCGCACCTTTTAGATTCCCATACCATATCAATAGTTTAATACGACAACGTACATTGCAGCATAGGCTCGCAATGTGCGAGAAATGACGAAAAGTCAAACAAGAACAACCGCCCGACCGCCGCGCAATGTGCGCGCTTTTATCCTGCCGTCTTAATCGGTTGTGCTTCGCGAGATTTCTTCAACATCGTCGTTCCTCTTCTACAGTGCGATAATATACGAATCTATTCTCTGCGTCACGATCCGGGATTCCGAGGTCGAGTTCCGATGCGCCGTGCAGTCTTCCGCGCTCTGCGACGGGGTGTTTGGGCTGCACGAATGCAGCGCTCGAGCCGTCGTGGCGCAATTTGCCATCGGTCTGACGGAGCAGCGTCACAGGCAATCGAGCGCGGTCCGGCCGTCTTGCGATCGGCGCGGCCGCAGGCAGGATAACGTGCGTTCCGTCGTTCCTGGTCTGCATCGGTCCTCATCCGCCGGAGCGGATCTCCTTGTCTCAGATGGCGTCCGTCAGCGTGCGGACGCCATGCATTTGAACTGTCGGTCTTCTGCTCATCGATGTGCACCCAGCAGCTTGCGGGCCTTGTCGTGCGCGCGCCGACCGGCGTCCGCCTGACTTGCCGCCGGATCGCCGACATAGAACGTGCCGTCGCTCCAGAGCGCGTGCATGATCACGGCCAGCTTGCGTGCCACAGCCACACAGGCCTTGCGGTGGCATGAGCGCTTGGCGATCGCCTGACCCCAGCTCTTGACCTTGTCGGCGCCCTTGAAGCGCGTCATCAGGCCCGAGGCCGCCTCGTAGAGCGCGCGCCGCACATCCGCGTCGCCCGCCTTCGAGATCCGACCCTGGACGTCGATCGTGGAACCGGATTGCCAGCGTCGCGACGTCAGCCCGAAGGAGGCCGCGACGTCGCGCGAGCGGCGGAAGCGCGACGGGTCGTCGATCGCGGTCATGAAGGAGAGCGCCGTCACCGGGCCGACACCGGGGATCGCCATGAAGCGCCGGCACGTCTCGTTGCGGGCGACGATTTTCACGACGACATCGTGCAGCCGGCAGTACTGTTTCCACAGCGCCGCGCGCGCCGTCAGCATGGCGTCCATCAACTCGGCCGACAGCGGATCGTCCGCCACCGCCTTGCGCACCGCCTGCTCGAAAGCCGCGCGTCCGACCTTGCTCAGGCGGATACCGAATGACTTCAGCGAGTGCCGGATGGCGTTCTCCAGGTCGAGGAACTTGGCCTTCAAATTGCGCCGGTGCGTCAACAGAAGCTTCGTCCGGTAGCAATCTTGCGACTTGATGTAGGCCTGGCGGAACCAGCCCGTGCGCATCAGATGGGCGATGCCGAGCGCATCGGCCTTGTCGGTATTGTTGCGCTGCGCCGACATCGCTGCGCGCACATGCACGGTCTCCAGGCAGATCGCCGGCAGGCCTAGCTTCTTCAGCTCCGGATGCAGCCACGGCGACAGCGAGCCCGCCTCGTGGCCACGCGGCGCAGCCGCTCCAGGAAGGGTTTGAGCGCCTCGCCGGCGAGCAGAATGAAGCGCCTTGCGGCCAACACATCGTCTGTATCAGCGAGGCCGAGCCGGCCGCCCATGTCGGCGACCGCCACTACAAGAACGCACAGTGGGATCCGGCATTGGGGCGAAGAAGATGAGGAAGCCTAGTTCGGGTGCGTCTCCTTCCGCGATCACGCCATTATGCTCCCCTAATAAATCGGCCATCTGTGCGGCGCGGCGGACAAATTTCCGCCTGGCCGGCGCCTTTTACCCCAACACCCCCGCCCAACGAGGTGTCGGCCATTTTTCAAGGGAACATCCCGACATCAGGGCCGTTTTCACGGATGGCTCTCGTTACCGGGTTCGCGTCAGCAGTGGTGGTTCTCTTTGTGGTGTTGCTGTTCACGCATGCAGCCCGAGACCTTCAAAGCTCGCCGATCTATCACAGGATATGCCGCCGACTGCGCAGAGCCTTTTAGTCTTATATTTCCCTCAGCTTAAATAATGGCAGGACTAAAGTCCGGCGCATTACCAGATAAGGTCTGGCGTTACCGCTTTGGTTCCGGTAACATTCGTTGGACGTTCCAGTACTTTAGCCGATCAGCATATTAGGGCTTCATGAAACCGTCATGAAAGACGAGGCAAGATTGGCTAGCCGATGGGGCGCGATCCTCCCAAGTTCGGTGTTCCCGACTGACCTCCAGAGCCCGGCTAGAAACCGGGCTTTCTTTTTACGTCTGGTGGGCGAGCTTCGAGCGGATTTCGTTGACAGCGTTAGCGATCGCATCTGCGGTCGTCATGTCGACGGCCAAGTCCAAGATGCCCGCCGTGGTCTGGATCGAAAGGATGCCTAGAAGGCCACTCTCATCCTCGACCGTGCTGACGTGAATTTCGGTCGGCACGAAAGGCAGGGCCTTTTTTCCGGTACGCTTCATTGGAAACTCATTGCCTTAAGCAGCGGCGACAATCGCGCAATGCGTCAACGATTTCAAGCGGACCACATGGCGCTTAGCCAGCCGCGCGGGAGCCGCATCCTCGCTCGAAAGTCGGCTTCCAGTCGTGGTTGCGCTTCGCGTTTACGCCTTCGTAGTCAGGAATGCAGGTGAAGAACACCGGGCGCTGATCTCGGCCGTCCGCTTTGCAGTGCGAGCAGACGAACAGCCCGACAAGATCGTCATGCATTGAGCCGTGGCCTGGCCCGAGGCGGTCTATCAGCGCCTGGATGTCGAGTTTGGTCGATCTGCAGCACATGGGATGGCTACAGTTGACGTGCACGCTTTCGCGCGCTGCTAAGGTATCGGCTAGGGTCTTGAGAGGCATGGCGATCTCCGTTGGAGTTCGCCGCAACGGGAGGATTATATTCCTCGCCTCAAGGTCTGTGGCAAGCCTATTCGGGCAGGCCAGGCTCGTAATGCACAATCCAATCGAACAGTGTGCGGTATAGGCTCTCAACCTCTTCATCGATTTCTTCACGCTTGATCCCGACGGTTTTGGCGTCGGAAAATAGCATGTGGGTGATCTCAGAAATAGAAACAGCGTCCGGTTTCGCGGTCTCGGGCACGTTGTTAGCTATCCACTGATGCAGGAAGTTGATTCCGCGCGTGCTCATGTGACGATAAGTTCGCCCTGTCGCTTAGGTTCCGGCGAGCGGTGGTCAGCGTAGCGCATGCACGATGAATTCGTAGATCGTGCGGATTTCCTCGTCGATCTCTTGACCGGGAATGCCTTGGGCTTCAGCCGCGCGTTTCGCATCCACAGCCATTTCAATGACCAGCAGCACATGGTCCGTGATCGGATCGTCGGATAAATGGTCCGATATCCAATGGTAGACAAAATCGCTGCCTCGCGTGGTCATTCCTCACGGAAATCCTGCAGGGAAGCGTGCCCCAGATCCTCTTCGCCGCGCAAGTGCTTCACGCGGCCGACGATGCCGGGCCTCACCCACTGTGTCGCGGGCCGCCTCAGGCCCCTGGGCGCCGGCCCGGCATGCTCCTGGACCCGCTTCCACAGCCGCTCGCGGATAGCCTGGCTGGAATTGATGAAGACCAAGCCGACATAGCGTCCGGGCATCCTCGCCGGCGTCGCTTGCGCGCTTCCTCTCGTAGTCAGGAACAAAACGATCAGCATATACGACCGTTGTGCCGCGCTCGCCTTTCCGCACGTTTCCACCGAGTGTCAGGGCCTGGCGGAAAGTCAGCCATAATTGGGCAGTATAGCCCTGCTCGACGACAGCGCCCCAGAGGATAAGCACATTGATGCCGCTGTAGTCCCTGCCGGTGCTGGCGTTCCGCGGCAGCGACAGCGGCGCTTTGGCTGCCCCACTACCCCATGGCTGAACCCAAGGGAGCCGACCTGTCTCCAAGTCCGCGATGATCTTGTCGGTAATCTCGTCATAGAGGTTCGCCCGGCCGCGCGCGGCGCGCGGGTGGCGATAATGGCTGGACATCTTGATCTCTCCGCGACAGGCGCTGAAGGACTCTCCCCAGCTGTTGACCCGTCGTGGAACGACTGACCCAGCTCTCACTCTGTCACGGCGGCTTCAGCGCGAGACTGGGGAAAGAAGGTCTGCCGATCGTACCGCTTCTGGTCGGGGCATCTTTGAGCCAAGGAATACTTGGCGATCGCCTGGCCAGGGGTCAGTGGCGCATCGCTGGGCGAACTGCCTCGCACCGACCCGCGCGGTATCTTGCTGTCCCTGACCAATCTTTGAATACAAACTCTGGTCAGTAGATTGCCGCGCCGACGGACGTTGGCGCACAAAGAGAAACGGCGTATAAACCGCAGTCCTGTGCGCGTCCGCAGCAATGACGCTTGTCGCGCGCTGGACGGAGGAAATTCGCCCCCGCCGCGGGCGGTGATCAGGACAGCCGTAGGAGCGTCAGCATAGCGCCGGCCGCAGGACGGGACGCGGGATCGACTGTCCCCGTCCGCGGTGGTCCGCGTAAAGTGCGAATTGTCTATCTGCATAATGGCATTCCGGGCACGCCTGGGCACGGTATCGTCGACGACATGAAGCGGTCTCGAGTCGGAAGCAGGCGCGGAAGCTCTAGGTCGATCCCGACAACCGCTCTCATCTTCAACTGTCCAGGGACCGCCGCTGCCGCGTCACGACCTACGGCGCCCGTGCGCGTCCGTCCTGAACGCACGCCAGCGCCGCCGTTTGCCGCCCCAGCCAAATGCAGACCTTCCCTTCCTGATCAAAGGCCGTCTACGCAGAATTCATGCTGAGTTGGTGGTTGCACAGAAAGAACGAGCCGTGAAGCGACACGTGCTTGTTCCTGTTACAGCGGAACGCATAGAGCGCGCGCTCGACCGCGTCGCCGAAATAATCGTGGCGCGGGGCGACAGGGGCGTGCCATTGCTTCCACTGTATGATTACCTGGAGCGTGCTCTGGAGGATCACCACCAGAAGCAAGAACGGCTCGCTGCGGTTCACCGACGTGTCAAACGATCGCTGGGTCGAACGGCAACACGATCTTCATGAGTTCTTCCTGCCACATCTTCATATCGCCACCCTCGCCGTATTTCGGCCGATCGATTGTGTGTCCCATCAGCATGCGGCGGAGTTCCTCGTCCAGCCTGCCGTTTTTCATGCGATCTTCGAACGAATGGCGTAGCGAATAGACCGTATGTTTGTCGGTTGGGAACAGTTTGTGGTTCTCGAAATGCTTATTGAGCAGGGCTGAGAGGGAGGCCTCGCGATCCTTGTACCGCGGGAAGCCATTAGGGTGCTTTTTGAACACCTCAAGCGCCACACCGACCAGCGGTATTTTTCGCACGGATGAGGCCGTTTTGATTTCGCGCGGATCGTCAGGATCATCTCGCGGCTCGACCGAGATGTGAGGCACCTCGTGGTCGAGATGGATGACGCCAGCGTGTAAATTAGCAAGTTCGCTCGGTCTTGCCCCCGTCTCCGCGAAGGCGAGGACTATGCCTCGCGCTTCGTCATTGAGCGCGGTGAGCGCGCCCGGCGCGAAGATCTTGTCGCGAATCCAGTCAGTCGGGAAAGGCGGACGGCTGCGCTTCGACTTGTCGCTGAATGAAAGGTCTGCGAACGGGTTCTTCTGCTCGGGAGAGCCGAGGTGGCGATAGTAATCCGCGTATAGTGTTCTCAGATTCCCCATATTTCGGTTGCCGGTCGACGCCGAACGATCTGCCTTCCCCTTGACGGGCGCAATTCGATCCAACCAATATTTGTGCACCGCACGCGCATCGTCGCGCGTGATTTCGCCCATGGGTTTGTCGCCGACCAGTGCCACAAAGACATCGACGCTCATTTGGCGCTTGGCCTTCCATCGCTTCTTTTGATCAGCACTCTTCGTGCGGAGCTCATCTCGGACGATCTCGTCGAAATAGAGCTTGAGTGCTTCCGATATCTTGTCGTCAGGACGGGAGACGGTGCCGGTAACGGCCTCAACGACGGGTGACTCGTCAGGCTTCCCAATCGTCGCTTCGACACGCTGTACGATGGCGTCCAGCGGTTCGGCGACGAGAATATCGGCCAGTGGCCGATAGGAAAACCCTAGCGCCTCCGCGCGCTTGATAGCGCGCTTGTAGCGAAGGCGCGCAGCCTCCGGATTTTCGCCCAGCATGAGCGACGACCACAACGCGTTGTCGGCAGCCTCATGGAGGTCACGCGCGGTGCGCGCCTTGAACCTGTCGGTCGTATCCAAAGCACGCCGGACGTGCTCACCACGCTCGTCAACGCCCCGCAGTTCCTTTGGAA
This sequence comes from Mesorhizobium huakuii, assembly GCF_030160235.1. Taxonomy (GTDB): domain Bacteria; phylum Pseudomonadota; class Alphaproteobacteria; order Rhizobiales; family Rhizobiaceae; genus Mesorhizobium; species Mesorhizobium huakuii. Next base: position 16,789 of record NZ_BSNY01000008.1, read on the forward strand.
CGCGTCGGTAGTAGTGAAAGTGACTGCCTCTCAATCGTAAAAAGCGGTCAGGATCTTGCTCTTCGCGGCGTCGTCCCATGATGCGATAAAGCCATTTGTAGCACAATAGGTAGCACAATAGGTAGCACAAATGTGCCAAACGGCGCAAGCTGAGCGACCGAAGATCGCAATTTATCTAGCAATTTCAATTAGTTATAGGAGAAGCCGATGGTACCGTTGGCTGGGATCGAACCAGCGACCTCCGGATCCACAATCCGGCGCTCTAACCAGCTGAGCTACAACGGCACATTTGCCTGAGCAGAACCCCTTCAGGAACTCGTCCCAAGTGATCCGCTCTGTCGTTCGGCGATGCGTCCATACGGGCTTATGGATTTTAATTCAAGGCTTTTGCGAAGCAAAGGCCACTTCCCCACATCTCGCCGCAACAGCGGCGGTTTCGCCGGGCAAAGAAAAAGGCCGGCGGGAGGAGGTGCCGGCCTTTTCCTGTTACGAGCCAGCGGGAGGAGGAGCTGGCTGGTCACCCCGGGGAGCAGAGGGAGGAGGTTCCACTCGCCGGGTATTCCTTGATGGTTACCATCATACGCCTGATCGTTTTTAAGAAAATGCGACCTTTTGTTGCATCTTCAGACCATGCGCAAATATTAGGCAGCCTTGATATCCTTGATCGCCTTCTCGAAGGCGGTCTTGATCGGCTTGGAGACGTCCTCGGCCGCCTTGGAGGCAACAGCCTGGAAGTCCTTGGCCTGCTCGACCGTCAACTCGACGCGCTTGCGCAGGAAAGCGGTCTGCAGCTCGACGACTTCCGACAGCGACTTGGCGCCGATCAGGGCCTCGAGATGCGAGAAGCCGGCTTCGGCATTGGCGCGCAGCGCGGCGATGGTCTTGAGCGACAGGTCGCTGGAAACAGTCTTGGCGGTCTCGTAGGTCGACTCCAGAGCCTTCTGGGTCTCCTCGGCGCCGGTCTTGAGCTTGGCATAGGCCTCCTTCGACTGCTCAACGCCCTTTTCGGCGAAAGCGCGGATTTGGTCGGTGGCCTTGGAGGCGTCGAAGCTCGGGAATTCAACGTTTTCGATCGTCTCGGCAGTTTTGGTCCTGGACATTTTCCATCCTTTTCAGCGGCAGCGGCTTTGACGGAAAGCCGTCTCGTTCAGTTATGATGGCAATATAAAGGCAAAATTTGTGCATTGCAATATCTTTGTTGCAGTGCACCATAATTTTCTTTCCGGCCGTTAACCAAAAGCCCAGAAACCAGCCTTTGCACGTTCTGGCTTGTGGACCTTCGCGGCTGCGGCTTTTATTAACAAAGCGTTAACTGCAAATTTCGCCGCTCCGTGAGGGTTCGCCAAGCGCATGCCGTCCGAATATTCCTTCCTCGACGTCGCCGTGCTCGATGCGGTCCGCAAGCGCTTTGCCGCCGGCGACGCGATCGCGATCCTGTCGGTGGATCTGGAGCAGGTGATCTGGGCCAATGGGCCGGGAGCCGCCGTGTTCGGCTATCCCGACATCGAAGCGATCATCGGCGCCTCCGCGCAGTTGCCGCTGATCGCCCGCCGCCAGATCATGGCGACCAGCGGCTTTCCCGAGATCGGCAGCGATCGCGGCATTACCGTCAGGCTGGCGACCGGCATGACCAGCCGCACCGTCGGCTTCCAGGCAAATGCGGTGACGCTGCCCGACGGCGAGAAGGCGATCATGCTAGCGGTGCCGGCGGCGCAGACGGGCTCGCGCGGTGCCGCCGAGATCGCCAGCCGGGCGATCAGCGGCTTCACCGAAGACGGCCATTTCATCGCCTTCATCGATGCCGGAGGCAAAGTCGAGGCCGCGTCGGACGGCTTTTCGAAGCTCGGCATCCAGCCCGCGACGCTGGCCGCCCTGGTGGCCGACGTGGCCGCCGAGGGTGAGCGCATCGTCAAGCGTCTCGTTCCAGGCGGCAACACTTCCTACCCCGCCGGGCTCGCGCGGCTGACGCCGGAGCGACATCTCCTGGTGGTGATCGATGAGGATCAGCTCGAGGACAATGCCGCCGTTGCTACAGGGGCTTCGGCAGACAGCCCCTCGGCGGCAATGGAAAGCCCCGCCAACGAGATTGGCCGCGCAACAGCGGCGGAAGGCGCTGCCGCGCAGTCCGATCCTCACCTGGACAATCAGCCGACGGCGGATGTTCCGCAGACGGAGGCCGTCGAACGGTCGCCCGGCACTGCCGAGATCGAGCCGGAGCCCGCCCCCTCCAAGCCCGTGGTCGAAGATATGCCGGAACGGGCAACGCAAGAGATTTCGGAGCAGGCCGAGCCGACGCCGGTTGCCGCCGACAACGATCAGCCGGCCGCGGGCACGCCGGCACAGCACGATCACTGGTACTTCCATGCCGGCGAGGACGATGCGCGACCCGCACCTGCGGCGCCGGACACGAAAAATGTGACCCAAGCGACCGGCGCCGAGGCTGCGGTGGACAGCGCGAAGCCGGACGAAGCCGCCTCCCCGGCCGCATCGACCACAACCCAAGCTCGCACGATAGACCGCTCGGCCGCGCCGCTGCGCTTCGTCTGGCGCACCGACGCCGAAGGCAAGTTCAGCGCGCTGTCGCCGGAATTCGCCGAGATCGTCGGCAAGCCGGCCGCCGACGTGATCGGCCGGCGATTCAGGGATGTCGCGGCGGCCTTCGGCCTTGACGCGTCCGGCGAGATCGCGGGCCTGCTGGAGCGGCGCGATACCTGGTCCGGCCGCTCCGTGCTTTGGCCTGTCGTCGGCACCGACCTGAAGGTCCCCGTTGATCTCGCGGCTTTGCCTGTCTATGGCCGCAGCCGCGCCTTCGAAGGCTTTCGCGGCTTCGGCGTCGCGCGTACCGGCGATGCTATCGTCGACCCGGAAGCGATCGGCATGGCGTTGGTGCCCAATGGCAAGGGGCCGGTAGCGCCGGAGCCGGAAGCCGTCGAACCTCCCGCTGAAGAACCGAAGACAGAAGGGTCGAAGGTCGAGGAACCAAACGCGGCGGACCCGTTCAAGGGCGAGGTGCCGGCGCTGACCATCGTGCCGAAACAAGAGCGGCGCTTTGCCGACAAGGTCATCCGCCTGGCCGAACACCGGCAGCCGGCCAACGACAAGGGGCTGTCGACGCTGGAACGCAGCGCCTTCCGCGAAATCGGCGAGCGGCTGAAGAAGGACAGTGCGCCGGCCGAACCGCAGGAAGCCGACAAGCCCGGCATCGAAAGCGCGCCGAAACCGGAGACCAAGACACCGGCTGAAACAGCGGTGGAAGCGCCGGCTGCCAGGACGGAAACTCCGATCGAGTCCGTCTCCGATGTTGCGTCGACGCCTGAAGCCGTCTCGGATCAAGAGCCGACAGAGGCCGGCGAGATCCCAGTGGCGGAGCCGGAGAGCGACGCGATACCGGTCGAGACATCCGAGACCGAGGACGAGGACGAGGCGGATCTCGCACGGCTCGACGGCGCCCATCCCGACGAAGTGGTTCGCCGGGAGGATAGTGACACGCCGGCCGGTGCGACAGGCTCGCTGCTCAGCTATGCCGACCGCAGTGGCGAGGCAGGCCCCGTCGCGGACAATGACGAGCCTAAGGCCTCTGAACCGGTCGCCGCGGAACCGGAAACTGCCGAGCCCGCCGCCATCGACGATGAACCGGCAGTTGTAGACGCCGGACATGTCGGGACCGACGACGACGACAGCATGACGTCGGCCGATTTTCGCGATGCCGAGGACAATGAGGACTGGGGCGACGGCGAGAAGGCCGCAGCCGCTGATGAGCAGGCCGCGACATTCAGCGGCGGAACCGCCAATGCGGCCGACGCCGTCGAGAACCCAGCCGAACGGCCGCGCCTGAAAGTGCCGCCGCTCAAGACCGAGGGGATCGTGCCGTCGGCCTTTTCCGTCGGCGACGAGAGCAAGGCTCCGGATACCTCGCTGCTCGGCAAGCTGCCGGTGCCGCTGCTCATCCATTCGGGCGACCAGTTGTACTATGCCAACGAGGAATTCCTCGACCTGACCGGTTACGATACGCTTGAGGACCTCGATGATGCCGGCGGCCTCGGTGCGCTGTTTGCCGATCCCTACGCTGACGACGGCACCTCCGACGGCAGCGACCGGGCACTGCGGCTGAAGACCCGCGATGGCCAGGAATTCCCGATCGACGCCATCCTGCGCTCCGTTCCTTGGCGCGACGGCAAGGCGCTGATGCTGGTCGTGCGCCGTACCGGCGAGGATGACGCACCGGTGGCCCTGCACGCGGTCGGGGAGGAGCCGACACAACCCGACATTTCCGAGCTCAAGGCCCGCATCGCCGAGATGCGCACCATCATCGACACCGCCACCGACGGCGTCGTGCTGATCGGCAGCGACGGTACCATCCGCTCGATCAGCCGCCCGGCCGAAGCGCTGTTCGGTTTCGACAGCGACGAGGTGACCGGCAAGCCCTTCGCCTCGCTGTTTGCCATCGAAAGCCAGCGCGCGGCGCGCGACTATCTCACCGGGCTTTCCGAACCCGGCGTGGCGAGCGTCATGAATGACGGCCGCGAGGTGATCGGGCGCGAGGCGCAGGGGCGCTTCATTCCGCTGTTCATGACCATCGGCCGGCTGCCTAATGACAGCGGCTTCTGTGCCGTCGTGCGCGACATCACGCAGTGGAAGCGGGCCGAAGAGGATTTGACGCAAGCACGCGCGGTGGCCGAACGGGCGTCCTCGCAGAAGACCGATTTCCTTGCCCGCATCAGCCACGAGATCCGCACGCCGCTCAATGCCATCATCGGCTTTTCAGAATTGATGGTCGACGAGAAGTTCGGGCCGGTCGCCAATGACCGCTACCGCGACTATCTGCGCGATATCAACCGCTCGGGCAACCATGTGCTCGACCTGGTCAACGACTTGCTAGACATCTCGAAGATCGAGGCCGGCCAGCAGGAAATGGCCTATGAGGCGGTCTCGCTCAACGACACGCTGGCCGAGACCGTGGCGATGATGCAGCCGCAGGCCAATCGCGAACGTGTCATCATCCGCTCGAGCTTCGCCTCACGGCTGCCGGAAGTGGTGGCTGACCTGCGCAGCGTGCGCCAGATCGCGCTCAACATCCTGTCGAACGCCATCCGCTACACCCAAGCCGGCGGCCAGGTGATCGTCTCGACCGCCTACGAGACCTCGGGCGACGTCGTCATGCGGGTGCGCGACACCGGCATCGGCATGAGCCAGGCCGAGATCGAACAGGCGCTGAAACCGTTCAAGCAGATCAACGCGCTGAAGCGCGGACGGGGCGACGGCACCGGCCTTGGCCTGCCGCTGACCAAAGCGATGGTGGAAGCAAACCGTGCCCGCTTCACCATCAATTCGACGCCCGGCGAAGGCACGCTCGTCGAGGTCGCGTTTCCGTCGACCCGGGTGCTCGCGGAATAGCCGGTCCAAAAGAAAAGGCGCCCTGGGGGACGCCTTAAGAGATGGGATTGCTGTCACAACGGGGGCTTGAGCGAATTCAGATCCTCCGGGGGCTGAGGAACGGGATTTCTCCCTCAAGTTACTTGCGACTATCGGGGCCGGCCCTTAACAAGTCCTTACCGGCTCGCTGAGAAATTTACGAATGTGTACCACTCGTGAAATCTAGGTAAATTCCCGCGAGATATTTCGTTAACCATTCCGATCAGGTCATTCGGCAAGCTGCGGCAGGTTCCTGAACAGCTCCAGCGCTTCCGGGTTGGCGAGCGCTTCCTTGTTCTTGATGGCGCGGCCATGGACGACATCGCGCACGGCGAGTTCGGTGATCTTGCCCGACTTGGTGCGCGGGATGTCCGTGACCGCGACGATCCTGGCCGGGACGTGACGCGGGCTCGCCCCGCTGCGGATCTTGGCGCGGATGCGTTTTTCCAGGTCCTCGTCCAGTTTCACACCCGCGGCCAGCCGCACGAACAGCACGACACGCACGTCATTGTCGAAATCCTGGCCGATGCACAGCGCTTCCAGGATTTCCGGCATCTGTTCGACCTGGTTGTAGATTTCCGCCGTGCCGATGCGCACACCGCCCGGATTGAGCGTGGCATCCGAACGGCCATGGATGATCATGCCGCCATGCACGGTCCATTCGGCGAAATCGCCATGGCACCAGACATTGTCGAAACGCTCGAAATAGGCGGCCTGGTACTTCTTGCCGTCAGGGTCGTTCCAGAAGCCGATGGGCATCGCCGGAAACGCCTTGGTGCAGACCAGTTCGCCCTTCTCCTGCCGGATCGGCTTGCCGTCGTCATTCCAGACATCAACGGCCAGGCCGAGGCCTGGCCCCTGGATCTCGCCGGTCCAGACCGGCTGGGTGGGCACGCCGAGCACGAAGCAGGAGACGATGTCGGTGCCGCCGGAAACCGAGGCCAGATGCACGTCCTTCTTGATGCCGTCGTAGACGAAGCGGAAATCCTCGGGCGACAGCGGCGAACCGGTGGAGGAGATCGCCCGCACATCAGACAGATCATGGCTGCGGATCGGCTTTAGGCCGGCCTTGCGCACGGAATCGATGAACTTGGCCGAGGTGCCGAAGAAGGTCATCTTCTCGGCATCGGCGAAGTCGAACAGCACATTGCCGTCGGGGTAGAAGGGCGAGCCGTCATAGAGCAGCAGCGTCGCCCCGGAAGCCAGGCCCGACACCAGCCAGTTCCACATCATCCAGCCACATGTGGTGAAGTAGAAGAAGCGGTCGCCCTCGACGAGGCCGGCGTGCAGCCGGTGTTCCTTGACGTGCTGGATCAGCGTGCCACCGGCCGAATGAACGATGCATTTGGGGATGCCGGTGGTTCCCGATGAAAACAGGATGTAGAGCGGGTGCGAAAACGGCAGACGCTCGAAACTGACAGGTTTGGCGGCAAAGGGCGACAGCGCCTCTTCCATCGCCGCCGCCTTGTCGATGGTTGCCGCCACATCGGCCGAGGTGCCGAGATAGTCGACAAGCAGGACCTTGCGGACACTGCCGAGCTTGGCCGCGACGGCGGCGACCTTGTCGGCGACCTCGATCGCCTTGCCATTGTACCAATACCCGTCTGGCGCGATGAAGATGACAGGCTCGATCTGGCCGAACCGGTCGAGCACGCCCTGCTCGCCGAAATCGGGGGAGCAGGACGACCAGACCGCGCCGATCGAGGCGGCGGCCAGCATGGCGGCAACGGTCTCGGGCATGTTGGGCATCATCGCCGCAATGCGGTCGCCCTTCTTGACCTTGAGCGACAGGAAAAGCTGCTGCAGGCGCGAAACCAGGCCATGCAGCTGGTTCCAGGACAGCCGCCGCTCGACCTTGTCCTCGCCGCGAAAGACGATCGCCTCGCCGGCACCGGTCTTCTTCAACAGGTTCTCGGCGAAATTCAGCGTCGCATCGGGGAAGAAGGAGGCGCCGGGCATCTTGTCGCCGTCGGCCAACACGCGCTCGCCCTTGTCGCCGACAATGCCGGAAAAGTCCCAGACCAAGCTCCAGAAGGCTTCGCGATCCTCGATCGACCAGCGATGAAGCTCGGCATAGGAAGAGAATGTGGCGCCGGCTTTCGTCTCCGCCGCCTTCTGAAAAGCCGTCAATGGCGAAGCGTCGATCCGGTCTTGCGTCGGGGTCCAGAGCGGTACTTCGGCAGCCATGATCGATCCTCCCACGGTCGTCATCGCTTATGCATATCGCAGCGCAGCAGAGCAAGATTTTGTTGGGCCGAAGCGGCCAGGTGTGCGCAAATGCCATCGCCGGGCCATAAAGACTTGAAATGCCTCAGTCCTAAGTCGTAGTGACGACTGGGGTTACACACCGGGCGATTAATCGGAACGCAAGCATATAGGGCGAGATGCCATCATCCTTGATCCGCCGCGGAGTATGGGCGATCGGCGCTGCCGTGATCGTCATCGCTCTGGTGGTCGCCACGTTGCCGCTGATCGCCTCGACGCGCATCGTGCGCGACCGCATTGCCTGGGAAATGAGTGCCTGGAGCGGCTTCCGGGTCGCTATCGAAGGCTCGCCGCGCATCGAGGTCTGGCCGAAATTCCGCGCGATCCTGACCGACGTGACGCTGTCGAAATGGACGGACAATGACGCACCGCCAGTCGTCGAAGCCGAACGCGTCGAAATCGACCTCTCAGCCATGGCGGCCTTGCAGGGCGATGTGGTGTTTTCCACGGCGCGGCTGGTGCGGCCTACGATCCGGGTCCAGCGCACGGCGGACGGCCTGTTCCTGCCCACCGCGCCGACCGGCGGTCGCATCGCGCGTTCCATCGACACGGCACGCGGTGTGGTCAGTGCCGATCCCGCCAAGCCCAACCTCGACAAGCTGCCGACAGATGCCTTCGGCACGGTTGAATTCAGGGACGGCCGCATGGTGGCTTCCGTCAACGGCAAGGACGTGGAGATTCTGAGCAGCCTCAGCGGTCAGGCGACCTGGGCGGCGATGAACAGCAATGCGACGCTGTCTGCAACCGGAATCTGGCGCGGCGAAAGCGTCACGCTCGACGCCGCGTCACAGAAGCCGCTGGTGCTTTTTGCCGGCGGCATGGCGCCGCTCACCCTTTCCTTCAAGGCCGCACCCGCCACCTTCTCCTTCGACGGCACGGCCAGCATGTCCGACAATGCCTATTTCGACGGCCAGGTGAAGTTCGCGGCGCCCTCATTGCGCCGTGTGCTGGAATGGTCGCAGGCCGCTGTCGCGCCAAGTGCCGCGATCGGGTCGGTCAGCATTTCGAGCAAGGTCACGGCGTCGGCCGGACGCGTCAAGTTCGAGAACACGGCGCTGACGCTGGACAACAATCCGGGCATGGGCGCGCTCGACCTGTCGCTTGGCGACGCCCAACCGGTAATCTCGGGCACGCTTGCCTTCGACACGCTCGACCTCAGATCGTTCCTGTCCGCCTTCACCCCGCTGGGACCGGCGAGCGGGGCCGGCCCAGGTGACGTCGAGGCAAGTTTCGCCGACCGGGTCAATCTCGATCTCAGGCTGTCGGCGGCGCATGCCACGGCCGGCACGATCCAGCTTGCCGATGTCGCCGCCACCGCCCAGGTCAAGGACGGTCTTTCCGTCTTCGATATCTCCGACGCCTCGGCCTTTGGCGGCAATATCCAGACCAGTCTTCGTTTCGACCGCAAGCCCGAGGGCACACAGGTCGAGATCCGGCTGCTTGCATCCGATGTCGATGGCGGCGCGTTCGGCACGGCAGCGGGCATGACCCGGCTGGTGCCGGTCGGCACGGGCACCGTTTCGGTCATCCTCAAGGGACCGGGCAGGACCTGGGATTCGATCTTTGAAAACGCCGACGGCTCGGTTTCGGCAACCTTCGGCCCCGGCGCGCTCAGCAAGTTCAACCTGCCGGCCTTTCTCAAACATACCGAACAAGGCGGCTTCTTCGCGCTCGACGACGTCTCGGACGGCACTCTGCCGATCGACGGCGCCGAAGTGAAGGCGACCATTTCGCGAGGTGTGGCGAGGCTGGACAAGGCCGAGGCCAATTCGGCGAAATACAAGATATGGCTTTCCGGCATCGCCTCCTATGCCGGGCGCGGACTGGCGCTGTCCGGCGGCGTCATCCAGCCGGACCAGGCGGCGGCGCAGAAGACCGGCCAGCAGGGCCCCAACCAGTCGTCCTTCTTCGTCGGCGGGACCTGGAGCACGCCGTTCATTTCGCCGATAAGCCGCGGCGTTTCGGGCGAATAGCTCTCGGTCCCCTCACCCGCGCTGGGCGGCCTGTTCGTCGAGTTGCCGCTGCACCTCGCGCCGCTTGTTGGCGATCGAAGCGATGATGACGCCGACCGCGACGACGGCGATCAGGATGGTGCAGGCGGCATTGATCTCCGGCGTGACGCCGAGACGGACCTGGCTATAGATCTTCATCGGCAGCGTCGTGGCGCCCGGTCCCGAGGTGAAGCTGGCGATGACCAGATCGTCGAGCGACAGCGTGAAGGCCAGCATCCAGCCGGACACGATCGCCGGCAGGATGACCGGCAGCGTGATCTGGAAGAAGGTCTTGGCCGGCGTCGCGCCGAGATCCATCGCCGCCTCTTCCAGCGACCGGTCGAAGGAAACAAGGCGCGACTGCACGACGACCGCCACGAAGCACATCGTCAGCGTGATGTGGGCGAGCGTCACCGTAAAGAAGCCGCGGTCGAGACCGACGGCAACGAAGAGCAGCAGCAGCGACAGGCCGGTGATGACTTCCGGCATGACGAGCGGTGCGAAGACCATGCCGGAAAACAGCACCCTGCCCCGGAACCGCGTGTAGCGCGTCAGGGTGAGCGCCGCCAGCGTGCCGAGCACGGTTGCCACCGTGGCCGAAATGACGCCGACACGCGCCGTGACCCAGGTGGCGTCCATCAGGCCCTGATTGTGGAACAGTGAGACGTACCATCTGGTCGAGAAGCCGCCCCAGACGGTGACGAGCTTGGATTCGTTGAAGGAGAAGACGATGAGCAGCACGATCGGCAGGTACAGGAAGGCAAAGCCCAGCACGATCGAGGTGACGTTGAAGCGGCTCCAGGTGGCGTTCATTTGCCCTGCTCCTGGGAACGTGCCTGTGCCTGCTGGAAGAGCATGATCGGCACGGTGAGCAGCAAAAGCAGGATGACGGCGACGGCCGACGAGACCGGCCAGTCGCGGTTGGCGAAGAACTCGTTCCACAACGTCTTGCCGATCATCAGTGTCTGCGATCCGCCGAGCAGGTCGGGAATGACGAACTCGCCGACGGCCGGGATGAACACCAGAAGGCAGCCGGCTATGACGCCCGGCAACGACAGCGGAAAGGTGATCTTCCAGAAAGCCGCGGTCGGCGGGCAGCCCAGATCCTTGGCCGCCTCGATCAGCGAGTAATCCATCTTCTCCAGCGACGAATAGAGCGGCAGAACCATGAAGGGCAGGTAGGAATAAACGATGCCGATGAAGATCGCCGTATAGGTGTTGAGGATGACCAGCGGCTGGTTGATGATATGCAGCGACAAGAGCAGCTGGTTGAGCAGTCCCTCGGGCTTCAGAATGCCTATCCAGGCATAGACTCGGATCAGGAACGACGTCCAGAACGGCAGGATGACCAGCATCAGCAATGTCGGACGGATGGTGGCCGGCGCGCGCGCCATGCCGTAGGCAATCGGATAGCCGACGATCAGCGTCAGGACGGTCGAGATCGCGGCAATGATGACGCTCGTCACATAGGCCTTGAAATAGAGCGCGTCCTGCGTCAGCCAGACATAATTGTCGAAGTTGAGGTCGCGAAACCCGGCGAAGAAGCCGGAGACGCCGTCGCTGAAATCGAGCACCGGCGTGTAGGGCGGCATGGCGATCGCCGTCTGCGACAACGAAATCTTGAAGACGATGACGAAGGGAATGAGGAAGAAGAACAGCAGCCAGAGGTAGGGGACGATGATGACGAGCCGGTTGACGAAGCCGGCACCCAGGCGCGTCAGGAACGGCTTGGCGGCGGTCGGTAGCGCGGCGGCATCGGTGACGGCGATGTTGGACATACCACCCCCCTACCGTGCCAGCACGACGCCGGCATCGGGCCGGAAGGATACCCAGGCGCGGTCGTTCCAGGTCAGCGGATCCTCGGTCACGCGCGCCGCGTTCAAGGCGCTTGCCCGCACGATCTGCCCATCGTCGAGCCTGATGTGATAGACGGTCATGTCGCCGAGATAGGCAACGTCGTAGACCTCGCCTTCCAGCGCGTTGACGGCATCGGCCGGCTTCTTCGACGAGACCTTGATCTTCTCCGGCCTGATAGCGAAGACGATGTCGGCATTGGGCGCGGCCGCGGCACCGCCATTCTCGACGACGATCTGGGCCCCGCTCGCTCCGGTTATGCGGGTGGTGTTGGCCGACCGCTCGGCGACCTTGCCCTCGAACATGTTCACATTGCCGACGAAATGGGCGACGAACCGCGAGGCCGGGGCTTCGTAGACTTCCGCGGGCGTCGCCACCTGCATGACCTCGCCCTTGTCCATGATGGCGATGCGATCGGCCATGGTCATCGCTTCTTCCTGGTCGTGGGTGACGACGACGAAGGTGAGACCAAGCTCCTGCTGCAAATCCATCAGTTCGAACTGGGTTTCCTCGCGCAGCTTCTTGTCGAGCGCGCCCAGCGGCTCGTCGAGCAGCAGCACTTTCGGCCGCTTGGCGACCGAGCGGGCGAGCGCGACGCGCTGGCGCTGGCCGCCGGAGAGCTGGTGCGGCTTGCGCTTGGCGAACTGCTCGAGCTTGACCAGCTTCAGCATCTCGGCGACGCGCTTTTCGATATCGGGCTTGGGCATGCCTTCCTGCTTGAGCCCGAAGGCGATGTTGTTCTCCACCGTCATATGCGGGAACAGCGCATAGGACTGGAACATCATGTTGACCGGCCGGCGATAGGGCGGAATGCCGCGCAGATCCTGGCCGTCGAGCAGGATGCGGCCTGATGTCGGTTCCTCGAAACCGGCCAGCATCCGCAGCAGCGTCGACTTTCCGCAACCCGAGGCGCCGAGCAAGGCGAAGAACTCGCGCTCGAAAATGGTCAGCGACAGATTGTTGACGGCGGTGAAGTCACCGAACTTCTTGGTGACGTTGTCGAACTGGATGTATGGCTTGGCGTTCGGGTCGTTCCATGGCGCGAAGTCCCTGCGGATGCTGCCAAGCGATTTCATATCCCCACTCCGTGCTGTTTCTTGCTTCGTGCCCCAAAAAACGCGACCCCGGCGGCTGTCCGCCGAGGTCGCTTCAGATGCTTATTGGCCAGTGACGATCTTGGTCCAGGTACGCGTGATGACGCGCTGGGTCTTGGGATCGTACGGGGAGACCGTGTAGAGCTTCTGCAAGGTCGCGTCGTCGGGATAGACGGCCGGGTCGCCCAGCAGTGCCTTGTCGACGAACTGCTGCGAGGCCTTGTTGCCGTTGGCGTAGAGCACGGCATTCGACGATTTGGCGATCACTTCCGGCGTCATCATGTAGTTGAGGAATTCATGCGCTTCGGCGACATGCGGCGCATCGGCGGGGATCGCCATCTGGTCGAACCACATCTGAGCGCCTTCCTTCGGCACGGAATAGCCGATCTCCACCCCCTGCTTGGCGTCGTTGGCGCGGTTGCGCGCCTGGAAGACGTCACCCGACCAGCCGACCGCCAGGCAGATGTCGCCATTGGCGAGCGCATTGATGTACTCGGACGAGTGGAACTTCCGGATGAAGGGGCGGACCTTCATCAGGGCTTCCTGGGCCTTGGCGATGTCGTCGGGCGAGGTGCTGTTCGGGTCGAGGCCGACATATTTCAGCGCCGCCGGAATGATGTCGGCCGGCGAATCCAGCACATAGACGCCGCAATCCTTCAGCTTGGCTAGGCTTTCGGGGTTGAAGAACACATCCCAGCTGTCGATCTTGTCGGTGCCGAGCGCCGCCTTCACCTTCTTAACGTTGTAGCCGATGCCGACCGTGCCCCACATATAGTTGATCGAATATTCATTGCCCGGATCGTATTTGGCGGTTCGTTGCGAAACCGTGTCCCACATGTTGGAGAGGTTCGGCAGTTTCGACTTGTCGAGCTTCTGGAACACGCCGGCCTGGATCTGGCGGGCAAGGAAATTGCCGCTCGGCACGACGACATCGTAGCCGCTGCCGCCGGCGAGCAGCTTGGTTTCCAGGATTTCGTTGGAATCGAACGTGTCGTAGACGACCTTGATGCCGGTCTTCTTGGTGAAGTCGTCGACGATCGTCGGGTCGATATAATCGGACCAGTTGAAGACATTGACGACGCGGTCCTCGGCATGCCCGGCGGGCGTGAACAATGTCAGAAATACCGAGGTCGCCGAAAGCCAGAGCGCTTTGCGGATCATGCTATTCTCCTTTGGTGAGTGTTCCGTCGCCGGCTCGTCGCGACATGCGCGCGGCCGGGCATTTGTTTCAGACTATTGAGCTTTCCAGGGGACAACAAGCGCCGATTGGCGCGCAGGGCGCTGCCGCGCAATCGTCCGGGACTGGAAGGAATCGCGGCGCCGTCAGAAGCTTTCGCCGCCGCGCGGACAAAAATACAGAAATATGGTCCGGTCTCGATCTGACCGGCGGGGAGACTTGGCAAGATACGCCTGTCTTGTTGTTGCCGTGGCTCCAGCCTGCCCGGGCGGCAGCAACATTGTCAATGGCAAAGCTTCAGCGGCCCGCATCAATTCGGCGACGGCACCCCGGTGACCCCTGCCCGCCGCGGCCGTGCCTGGCGCTTGAACTCGAGCCCGATATGGACGAGCAGCGCCGTGACCACCACCGCGCCGCCGATGATGGTGCGCCCGGACGGCACCTCGGAATGGACGAGCCAGACCCATATCGGCCCAAGGATCGGCTCGAAGGTGCCGAGCAGTGCCGCGATGGCTGCCGGGATCAGCCGCGCGCCGGTGGCGAAGAAGGCAAGACCAATGCCGAGATTGACCACGCCGAAGGCGAAGAGAAAGCCCATGTCGGCAGCCGACACCGTGAAGGTCGACGCCTGCGAGGCGGCAAAGCCCGCGGCAAGGAGCGTGCCGAGACAGGTCGCCGGCGTCATCCGCACCCTGGCGAACCGCCTTGTGATGACGGTGGCGATCGAGAACATGAAGGCGATCAGCAGCGCCAGCCCGTCGCCTATGGGCGAGACGGCGCCATCGAGCGATTCCGATACCATGATGGCAACGCCGGCAATGACGGCGGCGATCGCCACCCAAGTCACGGCACCAACCCGTTCGCGAAACAAGGCCCAGGCCAACAGCGCCGCCAGAAGCGGCACGCCAGCCTGCATCAAGAGGATGTTGGCGACGGTGGTGTAGGCAAGCGCCACGACGAAGGAGGTCGACGCGATGGCGAAACAGAACCCCACGGCAAGGCCAGGCAAGCCCATGTCGCGAAACGATCTCAGCATGCCGCGCCAGCCGTCACGCCAAGTCATGAACAAGACCAGGAAAGCGGCGGCCCAGACGGAGCGCCAGAAAATAACGGTCCAGCTGTCGCCGACGGTGATGAAGCGAGCGATGGTGCCGCCGAAGCTCCACATCAGCGCCGACAGGAAGACCAGAAGCATGCCGATGCGTTCCTCGCGCGGCGAGGCTGTCGAAGTAGGAAGGCCTGGTGATGCTGCGTCTGTCATGGGCGCGACTGTCGAGCTTTTGTGGACGGGACGATGCGCAAGGGACGACAAAAAACTGCTCTGTTCGCGTAACGCAAAGACTTAAAGAGTGGGTGATCCAGACACCGGCGACGATTGTGGCACCTTTGCTGCCGCGTTACTGGAAGTCGAAAGCGCTCAGGCCCGTCACCATCTCGTCGAGGCCAAGCGGACGCGTCACCGGCGGTTCGGCGCGCGCCAGGCAGCCGACGCGCTCGCAAAGCCGGCAGGCGGGTCCGACCGGCGTCGCCGTCAGAGCGCTCAGTCCAGCCTTACCGCCGGCTGCGGCGCCGGGCAGTGCCGCGCCATAGACGATGTCGTCGCGGAAGCCGATATCGCAACCGAGCAGCAGCGCGGTGCGGCGCGGACGCTCCGCGAACGCGCCCTGCGGCCCTTCCAGCGTGCGGGCGACGCATAGGAACTCGGCGCCGTCAGGCATTTCCACCGCTTCGACGAAGACCTGGCCCGGCTGAGAGAAAGCAGCATGGACGGGCAGCTTGGGACAGCCGCCGCCGAAGCGGCTGTGCGGAAAGCCCTGGCTGCCGGCCCTGCGAAAGCGATTGCCCGCATTGTCGACCTCCAGCATGAAGAACGGCACGCCCTGCGCGCCTTGCCTCTGTAGCATGGTCAACCGGTTCGCCGCCTGCTCGAAGGAGACGCCGAAGCGCGAGCGTAGCACGTCGATGTCGTAGCGGGCGCGCACGGCGGCGGCATGAAAGGCCTGGTAGGGCATCATCAGCGCATGCGCGGCATAGCGGCCGAGCTCGAAGCGGGCAAGGCGGCGGGCCTCGTCCGTGGTCAGCTTGAGCGCCTGGATCTCGCCGGCGACCGCGACCGTCATGCGGATCAGGCAGGCCTCCATCGCCACCTCGCGCAGCTGGTCGAACGGCGACAGCCTCTCGGACAGGAACAGGCGCTGCGAATGGCGGTCATAGCGGCGGCGCCAGTTCGGCATGGTGGCGACCGGCAGCACCTTGACCACGATGCCGTATTCGCGCTTCAGCCACGCCTTCAGCGCACCGAACAAATCGTCGCCGGGATCGAGCACCGCGGTGAACGCCTCTGCCTCTTCCTCAAGTGTCGAAAAATGGTTCGGCCGCCGCTCAAAGGTCTCGTGCACCTCGTCGATCGGCAGGCGGGCGCCGGACAGTGCGGTGGCGCGGCCCTCGCGCGCCAGGAGCTCGTTGAGGTCCGACAGTCGCTCGGCCTGCTCGCGGTAGGCGCGAAACAGTTTTATCACTGCCGCGGACGCATTGGGCGCCGCCTCGGCAAGTTCGATCAGTTCCTGGTCTCCCGGCAATTCGCCAACCAGCAGCGGGTCGGTGAACACTTCCTTCAAGGCCGCGACCGACCCCCTTGCCTCGCCCTGCAGCTCATGCGGGTCGACCTTGTAGACGGAGGCCAGCTTGAGGATCAGCTGCACCGTCAGCGGCCGCTGGTTGCGCTCGATCAGGTTGAGGTAGGATGGGGAAATGCCGAGCCCCTCGGCCATCGCCGTCTGGGTCAGGCCCTTGGCGTTGCGGATGCGGCGGATGCGCGGCCCGGCGAAAATCTTCTGCTCAGCCATCGACTGCTCTTGACAGGAATTTACACGACATTCGCAGCAATCTCGCTGCCGGCGATTTTTACAACTATGACAGATTTACATCAGCTCTTTGTCAAACGCAACACAGGTTTTCCCTTATCCTTGGCCGTATAGCGCGATTTCGCTGGCCGATTTCGCGCCGCAATGTAAATTCAGTCACATCCCGATGCACCAGAAGAGTGGCGCACGGACAAAGCCAAGCAATCCTTCGGAGTGACTCATGACTGATTTTTACAATCTCGTTCCCTCGGCGCCGGAAGGTCGCTTCGACGGCATCGAACGTCCCTATTCGCCGGAGGATGTGAAGCGGCTGCGCGGCTCGGTCCAGATCCGCCAGAGTCTCGCCGAAATGGGCGCCAACCGGCTGTGGAAGCTCATCCACGAGGAGGATTTCGTCAACGCGCTCGGCGCCATGTCCGGCAACCAGGCGATGCAGCAGGTGCGCGCCGGACTGAAGGCGATCTATTTGTCGGGCTGGCAGGTCGCCGCCGATGCCAACACCGCCTCGGCGATGTATCCCGACCAGTCGCTCTATCCGGCCAATGCCGCTCCGGAGCTGGTCAAGCGCATCAACCGGACGCTGCAGCGCGCCGATCAGATCGAGACCTCCGAGGGCAATGGGCTTTCGGTCGAGACCTGGTTCGCGCCTATCGTCGCCGACGCGGAAGCCGGCTTCGGCGGGCCGCTCAACGCCTTCGAGATCATGAAGGCATTCATCGAGGCGGGCGCCGCCGGCGTTCACTACGAGGACCAGCTGGCGTCGGAAAAGAAGTGCGGCCATCTCGGCGGCAAGGTGCTGATCCCGACCGCCGCACATATCCGCAACCTCAACGCCGCGCGCCTGGCCGCGGATGTGATGGGCACGCCGACCCTGGTCGTGGCACGCACCGATGCTGAAGCCGCGAAGCTTCTGACGTCCGACATCGACGAGCGCGACCAGCCCTTCGTCGACTACGATGCCGGGCGCACGGTGGAAGGCTTCTACCAAGTCAGGAACGGCATCGAGCCCTGCATCGCGCGGGCGGTCGCCTATGCCCCTCACGCGGACCTGATCTGGTGCGAGACCTCGAAGCCGGACCTGGCACAGGCCAAGAAATTCGCCGAGGGCGTGCGCAAGCATCATCCGGGCAAGCTGCTCGCCTACAATTGCTCGCCCTCGTTCAACTGGAAGAAGAACCTCGACGACGCGACGATCGCCAAATTCCAGAGGGAACTCGGCGCCATGGGCTACAAGTTCCAGTTCATCACGCTCGCCGGCTTCCACCAGCTCAACTACGGCATGTTCGAACTGGCGCGCGGCTACAAGGAACGGCAGATGGCGGCCTATTCCGAGTTGCAGGAGGCCGAATTCGCGGCGGAAGCCAATGGCTACACCGCGACCAAGCACCAGCGCGAGGTCGGAACCGGCTATTTCGACGCCGTGTCGATGGCGATCACCGGCGGCAAGTCGTCGACCACCGCCATGCATGAATCGACCGAGCACGCACAGTTCAGGCCGGCCGCCGAATAGCGGATCAGAAAACACCGAGGAAACGCCCAACAGGGCTTCAGACACAGGAGAAGACCAATGGCATCGATAAGCCGCGTCAAGGAGCGGGCAGAAGAACAATCGACCACGATGAGCGTCGACCAGCAGGCGACGATCCGCATGCTGGCCAACGATCTGCACAGGCTCAACCAGTCGGTGATGAAGGCGGTCGAGGCCGGCGTCTCGGTGGAGCTGGTGCGCTCGGCGAGGCACCATGGCGGCGACGGCAATTGGGGCGACCTGCTGATCCCGGTGATCGTCACGCAGCAGAGCCATGGCTGACCGGAAATCGTTGCAACCGACCCTTCACCTGCGCAGCGTATGCGCAGGTGAATTTTATTTTTACGCAACCAATCCGTGGACAGGGCAGTACAGTACTGTTGCTTGACTCCACTGTCGCAGGAGACGTTTTCGGAAGCTTTTTATTTCAACTTGACATGGGGGGGCGATCTCACGCCAATTGTCGGCCAGATTCAACTCTGCATTGAAATAGGGGCGAACTTCTTGGCCGACTTGGGTGCCCAGTGAGTAACGAGGGCGAGACCGCAAAACATCCGAATCTGGTGACCCAGGTTTCAAGCACCGAGACGATACGCAGTCCCTCGCAAGTGCTTGTTGTGGGGAAATCGCCGATCAATCGTGTGGTGGTGTCGAAGATCGTCGAGCGATCCGGGCTCAAGCCAATCTCGGAATCGCCCGACATGGCGGCGAAGACCCTGCGAACGCTGGTGCCAGGCGTGATCGTGCTGGATGGCGGCGCGGACAACAAGGACTGCGATACCCTGATGTCCGGCATCGAAACGTTGCGACGGGCTTCGGGAAAATCGTTTCCTCCCGTGATCCTGCTTTCGACCAAGACCGGTACGCCGGAGAGCCTGGGGCTGTCGAACGTGATCGACGTCGTCGTCGCCAAGCCGATCACGCCCGAGCGGCTGCAACCGGTGATCGATCGCCTGATAAGCCGCTGAAGCGCGTCACCTGACGCGCTTCGGGTCCTTGTTCCATGCATGTCGTTCGCCCAAGACCGAGGTCAGTTTTGGGCGACGTGCAAAGCGATCAACTCCCTTCGATGATGGTTTGGACCAGTTCGGGCAATTGCCCGAGGTCGGATATCTGGCGGAATCGCGGCTCGGCGAGCGGCGCCTCGACATGTTCGAGCACCCAGGTCAGTTCGTGCGGCACATGGACACCCCAGCCGCCGGCCTCGATGGCCGGCACAACGTCCGATTTCAGCGAATTGCCGACCATCATGCTCTTTGCCGCGCCGTCGCCGTGACGGCGGAAGAGGCGCGCATAGGTCGCTGCATTCTTGTCGCTGACGATCTCGACCGCGTCGAACAGGTCGCCGAGGCCTGATCCGGCCAGCTTGCGCTCCTGGTCGAAAAGGTCGCCCTTGGTGATCAGCACGAGGCGGTATGCGCCGGCGAGCTTCTCCACCGTCTCGCGCACATGCGGCAAGACCTCGATCGGGTGGCTCAGCATCTCGCGGCCGGCCTCCAGTATCTCGGCTATGACCGAAGCCGGTACGCGCCCGTCAGTGACCTCGATCGCCGTTTCGATCATCGACAGCGTAAACCCCTTGATGCCGAAGCCGTAGACGGCAAGATTGCGCCGCTCGGCCTCGAGCAATCGCGCCGAAATCTGTTTCTCCTCGCCATGGTCGGCAAGCATGGCGGCGAAACGCTTCTCCGTCATGCGGAAGAACTGTTCGTTCTGCCAAAGCGTGTCATCGGCGTCGAAGCCAATGGTCGTCAGTTCGTTGTGGTTTCGCATCGATGCCTTCCGGATTGGGAGCCGCCGAACCTAAGCCGACCAGCGTGATTTTCAACCGGAACGAGGAATGCCGGCAGCGCCTCCCTTCCCTTCCACAGTGGGGCACGGCTATACTCGGCAATCCGCAACCCAATCTGGTGAATGATGCCGCCTGCAAAAAAGGAAGTCCGTCCGTCGAGCCGCGGAGGACGAGCGCGTACGCCTGCCTTCGTGAAAAACCTGCGTGGTGTGAAGAACTGGAAGGAAGTCAGCGAGTGGCTGGAATGGCGCGGCATCGAGGACATCGAATGCATCACGCCTGATCAGGCCGGCGTAGCGCGCGGCAAGATGATGCCGTCGAAGAAATTCACCTCCAACACCTCGCTGGCGCTGCCGTCGGCCGTCTTCATGACGACGATTTCCGGCGGCTATCCCGAAGACGGCAACGGCTTCCACTATCCGGAAGACGACGGCGACCTCAAGCTGATGCCGGACCTGTCGACGCTGACAGTGGTGCCCTGGGAAGAAGACCCGACGGCCGCCGTCATCTGCGACCTCGTCCACCAGGACGGCCGTTCAGTCGAATTCACGCCGCGCAATGTGCTGAAGCGCGTGCTTGCCGCCTATGACAAGCTCGGGCTGAGGCCGGTGGTGGCACCCGAGATCGAATTCTACCTGGTGCGCAAGAATCCGGACCCGGACTATCCGCTCACTCCGCCCGTCGGCCGCTCGGGCCGTGCAATCGGCGGCGGCGCCGGCTATTCGATCGCCGGCGTCAACGAGTTCGATGAACTGATCGACGACATCTACCATTTCTCCGAGAGCCAGGGCCTGGAGATCGACACGCTCATCCATGAAGAGGGAGCCGGGCAGCTTGAGATCAATCTGCGCCACGGCGACCCGATCGAGCTCGCCGACCAGGTGTTCATGTTCAAGCGCACCATCCGCGAAGCCGCGCTCAAGCACGAGATCTACGCCACCTTCATGGCCAAGCCGATCCAGGGCCAGCCGGGTTCGGCCATGCATATCCACCAGTCGATCATCGACAAGAAGACCGGCAAGAACATCTTCTCGGCCGAGGACGGCTCGGAGACCGAGGAGTTCTTCCATTTCATCGGCGGCATGCAGAAACATGTGCCGAACGCGCTGGTGATGTTCGCGCCCTATGTCAATTCCTACCGCCGGCTGACGCAGGCGGCCTCGGCTCCGGTCAACAACAAATGGGGCTACGACAACCGCACCACGGCGTTCCGCGTGCCGCGTTCGGATCCGGCGGCGCGGCGTGTCGAAAACCGCATCCCGTCCTCCGATGCCAATCCCTACCTGGCGCTGGCGGCTTCGCTTGCCTGCGGGCTGATCGGCATCACCAGGAAGATCAAAGCCGAGCCGCCGGTGCTGACCACCGCCAATGCGGACGAGATCGACCTGCCGCGCAGCCTGCTCGAAGCCGTCGACCTGTTCGAGGGCGACGAGGAACTCTGCGCGCTGCTGGGCAAATCCTTCGCCGCCACCTATGCGGCGATCAAGCGGGCGGAATTCGAGACATTCATGGAAGTGATCAGCCCGTGGGAGCGGGAGTATCTTCTGCTCAACGTGTGAGCGGCGACTTCTGCGCGTAAGTGGTGAATTGTGAATGGTGAGTAGTTTCATACTGGACGGATGAGCGCAGACGACGCGCTTTCTCGCGGCCGTTCACCCTATTCACCATTCATTGGATTCACCGGCGTTCCCATGCCCTATCAATCTCCGATTTCTCCCGGCCGCTCGTGGTATGAAGACACGGCGGGACCCAGACCAGAATATCGAGCGCTCGATGGCGACCGGAATTGCGATGTCGTCATCATCGGCGGCGGCTTTACCGGGCTGTCGGCGGCGGCCCACCTTGCCAAGGCGGGGACCAATGTCGTCTTGATCGAAGCCTATCGCTTCGGGGACGGCGCATCGGGTCGCAATGGCGGCCAGCTCGGCACCGGGCAGCGCGCCTGGGCAGAAGATCTGGAGGCCGAATACGGTCTGTCCCGCGCCAAGGCACTGTTCGATCTCGCCGAGGAGGCGAAGGCGCATCTCATCGAATTTGCCGCCGCCAACCAGATCGATATCGACTACATGCCGGGCCAGCTCTCGGTGGCGCACAAGCCGCGCTATGTCGATGACTACAAGGCGCATGCCGACATCATGGCCAGCCGTTTCTCCTATCCGCATATCGCCTTCATGGATGCGAAGGAGACGGCGGAGCGGCTCGGCTCGACCGCCTATTTCGGCGGCACGCGCGACACTGGCACCGGCCATATCCATCCGATGAAACTGGTGATCGGCACGGCGCGGGTGGCGGCGCAGGCCGGCGCGCAGCTGTTCGAAGGGACGCCGTCGACGGGCATCGTTTCCGCTGGCGGCAAGGTCAGGGTTTCCACGCCAAGGGGCACCGTGACGGCGCAGAAATGCCTGATCGCGGTCAACGCCTATGGCGGCACGCTCGAACCGGTAAGTGCGGCACACATCATGCCGATCGGCTCCTTCATCGGTGCGACCGTGCCTTTGGGGGCGGATTCGAAAGTGCTTCCCGGCGGCGAGTCCGTCGATGATTCCCGCTTCGTGGTGCGCTATTTCCGCAAATCGAGGGATGGCCGGCTGCTGTTCGGCGGACGGGAGGTCTATGGCGTCAACGACCCGAAGGACATCCACATCCACATTCGCCGCCAGATCGTGGATCTCTATCCGGCGCTGAAAGATATCGAGATCACCCATGGCTGGGGCGGCTATGTCGGCATCACCGTGCCGAGGAAACCGTTCGTACGCGAAGTGATGCCGAATGTGATCTCGGCCGGCGGCTATTCCGGCCACGGTGTCATGCTGTCGAACTTCTTCGGCAAGCTCTATGCCGAGACCGTTGCCGGCAATCGCGACCGGCTGAAGCTGATCGAGGATCTGAAAATTCCGCCATTTCCCGGCGGCCGGCGTTTCCGCACGCCGCTGCTTTTCCTGGCGCTCAACTGGTTCGCGCTGCGCGACCGCATCTAGTGCGTATCGACCAAAAGCGCCCCGGTCAGGGGAAGCGACATAGGCCTGAAGCGAGTCGCATGGACCTGTTTCGACGCGACGCGCCTCGCGCTGGATCCAATCGCCATCACGATCTGATGTAATATTGTAATATTCATTGCCCTTGCGACACATTGCGGAAATGGCGGCAAAGGCGCAGAATCCACTATAATGGCGTACTGATGCCACAATCGGGGGCGAAAGGTTCGCGCTTCTGGGCGACTATTCGGGGATTGCTGCGGGCTTGCCCGTGTTGATTTTTGGGACCGATGCCGATCAGACACCGGACTTCCGGCAACGATCGAAAGAACATCGGCCCGCTTATGGAGGTGGCGAGAGTGAGAGAGCCCTTCAGTTTCGGTGTTCCGGAACGTCGGCGCTTTGCCATGCAGTTTGGATACGACATGCGGCCGTCCTTCTGGCAGGAAGTCCGTTCGAACTCGCATCTGGTGATTGCCGCGGTGGGCACCGCCGCGCTGCTCGGCGTGGCCGCGGTAGCGCTTTGGCTGGCATTGCCGACGAGCGAGCGGCAAGCAGCCGCCAGCCAGGAACAGAGCATTCCGACCATTCCGGTGAAAACGACGAAGATCGTGCCTGCCGGAACCACTGTGGCCGCGGCGACCGTGCCGCAGCCCGCCCGCAAGTCCGATCAGGTCTCACCGACCGTGGCGGCGGCGAAAGCAAACATACAAGCGCTAGCGGCCAATGATCCCCGCTGGACCGGGACACAGCCGAAGACCGCTTCGGCGGCACCCGATCAGGCGGTTGCCCCTAGCCAGGTGGCCAATCAGGCTGAGCCGGCGCCGGACAAGCCGGCTGTCACGGCGGCATTCGCGCAACCGGCGACCAATACCGATGCCGCCAGCGAACTTGCCAAGGTTGCGGCGCCGGCACCTGCGGCAAGCAGCAATCCGGATGGAGCAAAGACCGCCGCCATCCCTGAAGTGCAGCCACAAGCGCCGGAACAGCAGCCGACGGCGAGCGATGATGGCAAGGCCAAGGCCAAGCCACACAAAGTGGCGGCGGCCGGCAATGGGCGCATCCTGAGACCGGTGACCATGCGCAGCGGCCCGAAGAAGAACGCTGCCGCTATCGGCACTGTGCCGGCAAGGACCTCGGTGCAGGTGATGAACTGCAAGCAATGGTGCCAGATCGTCTACAACGGCAAGACCGGCTGGATCTACAAGAGCTACATCAAGACCGGCGGCTGATGTGGCGGCGCATTTGCGGCTGAGGTCGGGCTCGCCGCCGCACGTTGCCGGTACAAGTCAAATCGAAGCCGCGGGCACGGTCGAACCGACCTGCGCCACAATGACGGTGCGCTTCAGATGCAGCGGCCGCCATCGACCTCCAGCGCCACGCCGGTGATGAAGGCGGCTTCATCCGATGCCAGCCAGAGTGCGGCATTGGCGATATCGAGCGGGGTCGAAAGCCGGCCGAGCGGAATCGAGGCGCGGAAGGTCTCGCGAATCTCGGGCGTGTCGGCGCCCATGAATTTCTCCAGCATGCCGGTTTCGCCGGCGACCGGGCAGAGGCAGTTGACGCGGATGTTCTTCGGCGCAAGTTCCACCGCCATCGATTTGGTGGCGGTGATCGCCCAACCTTTCGAGGCATTGTACCAGGTGAGGCCGGGCCGTGGCCTGAGGCCAGCGGTGGAGGCCGTGGTCAGTATGACGCCGCCGCCTTGCCGCTCCATGATTGGCACCACCGCAAGAGCCGCGTGATAGATCGCCTTCATGTTGACAGCGGTGATCAGGTCGAAGGTTTCCTCGTCGACTTTCAGCATGTCGCCGTTGCGGTGGGTGTAACCGGCATTGTTGACCATGATGTCGATGCGGCCGAAGGCGCTTTTTGCGGCATAGACCATCTCGTCGAATTCGGAGCGCAGCGAGACGTCGGTCTGCGTCCAGATCGCGGCCTTGCCGATCTCCCCGGCGACGCGCTCCGCGCCCTTGGCATTGAGGTCGGCGACCACCACGCGAGCGCCCTCTTCGGCAAAACGCTTGGCCATGCCTTCACCGAATCCGGATGCCGCGCCCGTGATGACGGCAACCTTGTTTTCCAGACGCATGCTTTTCCCGCTCATCGATGTCTTCCTGGAACCAATAAGGCGACAGACCGGCACGGTCCATGCCGCGACAGACAAGGCGCCATTTCTCCCTTAGCTTTCGTCACATTCACGTTCTATGCTGCAACTGCGAAAGCTTCCGGAGTCTTCGTTCACCGACAAGCCTCCGGCAAGCGCCAGTGTCAAGCGCACAGGTGGACCCAATCAATATCCAGCGATTGGTCCTCGATGTGACACCATGGCACTGGAAAATTTAAATCGATTAGAATATATCAGCCGCGTACTCGCGACCGGTGTCAAAGCGGACAGACCATGACCAGCCAGATCATTCCCGTCGACCCTTTCGACTTCATCATTTTCGGCGGCACCGGCGACCTGTCGGAACGCAAGCTCCTGCCGTCGCTCTACTATCGCCAGCGCGACCACCAATTCTCCGAGCCGACGCGCATCATCGGCACCTCGCGCTCGAAAATGAGCGACGAGGAATTCCGGGCCTTCGCCAGCCAGGCGATCTCCGACCACGTCAAGCCGGCCGATATCGACGCCAAGGAATTGAAGACCTTCCTGGCGCGGCTTTCCTATGTCTCGGCCGATGCGACGACCGGCGCCGGCTTCGACAAGCTTAAGAAGGCGATCGGCGAGAGCGAGAGCATCCGCGCCTTCTATCTGGCGGTTGCGCCGGCGCTGTTCGGCGACATCTCGCACAAGCTCAAGGAGCACAAGCTGATCACGCCGAACTCGCGCATCGTGCTGGAGAAGCCGATCGGCCGCGACCTTGCCTCGGCGCAGGCGCTCAACGATCTGGTCGGCGACGACTTCCACGAAAGCCAGATCTTCCGCATCGACCATTATCTCGGCAAGGAGACGGTGCAGAACCTGATGGCGCTTCGCTTTGCCAACGCGCTCTATGAGCCGCTGTGGAACTCCGCACATATCGACCACGTACAGATCACGGTCGCCGAGACCGTCGGCCTGGAAGACCGCGTCACCTATTACGACAAGGCCGGCGCGCTGCGCGACATGGTGCAGAACCACATGCTGCAGCTGCTCTGCCTCGTCGCCATGGAGGCGCCGTCGTCGATGGACGCCGATGCCGTGCGCGACGAGAAGCTCAAGGTGCTGCGGGCGCTGAAGCGCATCAACGGCAACGAGGCGCCGAAGCACACGGTGCGCGGCCAGTATCGTGCCGGTGCATCGGCCGGCGGGCCGGTGAAAGGCTATGTCGAGGAACTCGGCAAGGATAGCAACACCGAGACCTTCGTCGCCATCAAGGCCGAGATCGGCACCTGGCGCTGGGCCGGCGTCCCGTTCTACCTCAGGACCGGCAAGCGGCTGGCGACCCGGGTTTCGGAAATCGTCATCGAGTTCAAGCCGATCCCGCATTCGATCTTCGGCGACAGCGCCGGGCCGATCTTCGCCAACCAGCTGGTCATCCGGTTGCAGCCGGACGAAGGCGTCAAGCAGTTCATCATGATCAAGGATCCGGGCCCAGGCGGCATGCGGCTGCGCCAGATCTCGCTCGACATGAGCTTCGCGCAGTCCTTCGACGGCCGCGCGCCCGATGCCTATGAGCGGCTGATAATGGACGTCATCCGCGGCAACCAGACGCTGTTCATGCGTCGCGACGAGGTCGAGGCCGCGTGGAAATGGATCGACCCGATCCAGAATGCCTGGGAAGGCGCCAAGCAGGAAGCGCAGGGCTATACGGCAGGCACTTGGGGGCCGTCGGCTTCGATAGCGCTGATCGAACGTGACGGGCGGACATGGCACGAGAGCAATTGAACGGCGCCAGCTACAACTGGAACGCTTTCCCTGACCGGCCGCAACTGGCCGCGGCGCTGGCCGGCCGCGTGGCCGATCGGCTGGCAAGGGCGATCGCCGAGCGCGGCACGGCCGTGCTGGCCGTCTCCGGCGGCACGACGCCGGCAAAATTCTTCGCCGCCCTCTCGGCGATGCCGATCGCCTGGGACAAGGTGATCGTGACGCTGGTCGACGAGCGTTTCGTGCCGGCCTCCTCGCCGCGCTCCAATGCCGGGCTGGTGGCCGCCAATCTCTTGCAGAATGCCGCAAAAGCGGCGCGTTTCGTGCCGCTCTACCATGAAGCATCCGGCATCGAGGATGCGGCGGCATCGGACGATGCGGCGCTGCGCTCCCTGCCCTGGCCGCTCGACGTCGTGGTGCTCGGCATGGGACCGGACGGCCACACAGCCTCGTTCTTTCCCGACGCCGATGATCTGGCCAAGCTGCTCGACCCTGCCTCGGACAGGATCATCCTGCCGGTTCACGCGGCGAGCGCGGGCGAGCCGCGGCTGACCCTGACGCTGGCGCGCATCATCGATGCCGGCTTCATAGCGCTGCACATAGAAGGCGAGGACAAGCGCACCGCCTTCGACGGCGCGGTCGCGCCCGGGCCACGAAAGCCGATCCGTGCCGTGCTCGACGCCGCACCCAGACCCGTAGAGGTTTTCTGGGCGCCCTGATTTTACGTTTAGTGGTCCCGGCAACGGCGGGAGGATGTTTCCGGGACCTCGCCTGAAAGGACCGACCGCCATGACCGCAAGACGTGACATCGAAGCCATCACGGAGCGCATCCGCCAACGTTCGAAGGCAGGCCGCGAGCGCTATCTCGGCCGTATCGCCGAAGCGTCGAACCAGACCGCCAACCGGTCGGTGCTGTCCTGTGGCAACCTCGCTCACGGCTTTGCCGTGTGCAGCCCCTCGGAAAAGCTGGCGCTCGGCGGCGAGAAGGTGCCCAATCTCGGCATCATCACCTCCTATAACGACATGCTGTCGGCGCATCAGCCCTTCGAGACCTTCCCTGCCCTGATCAAGGAGGCAGCGCGCGAGGCCGGCGGCATCGCCCAGGTGGCCGGCGGCGTGCCGGCAATGTGCGATGGCGTCACGCAGGGCCAGCCCGGCATGGAATTGTCGTTGTTCTCGCGCGACGTGATCGCCATGTCGGCGGCGGTCGGTTTGTCGCACAACATGTTCGACGCCGCCGTCTTTCTCGGCGTCTGCGACAAGATCGTGCCGGGGCTGGTGATCGCGGCGCTGACCTTTGGCCATCTGCCGGCGGTGTTCATTCCGGCCGGACCGATGACGACCGGGCTGCCCAACGACGAGAAGGCGAAGGTTCGCCAGCTCTATGCCGAGGGCAAAGCAGGGCGCGCCGAACTCCTGGAAGCCGAGTCCAAATCCTACCATGGGCCGGGCACCTGCACCTTCTATGGCACGGCGAATTCCAACCAGATGCTGATGGAGATCATGGGCCTGCACACGCCGGGCGCCTCCTTCGTCAACCCCGGCACGCCGTTGCGTGATGCGCTGACCCGCGAAGCGACGAAGCGGGCGCTGGCCATCACCGCGCTCGGCAATGCCTATACGCCGGCCGGGCGGATGATCGACGAGCGTTCGATCGTCAACGGCGTCGTCGGCCTGCATGCCACCGGCGGCTCGACCAACCACACCATCCACCTGATCGCCATGGCGGCGGCAGCCGGCATCGCGCTGACCTGGCAGGATATTTCCGACCTGTCGGAAGCGGTGCCGCTCTTGGCCCGCGTCTATCCGAACGGGCTTGCCGACGTGAACCATTTCCACGCCGCCGGCGGGCTCGGCTTCCTGATCCGCGAACTGCTCGACGAGGGCGTGCTGCACGAGGATGTCCAGACGGTGTGGGGCGAAGGCCTGCGACCCTATGCGGTCGAGGCAAAGCTCGGCGTCGATGGCTCCGTGGTGCGCGAGGCCTCGCCGCGGGCCAGCGGTGACGAAAAGGTGCTGGCGCCGTTCCACAAGGCGTTCCAGCCGACAGGCGGCCTGAAGGTGTTGGCGGGCAATCTCGGCCACGCCGTCATCAAGACCTCCGCCGTCAAGCCGGAACGGCGCATCATCGAGGCGCCGGCCAAGGTGTTCGACAGCCAGCAGGGCCTGAACGAGGCGTTCAAGGCCGGCACGCTGACCGGCGACTTCATCGCCGTCATCCGCTTCCAGGGCCCGAAGGCCAACGGCATGCCGGAACTGCACAAGCTGACCACCGTGCTCGGCATCCTGCAGGATCGCGGCCAGCGCGTCGCACTGGTGACCGACGGGCGCATGTCGGGCGCATCCGGCAAGGTGCCGGCGGCGATCCATGTGACGCCGGAGGCGGTCGAGGACGGGCCGATCGCCCGGATCCATGACGGCGACATCATCCGCCTCGACGCCGATGCCGGCACGCTGGAGGTGCTGGTGGAGGGGACCGAGTTCGCGCTGCGCCGTACCGCCGAGGCCGACCTCATCGGCAATGAGTTCGGCTTCGGCCGCGAGCTTTTCGCCGGCTTCCGCCAGCTGGTGGGCCGGGCCGACCACGGCGCCAGCGCCTTCGGAACGGCCTGATATTCCTGACTTTCAAATGAAAAGGGCGGCCTTGAGCCGCCCTTTTTGTTCGTTCTGCCGGATGCTACTCGACTTTGAGTTCACTCCGCTCCCCGGCCTTGACCGTAAAGGGCGTCTCCTTGTCGGCCTTGTCGGAGGTGAAGTTGGTCACGAGCACGTAGTCGCCCGCCACCAGCGTGGTCTGCATCTTCTCCCCATAGGCGTAGGTCACCTGCTTGCGTTCGCCCTGGATGTTCTTCTTGGCCTCGTAGATCTTGAAGCCATCCGCCCCTGGCGCGTCGACGGCCAGGACGCCCGCGTTCAGCGTCACGCTGACATCGGTCATCTGCCCGACCGTCACGCTGAAGGGCTGTTCGTCACGGCCTGCACATCGACGCCCATCACATAGTCGCCCGGGGGCAGATCGAACTGGCTGTCGGGGCCGTAGGCGTAAGTCACCTGATCGCGGCTGCCGTCGAGTTTCTTGGCGGCCTTGTACACCTTCCAACCCACATCGGTTTCGGCCTTCTCGCCGCCCTGAGTGTAGAAGGCATTGGCCTTGGCCTTGCCGACACCGACGATCATGTCCTTGTCGACCACTTGGCCGGGGGCAAGCTGCAGGGTTTCGCTCGCCTCGCCGGCTCCCAGCTTCACGGTGACCTTCGTCTCGCCAGCCGGGACGACGAACTTGACCTCGCCATAGTTGCTGTCCGACGTGCCGCCAGGATAGGCAATGCTGATCTGCGCATTGCGGTCGACATCGGCTCCCGGCGCCGGCCGCGCGTGGATGGAGATCTCGGCGGCGTTCAGATTGAGCGCCAGCTCCGTAGCCTTGTCCGCCGTTAACGAAACCTTCTGCTCGGCCTTGGCGGCGCCACTCGAGGCGACGACGATGTAGTTGCCAGCGGGAACGTGAAATTTGACGGCGTTGTAGCCGTCGTTGACATGGTCTCCACCGACACCCTTGGCATCGTCCGGAAAGACTTCATAGTAGACGTCGATCTTCGGCACCTCGCCGCCCTCTTTCAAGAACGCTTGCGGGATGAGGTTGTAGTCGACCTCGGCTGCTTTCGGCGCAGGCGCCGGTGCGGGAGCCGGTTCAGGCGCGGGTGCCGGTGCCGGGGCAGCGACGGTTTCGACCAGGGCTTCCTGCAGCGCCTTCTCGTCGGAGGCCTGGATGTACTTGCCGCCGGTGTTTTCAGCCAGGCAGGCGATCTGCTTGCCCTCGTCGGCTGTCAATCCGAAGCCGACCACATCGGCCGTGAAATCGACGCCGGATGCCTTGAGCTCCTTGCCCAGCGCACAGGGGTCGCCGCCGCAGGTTTCCAACCCATCGGTGATGAGGACGACCGTTGCCTTGTCCTCGGTGTATTTCAGCGCTTCGGCCGCCTGCTTGACGGCCGCCGTCAACGGCGTCTTGCCAAGGAATTTCAAACTGTCGGCGGCATCCGTGATGGCGCTTGCCGAGCCTGCCTGGGGCGGCACGATCAGCTGGATGTCGTCGCAGCTGCCTTTTTCGCGATGGCCATAGGCCATGAAGCCTATCTCATCGTCGGCGGGAACCGATTGAAGCACGGTCCTCAGGGACTCGCGGGCGATTTCGAGCTTGGGCTTGCCGTCGATCTGCGCCCACATCGAGCCGGAAGCGTCGAGAATGATGATGACCTTGTTTGCGGCAAAGCCGAACGTCGTCATCGACAAAAGGAGGATCGCCGCAGCGATGCTCCGTGAAAGTCCCACCATCAAGATCTCCTGAGTAGCCGCCCCGCCTGCGGCCCAAAGCTATTTGAGCGCGTGCCGGGACACAAGCCCGGACGCAGCCAGCGGCTCAGGCGCCAACCGGCGGAGCCGGCCTGAAGCCCTCGTGCTCGACGATGGCGCGGTATCGGGCATCGGACCGCAATCCCTTGAAGGCAGGCTCGATGCGGATGCCCAGCATATCGTCCTCCTTGCGCCGCATCGCCTCTTCGAGGTAGCGGACCGCCTCGTCGTTGCGCCCCAGCATCGCCGCCGTGCACGCCACCTTGTAGGCGGGCTCCAGGTTCCTTTCATATTGGCGGATCTGCTCGGCATACATGGCTGACAACAGTCCCTCGCCGCCGTCTTCGCGCAGACCTTTCTCGGCCGCGTCGGCAATGGCCAGGCGGGCGCTGTTGCTGGCGATGTCGGCAGCGCGCCGGTATTCGCGCAGGAAATCGGTGAAGCGGCCCTGATCGAGATAGATGGTTGCCAGATATTCTGGCGGAGACCGCAAGTTAGGTTCGGCCTTGGCCAGTTGCTGCAGGATCATCACGGCATCATCGACCCGGCCGGCATAAAACAGGATGAGCGCCTTGTTGGCGATGATGGCGCGGGATTCCGGGTTCAGCGCCTGGGCTTTGCCAATCTCCGCCAAGGGGATGGCGGTCTCGCCTGTCACCATCAGGGTCAGGGCATACCAATGGTGGGTCTGCGCGGCATTCGGATCAAGCCGGATGGCACGTTCGAACAGCTCCCTCGATCGCGGGAAATCCTTCGTCCAGTAGAAGGTGGTGAAGGCAAGGGCGGCATGGGCACCGGCATTGTCGGGGTCGAGCGCGATCGCTCGTTCGGCGGCGGCGACTGCGCGTGGATAGGCCTCGTTGGCCGGCATCAGCGTGAACTGGCTGATCGTGTTGTAGGCCTCGGCCAATTTGACATAGGCATCCGCATAATTCGGGTCGAGCGTCGTCGCCTCTGTCAGCAGCTGGATCGCATGGGTGAAGCCGTCGGCCTGGCGGGTGCCGAGATGATAAACGGCGTCGAGGTAGAGATCCTGGACCCGGGAATCGGGTCGGTAGACGACCCGTGCCGGAGGCGCATCGGCATGTTGCATGACCAGCGTGCCGGCAATCGCGAGCAACACCAATCCAACCGCGCCGAAGGCGAGCGGCAAGACTTGGGGCCATTTCGAAAATCTGGCCGGAGCGGCTGGGGCGGTCGTTCGCGCAACCGTAGCCAAGGGCGGCACGGCCGGTTCCTCGGCCAGGGGCTCGACATCGTCGGATGCGGCCGGTTCACCGCCACGCAGCCACGTTTCGAGCTCGTCCGTATAGGCAAACACCAGGTTCCTGGCACCGCCGGAGATCCGGTGCACGGGCAGACCGCGCTGCTGTTCCCAACGGCGTACAGTGCGCTCGTCGCGTCCGAAGAACGCGGCGATTTCCTTCCAGTCGCGAAGGCGGCGGTCGCGCTTGCTCGTCAAGGCCTGCCCCATTGTCCCCTAACGCCCGTATCTGCCCGCATTCGCCTGATGCCCTCCAACATCAGGCCGGGCTAGCATCGCCATCGACATCAATGTCTCGATGCCAGCCGACGACCCCCGCCGGCGGGAGCATTGCTTGGCCTGTCGCGGTTTTCAACCCGGCGAAAAGGTGGGGGTATTTGGGCTGTTTCCGGGCCGCTCAGTAGGTGGTGCGGCGCTCTTCCGAGGGCGGTCGCCCAAACTGCAGCCGGTAGCTCTGGGCAAAATAGGAATGCGAGGTGAAGCCGGTCGCGATCGCCACGTCGAGGATCGGCATGTTGGTCTGGCGCAGCAATTCGCGTGCCCGCTCCAGCCGCAGCCGCATGTAATAGCGGCCGGGCGTCACGTTGAGGTGGCGCAGGAACAGACGTTCCACCTGCCGCACCGAAAGGCCGGCCGATTTGGCGAGCTGAACCGCTGAGAGCGGCTCGTCGAGGTGGTCGGCCATCAGCTCGACGATGCGCCTGAGCTTCTCCGACTTGCCGGTCAGGTCGCGTTCCGGCCCGACGCGCTGGCGGTCGCCGGCCGAGCGGATGCGCTCGTGCTGGAACTGGTTGGCGACGCCATTGGCGAGGTTCGAGCCGAAATCGCCGCGCACGATCTCCAGCATCAAATCGATCGAGGTGGTGCCGCCGGCGCAGGTGTAGCGCTTGCGGTCGATCTCGAAGACATTGCCGGTGCAGTTGATGTCGGGGAAGCGCTCCATGAAGCCGGCGCGGTTTTCCCAATGGATGGTGCAGCGGTAACCGTCGAGCTGGCCGGCTTCGGCCAGCAGGTAGGACCCAACCGACAGCGCGCCAAGTGCGTTGCCGCGCCGGCCCCAGCTGCGCAACGCCGCCAGAACCTTGCTCTTGCCGGGAAATTCGGTCGTCAGCCCAACCGAAACGAACAGGATGTCGACCGGCGGCAGGTCGGCGACGGCATAGTCGATCTTGAGCGGCAGGCCGTTGGACGCCATCACCGGATCGCCATCGGCCGACACCGTGGTCCAGCCATAGAAATCGCGGCCGAGCAGACGGTTCGCCGACCGGAACGTGTCGATCGCCGCGGCCAGCGAGAACATGGAAAACTTGTCGACCAGCAGGAAGGCGAACTGCCGGCCACCTTGAACGGGATCACTCGTGACCGGCCGTTCCGGGGAAATGGTGGGGTTCGGCAAAACTGGCGCTTTCAGGGTCAACCCGGGCTCAGAAGGAGGGCCGCTTCAGTCCGGCCGCAAGGTAGGCAGAAGCTAACGTATTGGCCATCAGCATGGCAATGGTCATCGGCCCGACACCACCAGGCACCGGCGTGATGGCGCCAGCTTGCTTGGCCGCCTCGGCGTAGGCGACATCGCCGACGAGGCGCGACTTGCCCTCGCCCTTCTCGGGCGCCGGAATGCGGTTGATGCCGACATCGATGACTGTGGCGCCGGGCTTCACCCAGTCCCCCTTGATCATTTCCGGCCGGCCGACGGCGGCGACAAGAATGTCGGCGGTGCGGGCAAGCGCCGGCAGGTCCTTGGTGCGGCTGTGGGCGATGGTGACGGTGCAGTTCGCGGCAAGCAGCAGATTGGCCATCGGCTTGCCGACGATGTTGGAGCGGCCGACGACGACGGCGTTGAGGCCGGACAGGTCCTTGCCGCGCACGCGCTCGATCAGAAGCATCGAGCCGGCCGGCGTGCAGGGAACAAAGGCCGTGTCGAGTTCGCCTGTGCCAAGCTTGCCGACATTGATGAAATGGAAGCCGTCGACATCTTTCTGGGGCGCGATCGCCTGGATGATCTTGCCGGCATCGATGTGGCCGGGCAGCGGCAACTGCACCAGGATGCCGTTGACCGCCGGATCGGCATTGAGGTCGGCGATGATCTTGAGCAACGCCTCTTGGGAAGTCTCGGCCGGCAGCGTGTGCTGGAGCGAATGAAAGCCGCATTCCTTGGCGGTGCGCGACTTGGAAGCGACATAGACCTGGCTCGCCGGATCCTCGCCGACGATAACCACGGCCAGACCAGGCTTGGCCTTGCCCTTGGCGACCAGCTCGGCGGTCAAGGCCTTGACCGTCCGCACCACATCCTCGGCAACGCTCTTTCCGTCAATCACTTCGGCCATGAACCATCCTCAACCCTGTTTCGCCCGACACCGCTTTCGGCAACGCAATATCCCGGCGCCGGCAGCATGCAGCGCGGCATTGTCACGAAAATTCCCGCACGCAATCCCGTCAAAGCGCCGTCCCATGCCGTTTACGCGAAAACCGGGATGGTTTTGTTCGGCCTCCGCGAAGTATTCGGTGGCTCAGAAGTAGCGGCGGCGGGCGCGGCTCTCGGTGAGTTCGCGCACCGCCTCACGGAATTCGCGCAGGCTGGCACGAATTTCCTCGATCGGCGCCTGTTCGGCGCTTTCCTCGACCTGCGAAGGCTCAGCCGGCGGCTGGGTTGAATAGGCCGGTGGCTGCGGCGGCGCAGGCTGCGGTGGGTATGGCATATGCCCGGCATTGGGCGCCATGTCCTGGGTATAGGGGTAACCTGCGGGCGGCGGCGCCTGCCGGGGCTGCGGATAGCCCGCCTGCTGAGCAGGGGGATAGGGCGGCGGAGCCGGATAGAGCGGCTGCAGCGGCATTATCGGTGACCGCGACGGCGGCCCCATCGGCTGGGAATAGACGGCATCGAAGCCTGGCGGGAAAGGCAGCCGCGAATAGTCCGACGACCGAGGCATGAAGGCGGCATCCGGGTTCGGGAAGCCGGAGGGCATGGCGGCATCCGCCGGCCGCGCATTGCCGCCGAATGCGGCGAATTCGCTGTCATCGTCCGCCTCGGTGGATGGCTTGCGGGATACGGCATTGCGCAGTTTCGCCATGAGCGCCGCGACACGCCCTGGCCGTTCGGCGGGAGCAGTTTCGGCCTGCGCCAGGGGTGGTGGCGGTGCTGGCGGCGGGGGTGGCGCCGGCGGTACCGGCACGGCCGGCATTGGCGGCGCGGGCGGCGGCGCTGCCCGGAATGCCTGGTCTTCGACAGGCGTCTTGCGATCGCGGCGCGAACGCGATGTGGCGGTCTCGCGCAGGCTTTCATAGGCGCCACGCATCGCACCGAGACCAACGCCGGAGGCAAAGCCCAGGAACAGGCCGGCAAGCGCCATCACGACCCGCGATGGACCGTTCGGCTCGAGCGGGACGGAGGGCGGCGAGATGACGGTCATATTGGCGGTATTGATGCCCTTCTGCTCGCCAATCTCCTTGGCGCGCAGCAGATATTGTTCATAGACCGAGCGCTTCGCGGCGGCGTCGCGCTCCAGTTCGCGCATCGAGACGAGGTCGCCGTTGACGTCGCCGCTGCGGACCTTCATCTGCGCCAGTTGCGATGCCAAGTCCTGTTGGACCTGGATCGAGCGTTTCAGGTCAACCTGCAGCGACGAGGCGATGCGACTGAGTTCCGCGGCGATGCGATCGCGTGCTCCGGCCAGCTGCGCGTTGAGCGCCTGGAGTTCGGGATGGCGCGGACCCAGCCGGACCGCCGCTCGATCGGCCTCCTGCTTGAGCGTGGCATATTGCGCGCGCAGATCGCTCATCGTGTTGGAATTGATTTCTTCCGGCAAAGTGCCGCCGAGCACGGAATTGACATTGATCGAGCGGGCGGAGGCCGCGCGGGCGTTCAGTTCCGCCGTACGGGCGCGAGCAACGGACAGTTGCTCGTTGACCTTGAGCATCTGATCATCGCTGATCAGGTGGCCCTGCGCGTCGACAAGGTCGTGCGTGGCCCTGAAATCCTCGACCTTGCGCTCGGCCGTCTCGACGCTTTTGCGCATTTCCTCGAGTTTCGCCGTCAATTCGTTGTTGGCCCGGCCGGCGGTGAGGGATTGAAATTCACCCGAGGTCTGCAGGAAGACATCCGTCATCGTTTCTGCGATGAGCGCCGATTTCTGGGCGTTCTGCGTGGTGACGCCGATCACGATCGTGGAGGTCTTGCCCGCGCGCTCGACCGAAAGGCTTTCAGCCAGATTGCCGACGGCAAGCGACAAGCGACGCGGTTCATCGCCACCGCCTGGTCCGTCGTGGCGCAACAGGATCGAGCGGATCAGTGACATGACGCCCAGGCCGCCCGTGCCTTGGCCATTGAACTCCGG
Organism: Mesorhizobium huakuii; assembly: GCF_030160235.1. Taxonomy (GTDB): domain Bacteria; phylum Pseudomonadota; class Alphaproteobacteria; order Rhizobiales; family Rhizobiaceae; genus Mesorhizobium; species Mesorhizobium huakuii. Next base: position 53,539 of record NZ_BSNY01000008.1, read on the forward strand.
ATCGTCGGCGAGATTGAGCTTGTTGACGACCTTGCCCAGCACCGTGCCCGAGGTCAGCAACCTGATCTGATTTTCGACATTGACGAGTGTCGCGTCGGGAACAACCGCCATCTGGGTGAGATCACGGTCCGAAAGTTTCAGATCGCGCGGATCGACGACCAATTCCGTCATCGATTCGTATTTCTTCGGCGTCGACAGCGCGATCGCGATGCCGAGCCCGGCACCGATCAGGGTGGTGGTGATGATCAGCAGTTTCGACCTGGCAATGCCACGCACGACCTGCATCGGATCGATCAGAGGCTTCCACTGCTGGTCGTCCCTGCGATTGTCAAAGGGTGCATTGGCTTCGCCTGCCTGACGGGATCCGGACCTGTCATCCGAGCGAGCGCTGCCGGAAGGCTCTTCAGCGACCATCCGTGCGTGCGGCATGGCCGGCGGCAGATCGCCGGTGCCGGCGTCCGCCGGTGAGCGCCAGGTGTCGTTTCGTGCAGTTGCTTCCGGCTGCCCATCGGGCGGTAACCGCTTTTCGTCAGCGGTGGACGGCGTTGGGTTCGCCCGCGCCTCACGCCGCGAACGGGCAAGGCGATGGCGCGTGGCGGCATCCTCGCGCCATACCGAATCCGCGCGATCGCCTATCGAGACCAGGGATGCGTCATCCTCACCGCGCATGGCCTGGCCCAGCGCCAGCAAGGAACGCTCGCGCCTCCAGTCTTCACGGTTTTCCCTGTCGACCATTGTCTTGGAGCTTCACTCTTGGCCGCTGGGCGGCGGCGGTCGGCTATTCGTTAAGCCACGCTAAACAGGCATAGGAAACAAAAGGTTAATTTCGCATGCCGGGATGTAAGCTTTTCATAACCTTCAAGTGCCGGAATCTCAGCGCTTTCGGGCCTCAGAACGGCACGTTAAGCTTTCCCGCCTATGGCTTCCCGGCACATGACCGAAGCTCGCGGCATACCGCAAAGGCGCACTTTCGCCCGGATCGGCACTTTCGTGGCCGAGCGACGGGGGCTGGTGCGCGACTATTTTTCGGCGATCAGCGGCGCCGGCGGGCGACTGGTGTTCTCGCTGGCCTATTTCATCGCGCTCGCCAACACGCTGTCGATCTCGGAATTCGGCATGTTCGCCACCGCTTCGGCGGCGGGCGTGATGCTGTCGCGGATCCTGGCCTTCGGTTTCATCTCGGCGCTCTACCGCACCGCCACCATCCGCCCCAATCTGATCGGCACCTTCACAGCCGGCTTCCTGCTGCTCGCCATCGTCTCGCTGCCGTTCCTGGCGTTGGCCTCATTCGGGATCTACCTGATCTTCTTCGCCGGCACCGTGCCGCTGTCGGTGTTTTCGGCGATCGTGTTTGCCGAAGCGCTGTTGTGGCGGCCAGTCGAGGTGGCGCTGATCGTCAACAACGGGCTCGGCAAGTTCGGCCGTGCCGCGATCCTGGCGATCCTGGCGACGGCACTGCGGGCGCTTGGCGCGGGGCTGTTCATGGTTTCGGCGCAGCACAGCATCTGGGTTTGGTCGTGGTTCTATATCGGCGCCAACGCCGCCTCGCTGCTTCTGGCTTTCGGCTGGTTCTATCCGCGCCAGAGACTGCGGCTGCGCATCGAGCTTTATCTGCGGCGGCTTGCCGATTCCATCTACGTCGCCGGCGCGGAAGTGTTGTTCTACCTGCAATCGGAATTCGACAAGCTGCTGGTGCTGGCGATCGGCGGCCCGCATCTGGCCGGCATCTATGCCATCATCATGCGACTGGTCGACCTGACCGCGATCCCGATCCGCACCTTCTCGATGATGCTGGTGCAACGCATGATGCGCGCGCCGGACCTGTTGTCGCGGCTGGCGGTCAAGAGCGGCATCGAGGGCGGCGTGTTCCTGGTTTCGACGCTGGCGCTGCTGGCGCTCGGCATCGTGCTGCATTTCTTCCCCAACGCCCTCGGCAGGAACGTCTCCGAGGCCGCGCCGCTGGTGGCGCTGGCGATCTGCGTTCCGGGATTGCGCAATCTGGTCGAATACCAGGCGGAGCTCCTGTTCGCCCGCGGCCAGACGGCGGTGCGGGCGCTCAACCTCGGTTTGCTCGCCGCCCTGAAGGCACTCCTGCTGACCTATGTGCTGACCACCATCGCCGATACGTCGAAGCTGGTGCTGTCGCTCAACATCGTTTTCCTGCTGCTCTATCTCGCCTCGATGCTGCTGACTTATTCGGCGCTGCGCAGGCCGGCGAAGGCGATCTGAATTCAGGTGAGGCCGGCCTGACCTGAATTCCTGCTCAGGCTAATCCAATCCGATCAGGCGGCGGATGCGGCCGATATCGGTGCCGATGAAGGATTGCATGCCGATCGCCACCTGCTCCGGCGCCATGCCGGCAACGAAGCGGCGGAACTCATCGTCCGACAAGGCTTCGCCCGTCCAGTGGACGCGGCAGAATTCTTCCGAACCGTGGAAGTGGCCGGCGCCATCAAGCACATCGTCGACATAGCGGCCATAGATCATGCATTCGGAGAATCTGCGCGCCGAGCCGACGACTTCGACCCAGTCGCGGCCATGGACCTTCTCGATCTGGCCGCACATGGCAAGCACGGTGTCGCGGCGCCAGGCGATCAGCGTCGAGATGTAGTCATGGGTTGATACGCGAGACGGATCAATGCCGAGCGCCGAACCCGCATTGCGCGACCAGATGCGATGCTCGTCGTGACCGTCACCGGCCAGCACGCCGTCGCGGCGGAACAGCCGCGCCTTGCCGTCGCGCCAGAACGCGGCGCAGTCGAATGCTTTCAGGAAAGCGACGTCGGAATCGCAGAAGACAAGGACGTCTTCGCTGGCATGCGCCGCGATGGCGATGCGGCGCAATTGCTGCACGTGCCAGCCGCGCAGCGGTTGCGTCTTCAGGCTGAACCAGACCCGCCGGCGGAACAGGCTGAGCGGATCGTCGAAAGCGCGCAGCCAGCGTGGCAGCAGGTCGCGCTCGTCGACAACAGTGCGCCGGTCTGTCTCCAGCTGACGGAAAAGCTTGATATCGCGGTGTTCGACCAGGATGTAGTGGTGCGCGGCGCCGGAGACATGCCGGTCAAGCGTCTCGCACAACAGCCGGCAGCGCTCGAAATCCGGCGCATAGCTTGCCGTCACCACCGCCACCGTCGGCGTCTTCGGCAACAGGCCCGAGCCGGCAAGGGCATCTGGAACGAACCGCTTGTTCAACGGAGTTCTCCAGCCGTATCGGCGCCACGCGACCATCTCTGCTTGACGACCCGCCACAGGAACACAGGATTGCCGACCACGTAGCGGCGCCAGAGCCGGCCTGGTTCGACCGCCAGCCGGAACAACCATTCCAGGCGCAGGCGGCGCATCCACAGCGGCGCGCGCGGCACCGAGCCGCTCAGGAAATCCAGCAGCGCGCCGACCGCGACCGGCATCGTGCAGTGGCGTTCGTCGATATGGCGGGCGATCCACAGTTCCTGGCGCGGCACGCCCATGGCGACCAGCAGCATGTCGGGCCGCAGCGCCGCGATCCGGCCAATGATCTCCGGCTCCTGGGCGGCGGAGAAATAGCCGTCATGGATGACCACGAAATTGTGATGCACGGCAAGGGCTGCCAGCTTGACCGCCGCCGCTTCGGCGTTGACACGCGTCGCGCCGAGCAACCCGACGGTCAGCGGCCGCGTCGAGGCCTGCAGGAAGGCCGGCACGAAATCGGTGCCGTTGAGATTGTCCGGAAACGGCGCGCCATGGAGAAGCTGCGCTGCGAGATCGACGCCGATGCCGTCCGGCAGGATGAGGAAATCGTCGAGCGCCTCGGCGAAGACCGGGTCTGAATAGGCGATGTTGGCATTGTGCGCGTTGAGGAAACTGACCTTGGTGAAGCGCCGCTCGGCGATCAGGCGGGTAAGCAGGGCGATGGCATCGTCCCAGCGGATGGCGAGCACGGAGATGCCGAGGATCGTCTTCAAGCTGTCGAGCCCGAAGGCCGCGCGGGCGGTGTGCATATTCATGCAAGCACCTCCTGCCTGACGGCCCCGAGTTTTTCCAGGCCATGCCGGATGGCGACATCCAGCGCCTTGACCTGCTGGCGATGGAACGCGCCGCCATCGACGTCCTTGATATCGGCGGCCGCGGCCTCCAGGGCCCTGGCGAAGCCGGCCGGATCGTCGGTGACGATGCAATTGTCGGGGCGATGGTCGATGCCGCGCAATGAGCGGCTGGTGGCGACCGACGGCAGGCCGAGTTCGAAGGTCTCGATGGTCTTCAACTGCACGCCGCTACCAGCGGTGCTGATCAGCGGAATGACGGCCGCGCCGCGTACGAATGCCCTGGCGTCCGGGACACGGCCGACAAACTCGACACCCGGATGCGCCGAGGTGACGCCGGACGGCATGTGGCCAGCGATGCGGATGCGAAAACCGGGCCGCAGATGCGGCACCACTCTGCCCAGGAACCAGTCCAGGCCGATGCGGTTCGGCTGCCAGGTCCAGGTGCCGATCAACGCAGCGTCGCAGTCGATCCGACGCGGACCGTTTCGGGCTGGCGCCGTGGCGCCGGTCACCAGCGGCAGCACCGCCGAGCGGTCGTCGGAGGCGACGCCGAGTGCCGCGCGATCCTCCTCGGCCAGCGTGAAGACAAAGCGTGCGCGGCGGCAGAGACGCTCTTCGACGATCTTGAGCAGCCTTGCCTCGCGACGGAACAGCAGGCGCTGAAAAATGCCGCCGGCGGCAGCCGCGTTTTCCCGCGCCGAGAGATGCTCGACATTGTGGGCGACGAAGATCGAAGGCTTGTCTTCGAAGAGCTTTTCGAAGGCGCCGGCAAACTGCACGGAATTGAGCACATAGCCGTCGAACGGCCCCGCCTGTTCGAGAGCGGCCTGCACTTCGTGCTCGGACACCGCACGCAGCTTGACCGACGCGAAGGTAAGGCCCGACAGCGTCGCCTTGCCGACCCAGGCGAGCTTTTGCAGCGCTGAGGCGCTTTCGGTGCGCACGTCGATCGCCCCCAGCACCACGGTGTTTTCCGGGTCGGCCGCGGCCTTCCCGGGCCAGGTGAAACCGATGACCGTGACGCGCGCGCCAGCCTGCCGCAACGCGGCGATGATCGCAGCATTGGCGATCTCGTAGCCCGAGGCGAGAGCACCGTCGGGCACGATTGATGTGGCGAACAGCAGATGCATCTCACCTATCCTGTGGTGTAGCCGGTAGCAAAGTGCGGTGAACCCTTGATTAAGCGAGCACGATCGACGGCCGAAAGCCCCTGCCTGGCGGGCCTCTGCGCGCAAGGTGATTAACGAAAGCTTATCACCGTGGTGCTACCAGAACGCGACTCACCATGTGGCTGGACGCGGATGATTCCTTTGCCATCGGATGGTTTGGTATCGATCGCTGGACGGTCTCCCCGGCTTAACGTCGAGACTGTCGAAGCGGTCGTCACCTTGCCGACCTTCAAGCGGCCCGAACAGGTGCTGGAAACGCTGGTTTCGCTGCGCGCGCAGCGGACCGGCAGGCGCTTTGCCGTCATCGTCATGGAGAACGAAGCCGAGGCGCGGGAAGGCGCCAAGGCGGTGCTGCCGCTGTTCGAGCGCGGCGAGATGCCGGGCATGGTCATCATCGCGCAAGAGCGGGGCAATTGCAGCGCCTACAATGCCGGCTGGCAGACGGCGATTCAGCACTTTCCGAACTTCAGACATTTGCTGGTCATCGACGATGACGAGATCGCAGATCCGCGCTGGCTGGAACGCATGTGCACGGCTGCCGAGACGCTCGGCGCCGATATTGTCGGCGGCCCGCAAGTGCCTGTCTTCGCAGACGCTGCCCATGCGAGATGGGCCGAGCATCCGGTGTTCGCGCCGCCCTACCGGGAAACCGGGCGCGTGCCGGCGCTCTATTCGTCCGGCAATCTTCTGGTCGGGCGCAACGTGCTGATCGCCATGGGGCCGCCCTTCCTCGACCTGAAATTCAATTTCATGGGCGGCGGCGATTCCGACTTTCTCAGCCGGGCGGCGCAGAGGGGCTTTGTACTCGGCTGGTGCGCGCAGGCCAAGGTTCGCGAGACCGTCCCGGCGCGGCGCGTCGAGTCCGACTGGATCCGGGCCCGCAGCCTTCGCAACGGCGTGATCTCGACGCTGGTCGAGAAGAAGAAGCGCGCCGGCACGCCGCTGGCCGGCGCCAAGGTGTTGGCGAAGAGCCTGGCGCTGCTGGCCGCCGCGCCGTTTCGCAGCCTGATCCGGCTGGCGCGCACAGGATCGCCGGCGATCGCCATCTACCCCGTCCATGTGGCGCTCGGCCGCGTGCTGGCCGAATTCGGATATGCCAATGAGCAGTATCGCCAGCCCGAGAAAAACTGAGCGCGCCCCGCTCATCGACGCGTTCACGCGCGACGGCGTGGCGACGGCGATCGCCGCACTGCTGTTCACCGTCATCATGGTGTCCTTCCGCCCGTTCCAGCCGGCCGGCGCCGAACTCACCGGCGACGGCGGCGACATCGTCAACCAGCTCGGCTTCGGCTCGCTCGGCGCCATTTCGATCTTCTCGCTGATGGCCTTCGCCGATCCGCGCATCGTGCGCTCGCTGCTCAGCCCGTCCTGGGTGCTGATGCTGGGCTTCTTCTTCCTGTCGGTGGTGCTGGCGACCGACCCGCCCTCGGCGATGCGCGCCGCGTCCTTCACCATGATCGGCATCCTGACCATGGCAACGATCCTGGCGCTGCCGCGCGATGCCGAGTCCTTCTCGAGAGTCGTCATCTTCACCGCCGTCGTGGTGATGGGACTTTCCTATCTCGGCCTGATCGTCTTTCCGCACGAAGCGCTGCACACGGCCGACTCCCAGGAGCCGGAACATGCCGGCCTGTGGCGCGGCGTGTTCACCCACAAGAACATCGCCGGCCCGATCATGGCCTGCTTCAGTTTCGCCGGCCTCTACCTCTACCGGCGCGGGCAACGCTGGTGGGGCGCGGGGATCTTCTGCGCGGCGATGATCTTCATGCTGCACACCGGCTCCAAGACCACCGCCGGCCTGGTGCCGTTCTCGATCCTGATCGTGATGTTTCCGAGCCTGATGGGCATGCGGCTCGGCACGCCGATCCTGTTCGCGCTGGCGATGATCGCCACCGCGGTCGGCACGTTGGGCATCGTCTTCCTACCGCCGGTGAAACATCTGGCGGCGATCTATTTCCCCGACCTGACCTATACCGGGCGCACGACGCTGTGGGAGTTCGCCGGCTCGATGCTGGCGAAGAAGCCATGGACCGGCTACGGCTATGAGAGTTTCTGGGGCACGCCGCTGCTGCTCAACCAGGACCAACCCTTCGACCGGCCGTGGGACATCCGGACCATCGTGCACGGCCATGACGGCTATCTCGACATCGCCGTGCTTATGGGCATCCCCGCCCTTTGCGTGGCGGTCTACACCTTCCTCATCGCGCCGCTGCGCGACTACATGCGCATTCCGCTGCGCAAGGAAAACATCTATCTCGGCGACTTCTTCATGATGGTGGTGCTGTTCACCGCGCTCAACGCTTTCCTCGAAAGCTTCTTCTTCCATCGCGGCGATCCGGTCTGGCTTTTCTTCATGCTTGGCGTGCTTGGCCTGAGGCAGGTGTCGCTGCGGCCGATCCCGGTGCGTGGCTCCCGTCCGTCCTGACGGGGCTTCCCCCCTGAAGCGTGAGCGTCTATGTCAAAGCCTTCCTTCGGAGGGCTTTCTATGACGATCAGGCTTGTTCTCGCCGGCTGCGGCAATATGGGCTACGCCATGCTTTCGGGCTGGCTGAAATCCGGCAAGCTCGCGCCCTCTGCGGTTTTCGTGGTCGAACCCAATGCGGAGCTGCGCCAGCGCGCTGCTACGCTTGGCTGCGCCACGGCAGCGGATGCCAGTGAGATTCCAGCCGATGCGGTGCCCGACCTCGTCGTCATCGCGGTGAAGCCGCAGGTGATCCGCGACGTCACCGCCGACTACAAGCGTTTCGGCGATGGCCGCACCACCTTCGTCAGCATCGCCGCCGGCACACCGGTCGCCACTTTCGAAGATATCCTCGGCAGCCGCGCGCCTGTCGTGCGCTGCATGCCCAACACGCCGGCTTCCATCGGCAAGGGCATGATGGTGGTGTTTTCCAACCCGCTCGTCTCCGATGATACCAAGCGCTTTGTCGCCGACCTGCTGTCGGCGAGCGGTGAAGTGGCGATCATCGACGACGAGGGCCTGATGGATGCCGTGACCGCCGTGTCGGGATCGGGGCCGGCCTATATCTTCCACTTCATCGAAGCGCTGACCGTGGCCGCCGAGAAGGCAGGGTTGCCTGGTGCAACCGCCAGGCTGCTCGCCATGCAGACGGTCTATGGCGCGGCCTCGCTCGCCGCCGAAAGCCACGAGGACCCCGGCGTGCTGCGCCAGCAGGTGACCAGCCCGAACGGCACGACGGCTGCGGCGCTTGGCGTGCTGATGGGCGAAGACCGGCTGACCAATCTGCTGACACAGGCAGTCGAGGCGGCTCGGCTGCGGTCGATCGAGTTGGGGAAGTAAGCCCTCAGTTCGTTCCGTACAGCATCTCGTCCTGCAACCTGCGCAATGCGAACAGCCTTGTCGTCTGGTCAGGCGCGGCATTGTCGGCGGTCAGCAATTCGCCCTTCCTGACCGGTTTCAGCACCTTGCCGCCCTCGAGCAGGCCGACCGGCACGGCGTGCTGGGCACGGGCTTCGCCAACGGTCATGGTCCAGGAGCGGTAGCAGGTCTCGCCGATCGCGTCGAAGGTCTCGCCGGCGGCCAGGTCCCGCTTGGCGACGGCGCAGACCTCGGCAACCGGCCTTGGCAGCGGCACCATGTCGGGCTTGCCGAAAAGCACGATGCGGGCAGCGGTCAACGGCACTTCCAGCGATGTCAGATGATAGGGCCGGAACAGGCTGTAATAGGGACCGTGGCCGATATGCAGATCGTCCATGCGCTCGATGATGCGTGGATGCGTCGCCTCGACGATGACGAAGACGCCGGGCGCCACGCCCTTGCCGATGGTGTAGTCGACGACGCCCTTTTTCAACAACAGCCCGCCATCCTCGCGCGGGATCAGCACCTTGACGAGATCGTCGCGGTCGGCCTTCGGGCCATGCATGCCGAGCACGTCGGGCACCAGCCCGGTGGCGTTGGCGATAGCGCACATCTCGACCATGGTTTTCGAGCCGTCGACGAACTCGACCAGCATTCGCGGGTTCATGTTGCGGCGGATCGCTTCCTCGCGATAGTCGTCGGGCATGGCATCGTGGTTGAGCGGGTTGTTCTTGCCCTTGCCAGCCGAGACGATGGTCAGGCCGAGCGCGGAGGCGAACTCGATCAGCTCCATGCAGCTCGACGGCTCGTCGCCGGCGCCGACCGAATAGACGACGCCAAGCCGGTCTGCCTGCTGCTTCAGATAGCAGCCGATGGTGACGTCGGCCTCGACATTCATCATCACCAGATGCTTGCCATGCTCCATCGCCATCAGGTCGAAATCGGCGGCGACGCCCGGTTTTCCAGTGGCGTCGATGACGACGTCGATCAGCGGATTGGTGACCAGCATCTCGTTGGACGTGACGGCGATCTTTCCTGCCTCGATGGCCGCGGTGACTTTCGATGCCGCGTCCGCCTCGACTGCCATCGCCTCGTCGCCATAGGCGATGCGGATGGCGTCACGCGCGGTGTGCGGGCGTCGGGTGGAGACGGCGCAGACCGAAATGCCCGGCATCAGCATGCCTTGCGTGACGAGGTCCGTGCCCATTTCGCCCGAACCGATGACGCCGATGCGCACCGGACGACCCTCGGCGGCACGGCTGGCGAGATCGCGGGCAAGCCCGGTCAAGGCGACATTGGTCATGCGTGAGATGTCCACAGCTTCTTGATTTGCGGCCGGATTAGCAGGGACTGGTCGCCTGTGCCAACGAAACCGCTCGCGAGCGGCGATTCCCGGCGAAAATGACCTGGAAAAGGCGCCTGCGCCCTAGCCGATTGGCCCAAAGGGTTGCCAATTGACATTATTGTGAACAGCCTCAATAAAACATTCGTTTGCTGACAAAGGCAAATGTTCATCGCAGCGAATGCTCGGAGGGGCATTCGTCTCACGGCAATCTGGGGGGTGTCTTTGCGCCGAGGTGGCGGCAAAGGCGTTGAATGAGATCAAGGGGCATTGCGAGGCTTAGGCTCGGGGCTCCAGGGGAGGAAGAATGGATACAGTTCTCGCTGGCCTCAAGGGGGCCATCGACACGCTCGGCGCGACAATCCTGCTGCCGATCGTCATTTTCATAATAGCGGTGGTTTTGGGCGCCAAGGTCAGCAAGGCCTTTCGCGCCGCCGTCACAATCGGCGTCGCCTTCATCGGTATCAACCTCGTGCTTGGGCTGATGTTCACGTCGATCGGCGACGTCGCCAAGGCTATCGTCACCAACACCGGCATCCATCGCGACATCATCGATGTCGGCTGGCCCTCGGCGGCGGCGATCGCATTCGGCTCGTCGGTCGGCCTGTGGGTCATTCCGGTCGGTATCCTGGTCAACATCGTGCTGCTGCTGACGCGCATGACGCGCACGCTCAATGTCGATGTCTGGAATTTCTGGCACTTCGCCTTTGTCGGCTCGCTCGTCGTCGCCGCTACGAACAATCTGGCCTACGGCATTGCGATTGCCGCCCTGGTCGCGGCGCTCTCGCTGCTGTTCGCCGACTGGTCGGCGCGCGCGGTGCAGCAGTTCTACGGCGTGCCCGGCATCTCCGTGCCGCATCTCGCCTCGGCGCAGATCCTGCCGATCGCCATCATCCTCAACTGGATCATGGACCGCATTCCCGGCATCAACCGCATCAACATCAATACCGAAACCATCGAGCGCCGCTTCGGCGTGTTCGGCGAGCCTGTCGTGCTCGGCCTGATCATCGGCCTCGTGCTCGGCGCCATCGCCTTCTACAATGCCGGCGATCTCGGCACCGTCCTGGCCAAGGTGCTGGGCACCGGCATGACGCTGGCCGCCGTGATGCTGCTCCTGCCGCGCATGGTGAAGATCCTGATGGAAGGCCTGCTTCCGGTTTCCGACGCGGCGCAGGAATTCGTGCGCAAGCGCACCGGTGACCGCGAGCTGCTCGTCGGCCTCGATTCCGCGATCCTGATCGGCCATCCGGCGGCGATCTCGTCGTCGCTGATCCTGGTGCCGATCGCGATCATCCTGTCGGTGATCCTGCCGGGCAACCGCGTCATCCTGTTCGCCGACCTGGCGGTCATCCCCTTCATCGTCGCCATGACCGCGCCTCTGGTCAAAGGCAATGTGTTCCGCATGGTGGTGATCGGCACGGTGACGCTGGCGATCGGCTTCTATGTCGCCAACGCGCTGGCGCCGCTGTTCACCAGTGCGGCCGTCGCATCGGGCTTCAAGCTGCCTGCGGATGCGCTGCAGATCACCTCGGTGGTCGACGGCTTCCTGTGGGTTCCCTACGTGATCATCGAGGCGATCCAGGGACTTGGCCTTCTCGGCATCATCGTGATCGCCGTGGTCATCGCCGCGCTGTTCGTCCTCTACCGCCGCAATCCACTCGGCTGGGAGCGGGCGGCGGGCGCCGAGGACGAGCCGGCCGAAGGCAGCGCCTGAACGCAATCGCGCCTTCAATTCGAAACAATCGTGCGCCCTCCCCGGGCGCACGATCCTATAACGGAGCAGGACATGTCCGAAGGACTCATGCAGCTTCTGGATCCCGAGGCGATCGTGCTTGGATCCGATGCCTCGACCAATGAGGAGATCATCCGCATCCTGGCCGGCCGGCTGGAGAGCCTCGGCTATGTCAAAAGCTCCTATGCCGACGCGGTCGTGCGCCGCGAAATGACCATTCCGACGGGGCTGCCGCTGGAGCGTGCCGACAATGTCGCGGTTCCCCACACCGATCCCGAACATGTGCTGAAGCCCGGCATCGCCATGGGCACGCTCAAGAAACCAGTGACCTTCGCCAATATGGAAGACCCCGACGAGAAGCTGCCGGTCGGCTTCGTCTTCCTGCTTGCCATCAATGACAAGGACAAGCAGATTGAAGCGCTGCAGTCCGTCATGGCCACCATCCAGAATCCCGATGCATTGGACGGCTTGAGGTCGGCCAGAACGCTTGACGACGTGCGCGCCGTGCTCGGCTGACAACCCAGGGAGAAGCAAGAGATGTCCAGACAGAAAACAATTCTCTTTGCCTGCGGCACGGGCATCGCTACGTCGACCGCGGTCAACGTCGCCGTCACCGAGGCGATGAAGAAGCGTGGCCTCACCTTCAACGCCCAGCAGGCAAAGGCCACCGAAGTCCCGGGGCTGGCCGACAGTGTCGACTTCATCGTCGCCACCACGCCGATCTCGGCTTCGGTGACCAAGCCGGTCATCAAGGGCCTCGCCTTCCTCACCGGCATCGGCAAGGACAAGGTGCTCGACGAGATCGAGGCGCAGCTGCGCAAATAAGCCGCGGACGGCGCGGCTGTGCGATCGGGGTGGCTTCAGACCACCTTGACGTAGCTCGTCATGCCCGATTTCTGGTGCTCGATGATGTGGCAGTGCAGCAGCCAGTCGCCAGGATTGTCGGCGACCAAGCCGAGCTGAACCTTCTCGTTAGGCTGGATGAGATAGGTGTCCGAAATCAGCGGCTGCACCGGCCGCGTCGAGGACGACAGCACCTTGAAGCTCATGCCGTGCAGATGCATCGGATGCGATTGCGACGTCAGGTTCTCCATGTCGATGACGTAGCTCTTGCCGAGCTTCAATTCGGCCAGCGGGGCGGTCGGATCGGATGTATCGCCTGGCCATGGTACCTTGTTGATGGCCCAGAAACTGTAGCCGAGCGAACCGCAGATGCCGTCGCTCGGGACGTTTTCCGCCGTGGCGCTGAGCGCCAGCGAAATATGCTGGGCTGCGGTGAGGTCCACTTCCGCCACCGGATTGACCTCCAGCGGTGCAACATCGCGAACATCCCGCTTGAGCGAGCTGCCCGTCGCCCGCACGGTCGCCAGGATCTTGGGCTTGGTACCCCTGACGTCCCGCAGGCTGACCACCGCGCCCTCCTGGTCGGGCATGCGGATGGCGAGCTCCATGCGCTGCCCCGGCCCAAGCAGCAAGGCATCGGGCGAAAAACGCTGAGGCACCGAATTACCGTCCAGCGCCATCACGGTCGCCTCGGCGCCGTCGACGCGAAAGGCATAGATGCGGGTGACATCGGTGATGGCGACGCGCAGCCGCACCAGGCCTCCGGCCGGCGCGTCATATTGCGGCTGGTCGAGCCAGTTGGCCGTGCGCACCGTGCCATAAGTGCCGGTTCTCGCGGCATCGCGCGGCCGGAACTGATCGATGAACCGGCCGTCGTCGCCAAGACGCCAGTCGCGCAGATTGAGGACGAATTCGGCATCGAATTTCGGATCGTTCGGGTTTTCCACCACGATCACGCCAGTCAGGCCGTGGCCCATCTGCTCCAGCGTGTTGCAATGCGGGTGATACCAGAAGGTGCCGGCGTCGGGCGGCGTGAAGGCGTAGTCGAAATGGTCACCGGTGTAGACATAGGGCTGCACCAGGAAGGGCACGCCATCCATCTTGTTGGGCAGGCGAATGCCGTGCCAATGGATGGTCGTCGGATCATCGATGGCGTTGACCAGGCGCGCCGCGAAGGGTTCGCCCTTCTTCATCCTCAGCACCGGCGGCATTCCGGCATTGCCATAGGTCAGCACATTGTTGGTCGGACCGATATCCATCAGCCTGGCCTGGATTTTGGCCGTCTGCAGCACCACCGGCTCCGGGCTGGCCACGGCCAGGCTGCCAAGCCTGCCGATGGCCGAAAGCCCCACTCCGGTCGCGCCAGCGACGACGGCCGTTTTCAAGAGCCCGCGGCGTGTCCATCCGGTCATTCAGCGCTCCAACTGCAAAGCCTGGGATTATCGTCGCCTTGGATCACAGGCGAGCCACCAGTGCAAATGCCGATATTGGCACACCGCGTCCCGCCAATGCCATGGCGACGAGATGGCGTTCGCTCGGAAGCGTTCGCCCCCTATTTGAAACTGGCGATGGGCAGGAATTTCACGGCGGAGCCGGTGAAGCGGCGGTGATCCGATATCTGTCCTCGCGGCTGGAATCCGTCGAGATAGACCTTCTCCGGCGCCGTGCGGATGAAATTGGCTGCAATGACAGGCGCCTCTGCCGAGCCTCTCCCGGGGATGTCGCGACCAGCCACGGGCACAATCACGGCGGTGGCCTCGGGATCGAGGCGCGGCTGGACACGGTCGGCCTTCGGGCTCGTCCTGACGCGATCCTCGGGTTTCGGTGCCGGGACGGCAAGCCGCTGAGCGGCCGATCCATCGAGCCCGTTATCTGGATGATGCATGGCCAGCAAGGCAGCGACGGCATCGGCGGATTTGGCCGCTTCCGGCTGACGCGCCGGGCTTGTCCGGCTTTGCGGTCGCCATGTCGGCAACGGGATGTTGAGCGACACCATGTCCGGCGCGGCGCTCGCGGCAGCGGCATCCGTCTTGCCCAAGGAAATTTCCGCCGCCGGCTTGGCCGTGGAGAGTTCGGCCTGCGCCGTGGACGCGCCGGCCATCGCCAACGGCGCGGTTTGCGGGGTCGGAATGCTGGCGGTAGCGACGGCGCGCGGGGCGAAGGCCGGCAACGGCACCGCGCTGGGCGCCATGGCCATGACGATCGCCTCCGGCGTCTTGCTGTTCTGCTCAGCGAGCGGTTCTTCAGCGGCACCGGCGGAAGCAATCTGGATGTCCGCACGCTGGGCTGCCTCCGGCGGCACGATGGCGATGCCCTGCCCCGCGGTCTTGGGCTCAACGGACCTGGCCGGTTTGCGCGGCGCCGGTACGGCTTCCGCGACATCCTCGGACTCGTCGCCGCCGCCCAGAAGCGTCGCCAGCAGGCCATGCGACTTGCGCTGACCGCCATCGGCGCTTGCCAGCTCGATGTTGGGCGTGCCGGCGGCCTTGCGCGATTTGTAGGCTGCAAGCGCCTGGTCATAGCCGGGCAGCGGCCTGCCGTCGCTCGGCACATGCAGCGTGCTGCCGTTCGGGAAGACCCTGGCGAGTTCCTGGCGGCTGATGCCCGGCCAATGCCGTACATTGCCTACGTCCATGTGAATGAAGGGCGAGCCGGAGGTCGGATAATAGCCGACGCCGCCGCCCTGCATCCTGAGGCCGATGTCGCGCAGCTTCTTCAGCGGCACGTCCGGCAGGAAGAAATCCATGGCGCGGCCGACCATGTGCTGGCTTTCCCGGGCCACGCCCTTCGAGCGGCTGCGCAGCATGGCGTTGGTTGCCGGCGAGCGATAGGCGCTGACGACATGGATATAGCCGGTCGAGCCGCTGGCGCGGTAGGCCTGCCAGACGAGGTCGAGCAGGCGTGGATCCATCCTGGTCGGCTCGTTGCGTCGCCAGTCGCGCAGCATGAAATTGATCTTCTTCAATCCCGCCTGATCGTAGCGCCCGTTGCGCTTGAAGACGATCTCCGCCTTCTCGCCGGTGTGAAGATGCTGGATCTTCAAGGCGCGCGTCTCGGCAAACGCGCTGGTAACGCACAGGCAAAGGAAAGCGACGGCAATGGCCGGCAACCATGTCCGACGACGGGAGGCGCCGGGCGCGTTCTGTTCGCTTTCAGTCACGGTCATGCCTTGCACATTGTTGTTGTTTCGGGCGATTTGACGACTTCGCCGGAAGCTGAGCCCTCTCTTCGAACAGGCCTCACCAGGCAGGCGGGCATCCGTCCTCGTCCCGTCGATGAACAGCATCTTGGTTAACGAATCGTGTCCGCGCCGGGAATGGGCCTTCGCTGCCCCGGAATGGATTCAACCGACCGCCTCAGCGGAACAGATATTTCGAGACTTCCGGATTGCCGCGCCGCCACATCACATTGTCCAGGAAGTAGTGGTGCACGTTGATGAAGATCCAGGCGATGAACAGGAAGAGCGACGAGCCGAGCACCGCCTTGTCGTAGGGAACCAGGTCGATCAGCGCCATCGGCACCAGCCAGAAACCGAGCGCTCCGAGGATCGCACCGACCAGGATGAAGGCCAGCACCCGCAGCCTGTACTGCGGTCCGAGAATGGAGAACACCTTCAACTGTGGCTTCTCGGCGGCATCCGCACGGTCGCGCTCGACATTGGTCTGGTAGCGCCAGACCACGGCCAGATACTGCAACGAGTGCATCGCCGGCACGACAAGCAGCCAGAGCGGGTTCAGCGTCACGAACAGGATCCAGGCATAGAGGGACACGACGTAGGCGACGACGCCGTTATAGGGCAGCGCGCCACCATGCTTGCGCCAGCGGTTGATGAACATCACGGCGGTTGCCGCCGAGGAGGCGGCTGCGATCGACATGGCGAGGGTGATGAGCCATGGCGGGACCGCGAATGTGTAGTAGTCCAGACCCCAGAACTGCCTTTGGGTGATCATCACATTCGTCTGGAGCCAGGCGAACAGCCAGACGGCATAGCCGTTGAACAGCAACACCTTCTTGTCCTGATCGCTGAAGAATTTGCGCTTCAGCACGGCGTCCACCATCAGCATACCGTAGCCCTGCTTGACATAGTGCCAGCCGACGAAAAAGCCCATCGCGTTGGTCGCATTGCCGAGCAGGCGGGCGTTGCCCGTCAGCGCGCCATAGGCAAAGAAGGCAACCATGGCCAGCGGAACGACAATGCCCGCGAGAATATAGCGGATCTGGAGGTTCCGGCCGTAGCCCTCGCCGCGCACCTTGCGCGCGAAATTGCGGTAGAAGATTTGGTATGAATGACCGAAATGCGGCTGGTTTATGAGGTGCGAGAGCAGGAACATCGTCAGCGTCACGGTGGCTTCATACCGCAGCGGCAGGAAATACAGGACCGGCAGAATGAGAAGCGCGCTTCCGCCAAGCATGAAGAAGTCGATGAACGGGCCAAAGAGATATTTCTGCGGCGTGACTGCTGCCGAAGCCGAAGCACCCGCCGAAAGGTGAAGTGCCATGGTGCCTTCTCCTTGTGATCGTTTATCTGGCCATCCCGGATACCGTTTGGAGTCGCCAGCATCAGAGCATATCCGTCAATCCCGTAATGCCAAGCCAGTTGGACAGGCCCCAGTCTTCAGATGGGAATCATGCCGGCGCAGGAATTTGCGCAGCGGCAACTCGAACCGAACGTACATCCGCCAGGCGAAAAGAACTGATGTGGCTGTGCCGATCACGATGACAAGGTCCGGGGGTATCGGAAAAGCGGTCCACACCATCAGCAGCAGCGTTATCGGCAGAGTGTGGATCAGATAGAGCATATAGGAGGCGTCACCGAGAACCGTCCATGCGCTCGGTTGCGCGTCTATCTGCATCGTCCCGAAGACGATCATCGCCGCCGGGAGACCGTAGACCAGCACGCGCTGGAAGCCGTTGTCGCCGGCAAGGAACTCCATCGTCCCGCCTTGCGGCGCCATCCCAATGAACCCGGCCGCTATCATCGCCGCGGCGCCGATCGGCAGGCACCACACCGCCGGTTTCCATCTCGGCACATAGGCGAGAACGACGCCGAAACCGAACTCGATGATCAGCGGGTTGCCAAGAAACTGCGGCACCGGACCGGCCGAGCGAAAGATCATTGCAAGGCCGAAGATACCCAAGAGTCCGGCCAGGAGCCGCCGGTCGATAAGAACGATGGTCACGGCGGCGTAGAACAGCATTTCGAAGCACAGCGTCCAGGCCGCGGGCAATGCTGGAGCGGTCATTTGATCGGTAGCCGGCCACAGCAAGAGCGTCGCCACCGCATCCCGCCAACCGAAACCGGTTTTGTAGGCGACGATCGCATAGGGGATGCTGATCAGCAGGTAGAGCGGAACAATGCGCCGGAACCGTCTCCAAGCGAAGGACCGCCAAGTCAGACCAGGTGCCGTCCTGGCAATAATCACCCCTGATATGACAAAGAAGATGTCTACGCCCGCGAAGCCGACCACCTGAAAATCGCGAGGTAACAGGCCATTGGATCCGGTGGCCTCGACGGCAGTCTGGGCTGCGTGGACATATACGACCATCAGCGCGGCAACGAAGCGAAGTACTTGCAAGGACCAGATCAATAGAGCGCGTCCTGGCTATTGGCCGCCAGAGTTTGGTATGGCCTTGTCAAAAAACTGCGGCAAGAGCATGGGGACACGACGAGCGTAATCGTCGTACTCCGGGAAGGTTTTCCGAAGAATGGCCTCTTCGTTTCTCGCACGTCTATACTGCAAAATAAATTGAAACGCACCCAGCGCCACCATCAGCAGTGACAAATGCGAAAGAATCATCCCGATAACGAATATCGCCTCACAGATGTAGAGCGGATGCCGGACAATCGCGTACGGGCCAGTGGTAACCAGGCGACGGGCTGTCGCCATGAGTGCGAAGGAACGTCCCAGCCAATAAAGACAGAAAATCGAACTGGCCGTACCGATGAGAACCAGGCAGAGAGCCGTCACCTGCACCGCCTCATTTTGCAATTCCGGCGTCAGGTTCAACGCGAGCAGGATCATGAATGTTCCGGCCACCGAGGTTACTCTCGGTTCAATTCCCCGCGCGGTTCCCTTCGGCGGAAGGCGAGTGATGGTCATAACAAGTAGCAGCAACAGAAACACGGTCGATGCCAGTTGAGTGACGATTGCGAGCGAACTTTCCGAAGTATCCTGGCGGAAATAATGCAACAAAGGTATCGCGCTGGACGTCGCCATAACCGTCATGACAAAGATGATGGCAACACGGCCAAAAAAATCCTCGTTCAACATTTTCACCCCCCGTCTAAGAAGTCATTGAAACATCGCTTCCGAGCCACGACAAGAAGATGGTTTGCAAAGAGTTAACGGGTATGATGTCTCAACTCTGGCGCCGATCTCGATTGTGATTTCTGCCATTGCGACGATCGCACTCAGCCCTCACAGCGCAATGTTTGCGTTTTGGTTGACGTTGCCGCTGGATGGCCCTCGCTTCGCATAGCAGAGCGGACTGCCGCCGTTCAGTTAAGCTGATTCAGGATTCCAGAGCTGTTCGCCAACACCAAACTTTCATAGATCAGCAAGGCTATCGTGCAGATCGCCGCGACCGAGATCGGCACACCGAACGGCACAACGCCTTTGCGGTCGAGATGCTGGATATAGAGTCGGAAGGCGCCCGCGGGCAGCAGGAATGGATTCTTCATGCCCGCTGCGGTGATGAGGGCGAAAACCAATAGCAGCGCCGAAAATACGACGAGGTCATTGCCGCCTGTCAGGAAAGGGACGACCGCCATCAGCTTGACGTCGCCGGCGCCAATCTTGCGCAAGATCCAGAACGGGAACAGGGCAAGAAACAGAACAAGGCCGGCAAACGCGCTCAAGCCCATGTCCCACCATGATCCGGCCCGGAGCGACATCAACTGGAGCGATCCAATTCCGATGCACAGAAGCAGCAGCACATCGCGGTTGGATATTTTCTGCGTGGTGAAGTCGAGCCAGGCAATCCTTGCCAACAGAGGGATGGCGAGTGCCTTCAGCAGCAGCGATGCGGCGAGCAGCATCTTAACGCTCGATATTCTGCACGCTGGATGACAACAGCTTCAGATTGTTGGCCACTGTCGGATCGTTGGGCGCCAGTTCATAGGCCTTGAGGAAATTGCTGCGTGCGTCCTGCAGCTTGCCGCGCAGCAAGTAGGAATAGCCGACATTGTTGTAATATTCGGGTGATGCGCCGACCAGCTTGAAAGCCCGCGCATAAGCCCGGTCGGCAAGATCGAAGCGGTGAATTCGGTCGCACGACGCGGCCAAGCCCATCCAGGCGCCGCCATCGTTGGGAGCCAGTTGCGTCGCCTTGAAGAACAGCGCACCGGCATTGCCGTAATTTTCCGCGCGGAACTGGTTCTTGGCCTCTGCCACCGCCTGGTCCGAGGCATAATATTCGACGTCGCTGACCGTCTTCAGGCCGTCAAAGGCATCGCCAAAAGAGGTGACATCGCCTTTCGACGGTTCGTTGGTGCGGACGACACCGCCTGTGGTGTCCGCGCCATTTGTCTGACAACCAGCAAGCGCCATCATCAACAGACCGGCTGCGGTGGCGACTGAGAGGCGCATTGGCCCTGTCATTTTTGTCCCCCAAGAGTCGTCCGACTCTATTTTAGAATCAAAGCATATACCGCTTCAGAAGAAAATGCCCTTCATGCGGATGATCACCGGCAACATGATCACCATCATCACCACCGGGAAGATGCATAGCCCCAGTGGAATCATCATCTTGACCGGCAAAGCGTTGGCGCGCTCCTCGGCGTGCAGTATTCTCTGGCTGCGCATCTCTTCGCTGTAGACCCGCAAAGCGTCGGTCAGGCTGGTGCCAAGCTCTTCCGACTGCCGAAACAGCACGGCAAGAGCCCGCGCTTCGTCGAGGCCGATCCGGTCGGCGAGGTCGCGCAGCGCGTCCCGCAACGGCTTGCCGGCACGCAACTGCAGATTCATGATCGAAAGCTGGATGCCGAGCCATTTGTGGGTGCCAGCCAGTTCGCTGCTCACACGCTCCACCGCTGCCTCCAGGCTCATGCCAGCGTCCGCGCAGGTGATCATCATATCCATGAAATCGGGAAAGGCGCGGCGATAGACCTCTCTCTGCGCACTCTCGAAGCGATCGAGCAGGATGCTTGGAACCACGATGCATGCCAGCCCGAAAAGAGCGGAACCGGCAAAACCTATGAAACCTGGCAATTGAGGCGGGAGAATTCGCGACAACAGCGCATAGGCAGCCAGAAAACCCGCACAGACGGCACCCAACCGCGACAAGGTGTAAATGAGCGGAGCGATGGCCTGATAGAAGCCGGCGCGAAACAGCTTCGCCTCAAGCGCATTTGGTTCGTCCCGTTCCTTCTCCATCGACCGGAAATAGGCGTCGACCGGCCGCTGCGCGGCAATCTTCGCAAGCAACTCCTGTCCAGCGAGCGAACGGCGATCGGCAATCCCTTCCGCCATCAGGCTTTTCGTGACCAGCGTCCGCGTCTGCAGCGCCGGCAAAAAGACAAGCGCGCCGAACAGGAACAAGGCAACCGCCGCAACGAAGACCGCAACAGAGATCCAAACGCTCAGATCATGGATGCTGGAAAACAAGTTAATGCTCCGCTCCCGTCAGAAATCGAAATTGACCATGCGGTACATGATGAAGTCGCCCAATAGCGCCCAGAGCCCGAAGATCGTGAACACCGGCAAGATCAGCGGACTGTCCCAGACTGCGCCGTAGTAGGATGGCGCAAGAAGCTGAAGGATCAGGAACATAACCAAGGGAAACAGTGAGATGATCCACGCGGACACGCGGCCCTCTCCCGAAAGCGCCCGGATCTTCATCTTGAGTTTCTGCCTTTCGCGCAGCACCGCGGAAAGATTGGACAGGATCCCGGTAAGATTGCCACCCGTCTTGGCCTGGATCGACAGCGACACCGACAGCAGATGAAGACCTTCGAAGCCGACACGCTGGGATAATTTCCGCACCGCTTGCTCCATGCTGAGACCAAATGTGATTTCATCGGAAACAATGCCGAATTCGGTGCCGAGCGGATCGGGCATTTCGCGAGCGACGAGCCCAACCGCGACCGAGGCCGGATGTCCCGCCCGCAACGAACGGACGATCATGTCGAGCGCATCCGGGAGCTGTTTTGCAAACTTCTGAATGCGCTTGTTGCGGGCGCGGCGCAGAACGAGAAGCGGCAGCCCGAATCCGATCACCAGAAAAGCGATGAGCGACGCAAGGTTAGAGAAGCCCAACAACATCGACAGCAGCAACGCAAGCGCCAATCCAGCAATGAGAAACGTCGCAGCGAAAAACAATGGGTTTCCGGTAATACCGGATTGAGTATAGAGCCTGTTGAGCCAGATCATGCCGAATAGAAAATCGCCAGATTCCGTCAGCCCACGTTCGCGCAGCAATCCTTGCAAGGTCTGTTCCGCCGGCGCTTCCTCTGCCAGCCGCCTCAGCCGGTGGTTGATCACCCCAAGCCGCGACCGGCGACCAGCAAAGGAGAGATACAGGGCTTCCCCGGCGAGAATAACCGAAGCCGCCGCCAGCATGTAGATAAAGTATAGCAATGCCTGGCCGGTCGGCATCAGAGCGCAACCTGCGGGTTGAAGGCATCCTTAGCAAAATGATGCCCGAGCGTCGCTGCCTCCGGCGCAAAGCGCGGACGAACGCCGGTGGCGCGAAACTCCCCGACGACCTTACCGTCCGCGGTCACCTCGCGACGCACGAAGTTGTAGATCTCCTGGAGCTGGACGACGTTGCCTTCCATGCCGGTCAGTTCGGATATGGACGTCACGCGCCTGCCACCGTCCGAGAGACGCTGGGTCTGGACGATGATGTCGATGGCCGAAGCGATCTGCGCCCGGATGGACTCGTGAGTCATCGGCATGCCCGCCATACCGACCATCTGCTCCAGCCGCGAGATGGCATCGCGCGGCGTGTTGGCGTGGATGGTGGTCATCGAGCCTTCATGTCCGGTGTTCATGGCTTGCAGCATGTCGAATGCTTCCTCGCCGCGCACCTCGCCGACAATGATGCGATCGGGGCGCATGCGCAGCGCGTTCTTGACCAGTTCGCGCTGACGAACCTCGCCTTTGCCTTCGACACTCGGTGGGCGGGTCTCCAGCCGGCCGACATGCGGCTGCTGCAGCTGCAGTTCCGCCGCATCCTCGATGGTGATCAGGCGTTCCCTTGATGGAATGTAGCTCGACAGCGCGTTGAGCAAGGTCGTCTTGCCGCTGCCGGTGCCCCCTGACACCAGGATCGATTTGCGTGCCTGCACAGCGATACGCAACAGGTCGACCATCGGCTGCTTGATAGAGTTGAGCGCCATCAGGCGCTCGAGGGAGTACGGATTCTTCGAGAATTTGCGGATCGACACAAGCGGACCGTCAACCGAGATCGGTCGCACCGCTATGTTGACGCGCGATCCGTCGTCCAGGCGGGCATCGACCATCGGCGACGATTCATCGACGCGCCTGCCGATGTTCGAGACGATCTTGTTGATGACGCGCAGCAGATGCGCCTCGTCGCGAAAGCGGATTGCCGTCTCTTCGACTATGCCACGTCGCTCGATAAAGACGCGCTTGTGAGTGTTGATCATTATGTCGGTGATCGTATCGTCCTTGAGCAGCGGCTCTATCGGTCCGAGGCCGAGCATCTCGTCGGCTGTCTCACTGGTCAGTTGGTCGAGTTCGCGTGCATTCAGCGGCACGTTTCTATTTCGAACGAATTCGCGAACGATCGGACGGATCTCATTGAGGATCTCATCCTTGGAAGCACTTTCAAGAGCGGTCAGGTTGAAACGATCGATAAGGTGGCGATGAAGCTCGACCTTGAGCGTCAGGAACCCATCGCCATGGGACTCGATGTCGGCAGCCGGCGAAAGGGCCGGTGCATCCGCCAGCACCGCCAACGACTCGACCTTGACGGCTACCGGCTGCTCGCTCGTCCCCTTGATAAACCGCCCCAGCATAATCCCCTATGCTCCCCTTCGACGCATATTAGTCGAAACTAATCATTAACCACCCTTGGCACAAGCGCCCGAACGCCTGCGCACACGCAATACTTTCAACATAGTTAAGGAGGGGCGTCGGAAAATATCGTTTTTATTGCCGCTCAAACATGAGGGCATTTTAAGTTGTGGATCATTCCACAACCCTTGCGTGCCTTGGGCACCTGAGTTCGCCGGCAGTTCCACCATAACCCCTTAGATATAAAGGATTATACCATATGCCTAAATTAGGGATAGCTTAATTAGCCCTACGACATAAATGTGAACGAATGGTTAAGACGGCTTGAAAAACTAGACGAATCAATCTCTTGGTTGGATTTAACGTCGCGTGGAACCCGACATTTCATGTATTGGAGAGTTAAGGAAGCATTAATCCCGTTTGACACCGTAATTTTTCGAGACCTAGGATCGAGATGACGGGGGATGCTTGGGTATGGGGTTCATCCTTGGCTCTGTCTCGTCGGGTTCAAACCTCCAAAAGGGAGAAATTGACATGAAGAAGCTCATGACGATGACCCGGCAGTTCCGCGACGACGAAAACGGCGCTGCTATGGTCGAATACTCAATCCTGATCGGCATCATTGCCGCGGCATCGATTGTTGCGGTCATTGCGATCGGCGGATGGGTCGGCAGCCAGTTCACCGGCCTCTGCACGAAGCTGAACGGCAAGGGTCTCGACGCTGCTGGCACTGGCACTGGCGCCTGCGTCCCAGGTTGATCGGGAGAGATGGCCATGAAGTGGCTTATCGACGAAGCCAGGCAATTCCACGCCGATGAAAACGGCGCCGCCATGGTGGAATACTCGATCTTGATCGGCATCATTGCCGCGGCATCGATCGTTGCGGTTCTTGCCATCGGCGGATGGGTTAGCAGCCAGTTCACCGGCCTTTGCGCGAACCTGAACGGCAAGGGTATCACAGCCGCCGGCGCGGCGGGTGGCACTTGCTAATACTTTCTGGGCCGGAATCGCTCGATTTCGGCCCAGCATCTTACGCTTTGAAGGGGTTGAGATTCGCCCGGCGGGCGATGGTGGGGTGGGAAGATGCGCGCTAATACGCTGATCATGATTGTCCTCGCCGGCGTGTTCGGCGTGCTGGCGGTGGTGCTCGCCAATATCTGGCTGGCCAGCCAGCGCAACGCCATGGCGCGAACGGATGACGTCCCGCACGATACGGTCGTGGTGGCGGCTGTACCTTTGAAATTCGGCGACATGCTGACCGACGACAAGCTGCGCGAAATCGCGTGGCCGGCCGGCGCGGTTCCGGCCGGCGCTTTCAAGACAACGAAAGAAGTGCTCGCCGGCGAAGGCGCCAAGCAGGCGTTGCAGGCGATCGGCACAAACGAGCCTGTCCTGGCCAGCAAGATCACCGGCCCGGGCCAGCGCGCCACGCTTTCGGCGGTGCTTGGCGAAGGCATGAAAGCTGTTTCCATCAGGGTCAACGACGTGCTTGGCGTCGCAGGCTTTGTCTTCCCGGGCGACCGCGTCGACGTGCTGCTGACGCGCACGGTGCGCGGCGACGATGGCACCGACAAGAGTTTTGTCGACGTGCTGCTGCAAAGCATGAAGGTACTCGCCGTCGACCAGGTGGCCGACGAGAGCAAGGATAGCCCGACAGTGGTGAAATCCGTGACACTCGAGGCCAGCACCAAGGATGCGCAGAAGCTGACCCTGGCCGCGGGCGCCGGCCAATTGTCGCTGGCGCTGCGCCAGGCCGCCGCCAGCAAGGGCGAGACGACCGAACGCGTGACGCTCTCGGACCTGACCGGCGAAACGCCGGATGACGTTGCCAAAAGGCAGGCCGAACTGGACAAGAAAGCAGCCGCGGAGGCCGCGGCCGCCGAGGAGCGCAAGCGCGCGGACGACAAGATTGCCGGGCTGACCCAGGCCGTGGAGCGGGTGGGAAGCCGTCTTGACGAGCTGGGCAAGGTCAAGCCGGCTCCGGCCGTGGCATCACCGCCAGAAGTGCGCGAGGTCGTCAAGGAAGTGGTCAAATATGTACAGCCTGAACCGCCGAAGAACGTAACAGTCGGCGTATTCCGGGGCGTGAAGCTCGAGACTTATG
The DNA here is from genome assembly GCF_030160235.1 of Mesorhizobium huakuii. Classification (GTDB taxonomy): domain Bacteria; phylum Pseudomonadota; class Alphaproteobacteria; order Rhizobiales; family Rhizobiaceae; genus Mesorhizobium; species Mesorhizobium huakuii. The sequence goes on from NZ_BSNY01000008.1 coordinate 79,052, forward strand.
ACGTGCCGCGACAACCATAACAGAGGCGCGGCGAAAGAATTGGCGCCGCCACCGGCGGTGAGTGGGGAGATGGGGATGCAGGGGTTTTGGGTTAGGATGGCGGCGGCCGCGTTGTCCTGTCTGGCGGCGCTTGTGACGTCGAGCGTCGTGTCCGAGGCAGCCGACCGCTTCGTCGACGTATCGAATCCCGGCGTCCATCGCATTTTCCTGCCGATGTCGCAGTCGGTGACCATCCAGGTGAATGCCAATCTGGGCGATATCGTCGTTGGCGACGAGAAGATCGCCGATGCCCAGCCGATGACCGACCGTACGCTCTACGTCATCGGCAAGGGCGCTGGCACCACCACGGTCAACCTGTTCTCACCTGAAAAGCGTTCGCTCGGCGTCATCCAGATCGAGGTCGGCGTCGACGTCAGCGACATGGCGCAGGCGATCCGCCAGGTTGCACCGAGGTCGCGCATCGAAATCGGGTCGATCAATGGCAAAGTCAGGCTTGGAGGCCATGTCAAGGACGGCGCCACGCTGGCGGCCATCATGGAAGTCGCCCATGAATATGGCCCCGACGCCATCATCAACTCGGTTACTGTCGACGACAGCCAGCAGGTTAACCTGGAAGTGCGCGTGCTGGAAGCCAAGCGCAATGCCGGGCGCGATCTCGGCGTGTCGTTCCAGAGCAGAGGCAGCAGAGCAACCGCGTTTGGAACGGGCATCGCAGCTGTCACTCCACCCGGAGAAGACCCAGGTACCCTGGTGACTGGTCTGCTGTCGAAAAGCAATCCTTTCGCGTCCCTGATCACGCAGATCATCGACAGCAACATCAAGGTCGACTTGATCATCGAGGCGCTCGAGGCCAAGGGCGTAGTGCGCACGCTGGCGAACCCCAACCTCACCACGCTGTCCGGCGAGCCGGCCAGCTTCAACGCCGGCGGCCAGGTGCCGATCCGCAGTATCACCAAGGACGGCGAGGTCCAGATCGAGTACAAGCAATTCGGCGTCAATCTGAATTTCACGCCGGTCGTGCTCGCCGACGACAAGATCCATATCCAGCTGGCTCCGGAAGTGAGCGACCTGACCAGCTTCACCAGTGCCGGCGACCCGATCTTCACCAACCGCAAGCTGGAAACGGTCGTCGAACTGCGCGACGGCCAGAGCTTCGCGGTCGGCGGACTGCTCTCGAGCAAAACCACGAAGCTGCAGAACCAGGTGCCCTGGCTCGGCCAGGTGCCGGTCATCGGCACGCTGTTCCGCAATTCGAGCAGCCAGAAGGAAGAGACCGAGCTGGTCGTCATCGTCACGCCGCACATCGTGCGGCCGGTGAAGCCGGGCGAGCAGCTGGCAACGCCATTCGACAAGACGCGGCCCGCCAACGACCCGGAATTCTTCATGCTCGGTCAGCTCGAGGTGAACAAGGACATGATCCGAAAATACGAAACGGGCGACGGCGTCACCGGCCCCTATGGCCACATGCTGAACTTCAAATCGAAGGACAAGATGCTCTATGTCAAAAAATAGCGGCTTGATCCTCCTTCTGTGCGCCGGCGCGCTGTCAGGCTGCGCCGCGGACTATCTTAACCATTACGACACGGTGACCTTGGCCGCCGGCGACACGCAGAACTACAATTCGCTGCTGCAGACGGTCGACCCGCTCAATCCGGCTTCGCGGAACACGCATATCGAAGGCGACGGCACGCGCGCCGCACTTGTTGCGCACAACTACAAATTTCCACCGCCACCACCGCCACCGCCCGCGATCACGGTCAATGTCGGCGGAGCGGGATCGGCTGTGACGACGCAGTGAACTGAACGGAAGGATGCGGGGCGCGCCGGGCATGCGAGGGGCCCTGGCGCAGGAAAGCAGAGAGCAAGGTCATGTTGGGGACCATTCGAGCCTTCTGGAACGATCAACGCGGCATAGCGATGATCCTGGTGGCCATCATGTTGCCCGTCCTGATCGGCTTCGCGCTGCTGGCCTTCGACATGAGCCGGGCCAACGGGCTGCATAACGACCTGCAGAAAGGCGTCGACGCGATGGCGCTTGCCGCGGCGGCGGAACTCGACGGCAATTCGGATGCGATCACCCGGGCCAACCGGGCCGTCACCAACCTTCTGGCCAACAAGACGCTGTTTTCGACATCAGGTGATCACCCAATCGCCCTGGCCGACGTAACGGTCACCTATCTGACCGGGATACCGGCGAGCGACGACATCACTTTGACCGCCGCGGGTGTCGACTCAAATGCCAAGAACTGGGCCAGTACCGATCCCAAGGCCGTCAAGTTTGCCGAGGTGACGGTGAATGCATCGGGCGCGACGGACGGCGCCGGGGCCTTCTTGACGATTTTTCCAGCCAGCCTCGTCGGCAGCACGGACAGGATGGACATTCGGCCACAAGCAGTGGCGGGATTCACCAATGCGTTGTGCCAGTTCACCCCGATGTTCATCTGCAATCCGTATACCAGTCTGGGCGCATTGCAGACGGCGATTTCAGGAACGCAGAAGCCGATGATCTGGCTCAAGGAGCAGCAGGGCGGCAACACCGCGCAATACGGTCCAGGCAACTATGGCTTCCTGGCAACCCCGGAAGGCGACAAGTCAACGCAATCACTGACGGAAATGTTCGCCGTGACCAGTCCCGCGGCATGCTTCAGCCAGAATGGCGTCACGACCCGCCCGGGCAACATTCCTCCGGTAAACGACGGAATCAACACGCGCTTTGATCTCTATCCGAACGGCAATAGCGGCAAGCTGGATCCTGCGGATGCTCCGCCAGCACCAAACGTACGGAAAGGCATGGTCGTTTCCCCCGGCAAGAATTGCAGCTACAGCGCGCCTAACAGCGGACAGGCCAACAATTATAAGGCATTGCCCAGGGATAATTGCTTTTACTCCGGCGGCTGCACACAGGCAGGCGTGCTTGGCAACGGCGCCTGGGATTTTGCCGGGTACTGGTCTGTGAACCATGGCAATGCCAGCACTACCGGAGTGCTGGCAAACCCACCCTCAGGCTGCGGGGCAAATCCCAGCCGCTACTGCGTCTACAACTACGAGATCAACAATCCTTCTTTGAAGAGCGGTCAGGAAAAGACGCCGCCGCAGTGCAACACAACCACGCAAACCGCCGACCGCAGGCTTCTCTACGTAGCGATCATCGACTGCGTGGCCAACACTGTCCAAGGCGGCAGCCAGACATTGCCGGTGCAGGCCTTTGCCAGTGTGTTCGTGACGGAACCGGCAGGCGGGTCGCCTAACGCCGATATCTATGGCGAGATCGAGGACATCAGCACTGTCGCCGGCCAAAACACGCTGAAGAAGCTGCAGCGCAACGAAGCGCAATTGTACCGGTAGCGCCATGTTCACCAAACTGAGGCAGTTCCTCCAGCGGTTCCACAACGACGAACAAGGCGCTGCCTTGGTCGAGATAGCGATCGTCACGCCACTTGTGTTTCTGCTGTCGGCCGGCGTCTTCGAGTTCTCCAACATCTTCAACACGCGTCTGCTTCTCGAAGCTGGTGTCGAGGATGCCGCTCGCTATATGGCGCGCTGCAGCAGTGACTGGGATACTTGTTCAGTGTTGGCAACAAACCTGGCAGTGAACGGTGCCGTCCAGGGCGGTAGCGCCAGGGTCACCGGGTGGACCACCGGTCAAGTCACCATCAGCAAGGCACAATCGCTCCAGGCGATCGATTCCACGACCGGTACCGAACTCTATCTCAGCAGCACCGGCACCGTCATTGTCGTGCAGGTCAGCGCCGCATATCCGTATCCTACTCTGGGCCTCTGGTCTTATCTCGGCTTTGGTGCCGTTAAGCTCACTGTGTTCCACCAGGAGCGTGTCCTCGGATGGTGATCTCGCGCGGCACGTTCTGGAGAGACAAATCCGGTGCGACAATGGTGGAGGCGGCCATTGCAATGCCCCTGCTGCTGACTCTGCTGCTAGGTTTCGTCGACTTTGGCTATGCCTTCTACCAATGGAATGCCGGCAACAAAGCGGTGCAGGCTGGCGCCAGGCTGGCGCAGATTTCCGCTCCGATCGCCAGCGGACTTCTGCTCGAGGCAAAAACCCCCAGCGACTCACTGGATGTGGGAAAGGCGGTTCCAGCCAACACTTACAGCTATATCTGCACGGCCAGTGCAGCCGGAGCAGTGTCTTGCACCTGCGGAACAGGCGCCACCTGCCAAAACCTCACTGTGAACCAGGCCGCTTTCGACTTCATCTTTAGCGGCAGCAGCACCCGGCCGGGAATGCTGACATTCCTGCCAACCCTTCTGAAATCCGAGGTCCAGATTCAGTATCAGGCTTCGGGCCTCGGCTACTGGACGCGCCCCAATGGACCGGTGCCGACCATCACGGTCAGCATCACCAATCACCCGTTCCAGTTCTTCTTCCTGGCCGGTTTTCTCGGCCTCGGAAACATCACCATGCCCTCCATGCTGAGCACGGTCACGGGCGAAGACATGAAGAGTACCTATCCATGAACGCAATGAACACCAAGGTTACACCGACCAAGCGCAAGCAGGTGGCGCTGTTTTCGTCGGATCCGAATTTCAAGCGCGATGTGGCGACGCGGCTCGATGCGTTGGCGATCTATGACGTCAGGGTTTCCGACACGGATGATTTCCTCAAGGGGCCGCCCGCCGATACGCGCCCGGGCATCGTCATCCTCGATCTCGGCGGTGGCGAGCTGCTCGGAAGGCCCGGCATCGTCGAGGCGCGCGCGCTGTGGGCGACGGTGCCGCTGATCGCGGTTTCCGATGAGCTGACGTCGGAACAGACGCGCGTGCTGGTGCGCATGAACGCCTCGGACTGGCTGCACAAGCCGCTCGACGGCAAGGAACTGCTCAACGCGGTAACCTTCCACGATACCGGCAACCAGGGCACCAAGAGCCGCATCATCACCTTCATCAGCGCCAGCGGCGGCGCCGGCGCCACGACGCTGGCATTGTCGGCGGCCGAATTCCTCGCCTCGAAATCGACTGAGCGCGCGGCCTCGACCTGCCTGGTCGATCTCGATTTCCAGAGCGCCAATTGCGGCGCCTATCTCAATCTGTTCAACCAATTCGATCTCGCGGGCATCATCAGTCAGCCGGAAAGGCTCGATGTCGAGCTGATGGATGTCATCAAGCTCACGCGCCCGTCCGGTCTCACCCTCTATGCGTTCGAGAGGCCGCAACTGCCCTTCGAGCCGCACGGCAGCGATTTCGTCTTCCGGCTTCTGGACCTCGTCGCCTACCGCTTCGACGACATCGTCATCGACCTGCCCAATATCGAAACGCCCTGGCACAATTCAGTGCTTTCGACCAGCGACGAGATCTTCATCGTCTTCGAACTCAACGTCGCTTCGCTGCGGCAGGGCAAGCGGCTCTACAAGAAGATCCGCGAGCTGCGCGGCAATGCGGTCAGCATCACGCTGGTCGCCAACAAGCACAAGCGCAAATGGTTCGGGAACCATTTTTCGCGCAGCGAACTCGAGAAGATATTCAAGGCGCCGCACATCAAATCGGTCGCGCTGGACAACGCCCTTCTGACCGATGCCTTGAACCGGGCCATCCTGCCCTCCGAAGTGGACGGCCGGGCGCGCTTCAACAAGGATCTGAAGAAGATGTTCAAAGAGCGGCTCGATGACGCTGCCCGGTAGAGATGGCCTCGTCCCCAGGCTGGCCGGCGCCTGCGTGCTCGGCCTGGTGCTGACCTTGTCCGCCCAGGGCTTCGCCGAGGCGCGCTCGGGGCTTTCGGATCGGCCGCCGCTGCCGGCAATGGGCCCCAGCCTGCGCAAGGCGGTTGCCTTCGCGACCACCGAACAGCCGGGAACGATCATCATCCGCAAGAGCGAGAAGGCGCTTTACCTGGTGACCCGCCAGGGCCAGGCATTGCGCTACCAGATCAGCGTCGGGCGTGACGGATTTGGCTGGACAGGAGTGGTGAAGGTCGGTGCCAAGACGGAATGGCCGCAGTGGCGCCCGCCCCGGGAAATGCGCGCCCGCCAGCCGGAGCTGCCGGAATTGGTGCCCTCGGGTCCCTATAATCCCTTGGGCGCACGGGCGCTGTATCTGCTGCGGGACGGACGCGACACGCTCTATCGCATCCATGGCACCAACGATCCCTCGGGCGTGGGATTCGACGGCACGTCGGGCTGCTTTCGCCTTACCAACACGGATGTGATCGATCTTTTCAAGCGCGTGCCTGTGGGCACGAAGGTGGTGGTTCAATGACGACGATCAGCGACCCGCATGTGCCGACTGTCTCGGCCGAGCCGATGGAACCGCAGCTGCTCGGCAGGGATGCGAGCCGGTCGCGGCTGGCCGTCGTCGTCAGTGTCGGATTGACGCTGTTTGCGGTGCTGAACGCGACCGCCGCCATCTACCTCTATCGAGGCATCAACGACCTGCGCACAGTCGAGGGGCGTCTCGAGGAACTTGGCGCGTTCGAGCAGCGGATCGTTGCCCGGCTGGACACGGTCAACAACGGTTTTCAAAGCCGGTTTGAACGACTGGACAGCCAACTGCAGGGCAATTTCAACGAGATCAACGGCAGCATAGCCCGGCTGGAACAAAACCCTTCCTCGGTGCGCGACGACAGCAGCACCAGTGCGGCCGAACCCGTGGTCGTCACCAGCGCCGTCGCGGACGCGTCTTCCGGCAACAACGATGTCGCGGCCGAACCCGCGGCTGTCGAGACGCCACGGCCAATCAAGCGCAAGAGTGCCGCACCCCCTGGCCCGAATCCCGCCTACCAGCGAACGGAAACGCCGGACGGCAAGGTCTATTATCGCAAGATCAATTGAGGCGTATCCGGTGAAGCCGGACGGAGCCGAGCCTCATGCGGCTGCTGACGTCCGGGCGCCTCGAAACGCCCTATGCCGGACTAAAGATCCCGTCCCAAAGTCATGAGACGCAGGGCTAGGGTGTCTCCGCGCTGTCGCGTCTCGCGAAGGAACGCGACATGGCAGTACGCGCAGGCCGCGAAGCCCAGAACGAGCACCAGGCTGTTCTGCCAGGTAAAATCGATCTTCAGGGCGAATTGGAGGCCGTTGGACATCGGAAAAGCCGCGACCGTGCTCGCCGTCTCCGAATGACTGCTGGAAGCGATCATCAATCCGGCAAAGAGCAGAGCGAGGTGATTGGCCAGGAAGAAGGCGGCAGCCGGCCTCACACGGCAAGCGCTCCAACACACCAGTAACGCGGCAACCAGGATGACGGCATCCAAGGTCATGGAACCGTAGAGATACAGGTTGATCTGCTGCCAGAACATCGCCGACAAGGGGCGCAGTTCAAGCCAGATCCTCCACATTGCGGGGCTGGCGGGATAGCTCCCGAGCAGCATGGTCGCCATTCGCTCGCAGGCCAAAACCATCAGGATGAAAGCCGGAAAAGCGAAGAGTAGTATCGGCCTGCGCTTCATTTTGACCTCGACAATCTGGTATCAGCATAGATTGCAGAGATTGCGCGAGGCTTAACGCGAGGACGCGACTATCGCCGTTCTTGGGAGTTCATCCGGGCTGCCCTTGATTCAATATCGGCCCTTCATGCCGTGGCCGCATGATCTAGGCCAAACACCGTCAAATTTTCACGGCTGCCTTCCGGCCTATGCGGGCTTCTTACGATTCTGGCTGCATTGAGCCGTATGCGCGTCTGGACTTTTCCACACCGGGCGGCGTTTGGCAGAAGCCGTGGCCAACCCGTTTTGTGCCATTTTTGCTACATTTCCTAACCTTATGGCCCAAATATCTGATTTAGGCTCCCCCAAAATTAATAATCACTCACATATTTCTTGAAATTGTTGGATAGTTGCCTGAGACGGGCTCAGGCTTGGATCAGCGCCTCGCAAAGGGCGCAGGGGAAATGTTGGGGCGGGTTAAATGAATACGACAAGCATCTCGACTGTGGGCAAGCGCCTTGGTCTTTTGATGGCGGCTACGATGTTGAGCTGCGCAAGTGCGAGTGCACTTACGCTCAAGGAAGCGATGGCGGTTGCCGTCGAATCCAATCCCGAAATCGGCCAGGCCATAGAAAATCGCGAAGCAATCGAGTTCGAGCTGCGTCAGGCAAAGGGGCTCTATCTTCCCAGCGTCGACCTGGAAGCGTCGGCCGGAGCTCGCCGTCTCGACAATTCCTCCCGACGCGCGCTCGACATCGAGCACGACGCGCTCTATCCGGCGGAAACCGATCTGACGGTTTCGCAGACGCTCTATGACAGCGGCGCAAGGCGGGCCGAATTGAACCGCCAGGCCTCGCGCGTCGACGGCGCGTCGTTTCGCGTGCTGGAGCGGTCTGAATTCATCGGGCTCTCGGTTGTCCAGGACTACCTCGAATACATGCTTCAGGCCTCGATCGTGGCAGAGGCAAAGAAGAACCTGGGCTTCCACCAAGCAATGCTCCATGACATCCAGGAAGGCATTGCCGGCGGCGGGTTGAACGAAGCCGACCGGCAACAGGCCGAAGAGCGCCTGTTCGCGGCCAAGGCCCGCATGCAGGAAGCCTCGGAGGAGCTGGAGGCCTCGAGGATCCGGTTCTTCAAGACCGTCGGGAAGCCGTTGACCAACGCATCGAGGCCGGCCGATGTTTCCGGCGCGCTGCCAAGGTCGCTGGACGATGCCATTGGCCTTGCGCGGGAGAGCAATCCGCGCGTCCATATGGCCAACAGCGATATCGCCGCCGCGGCCTCGCTGGTGGACGCGGCCCGAGCGAAATACGGCCCCTCGATCGTCGCCGAAGGCGTCGCCCGGGCGGGGTATGACATCGACGGCGACAATGGAGACACATCCGACCTGCAGGCACGCCTAGTGCTGCGTTGGAACCTGTACCGGGGCGGCATCGACAAGGCCAATGAGCAGGAGCAGATCCGTCGCACCAGCGAGCAGCGGCTCGCGCAGCACCAGGTGCTGCGGGAAATCGAAGAAGCCGTTCGCACATCGTGGGATCGCCGCTTCCGGCAAGCCGACCTGGCAAAGACGCTGAAGCTGCAGGCCGCTTCCAACGAGAAGCTGGTCGCGTCCTATCGCGAGCAATTCAAGGTCGGGCAGCGCTCGCTGCTCGATGTGCTGGATGCGCAGAATACGCGGTTCAACACGGCGACACTGGCCGACACCGCATCCTACGCCTCCCTCTTTGCCCAATATCGGCTTCTCGCGGCCACCGGGCAGTTGCTTAAAACGATGGACATCCGCCCGCCAAAGCAGGCCGCGGCCTACGCGCGGACCGAATTCGGCGCACCGGAAACGGCCGACACGGAAACCTATGCGCGCACGCCGTCGGAACAGAAGAACGACCTGCCATTCGATATCCTGGCACCGGTCAGGAAAAAGTAAGCGGATGTAGGGACCGATCGAAAGTCCTAAGGGCGGATCGTGAATCAGCAACCCAACATCCTCTCCCCGAAGGAGGCATTCAAGGCCTGCTTCTCGGCCGTTGCCGGGTATCTCGGCAGGCCGAGCGCGCAAACGGTGCTGTTCGCCGGCGTGCCGCTATCGGACACGCGTATCGACATCGACGCCATCCGGCATATTGCCGAGCGCATCGGCCTCGAAATCACCGAATTCAGCCATCGCGAGTTTCTTCGGGGACGCATCGACCTCCCGGCCATCGTATTTCGCGTCAGTCAATTGCCGGTTGCCCTGCTGGCCGAAACCGAGGACGGCGCATTCACGACCGCTCCCCAGGAAGACGGCCGCGTAACGATCGCGAAATCCGAATTGGCCGCCAGCTACATCAGTGGCGGCGTTTCCTTCTCGATAACATACGCCAACGCCGCCGAAGGGATGAACGTCGGTTCGGCGCCGAAGATCGAGCGGCGACATTGGCTGACGGGAACGATGGGTCCGTTCTGGCGCACCTATTCGAAGGTTATCCTGGCGGCAATCTTCATCAACATGCTGGCCATCGCCTCGCCGATCTTCACCATGAACGTCTACGACAGGATCTTGCCGAACAAGGCGATATCGACGTTGTGGGTGCTGTCGATCGGCATCGGCGCGGTCATCCTGTTCGACCTGCTCTTGAAGACCGCCAGGGCGTCCCTCATCGACTATGCCGGGCGCAAGGCGGATCTGCGCATTTCCTATTTGCTGTTCGAGAAAGTGCTGAACTCGTCCCTGTCGGCGCGGCCAGGCTCGACGGGCGAATATGCAAATCGGGTGACGCAGTATGAATTCGTGCGCGAATTCTTCACGTCGAACACCATCAGCGTGTTTATCGACACCGCCTTCGTGTTCGTTTTTCTCCTGGTCATCTATGCGATCGGCGGATGGCTGGTCATCATACCGGCGCTGGCCTTCGTGGCTTCCGTGATCGTCGGGCTGATCACGCAGCGGCGCATCGGCAAGCGTGTCGCTGCCTCCATGAACGAGGCCTCGCAACGGCAGGCCCTTCTGGTCGAATCCATCTCCACGCTGGAGACGATCAAGTCGCTGCGGGCCGAGGCGTATCTGTTGCGGAAATGGGGAGAGCATTCCAAGAACGCGTCCAACACATCCGAGAAGATCAAGCAGCTCTCGGCGGCCGCCAGCAATATAACGCAGGCCATCCAGCAGTTGGTCACCGTCGCCCTGATCGTGGCCGGCGCCTATGCCTTCTCGGAAGGACATGTCTCCACCGGAGCCATCATCGGCACGGTCATGCTGGCCAGCCGGGCCGTGTCTCCACTCGGCCAGATCGCCATCACCTTGTCCAGGCTGCGCCAGGCCATGCTCTCCTTGCGCATGGTGAACTCGATCATGGCGCAGCCCGAGGATCGCCCGGATACGGTGGGTTTCGTCAACCGGCCCATTCGTAGCGGCGCCATGGTGTTCAGGAATGTCGGCTTTGTCTATCCGGGCTCCGAGAACGAGGTCCTGACCGGTCTGAATTTCTCGGTGAAGCCGGGTGAGCGGATCGGCATCATCGGCCGCATAGGCTCGGGAAAGACAACGATGGGCCGGCTGATCGGCAGGCTCTTCCTGCCGACATCAGGCGAGCTGCTGCTGGACGGGATCGACATCCGCCAATACCACCCATCGGAGGTTCGCGCCGCGGTCGGGATCGTCGCGCAGGCCAACGATCTGTTTTCGGGCACCATCAAGGAAAACCTCCTGATGGCATGTCCGGAGGCGACCGACGAGCAGATCGTCGAAGCGGCCAAGGCTGCCGGCGTCGACGATTTCGTCTCCCGTCACCCGCGTGGCTACGACATGAATGTCGGCGAGCGCGGCACCAATCTCTCGGGCGGCCAGAGGCAGACGATGGCGATTGCCCGGCTGTTGCTGACCAGACCGAAAATCGTCTTCCTGGACGAGCCGTCGGGTTCGATGGACCTGGCTTCCGAGCGGCAGCTGATCAAGCAGCTCAAAGTGGCTTTCGACCGGAACACGACGCTGATCGTTTCGACGCATCGCTTCAGCATGCTCGAACTGGCCGACCGTCTTATCGTCATCGAGCAAGGCAGGATCGTTGCCGATGGACCGAAGGACCAAGTGATACAGGCGCTGCAGAAAACAAGCGCCTGAGAAACAGACTTATTGAATGCATTCAATGCGTTGGGGTTGTAGGACATGCTTGCAAGGGAAGACCGGCCGCCGCTTTTCGCGTCGGCGTCCTTGTTCATCATAGGGGCACTCCTTGTGTCTTCCGTCGCCTGGGCGTCCTTTGCCGAGGTCGACGAAATCGCGCGCGGCGACGGCAAGGTCATACCGGCTTCCAAGACCCAGATCATCCAGTCCAGCGAGCCGGGCGTCGTCCAGGAAATTGCCGTGAAGATCGGACAGATCGTCAAGAAGAACGATCTCATCATCCGCCTCGACAACACGATGAACACGTCCAGCCTCGGCGAGCAGCAGGCCAAGGCACGGGCGCTCGAGACGCGCATTGCGCGGCTGAAATTCGAGCAGACCGGCAATATCGACGGTCCATTTCCCTGTCCGCCCGAAATCCAGAAGGTGGCGCCGGAAATCTGCGACAACGAGCAGAAGCTGCTCGTCGCGCGCCGTGACAACTTCCAGGTCAAGCTGTCGGTCCTCAAGTCGCGTCTCGATCAGCGGCTGAACGAATTGGACGAAGCCAACGCCAATCTCGATCGCCTCACCAAAAACCTCGAAGTCAGCGACCGGGAAACGGCGCTGGTCGAATCCATGGTCAAGAAGGGGCTGATGGCCAGGACCGAGCAGATCCGCGTCGAGCGGGAGCAGACCGAACTGCATGGGCAGCTGAACCTTGCCGGTGAAACCATCAAGAAAGCCAAGGGGGCCATCACCGAAGCCCAGCTTCAAGTCAACGAGCTCGGCCTGCAGCTGCAACAGGAAGCGCTGAGCGACCTGACGCAGGCGCTGGCCGATCTTTCGGTCGTCGATGAGACCATACGCGGCGCCACCGACAAGGTGGCACGCACGGATATCCGCTCGCCCGTCGACGGCATCGTCAACACGCTCGACATCAACACGGTCGGCGCCTTCGTGCAGCCCGGCGCAGTCGTGGCGGGCATCGTGCCGACTTCCGAGACCCTGCTGGTCGAAGCGCGGGTTTCACCGCGCGATGTTGCCTTCATCCGGCCGGACCAGGACGCGCTGATCAAGATTACCGCCTATGATTTCTCGATCTTCGGCGGCATCGAGGGCAAGGTCTCCAACATCACCGCCGACAGCCTGGTCGACCAGAAGACGGGCGAACCCTACTACCAGGTACGCGTCGCAACCGAGCGGTCGACGCTGACGCGAGATGGCAAGACCTATTCGATCATCCCCGGCATGATCTGTTCGGTCGATATCAAGACCGGACGCAAAACCATCCTCACCTATCTGCTCAAGCCGATCAACAAGGCACGTGAGGAGGCCATGAGTGAACGATAGCATCACCTCTCCCGCCGCCAATCGCGAGCGGCTGCTGCCACCCATGGCGACAGAGGACTTCGGGCTGGAATTCCGGGTTGTGGCGCGTGGCGGCACACGACGCGGCATTCGCCTGGAGCGGGCGTTCTGGACCACGCTGAAGCAGATGGCCGAAAGCCGCAAATGCACGATCGGCATGCTGATCGACGAGATCGCCGAAAGCCATGCCCACACAGGAAACCTGACGTCGGCAATCCGGGTGGCCTGCATGCGCGGACTGGCCGACGAAAACCAGACCTTGAGAAGGCTTGCGTCGATCAAGACGATCAATGCCATTCTGGTCGCCTGCCCATCACCGGCTTTTGCGCTCTCATCATCGAAGAGGATCCTGACCTTCAACGCGCCGTTCCAGCAGTTGGTCAGGCGTCAATTGCCGGTTGCGCCAAGCGAGGACGCGCGTCACGACCTGAAGCTTGCCCTGGATCTCAATGTCGCTGACATATTCGCCCGGCTCGACGCCAATGGCGAAACGCCGGTCGCTACCGGTTTCGTCATCGGCGCGGGCGACCGCCGCTACCGGGGGCAATTGAACGTGGCGCGGGCGCCGGTGCTCGAACCGGAGCTGCTGATGGCCTTCGTTTTCGGCGGCTAGTGCATATCGCCCGAAAGTGGCCCCAGTTCCGGGGAGACGACATGAGCACGAAAGCGTGCCGAACCGTCTGCTTCGCTTGGGTGTGCTATGGCTGCAGGCCCTCGCCAGGTGCGACCGTCGCAAGTCCGCCCTTGATATCGGCGACCTGGGCCGCGCCGGGCCTGGTGCCGTGGATCCACGCGCGGTCGGTGCTGAACGAGTACAATGGCACGTAGTCGGGAAGATCGCTGTCGCGCACGACGACGTTGCTCAGGCTGTCCAGAATGAAGACGCCGCTGCCGGTGCTGACAGACAGCACGGCATGAAAGAAACCGCGCTTGCGGTCTTGCAGGACGACGAGCGACATGCTCTGCGCCGGAACGCCTACACGCAGCAGCGCCGCCATCTTGAGAATGGCGAAATCCTCGCAGTCGCCCGCCCGCCGCTCGAGAATTTCCGACGGCTTGGCCCAGTAATCGAGCTTGCCGTAGACCACGCTGTCCTTCTTGTAGGCGATCGCGTGGTTTATGCTTGAGTTGATGAAGGACAGCTTGTCGACAAACCGCTTGTCCCTGGCGGCATTGGCGATCGCGGTGAAGATGCTGTTCTTGCCGTCGCACGCAGTGCCCGCGGAACAATCGACGATCGCTTTGTAGACCGGCGCCCAACGCGCGGAAACCGGAAAATTATGCATGGACAGCGCAACCGACCCGAACACGCCGGGAATGATCGCCGCCGTCTGGATGGGATCGATCCCCGCATTGTCCAGCGCCGTCGAAGAGACGTTTTCCTGATCGGCGGCGGCAGTACCGTAGCTGCCGAAAACCATGCCTATTTTGTAGGCCGGGGCCGGCTGCCAGGGCTGCGGCCGCGCCAGCGAAATGCCACCGAGGGCGGGAGGCGTTTCGACCTTCGCCAGCAGCGCATCGGCAGGATCGGCTTTCGCCGCGAAAGTGCTCGCGGAGGATGGCTGCGGCAGGCCCATAATGCCGATTGCCAGCAGCAGTGCTTTGAGCCCGGTTGCCCCAAGGGCAGATTTTGCTTTTGTCATAACGCCCACCTCTGACTGTGGACGCTACCAATCCCGCCTCAAATTATTGGAAAAGAAGGTGGATAAGTTTGTTGTACTTGATATCAGTCGTTTTATTTAAAATTTTATACAAGTTTATACTTCTGTTTACCAAATGACCAAAGCCAAGCCTCGTCAAACGGGTCGCACACCGGCTAATGTATATCAGGTTATATGTTTCGAGTTTACCACGCATAAAAAATGCAGAAGCCTGCATATCCGAGTATATGAAAAAGATTGCAGGACGGTTGCAAAGTAGAAGTGGTCCCTGTCTCTTTCCGGGAAATGCCGGAGGGGTTTGGCTATGACCACCAGTAACGATTTGGACACCGTCTCTCATTCCTGGGGCGAGCACTCTGAACATAACGGCCTGCCGTCGCAGGCGCAGATCCAGGTCGCGGAGGCAGCCTCGACACAAAAGGCCGCCCCGGCGGCAGCCGAACCGGTTCCTGTCGATGTCGGCAGCGGCGCGCCCGTCAAACCGGAAGCTCCTGCAGAGGCGAAGACGCCGCCGGCGGCCGCGCCGCACGAATATGTGGCCGACGCCAACCATGTGGTGAAGCTTCCGGCCAACGTTTCGATCGACAACATCAAGGTCGATGGTCACAACCTCGTGCTCGAACAGGCCGATGGCTCGGTGATCGTGATCAAGGATGGCGCCTTGAACGTGCCGACCTTCGTCATCGGCGATGTCGAAGTGCCGCGCGTTGCCCTGATCGCGGCGCTCGAGGCGAGCCATGTCGACGTTGCTTTCGGCGCCGACGGTTCCATATCGGCAGGCCCAGGCGGCTCGACGTCGAGTGCCGGCGGAGACTTCTCGGTTCCTCCTGGCGGCATCGGCGACGGGTTCGGCCTATCGGCGCTGTTGCCGCCGACGGATCTGGCGTTCGGCCAGCCGGACCATCGCGAACTCTTCCCGTCTCTTATCAAGCCCAATTCCATACCGTCGATCATCGACCTGACGCCTTCCGTCAATGGCGGCGACACCGTCGTCAATGAAAAAGGCCTGCCGGCAAGCTCTGGGTCGGAAGGCTCGGGCGAGGCGCAGAATCCCGCCCCCAACAGCGACCAGTCCGAGGTCAACACCGGCACCTTCACCATCACTTCGCCCGACGGTGTCGGCTCGCTGACTATCGCCGGCCAGGTAATTTCGGGTGCCGCGCTGGCCAACAGCGCATCGACGCCGATCACTGTCGCCACGCCGCTGGGCAACACGCTGATCATCAACGGCTACGACGCCAGCACCGGCCAGGTGAGCTACAGCTACACGCTCGTCCATAGTGCTGCTCACCCCGGCGCCGGGACAGATTCCGTCTTCGACAACATGACCGTCACCGTCACCGACACAGATGGCGATGTCTCAGCTCCCGGCACGTTGTCGGTCCAGATTGTAGACGATGTGCCGACGGCGAACGCGGACGCCAACAGCGTCGGAGCGGGCAGCCATACGCAGATTTCGGGCAACGTGATCACGGGCGTCGGCGAGACCGACCCGTCCGCCAGCGCGGACGTCAAGGGTGCGGACGGCGCGAGCGTGACCTCGGCCTTTGGGACGGGTGCGGCGCAGGACGTGACATCCGCAGTCACCGGAACGACGATCGCGGGTCAGTACGGTACGCTGACACTGTATTCGGACGGCCACTACACCTATGACCGCGCTACGAACACGCCGGGCGGCGTGAGCGATGTGTTCCATTACACGCTGACGGATGGTGACGGCGACCAGTCGAACACCACGCTGACGATCAATATCGGCAATGAGCCGCCGACGCTGGGCGATATCCCTGCCGCCGGTGCTGCCGGTGCGATCGTGTACGAGGCGGGACTGCCGAGCGGTTCGCAGCATGACGGCTCGAACTCGGTGAGCGGCACGGTCGGCTTCACCTCGCAGGATGGGGTGAACTCGGTGTCGCTGGGCGGCCACGCGCTGTCGAGCGACTCGGGCAATCCGACGACATTTACGGACGCCGCCACGGGCGGCACGGTGAGTGCGTGGTACGAGTACACCAGCGCGAACGGCACGGGCACGATCCACTACAGCTACACTCTGGCGGCAGACTACCACAGCGCCACGGCTGGCGACGGAGCCAATACGGAAGCTGCACCCAGCTTCGCGGTCGTCGTAACCGACCTGGACAACCAGCCTGCCTCCGGGAACCTGGTGATCAATGTCATCGACGACGTGCCGACGGCGAAAGCCGATACGGACGCCGCGCAGTCTGGTGAGACGGTGACGGGCAATGTCGAGACCGGTACGAGCACCCACGGCACCGGCGCGGCTGACACGGCAGGAGCCGACGGGATCGCGTCGATCGCCTGGACGGGTTCGGTTACCAGCAACGGAGTGACGACGGTAACGGGCGTGCACGGCGTGCTGACGGTCTTCGCCGACGGCGATTACAGCTATCACGCCAACCCGAATACGACGACGGGCAATGACGTCTTCAACTACACGATCACGGACGGCGACGGCGACACGTCGCCGGCGACGCTGACGATCACGGTGGCCAATGGCCAGCCGCAGATATCGCCCGCGGTCGCAGCAGTCGACGAGGCGGGCCTCGACACGACGCCGCCGGCCGGCGACCTGGGTCCCGGGAATGTAAACGGCTCGCATGCGGGCGACGGTTCGGAGACGACGACAGGTACGCTGACGTTCTCGGACCCTGACGGCGCGACGGTGACCGGCGTTGCATCAGGCAATGTCGGCAGCGACGTGAGCGGCAATGTCGGCGCGAACATCAATGGATCGTACGGCATCCTGCACGTCAACGCGGATGGCACCTACACCTATACGCTGACCAATCCGGAAGCGAATGCTCCGGCGGGCAACGACGGCACCAACGTGCAGCCCGGACAGGACGTGTTCACCTATACGGTGAAAGACAGTTTTGGGAACACCAGCACCTCGACGATCACGATCTCGATCAAGGACGACGTGCCGACGGCGCATAACGACACGGACGCGGCACAGTCCGGCGAGAAAGTAACGGGCAATGTCGAGACCGGTACGAGCACCCACGGCACCGGCGCGGCTGACACGGCGGGAGCCGACGGGATCGCATCGATCGCCTGGACAGGTTCAGTAACGAACAACGGTGTGACGACGGTGACGGGCGCGCACGGCGTGCTGACGGTCTTCGCCAATGGCGACTACAGCTATCAGGCCACCCCGAATGCGCCGACTGGCAATGATGTCTTCAATTACACGATCACGGACGGCGACGGCGACACCTCGCCGGCCACGCTGACGATCGAGGTGACCGGCAGCCAACCGCGTGTGGTGGCGGAGGTTGCGACGGTCAACGAGGCAGGCATCGACACGACGCCACCGGCCGGCGACCTGGGCCCCGGGACGGTGGACGGCTCGCATGCGGGCGACGGCTCGGAGACCACGACGGGCAAGCTGACCTTCTCGGACCCAGACGGGCCGACCGTGACCGGCGTTGCATCAGGCAATATTGGCGGCGACGTGACCGGCAATGTCGGCACGAACATCAATGGCACGTACGGCATCCTGCACGTGAACGCGGACGGCAACTACACCTATACGCTGACCAAGCCGGAAATGAATGTGCCGGCGGGCAACGACGGCGCCACTGTGCAGCCCGGGCAAGACGTGTTCACGTTCACGGTAACCGATGGCTTTGGCAATACATCCACGTCGACCATCTCGATCAATATCACGGACGATGTTCCCTCGATTACGCTGAGCGGGACGGCGGCGCCGACGCTGAGCGTCGACGAGAGCTTCATTCCGGTGATCGGCTCGGTTGGCGT
>NZ_BSNY01000009.1 GCF_030160235.1 Mesorhizobium huakuii
TCGCAACCAACAGCCTCTTCTGGACATGGACCTGACCAAAAACGTACAAAGTCGAGCTCAGAGACCGTTTCGAAATTCGCTCTGGCGAGTCATATGGTGGTGGTTTTGAGAACCGGAGCGCAGCGGACATTCGGGTCCGTGAGCTCAGTTCTACTGCACGCAGTAGAACGGGGAAGCGCAGAAAACGCCATCAGACGGCCGCCAGAGCAGAATTTCCAAACGGCCTCAGGACTTGGTATGGGTGACCGTCCCCGCCGTCAGGATGCGCAGCACCCTGATTGCTTCCTCGCCGCTGGTGCGCGGCTCGGCCCGCGTCTCGATGCAGTGGATGAAATGCTCGAGTTCGCGCGTCAGCGGCATGCCTTGCCCGACCGCGACATAGGACGGCTCGTTGGTGGTGAAGGCCCATTGGCCGCTGTCCTGCCAGACCGCGTGGCGGTACACGGCAAGCTTGCGCTCCCAAGGCTCGACATCGTCGAACACCGCCATCGCCTTGGTGCCGACCACGGTCAGCCGTCGTTCGCGATAGGGATTGAGCCGCGAGGTGAAGAGATGGCTGCGCAGGCCGTTGGGAAAGCGCATGTGCAGATGCGCGAAGTCGCTGAGGTTGTCGAGGAGTGCCGCACCCTCGCCGCGCACCTCGATCGGCTCGGTGCCGGTGATGGCCAGGATCATCGACAGATCGTGCGGCGCCAGGTCCCACAGTGCATCGTTCTCGGTATGGAACTTGCCAAGGCCTAGCCGGTGCGAGTGGATGTAGCGGACCTCGCCAAGCTCGCCATTGTCGATCAGCCCCTTCAGCGTCTCGAAGGCGGGATGAAAACGCAGGACATGGCCGACCATGAAGACGCGGCCATTGTCCTTGGCCGCCTGCACCGAGCGCTCGGCATCCGGAACGGTCAGCGCGATCGGCTTTTCCACCAGCACGTCCTTGCCGCTCTCGACAGCGCGCACGGAAAGGTCGGCATGGTATTGCGGCGGCAAGGCCATGACGATGGCGTCGATGTCGTCCCGGCCGAACAGTTGGTCCGGCTCGATCGCCAGGCAATCCTGTTCGCTGGCAAAGCCTTCGGCACGCGCCCGGTTGGCGTCGGAAACCGCGTACAGCGCGCCAAGCGCCTTGAGGGTGCGGATATGGTTGCTGCCCCAGTATCCGCAACCGAGGACTGCAATGCGCGGCTTCATCTGTTTCAAACTCTAAAAACTCGTGGCCGAGACATAGCGACGTGCCCCTTCGAACTCAACCCCGGCGGTTGCAACCAAATGTCCATGCGGCAAAGCTTTTTCCGGCAATGAGAATATGCGGCGATATGGAATGCTTCGAAGCTTGACAGGCTCGCCCTCCCAACCTTATATCCGCGCGACCTTGGCGAACGCCTCGAAATGCCTTTCGATTTAAGGCGGATTTCGGGCCTTTCGCCGCCCTGGCGGGGTAGCTCAGTTGGTTAGAGCACGGGAATCATAATCCTGGGGTCGGGGGTTCAAGTCCCTCTCCCGCTACCACCCTTCTCCACGACAGAGCTTGCAGCAGGCGCGACCAATCGCGGCCAGCTACTTGAGTTGCCGACGAGGTTGGCTGGTTTATCGGCGAGCGAGTCGCAGTGGATCACCAACGTCATCGACGCGGCGCCCCGCGAGAGCCTGCATCGAGCGGCGTCAGCGTCCCTCAGTCGCTCGCCAAGCCGCCCGTCCCCGGCGAACATGTGGACGCTTCCCTGATCATTGCTTGGTGAACGCGCCCGTGTAGGTCTGGCCGGCGAGCGCATAGGTTCCGGCCAGCGTGCCATCAGGCAACATCGTCAAACTGATGTCGGCGCCATTCGGCAGGCGCCCGAGCTTCAATGTGGTCCCGACAATTCTTCCTTCACCGGCGGCCTCTCCCGGATTGTTGTCGCCCAGATTGCCCCACGCGAAGGTGACCGTCACCTTGCCGTTTGGTGAAATCGTCTGCACGGCTACCTTGGCTTCATACGTGCCCTCCAATCGCCCGGCCCACATGCCCGAAAAAGCGGCGTACTTTGTTGGAACGCCCTTCGCTGGCGGCGTAATCGTCACGGATGGATCCATGATGGTCGAACCTGCAGGAGCAGTCGCGGGAGCCAATGCAGGGGGAGCGACAACCGGAGCTGACGGAGGTTCGACAGCGGCGGGTTGCGGCTCCACAGGAGCCGATTGGCATGCAACCAGGGCAAGTGCCGCGAAGCCCAGCATCGTGTTCCGCATCAAGTTCTCCCCATCATAAGCGGTCGGTCGGCAACAGGCCGCCGAATTGCACATTATTCTGCTTCGTGCAGGTCATCAGCACGATTTTGCCGGGAACCCCGTACGAATGGGCGGCGCTTTTCCTCGTGTTTTACCGCATACCCGCTGCCCTGCGAAATGTCGGCGCCGATCGTCGCGACAGTCTAAGCTTTCTATTATAGCTTAATATATATTAGCTGTTTCTTGACAAACTGCCTAAGCTCTGGTTTCCTAATTTGACGGGTTTTTAGGCAAGTTCGTTGCGTTTTTTACGGACGGTGTTCGCATGTCAACTTTGGTTGTCGCGGACCCGCGGGGGGTGTATCTCGCCGGTCTGGAATGGGTCCTGCAAAAGGCAGGACACGATGTTGTCGCCCAGTGCCGCCGGCCTGCCGACATTCTCCTTCATGTCGCGCGCCATCGGCCCGATATCGTCATCGTCGGCTTGAACATCGCGGATCCGCAGACGATCGGTCTTTCCGCCCGGCTGAAAGCCTGCAACAGCACTCTCGGCGTCATCTTCATCATGCAGCCGAACGGCAGGCTCGACATCAAGGAAATTCAGGCGCTCGACAGCGACGGCCTGCTGCTCGACGGCATCAGCCACCGCTACCTCGTCGAATGTGTGAATGCGGTGGCCGCCGGCAAGAAGTGGATCGACCACAAGATCGTCCAGCAATTGCTGATGCCCCGATCGCAGCCCCAGCCGAAATCCAAGCTGACCGGGCGGGAGAGCGAGATCGCCGACCTCGTCTCGCGCGGGTTGCGCAACAAGATCATCGCACAGCGGCTGCATGTATCCGAAGGCACCGTGAAGATGCACCTGCATCACGTCTACGAGAAGCTGCACCTCGGCGGCCGGGCGGAATTGGCCTGGGTCGCGAATGGCAAGGATGCCGAGCATCCAGGAATAGGCCGAACCGGCCTGCTCTGATCATCGCTTTCAACCTGGCATCGACATGATGCCCGCAACCGGCCGGAAAGCCGCCCGACGGCAATGGCCCGCGGCAAAAGCGCAACCGCCCGCGCCGGCCTGATCTATCGAAGGATATATATCGTTCGATCAGGTGCGGCCATTCACCATAACACTATCGAAGCGGGAATGGACGCGCCCTCCGCGTCGGCGGCACATTGAGGATCAAAGGTCGCAATTTCATGCGCCGGCGGATGCGCTTGGGTAGGGGCATCCGGCATTTGGGGGGAGTTAACCCCTTTTCTTGATGCGTTTTGAACCGGGGAGAACCTCCATGGCACTCGACATCACAACTCAAGACATCATCATCGACGAAACCATCGGCCTTCAGGATAACGACGTTGACCCGTCCGTTGTGCCGCACAGCACCAACACAACGCTGACATACCTACTGGGTCTCGACGCGGCAGGCGGGCTGCCCTCACCGGAGGTTGCCTTCCAAAGCAACTTCGTGGTGGCTTCGGCGAGCGCGGGGGAAACCATCACCTCGGTTGTTCTCACGCAAAGCGCATCCGGGACCCCGTTTTCCACCACCGTCGGCGTGAACAGCGGAATTCAAACGATCGACGGCAATTATGTCTGGCTGTTCCAGGATGCAACGCACGCGAACGTCGTGATCGGTGTCATAGGCACCTCCGACCCGCTCGCCGAGCCCGCCGAGACCGGGCCGCTCGCCTTCTCGCTTGGGCTGATCAACACCAGCGCAACCAATGCGGATCTGTACACGGTCGAATATGTGCCGTTGCACCATCCGGACACAGCCAACCCGGACGACCGCATCGATCTGACCAACAAGGTGTTCGCATCGGTCGTGGGCACCACCGTGAACAATTTCTTAGGCTCGGCCGCCGCGCCCGGCAATCATGATTTCTATCTGATCAACTCATCCAATGACGCTTCCAAGCAGCTTCTGGTGATCGGCTTGAACGGTGGCACCGCCAACGTGAGTACACAGGGCTTCGGCGTCGACAACCAGAGCATCAATCCGAACGAAACGCTGCAGGTCGATTTTGTGACCGGCGGCAATCTGAACGCAGGCACCGCCGCGCAAATCCAGTATGGCGCGCATATCGAGACCATCACCCAGGCCGGGTTCACGATCAACCAGATAACGCCTTCCACTCCGACTGCGCGTGTGGACGTCAGCATCAGCGCCTTCAACAATACCGGCAACGAGCAAGGCACGGACTTTTTTGACGGCACCTCGACCAACCCCGTGGACATCACCGGCATCAAGTTGACGGGTACATCGGAATTTGCCTCCGTCATCACCGCTGATGGCACCTATGCCACGGGGGCCGGCAACATCACCGTCACCGGGCTCAGCGGGAGCGGGAACACCGTCACCATCACCGGGCTCGACAACGTCACGACGGTCGATGTCACCACCAGCAGCCCGATGGACCGGTTGCAGGTCAAGGGGGTCGATGCAAACGAAGGGTGCGACATCAGCGAGTTCCATTTCTCCGCGACGAGCACAAACGCCCACACCGAAGAGGTCGGCTCCTTCATCAACTTCGACGATGACGGCCCGAGCATCTCGACCACCGGCACCGAGCCGACGCTGACCGTCGACGAGACGGTGCTTGCCACCAACGACACGCGTAGCTTCGCCGCCAACTTCAGTCCGGCCTTTGGCGCCGATGGCGCCGGCACGCTCACCTATGCATTGAGCGTCGTGGCCGGCCCTTCGGGTCTGACCGACACCGCCACCAATGAGGCAGTCAACCTCTCGGTCAACGGCAGCGGCGTCGTTGAAGGCCGCACCGCCACCACCAACCTCCTCGTCTTCACCGTCTCGGTCGATGCCGCCGGCAGCGTCACCCTCGATCAGATCCGGGCGGTGGTGCATCCGACCGCCGACCCCGACGAGAGCAAGACCCTGAACGCCGACAATCTGGTCCAGCTCACCGCCACCATCACCGACAAGGACGGTGACCACCAGGCGGCCACCCTCGACATCGGCCAGAACCTCATCTTCAAGGATGACGGCCCGAGCATCTCTACCACCGGCACCGAGCCGACGCTGACCGTCGACGAGACCACCCTGGGGCCCGCCGCCACGCAGAGCTTCGCCGCCAACTTCAGTTCGGCCTTTGGCGCCGATGGCGCCGGCACGCTCACCTATGCGCTGGGCTTCAATCCCGGTGCAACCGGGTTGGTCGATACGCTAACCGGCGAGGCGGTCGTCCTCTCGCTCAATGGCGCCGTCCTTGAAGGCCGCACCGCCGGCACCAACGACCTTGTCTTCACCGTCTCGGTCGATGCCACCGGAAGCGCGACCCTCGACCAGCTCCGCGCGGTGGTGCATGCCAACCCTAACGACCCCGACGACAGCAAGACCCTGAACGCCGACAATCTGGTCCAGCTCACCGCCACCATCACCGACAAGGACGGCGACCACCAATCGGCCACCCTCGACATCGGCACGAACCTCGTCTTCAAGGACGATGCTCCGACGATCACGGTGCCGTTCGACGGTGACCAGAACGCCGGCAACGGCACCGGGACCCACGAGACCCTGCCTAACACGCTTAACGCGTCGGCCACCGGAGCCTTCGGGTACGACATCGGCGCCGATGCTCATACAGCCGCGTTCTACACCAGCGGTGGTTCTGACTTTGTCGACCAGAATGGCGCGCTTTCCGGCGTCCAGATCGGCCTGACTGGTACGATCACCGGCGGCGGTGGTGGCAATATCCTCACCCCCGACGTGACGCTCGCATCGGAGAGCCTCACGTCGGCGACGTTCAACTTCAGCTTCACCTACGACAAGGATCCAGCGGCTGGCGTCCAGACGGGCACGGCCGGCGGCACCCTCGTTTTCGACAAGGTTGCGGACACTTACACCATCCACCTGACCGACCCGCTCGAAGGTTTCAGCTTCGACGTAATTCACACCAGTGAGCTCCTGTCCAAGGTGCCCACGAGCAATACCGGCCACCCGCCGATCGTGCTGGAAAAGTTGCAGGCGGATGATCCAACTACGCCGGCTAATGAAAATTTCTACGTGCAGTTCACCGGCAACTTGATCAACAAAGCCAACCCGTTCAGCTTGACGAACAATGGTGAGGGGTCATCCAGTGACTCCACATTCACGCTCGGCGGCCATGAGATGGTGAGCAATGCCAATGAGACGTGGGTGTCCGCGACACAGGCCACCAACGGTGTCGCCGGCGACACGATCCAGAAAGGCGAACTGCTCACGTTGCGGTTCTTCAACAGCGACGTCGGTATCGTGAACGAGGCCACCACCCCGACGGCGACTGCAGGCGCCATGGCCATTAAGTTCGACGGCATCGGCAACAGCGAAGACCTGATGCTGATCCTCAACCTGCTCGACGACAAGGGCACGGCGTCCACAGCCGACGATGTTTCGATCACGCGGGCTATGTACGTGGAGAACGCCGACATCTTCAGGACAGGCCACGTCCCGGCCCCGTACAGCAGCGAGTTCACGCTCGACAACAACGACGGCCTCGTGATCATCGAGCAGAACGACTACAACGCAGCCGGCGAGCACTTCGTGTTGCAGGGTGCCCAGATCATGCAGTCGGGCAACGGCATCACCGGCAACAGCACGGCGATCAACCTGAACCCGACAACCGGCGCTGGCGGCGGCAGCAATGCGACCACCAGCCTGGTGAACTTCGACCCCACCGATAACGACGTGCTGAAGATCACGGACATCGGCTTCACCTCGACCGTGACCCAGACGCCGGATGCCCATCTCGACTTCGCCTTCAAGGTGGCGGACGCGGATGGCGACCAGACGGCGATGCAGCACATCCTTGTCGATGTCGCCTGAGACTCGACCAACGGGGGCAGCCATGGCTGCCCCCGCACCCCGCGATCTGTCGCCCGGAGATGTCAACCAGATGATGAAAAACAGACAACAGCCCCCTGCCCTGCAGGTGGTGATGAAAGAGGTCAGACGCGCCATCCGGCCGCTTATCTGGTTCAGCGGCGGCATCAACGTGCTGATGCTGACCGGGGCGCTTTATATGCTGCAGGTCTACCACCGCGTGCTATCCAGCCACAGCCTGGAGACGCTGGTGATGCTGTCGCTGATGGCGGCAGGCGCACTCGTGACAATGGCGGGGCTGGAGGTGGTGCGCGGGCGTCTGCTGGCCACCGTCGGATCGTGGATGAATGCGCGATTGGCACCGGTTCTCCTGACCGCATCGGTGGAATATGCCGCCTCGGCGCCGGGTCATGCCAACGCCCGTCCGTTGCGCGATCTGGATCAAGTCCGGAATTTCTTCACCAGCCCAAGCATCTTCCCGATCCTTGACGCGCCCTGGGCGCCGCTGTTCTTCGCCGCCATATTCGTCATGCACCCTTGGCTGGGCTGGTTGGCACTGTGCGGCGGGATCGTCCTGTTTGCCCTGGCGGTGCTCAACGAATACCTCACGCGCAAGCCCTTGACCGAGGCCGCGAACGCACAGTCGCGGGCCTATGTGCAGGCCGAGGCGGCGATCCGTAACGCCGAGGTTGTGCAGGCGATGGGTATGCTGAAGCCACTGCTGGAGGGCTGGAAGGCACAGCAGGACGAGGCAAACAAGGGACAGGTTCTTGCCGCCAACCGTGGCGGTGTCATCGCGGCCATCGCGCGTTGCCACCGGCTGGCCCTGCAAATGGCCATACTGGGCCTTGGCGCCTACCTGGTGCTTCGCAACGAGGCTTCGCCCGGCATCATGATCTCCGCCTCGATCCTGATGGGGCGCGCGCTGTCTCCGGTCGAGCAAGCGATCGGCACATGGAAGGCGACGGTCGGAGCGCGTGCCGCTTACCGGCGTCTCACCGCGGTCGCCGGGGAGCACCGGGAAGCCGCGCCGGTTCTGCCGCTGCCCCGTCCGAAAGGCAGGTTCGAGGCCGAGAACCTCGTGCTGGCCCGGCCGGGTGGCGAGCACATCCTGAAAGGCATCAGCTTCCGGCTCAACGCGGGTGAGGCCATGGCGTTGATCGGCCCGAGCGGGGCCGGCAAGACAAGCCTGGCGCGGATACTGGCCGGCGCCTGGCGCCCCTCCGCGGGGCGTGCGTTGCTGGACGGCATGGACGTTGCCCAATGGGCGGCGGAGGACCGTGGTCACTATGTCGGTTACCTGCCGCAGGACATCGAGCTCTTCGCCGGCACCGTCTCCGAAAACATCTGCCGCTTCGCGAATATCACCCCGGCGGTCTTCAACAACGTGGTCAAGGCCGCGCAGCTGGCGGGAGTCCACGAACTGATCAAGGGATTGCCGAAAGGTTACGCCACCGACATCGGCGAAGCCGGCGCGGTGCTGTCGGGCGGCCAGCGCCAACGCATCGGGCTGGCGCGGGCGCTCTATGGCGACCCGGCACTCATCATCCTGGACGAACCCAATTCCAACCTCGACCGCGAGGGTGAGGACGCTCTGATCGCCGCCCTCGGCGCGGTGAAGGCGGCGGGCACGACCGTTATCCTGATCGCGCACCGGGCGAACATGATGGACAAGGTCGACAAGATATTGGTTCTCAACCGGGGCCAACAAGACCTCTTCGGTTCACGCGACCATGTCTTCAACGAACTCGCCGCGCGCGTCCGCCAGGTAACTCAGATACCCGCAAATCCGGCGATACCGGCAAATCCCGCGCCGGAAATCTCCACCGCCGTGATCGGCGCCAGCAACGGGCCACGTCCCTCTTCAAAGCGTACGTCGCGTCAAAGCGCAATGAGCACGGCTGTCGTGGCGAACCAGGCATGAAATGAGAACAGCTATGAACGTCGTGCCGTTACCCGTCCCGCCGCCCTCCCTGCTGGAACCGGTCCCCCTGCGTCTCACGGGCGTGACGTGTACCGGCTTCGCCATCCTGTTCCTGTTCTTCGGCGTGGCCGGCGGCTGGGCCGCCCTGGCGCCGTTGGACAGCGCCGCGGTGGCCCCGGGCGTCGTGAAGGTCGCCGGCGACCGCAAGCTCATCCAGCACCTTGAGGGCGGCATCATCGCGGAGCTCAATGCCGCCAACGGTGATATCGTCAAGGCGGGCAAGGTCCTCGTGCGGCTCGACGACACCCAGGCAAAGGCGCAGCTCGACCTGATCCAGAACCGGATTGCCACGCGAGAGGCGCTGGCCGCACGCCTCAGGGCCGAGCGTGACGGCAAAGACGAGATCGCGTTTGACCCGGCGTTGCTCGCAAATCCCACCACCGCCGCGAAGGACGCGGTTGCCGCGCAGCGTGACGTGTTCGCGGCCAAGCATCACAACTTGACGGACGAGCAGGAAATTCTCAATCAGCGCCGTCGCCAGACCGAGGAAGAGATAACAGGACTGGAGCAGCTTATCGTCACCAAAGACAAGCAGATCGACGCGATCGAGGGTGAAACCAAGGATCTCGAGAGCCTGCTCGCGAAGGGACTGACCACGCGCGAACGGAACCTTTTGCTCAGGCGGCAACAGCAGGAGATCGAAGGGGATCGCGCTACCAACATCGCCGCGATCGCCCGTGCCAGAAGTGCCATGGCCGAGATCGACATGCAAATCCTGAACCTCGGCACAGTGCGGCTGAACGAGGCCGTCGACGAGTTAAGCAAGGTCGAAGCGGAATTGTTCGATCTTAGACAAGAGGAGCGTTCCGCCAGGGACGTGCTTGCCCGTACCGATGTTGTCGCCCCGGTTGACGGCATCGTCATGGATCTGAAGGTCCACACAGCTGGCGGTGTCGTCAAACCCGGTGAGACATTGATGACGATCGTACCGCTCGGACAACAACTCGTGGTCGAGGCCATGGTCAAACCGGAGGATGTCGAGACGATCGCTCCCGGACAGCCCGCGCACGTCAGCTTCCCGGCCTTCGCACGCTACAATCTGCCGCCGCTCGACGGCGTCGTGGAGATCGTGTCGGCCGACCGCATGGTGGAGGAGCGCAGCGGCGCACCCTATTTCGCCGCGACCGTGTTGATCGACAGAAACGAACTCGCCAAGCTGGAGGGTCGCAAGCTGCTGCCCGGCATGTCGAGCGAGGCGATGATCCGGACGGGCGCCCGCACCGTGCTTTCCTACCTCGCCGAGCCGATCACCCAGAACTTCCGCCGGGCGATGCGGGAAAAATAGCCATAGACAGCCCAAGCCGGGGCGCTGGGCTAGTCGCCCGGCTGCCAAGGACAGTCAGTACCGTTCGAGGAGGCGGCGTGCCCGTGAGCCACTGCGCACACGGGCGCCTGCGGAAATGCCTTTACTCGCCCAATACGACCCCGGATGCCACGATTTGTGCCGTGCGCTCGGTCAGCTTTCCGCGTTTCACAAGCGTGGGTTTGACGTAGGTCTTCTTCATCATCGCGATCCGCTGGCAGTGGCACCGGGACTAAACGACCTCGGCGCACCAACGTTCCATGGAACCCGGCGAAGGCGGCTGGCAGGCCGCCGCTCTTGTCCTTACCGTGCGCTCAACGCGACCATGCGGTCGAGCGCCGCGGTCAGGCCGTGCAGCGACACCGGGAATGTCAGTGGCGTCTCCGCATCTGTCGTGACATTGAGCTTCAGCACCTCGCCTACCCTCAGCTTTCCGAGCATGGATCGGTCAAGGGAAAACACCGCGATGCAGCCTGTCGGCAGGCAGGTCCTGAAGCGCTGTGGGGACAATGGCGGCTGATCGTCGATCTGGGGCGTCACTCCCGGATCGAGCAGGATGCCGAAGGGCAGAAGCAGGGTGGCCACCGTCGACCCGTCCGCGCGCCTCTGTATCTCCATGGCAAGCAGCCTTTGGCCGTTCTGCTGGACCTGGTCCTGTGAGAGCGAACAGACCCTGGCATTTTCCTTGACGGAGCAAGCCACGCTCCAGTCCTGATAGACTTCGCGCAGCGATGACGGTCCGTCTGGAGCCGCCGCCTGTTGTTCAGCCGACGCTGGCGACATCAACGAGAATGCGATTGCCCCGTATGCGCAGACGGCCTTGAGGCCACGCTTCATGTGCAGACCCATTCACGAATCTTGCATTTGGCCCCTGACGCCTCGCAAGCCTGCAAGGCGAGGTCTTCGGCCTCGCGGCGGGTCTCTGCCGAGTTCACGCCCCAGGGCGTGAAACGGTTCTCGACCTTGTCGGCCATGGCCAGCGCGCCGCAGTGCTTGTAGGGAAAGCCGGTCTGGTCGTCATCGGTCCAATGGCGATGGTTGCGGAAGACGGCGACGACGTTGCACGCCTTGCCGCCGGCGTTCTCGCAATGTTTCTGCGCGATGTCCTTCGCCTCCTGCCGCTTGTCGGCGCCCCAGAAGAAGCCGTATTTGCTGTCGGACTGGGAATAGGCGATGGCCGCCCAGATGCCTTTTTCCTCCTGCTGCGGCTCCGACGGCGCCACCAGGTCGGACGAGACGACGTGTCCGCTCCACAACAAGGTCAAGCCCAAAATTGCCAAAGCCCGCAATCTCATGGTCGGCACCCCTTTCCTTGATCCTGGTCGCTTCGCCTACTTCGCCGCTGACGCGACGGAGATCACCACGCAGCTTTTGCCTGTCGGCAGCAGAAGGGCCTCACCGGCATTGCCGCCGAGTTCGTAAACCTCGACCTGCCCGAGATGGTCGGTGATCTTGCTGCCCTGCGGAAGAATGGACGGAAGATCGGCGCACGGGCTGGCGAACGGCGCTACCCGCACCATCGTCCCCTCGCAACCCGAAGCGGTGGGCGATGCGAAAACGACGCCGGCGGCGGGTCCACTATAGCGTTCCGTCGCATAGTCCATGCCGACGAAGGCCTGGACGGCGTGCTTGTCGGCGGCCTGGTCGTTCCACAGGGATTTGACGCTGTACTTCGTGCCTGTCGTCAAGATCTGCCCGAGCACCGGATAGATGGTCGAACAGGCCTGCACCCCGGCCTGCTTGACATGCTCGAGGAAAGGCGTGTCCGGAAGCGCCGGGTTGGCTGTCTCGGCCTGTGCGGCGGTCGCGCTGCCGACCAGATTGGCGATCGCGGCATAATTCCCGGCGGCAAAGCCAAGGCCCGCCACGACGAGCCCCAACAGTGAAAATCCGACGACGCGCGGCCATCGCCGCCGCGTCGGTTCGACAAGCCTCTGCCGGTCGGCCTCGACGGCCTGGCTGCTGCGTTTTGCGGACATGAACTGGTCCTGCTGGCTCATTGTGCTGCCCCGGTCATTTGAGTGGCGAAAGGGCTGCCGTCAGCCCCTTGAGTGTTGCCGCGGTCACGGTGATCGTCTTGCCGTCGACGGTCGGATAGGAAATCGCCGGCGTCGCATTCTGCGAGATCTGCTGGCGCATGACGGGGCCGACCGGCAGCATGCCGACACAGACCACTTCATTGCAGCCGTTCAGGTGGACGTCGATCGCCTGGTCCCGCCCGTCGAACTTCAGCGACACCAGGCCATCGCTCCTGGCGTTCGGCGCGGTGCGGACGATCATGTAGGGCTTGCCGTCCTGCGTGGCGGCCAGCGACCAGCTGAAGGCCATCTTGCCCGAGGAATCCTCGATCACCTGAGAGACATTGCAGACCTTCTTGCGCGCCTTGAGGTTCTCGTCGCAGATCAGCGTCCAGTTCTCGAAGGGACGGATCGTGCGCTGATAGGTTCCCAGTTTCACGTCGGGCGGCAGCACCACATCCGAGGGCTTGATCCTGTAGGGCGACGCCACCTGCCCAGCGGCCGGCACGAGGCCGCCGCAGAGCGCCAGGCAGGTCAGTACGGCAAGTCCTTTCATTCCTGCCTCAGTTCAAGGTGAAGCTGATGCCGGCGCCCACGCCGACATGACCGCCGGCGGCCGTGCCCGACACGTTGCCGCGGATGCGGCCGTCCTCGCTCGTGTAGCCCGCACCGAAGGCCAAGGCGCTCGAATCCCGCCAGAAGCCGCCGCCGGCCGCGACGCTGAGCTTGCCGGGACGGTCGTCATAGCGCAGCGAGGCCGCGGCCAGCCCGATCGCCGCCGCCTGGCGGGCTTCGTCGCGTATGCCGCTGATGTCGGTATTGAGCTGGCTGAGCTTCTGGTCGGTATAGTTGTTGGCCTGCTGCAAGGTCGTGGCGGCCACCTTGTCGGTGTAGGTGTTGGACGTGCTGATGGCGTTGGTCAGGCCCTGGTTCAGCTGGTTGACATTGACCGCGTCGGTGCCCGCCACACCGGGTCCGACATTGGAGATGACCACCGGCGCGTTGACGTCGCCGCCCTGCAGCGTGATGCTGTTCTTCTTGCTGCCGTCCGGATTGGTGTCATAGACGACGGCATTCTGGGTGAGCGATCCGAGGCCCGATTTCAGGTCCTGGATCGCCGTGTTGGTGGCGTAGAGCTGCGAGCCGTTTATCGCATCGGTGCTGCCGGCGTTGATCTGTCCGGCGGCGACGTTGGTGATCGTGCGCTCGGCGCCGGCACTGCCGACGCTGACGGTGCCGATCGGGGCGGTGCCGGCGAAAGTGTAGGTCTTGCCGTTGATGACGGTGCTGGAAGTGCCGACCGCTGCCTGCGTCACTGCGCCGGAACCGAGCGCCACATCATTGGCGTTGTTGGCCTTGGCGCCCTGGCCGAGCGCCACGGCGCCTTGGCCCGTGGCGGTCGAGCCATTGCCGGCGGCGAGGCTGTTGGTGCCGCTGGCCACGCTGGCCGGCCCGATCGCCACACTGTCGGTGCCGCTGGCGGTGGAGTCGGCCAGCGTCGAATTGGCGTGGAAATACTTGATGCCGGCGCCATTGCTGATGGTGGTCAGCGCATTGTTGACGGCCGTGAACCCGTCATAGACGGTCGAGTAGGTGTTGCCCTGGATCGTATAGGTCGGCCCGGTGATCGACCCGTCGGGATTGACCGTGGTGCCGC
This sequence comes from Mesorhizobium huakuii, assembly GCF_030160235.1. Classification (GTDB taxonomy): domain Bacteria; phylum Pseudomonadota; class Alphaproteobacteria; order Rhizobiales; family Rhizobiaceae; genus Mesorhizobium; species Mesorhizobium huakuii. The sequence continues at coordinate 13,982 of NZ_BSNY01000009.1, forward strand.
CGCCGAAAAGGTTGCTGATGTTTTGCGACACCCCGCGCAGCTGCGAGACGTTGACGGCATCGGTATTGGCCGAGCCTGCCGCGACATTGGTGAGCTTGCGCTCGGCTCCCGCGCTGCCGATCGACACTTCGCCGGCCGAGGTCTGCGGGCCGGTGAGCGCAAAGGCCGTGTAGCCGGCCTGGGCGCCGACCGTGGTGACGGACTGCGCGCCCAGCGCCACGCTGTTGGCGAAGGTGCTGTTGGCGCCCGCGCCGAGCGCCACCGACTGGACGCCGGCCGCGGTCGAATTGGTGCCGAGCGCCAGGCCGTCGGCCAGCATGACATGGGCGTTCTGGCCGATGGCCGTTCCGCCGGGCGCGGTCTGGTCGACGATGGCGCCATTGCCGATGCCGACGCCATTGTCACCGTTGACGACCGTCGTCGGGCCGACCGCGACCGACTCCGCCCCGACCGCGAGCGAGTCGCCGGCCGTCGAATTGGCATGGAAATACTTGGTCGACGTCGCCGAGACCGAGGCGATCACCCCCTGCAGCTGGCGCACGGTCACGGCATCCTGCGCCTGCGTGCCGTCAGCCACATTGGTGATCTGGCGGTAGGACGTGGCCGTGCCGACCGACACGGCGCCGAGCAGCGTCTTGTCGGTGGTGTTGTACTGGATGAAGTTGGCAGGACCGGCCGCGATCTGGCCGGTGGCGGGCGCCACGGCCCGGTCAGCCACGGAACCCGAACCAAGCGCCACGCTGCCGTCGATGCTGGCCAGTGTGCCGCGGCCGAGCGCCAGCCCGCTGACGCCGGTCGCGGTCGCCTGGTAGCCGACGGCGGTGGAGCCGACCCCTTGCGCGAAGGAATCGGTTTGCGCCAGGCCGGCCTCGTTGGTGCGGGCGTAGCGGATGCCTATGCCGTTGGCGTCGGTATAGGCGGTCGAGGTGTCGCCGGCGATGTTGTTGATCGTGTTGCCAAGATTGGTGACGCCACTGCCGATATTGGCGATATCGGTCGTGTTCTGCGTCACCTGCTGGTTGGTGGCGAAGAGCTGCGAGCCGTTGACCGCATCGGTCGAGCCGCCATTCAACTGTCCGGCCGCGACGTTCTGGACCTGGCGCTCGGCGCCTGCCGACCCGACCGAGAAGGCGCCTGCCGGCGTGCCGCCGGCGAAGGTGTAGGCGGTGCCGCCGATCGTGGCTCCGCCAACATTGGTCGTTGCTCCTGACGTCGAATTCAGGCCGATCGCCACATCGCCGGCGTTGTTGGCCACGGCGTTGGGCCCGACCGCGACGGAATTCGTTCCCAGGGCCTGAGAATCCGGCAGGGCCGAATTGGCGTGGAAATACTTGATTCCGCCGCCGACATTGATGTTGTTGAGCGTGGCGCCGATGGCGTCGACCGCCTGGTTGGTGGCGAAGAGCTGCGAGCCGTTGACAGCATCAGTCGACGTCAAGCTGATCCGCCCCGCCGCCAGATTGGTGAGCGTGCGCTCCGCACCCGGCGCGCCGATGCTGACCGTCGAGGTCGGATTGGTGCCCTGGAAGGCATAGGTCGTACCGTTGATCACGGCGCTTGCCGTGCCGACCGCCGCCGTGGTCACGGAACCGGAGCCCAGCGCCACGTCGCCGGAGCTTGCGGCTGCGGTAGCGCCATTGCCCAGCGCGACATTGCCTGCGAGGCCGGCGGCACCAGCAGTCGAGCCATTGCCCAGGGCAACGGAGCCCTGCCCGATCGCCTTGTTGTTGTTGCCGATAGCGACAGCGCCGTTGGCCATATTGGCCGCGGTGGCGCTCGCCGTGCCGTCGCTGTTGGCGATGTTGTTGGCGCCGCCGGTGAAGGCGCCGGTGCCGCTGGCATAGCTGGGATCGCCGATGGCGACCGCGCCGTCGCCGTAGGCGGTGTTGCCGGAACCGATGGAGACAGCCTTGCCCCCGGTCGCCACCGCATTGGTGCCCATGGCGACCGCTTCGGCAGAACTGGCCTTGGCATTGTTGCCGACGGCAATGGCGCTCGTCGCCGACGCATTGGCGCCGATGCCGAGTGCCGTACTGCCAATTCCGCCGGCGTTGGCGCTGACGCCGGCGGCGAGAGAATTGTCTCCTGTCGCTTTCGCGCCGGACCCGAACGACGAAGCGTTTGCGCCACTGGCGACAGCGACGTTACCGACCGCTGTACTGGCGGTGCCACTCGCAATTGAGGTGGTGCCCATGGCGATGGCGTCCTGCGCGCTCGCATTGGCCGACTTGCCGATCGCCGTGCCGTCTACGCCGCTTGCAGTGGCGCCTAGTCCCAGGGCACTTGCGTTTGCGGCGGTCGCAGCGGCGTTGTTGCCGAGCGCTGTGGTCGAGACGTCCGTGGCCTGGGCTCCCGATCCGGCCGCGACGGAGCCTACTCCGCTCGACACGGCCGAATTGCCGAGCGCCAGCGCGAAGTTGCCCGAAGCATTGGCGACGTTGCCGAGAGCTTGCGAGTTCAACCCTCCGGCGCTGGCCTGGTTGCCAATCGAAACGGCATTCGTCCCGGCGGCTTTGGCCAGGTAACCCATGGCCGTGGTCCCGACGCCGGAGGCGGCCGCCCCGTTGCCGATTGCCGTGGACTGGTTCGCCGACGCCGTGGCGGAGGTTCCGAACGCGCTGGACCCGGTCCCGGTCGCGGATGCGCTCGAGCCTACCGCGGCCGACCATGCCCCCGTTGCGGTTGAGGCTGTGCCGAGCGCAACGGCCTCGAACGTGAAGCCGGCAGGAGCGGTGCCGCTTGCATTGGCATTCGTGCCGATGGAAACGGGAGAACCGCCGCCCGCTCCAGCGTTTGCCTTGGCGCCGACCCCCATGGCTATGGCTGAACCGTTTGCAGATGAGGCGTTGGAAGACAATCCAATCGCCACCGAGGCGCCACCCGAAGCGCTGGCCGTTGAGCCGAGAGCGACGGCGTTCGCCCCGTTTGCGGTGCTGTTGACACCAAAAGCCGATGCTCCGTCCACGAGTGCGCGGGCGTTCCCACCTACGGCAAGAGCGTTAACGCCGGTGGCGTTCGCGAAGACACCTATACCTATGGCGTTGAGGCCATTGGCACCCATCGCATAGCCGATGGCGATCGAAGCATCGCCCGTTGCGGTGATACCGGTGCCCAACGCCAAGGCGTTGTTGCCATTCACGTGGGCGTTGTTGCCAACGGCGGTTGAGGCAGCGCCGGGGGCGGTGTTGCCACAACCGATCGCTATGCTTTGCACCCCTGCGGAGGGGTTCGTGCAGTTCGCGGCGTTTGTCAGAACCCCGTTACCAATGACAACCTGCGCGAAAGCCGCCTGCGGGATCATGATCCCCATGACTGCCCCGAGCATCCCACCGGCGCCCAGCGCTCCGAGCCCCAGGCGCTTGCGCCCCATACCGAGCACGCAATGAGCCATGCGCAGCACCGCCATCAGGCGGCGGCGGAGCGCGCGGGAGCCGTGCTCGGCCCCGGCAATCCAATGCCTGGCGAAATGCGCCGTGCGATGCTGAACAAACGAGCCACTCGAAATGCGATTGTCGCTCATGGTCCCTCTCCGTTCGCCAGCGGTCGGCAAATGTCTGACAAATTCCAGCACTCGCAGAAAGCCATGATTCTGGTTTGCCGTATTTCAGGAAATTGCTATTTTGTCAGAAAAAATAGCGGCAACTTCGCAGGAGTTAACGGATAGTTACTTTAGTTAGCGCTTTAATAAGGCAAAGTAAGACAATTAAGCGATCAATATATCACCTAAGCTTCGAATTAAGCTTGCCGAAGCGAAGCTGCAGTGGCGTCAATCGCCGGTATTTCTTCATCACGGTAGTAAAATGGCTCTGGCTCGAAAAACCGCTCAAATGGGCGATATCGGCGATCGTCATGTGGGTTTCGGCAAGCAGCTTCTCGGCGAAATCCAGCCGCAGATCGAGGACATATTGATGCGGCGGCACCCCGAACGTCCGGGAGAAAGCCCGCACGAAATGATAGGATGAAAGCCCGCAAACCGCCGCCATCTCGGCAAGGGCTATCTTGCGCGTAAAATTCTGATCGAGGAATTCCTGCACCTTGCGCGCGCTGTGGGCGGAAAGGCCGCCCTTCACGTTCAGCGCCGGCTGTCGCGCGGGACTGGGTCCGGACGCCGATCCCGGAGGGCCATCATCAGGCCGCATCTTTCGGTCCCTTGATATTTCGCAGATGGAATTCAACCCGAGATCGCCCTCCCCGTTCCCCCCAAAAACAATTCGTGATTGATCGAGCTGTGGCTGCATTGTCGCTCCGGTTCATTCGATCAGTCCGGCCAGATGGCGAATAATGCACAGGCTGCATGCTATTTCGAATGACTCCCGTAATGCCTGGGTCACAGTGGTGACGGACGTATTTTGGAAAACTCCGGAAGCTTTGTAGGAAATTCCGGTCTTGGATTATCAGACGGCAGGTGTTGCCACTTTGCCATCCTGAGCCTTCGGTTTCTGCCCGGCGCATTTCCGGTCATGGTCGGTGTTCTGCCCCTGTATTTCTTCATGGTTGCAGCCAGATGACTCTGGTCCGAAAACCCCGCGAGGTAGGCGATTTCGGCGATTGCAAGCTCGCCGTCAACGAGTAGTTTTTCGGCGAAGTCCAGGCGCAGGTTGATCAGATAGCGATGCGGCGGCATCCCGAACGTGCTGGCGAACCTTGCTATGAAATGATTGGGGGAAACCCCCGCGACCGACGCCAGTTCAGCGACCATGACCTTTCGCACGAAATTCTCGTCGAGATCCTCGCGAACGCGTCGAGCACCAGCGGCGGAGAGCCCGCCCTTGGGCGACGCGGCCTGCCGGCTGCGGCCGGTGTAGGTGCGCAGCAGATGCACCCCGAACACCGTGAGCAGCGAGTCCAGATAGAGTTCGTTCGGCGGCAGCTTGCCGGTCAGTTCGGCGGTGATCATCTGGGCGATGTTGAGCGCCCTCAGGTCGACCTTGCCGAACGCAGGTGGCTCGAGCTTCACGTCGGAGTGATCGAGTTCATGCGCGGCCAACTCCGACAGCGCTTCGGGAGAGATGGAAACGACGGCATTTTCCCTGGTCTGCGACCAGGCGAAGGTGCTGTCGACTCCAGCGGGATTGACGATGAGGCATCCGACCGGCGCATCGTGTTCCGTGATCTTGTCGCTGCCGAGCGAGGCCCTGAATTTGCGCCCGGGCCTCAGCACGATGCCCGCGGAATGTTCCCTGGCCAGGAACGTCTGCGAGCCGGGACCGCGGACGGAATGGATGACGCTGCCACGCGCGGTGGCTCTTCTGGGACCGGCACTTTCTGGAATGATGTCCAGCACATATCGGGCTACCCGATCGACGCCTCGGGAAACGCCGCGTTCCCGAGCTTCGTCCGCATTTTTCATTCGCGTCGCCTCAGCCGCCTTGCCGCCGCTTGAAATCCCCTTGCCCGAACCCGGAACAAGCGTAACGCAGGCGTCTCGGCTAGGGAAGAACTCCCCCGCGCAAAGAAAAATTCTTATTCGCGAAAAGACAGAAAAAAAGACCGACCGAGGAAGTTGACGAGCATTCTATTCCACGGCGGCGGCAGGTCTGCGCCATCCCTGAGAATTCATTGCTCGTTTTTTGCGCCAAAAATCGGCAACCAGGCAGGACGGAGCGCCGAGCGGCTACAGATCACCGCGACGTTTCTCGTACAGATCCCAGGTGAGTTCGACAAAAGCCAGAAGAACATCGTCGCGGTTCCAGCCGGCCGCGACCGCCGCCTGGACGATATCATGGATGAGAGGTAGCAACTGGCGCTGGCATTCGGCCGACATGTCGCCATCCCCCACGGGAGGCGCCTCGAAGTTGAATTTCGTCATTCGGCGTTCCCCCCGCCTCCAATCGAAGTGTTATACCGCTAATTTCGCCTCCTCTGATATACAACAGATATGGCACCAAAGTACAGGAAGCCTTGGATCACCAGGGCAGCACAGGATCACGCGGTCTCAATGCTTTCCCTCGCGTCAAGTTGGTTTTCCCAGGCCGGAGTCTAGAGGCAATTTCATCGGCTAAAACGGCGCCTGGGAATAGTTTTTTCAACCGAAACACTGGCCGGGCCGCGGCCGCCATCCGCCGATGCGAGGCGCTGACCGGCCGCATTGCCTTCTGCAACCGCTCGCTGGATAGTCCCGGCAATGTTCGAGACCATTGCGACTCACTGGACCCAAATCCTGGCGATCATCTCGGTGGTGATGGCGACCGTCGGCATCGCCCACGCCGTCATGACCAAGGAGGATGTGCGCGCCGCCACCGGCTGGGTCGGCGTGATGGTGCTGTCGCCGATCCTTGGCGTGCTGATCTATGCGGTGGCCGGCATCAACCGCATTCGCCGCGCCACGATCACCGCGCAGCGTCCGTTTGCCGGCGACGCTGCCACCACCAAGATCGAGCGCGATGTCGCCGCCGAGGAGGCCCAGATCGTCGAGCGTTACGGTCAGCGCTTCACCGGCCTGCGGACGCTGGGCGACAGGGTGGCGCGGCGCGCGCTCAACCCGGGCAATGCCATCGACGTGCTGGAGACCGGCGACGAGGCATATGCCGCCATGCGCGCGGCGATCGACGGCGCCGAGCGCAGCGTCCTGCTGGAGACCTATATTTTCGACAATGACGCCGTCGGCCTGCTTTTCGTCGAATCGCTGGCCGGCGCTGTCGCGCGCGGCGTTACTGTTCGCGTGCTGATCGACGCCGTCGGCGCTCGTTACTCCGTTCCCAGCATCCTCGGCCATCTGCGCCGCGCCAACATCCCCGCCGATGTCTTCAACGGCAACATCGTCATGGGCCTGCGCCTGCCCTACGCCAATCTCCGGACTCACCGGAAGATCCTTGTGGTCGACGGCACCGTTGTCTTCACCGGCGGCATGAACATCCGCAAGGGTTTTTCGGCCGAATTCGCAGGCTCCAACAGCGCCAGGGACACGCATTTCAAGGTCACCGGACCTGTCGTCGCCGACCTGTTCTCGGTCGCTGCCGAAGACTGGCGCTTCGCCACCAACGAAGCACTGAAGGGCGACGCCTGGCGAATTGCCCCGCTGTCGCCGGCTCCCGGCCAGCCGATGCTGGTGCGGGCCGTCGCATCCGGGCCGGATGCCAGCAATGAGACCAACCACAAGCTGCTGATCGGCGCCTTCTCGGTGGCGCGCAAGTCGATCCGTTTGATGTCGCCCTATTTCCTGCCGGACCGCGAACTGATCAGCGCCTTGATCACCGCCGCGCGGCGCGGCGTCGAGATCGACGTCGTGGTGCCGGCGGTCAACAATCTCTTCCTCGTCGACCGCGCCATGACCGCGCAATTTGACCAGATCCTGAAGAATTATTGCCGCATATGGCGCACGGGGGGCCCATTCGACCATTCCAAGCTGCTTTCGATCGACGGTGTGTGGGCCTATGTCGGCTCGTCCAATCTCGACGCCCGGTCGCTGCGATTGAACTTCGAGATCGATCTGGAGGTCCTCGACGCAGGCTTTGCCCGCGAGATCGAAGCCCGGATTGGATCGGCGATCGAAGCGGCCACTCCCGTCACCCTGGACTCCTTGCGAGCCCGCCCCTTCATCATCCGGCTGTTCGACCGCATCCTGTGGCTGGGATCGCCCTATCTCTAGATGGGGTTCTCACCCCTATCTCTAGATGGGGTTCTCACCCCTATCTCTAGATGGGGTTCTCACCCCTATCTCTAGATGGGGTTCTCACCCCTATCTCTAGATGGGTTCTCACCCTATCTCTAAAAAAGTCTCTGGCTTTAACAAAACGACGTGTTTGACGGATAGTTTGGTGTCGGCCATGGAACATAAGCACAAAGACTCTATTTGAGGTGCATGGTGAGACCAGCAGGCATGGCAGGCACACGGTGCGGATGAACGGACGCAGCCTCCCGGCAACCGTGCTTTTGTCGATTCGCGACAGGCGGATGCGCAAGGCAAACGCGGCTGCGCACAAGACGACGGCCGCAACTGGAACGCTGGTCGCCTCGTACAACGTCCACAAATGCATCGGCGTCGATCGCAAGTTCGATCCCGAGCGCACCAGCCGGGTCATCCGCGAGATCGACCCCGACGTGATCGCCCTGCAGGAGGCGGACAACCGCTTCGGCGACCGTGACGGGCTTCTCGACCTGCCCCGCCTCGAGCGGGAAACCGGCCTGGTGCCGGTGCCGATTTCGGCCACCGGCAAGGGCCATGGCTGGCACGGCAATGTCCTGCTGTTCAAGAAGGGCGTCGTCCGTGACGTGCATCAGATCAGGCTTCCGGGCCTGGAGCCGCGCGGCGCGGTGGTGGCGGAGATCGAATTGAACGGAAGCGGGACGCTGCGCATTATCGCCGCCCATCTCGGCCTGCTACGCCACTCGCGCTCGCAGCAGGCCCGTGTCGTGCTCGATCTCATGAGCAGCCCGGACGAAAAGCCGACCTTGCTGCTTGGCGACCTCAACGAATGGCGGCTCGGCAACCGCTCCGCGCTCAACACGCTGCACGCGACGTTCGGGCCTCAGCCGCCGGCGGTCCCCACCTTCCCCTCGAACCTGCCGCTTTTGGCACTCGACCGGATCATGACCAACCGGCACGGAATGATCGCAGCCGTGGAAGCCCACGACACACCGCTTTCGCGCGTCGCCTCCGACCATCTGCCGCTCACGGCATTCGTCCGCCTGTAGGACCGGCTTGTCGTCCACGGCCTCGAAAAGCGCCGTGATTCATTTTGGAACGCTAATTCTCTCCGTGAGTTGATACGCATTGAACCCGTAGGAGGACGAGACGTGAAAAAGCTATTTCTGGCTTCCATGGTGGCATTGGCCGCCACAGCCGCAGTCATTGCGCCGACGCAAGCCGCAAGCGTGATTATTCAATCCGACGACAACAACCAGTATTCACCGGACGATCAGTCCGACAACGGCCAGATTGTCGTTCGCCGCCATCACCGCCAGAATTACGACAACCAATATGGCAACCAATATGGCGGCGACCAGAACGCGCAGTATGATGACAACTACAATGGCGATTATCGACGCCATCACCGCCACCACCGCTGCCATATCGAACTGGTCAAGCACTGGCGCCACCACCACAAGGTGATCGAGCAGGTCCGCGTCTGCGGCTGACCTACCCATGAAATAGCGGAACACCGCAGCGCCGTTCCCACAGGCGATCCATGGCGGCATGCAATGATGCGGCATAGTCACGCCCGTTCCAAGGACGTGGCCATGCCGCATTGCACAATTTCGCGGCCTTGCCCACAATGCAGGCATGGTCCGATCCTCCTTAGCCGTCCTGGTGATCGATGAAAATCGCATCCGCGCCTCGATCATCGAGGCCGGCCTGCGCGAGGCCGGGCATCAGCATGTCACCGTGATCCATGACGTGACCGGCATTGCCCGGCGGATCGCCGAGATCGAACCCGATGTCATCGTCATCGATCTCGAAAATCCCAACCGCGACATGCTCGAAAACATGTTCCAGCTGTCGCGCGCAGTGAAGCGTCCGATCGCCATGTTCGTCGACCGCTCCGACCAGGCCTCGATCGAGGCCGCGGTCGACGCCGGCGTGTCCGCTTATGTCGTCGATGGTCTGCGGCAAGAGCGCGTCAAGCCGATCCTCGACATGGCGATCAGCCGCTTCAATGCCTTCTCGCGCATGGCGCGCGAGTTGGAAGAAGCGCGCAGCGAACTCGAGAGCCGCAAGGTCATCGATCGCGCCAAGGGCATACTGATGAAGTCGCGCGGCCTCTCCGAAGAGGCCGCCTACACGCTGTTGCGCAAGACGGCGATGAACCAGAACCGCAAGATCAGCGACATCGCCCAAAGCCTGGTGACCGCGGCCGGGCTGCTGGGGCCGGCGGAGGACGAACGAGCATGAGGCACCAGATCACCGCCGGTTTCATGCCGCTTTTCGACAGCGCCGTTCTGGTCGCCGCGAGCGAACTTGGTTTCGCCGCCCGCGAAGGCATTGAGCTTACGCTGCACCGCGAAACCTCCTGGGCCAACATCCGCGACCGCATCGCCATCGGCCATTTCGATCTCGCGCATATGCTGGGACCGATGCCGCTCGCCTGCAATCTCGGGCTGACGCCGCTCGCCTCCGAGACCATCGTGCCGTTCTCGCTCGGGCTCGGCGGCAATTGCGTCACCATCTCCAACGCTGTCTGGGCGGGCATGGCGGCGCATGGCGCCAAACCCGATCTCGATCCGGCACGCGCAGGCGCGGCACTCGGCGCATTCATCCGTGATCGGGCAGTCGCGGGCCGCGAACCGCTGCGCTTTGCCGTGGTGCATCCGCATTCCGGGCACAATTACGAACTGCGCTACTGGCTGGCCGCCTGCGGCATCGACCCGGACCGCGCAATCGAGATCGTCATCGTGCCGCCCCCCTTCATGGCCGACGCGCTCGCCACTGGACGCATCGATGGCTACTGCGTCGGCGAGCCCTGGAACAGTGCCGCGGTCGCCGCCGGTACCGGCCATATCGTCACCGTCAAGGCGCAGATATGGCGCAATAGCCCGGAGAAGGTGATCGGCGTGCGCAAGGCCTGGGCGGACGAGAATCCCGAGGCGCTGGCGGCGCTGCTGCGCGCGCTGCACCATTCGGCCCGCTGGTGCCAGGATCCGGCCAACCACACCGAATTGGCCGCCGTGATGGCGCGGCCAGGCTTCCTCGGCCTGCCGCCGGCCGTGCAGATGCCGATCCTCACCGGCCATCTGCAATTGGGTGGCGGGGCGGAGCGGGATATCGACGACTTCTTCCTGCCCTTCGACAAGGCGGCGAATTTTCCCTGGAAGAGCCATGCGCTGTGGTTCTACACGCAAATGGTGCGCTGGGGGCACGTCGCGCACACGCCCGACAATCTCGCCATCGCCCGGAATTGCTACCGGCCCGACCTCTACCGCTCGGCGCTGAAGCCGCTCGGTGTCGCGCTTCCCGGGGCCAATGCGAAGGTCGAAGGCGCGCTCAAGGTCGCCACCGCGGTCGGCGCGACCGGTGCCGGCCTGATGCTCGGCCCGGACGGTTTCTTCGACGGCCAGATCTTCGATCCCGATGAGATCGAGAGGTATATTGCCGGCCAGAAATCGGTCCGCGCGGAAGCCTGATCATTTCCGCGCCATTCTTGTGCATTGCACAAAAATTGTGCGCGCGATGGCCCTAATGAACAATCTTTGGCCTGCCCGCCATATTGCCCGGCGCGCCATCGACCGGCATGAATCTCTGATTTCATTGATGTTTTTCCTTTCAACCGAAACTGGCACGGTTCCTGCTTTGGAATAACCAGGCCCTTCGCGGGTCACGGAACAGGCGTCCAATGGCGGGCGCCACAGGCAAAGCTGCCGCTCAGGTCAAAACGCGCTCCCGGTCTCTCGGGCGCGAAGACCTGGCCGGCGGCTTTTTTGTTTTGGAATCGCGTTCAACCGGAGACGACGATGAAGAAGACGATGAAGAACTGGATCGGGACGGGAACATCGCCCAAGGATGTGACGCGTCGCGATTTTCTGGTCAGCAGCGCCATGACGGCCGGCCTGTTCATGGCGGCCCGCAAGCTGTTTCCATCCGGCGCCTATGCCGCGACCGCCGCGCCGGAAGTCACCGGGGCCAAGCTCGGCTTCATCGCGCTGACCGATGCCGCACCGCTGATGATCGCCAAGGAGAAGGGCCTGTTCGCCAAATTCGGCATGCCTGATGTCGAGGTGCTGAAGCAGGCTTCCTGGGGCGCGACGCGCGACAATCTGATGCTTGGCGGTGCCGCCAACGGCATCGACGGCGCCCACATACTGACGCCGCTGCCTTACCTCATGCACACCGGCAAGGTGACGCAGAACAACCAGCCCATGCCGATGGCGATCGTGGCGCGGCTCAACTACGACTGCCAGGGCATTTCGGTCGCGCAGGAATATGCCGGCACCGGTGTCGGCCTCGACGCTTCCAAGCTGAAGGATGCCTTCGCCGCCAAGAAGGCGGCCGGCAAGGAGATCAAGGCCGCCATGACTTTCCCGGGCGGCACGCACGACCTCTGGCTGCGCTACTGGCTGGCCGCCGGCGGCATCGATCCCGACAAGGACGTCTCGACCATCGTCGTGCCGCCGCCGCAGATGGTGGCCAACATGAAGGTCGGCAACATGGACGTTTTCTGCGTCGGCGAGCCGTGGAACGAGCAGCTCGTCCGCCAGGGCGTCGGCTTCACCGCCGCCTCCACGGGCGAATTGTGGAAGGGCCATCCGGAAAAGGCGCTCGGCCTGCGCGCCGAATTCATCGAGAAGAACCCGAACGCCACCAAGGCGATCCTGATGGCCGTCATGGAAGCCCAGCAATGGTGCGAGGCCAAGGAGAACAAGGACGAGATGGCCGCCATCATCGGCAAGCGGCAATGGATGAACGTGCCGGTCGCCGACATTATCGGCCGCCTCAAGGGCGACATCAACTACGGCAATGGCCGCGTCGCCAAAGGTACCGACCTCTACATGAAGTTCTGGAAGGGCGGCGTTTCCTACCCCTTCAAGAGCCATGATTCGTGGTTCCTCGCCGAGAACATCCGCTGGGGCAAGTTCGCGCCGACCACCGACGTCAAGGCGCTGGTCGATCAGGTCAACCGCGAGGATCTGTGGCGCGAGGCGGCCAAGGATCTCGGCGTGGCGGCGGCCGACATTCCGGCCTCCTCGTCGCGCGGCGTCGAGACCTTCTTCGACGGCAAGGTCTTCGATCCGGCCAACCCGTCCGCCTATCTCGACAGCCTGAAGATCAAGGCGTCGGCCTAGCCGGCGCAAACGACGCCCTTGCGCTGTTTGTCGCAGCAAATCCCGACCACGGAGTTTTTCCCAGACATGTCGATCCAGACTATCGAGGATACCAAGGTGAAGGCGTTCCCCGCCAAACCGGCCGAGGTGATTGCCTTCACCGCCAAGGCGCGGCGCCGCTTCGACCCGCTCGCCATCGCCGGCAAGCTGGCGAGCACACTGGTGCCGCCGGTCATCGTCATCGCCCTCATGCTCGTCGTCTGGCAGGTCGCCTGCTCGTCGCCGACATCGAGCCTGCCGCCGCCGAGCCAGGTGTGGAACGAGGCCTACGACCTCATCGCGCATCCGTTCTTCGACAATGGTCCGCAGGATATCGGACTGGCATGGCGGGTGCTGATCTCGCTGCAGCGCGTCGCCATCGGCTTCGGCCTGGCGGCGATCGTCGGCGTGGCGCTCGGCGCGCTGGTCGGCCAGTCGATATGGGCGATGCGCGGCCTCGATCCGGTGTTCCAGATCCTGCGCACCGTGCCGCCGCTGGCCTGGCTGCCGCTGTCGCTGGCGGCGTTCCGCGATTCCAGCCCGTCGGCGCTGTTCGTCATCTTCATCACCTCGATCTGGCCGATCATCATCAACACCGCCGTCGGCGTGCGCAACATCCCGCAGGATTATCGCAACGTCGCGCGCATCCTGCGGCTCAACCCGTTCGAGTTCTTCGTCAAGATCATGGTGCCGGCCGCCGCGCCCTACATCTTCACCGGCCTGCGCATCGGCATCGGCCTGTCCTGGCTCGCCATCGTCGCCGCCGAAATGCTGACCGGCGGCGTCGGCATCGGCTTCTTCATCTGGGACGCGTGGAACTCGTCGCGGCTGCCCGACATCATCGTCGCGCTCGCCTATATCGGCGTCACCGGCTTCTGCCTCGACCGCCTGGTCGCCGGCGTCGGCGCCTTCGTCACCCGCGGCACAACGGCAAAGTGAGGAGAGCGCGATGACCGCCTATCTGAAACTCGACCATATCGACAAATCCTTCGCCCGCGGCGGCCAGGTCAGCGAGGTTCTGAGGGACATCAGGCTGACCATCGACAAGGGCGAATTCGTCTCCATCATCGGCCACTCCGGCTGCGGCAAGTCGACCTTGCTCAACCTGATCGCCGGCCTGACCAAGGTCTCCGCCGGGGCCGTGCTGCTCGAGAACAAGGAGGTCGACAGCCCCGGCCCCGAACGCGCCGTGGTGTTCCAGAACCACTCGCTGCTGCCTTGGCTGACCGTCTACGAAAACATCAACCTGGCGGTGTCGAAAGTCTTCGGCCGCTCGAAGAGCAAGGCCGAGCGGCATGACTGGATCATGCGCAATCTCGACCTCGTGCAGATGGCGCACGCCAGGGACAAGCGGCCGGCCGAGATCTCCGGCGGCATGAAGCAGCGCGTCGGCATTGCCCGCGCGCTCGCCATGGAGCCGAAGATCCTGCTGCTCGACGAGCCGTTCGGCGCGCTCGACGCGCTGACGCGCGCCCATCTGCAGGACGCGGTTATGGACATCCATTCCAGGCTCGGCTCGACGACGATCATAATCACCCATGATGTCGACGAGGCGGTGCTCTTGTCCGACCGCATCGTCATGATGACCAACGGCCCGGCCGCGACCATCGGCGAGGTGCTGCCCGTGCCGCTGGCAAGGCCGCGCCGGCGCATCGAGCTCGCCTCCGACCGAACCTTCCTGCGCTGCCGCGAGGCCGTGCTGAAGTTCCTCTACGAACGCCACCGCTTCGTCGAAGCCGCGGAGTAGCATCATGACCGAAAGATTAGTCATCATCGGCAACGGCATGGCCCCCGGGCGCATGCTGGAGCATCTCCTGGAACAGGCGCCCGGCCGCTACGCCGTCACCATCTTCAATGCCGAGCCGCGCGTCAATTACGACCGCATCATGCTGTCGCCGGTGCTGTCGGGCGAGAAGGCCTATGAGGAAATCATCATCCATGGCGATGGCTGGTACATCGCCAACAACATCACCCTCTACAAGGGCCACAAGATCGTCGCCATCGACCGGGCGGCGAAGACCGTCACCTCCGATCATGGGGTGACCGAGGCCTACGACAAGCTGGTCATCGCCACCGGTTCGGTGCCGTTCATCATTCCGGTGCCGGGCCACAACCTGCCCGGCGTGCTGACCTACCGCGACCTCGACGACGTCCAGGCCATGATGCTGGCCGCCCAGTCGCGCGCCAAGGCCGTGGTCATCGGCGGCGGGCTGCTCGGGCTGGAGGCGGCGGCGGGCCTCAACGCGCAAGGCATGGACGTCACCGTGCTGCACGTCATGCCGACGCTGATGGAGCGCCAGCTCGATCCGGCCGCCGGCTATCTCTTGCAGCGCGCGGTGGAGCAACGCGGCATCAAGGTCATCACCAAGGCCAACACGCAGGCAATCACGGGCAACGGCAAGGTCGAGCAGGTGGAACTCGCCGACGGCACCATCATTCCGGCGACGCTGGTGGTCATGGCCGTCGGTATAAGGCCGAATGCGGCGCTGGCGAAGGAGGCAGGCGTCGCCGTCAACAGAGGCATCGTCGTCGATGCCGGCATGCGCAGCAACGATCCCGACATCTACGCGCTCGGCGAATGCGCCGAGGTCAACGGCATGGTCTATGGGCTGGTGGCGCCGCTCTACGAGATGGCGCGCGTCGCGGCCCACCAGCTTGCCGGCAACGAGGCGGCCGCCTTTGTCCACATGGACACGCCGACCAAGCTCAAGGTCACCGGCATCGACCTGTTCTCGCTCGGCGACTTCGCCGAGGGCGAGGACCGCCAGGAGATCGTTCTGCGCGACGCCGCCGCCGGCGTCTACAAGCGCCTGGTGCTCAAGGACGACCGCATCATCGGCACTGTGCTCTATGGCGAGACGGCGGATGGCGCCTGGTTCAACGATCTCAAGAAGAAGCAGACCGACATTTCGCAGATGCGCGATACGTTGATCTTCGGCCAGTCATACCAGGGGGGTGCCCCGCTGGACCCTATGGCGGCCGTTGCAGCCTTGCCGGATGATGCGGAAATCTGCGGCTGCAACGGCGTCTGCAAGGGCAA
Source organism: Mesorhizobium huakuii (assembly GCF_030160235.1). Lineage (GTDB taxonomy): Bacteria > Pseudomonadota > Alphaproteobacteria > Rhizobiales > Rhizobiaceae > Mesorhizobium > Mesorhizobium huakuii. Next base: position 29,757 of record NZ_BSNY01000009.1, read on the forward strand.
GATCACAGGCGCGATCACGGCCAAGGGCCTGACCTCGCTCGACGACGTGCGCGCCCACACCAAGGCGTCGGCCTCCTGCGGTTCCTGCACCGGGCTGGTCGAGAAGCTGATGGTGCTGACCCTCGGCGACACCTACAACCCCGCCGCAGTGCAGCCCATGTGCTCCTGCACCACCCTCGGCCATGACGAGGTGCGTCGGCTGATCATCGCCAAGCAGTTGAAGACCATTCCAGCCGTCATGCAGGAACTGGAGTGGAAGACCTCCTGCGGCTGCGCCAAATGCCGGCCGGCGCTCAACTACTACCTCGTCTGCGACTGGCCGGACGATTACGCCGACGACTACCAGTCGCGCTTCATCAATGAGCGGGTACACGCCAACATCCAGAAGGACGGCACCTACTCGGTGGTGCCGCGCATGTGGGGCGGCGTGACCAATGCCGCCGAACTGCGCGCCATCGCCGATGTTGTCGACAAGTTCGAGATCCCGATGGTCAAGGTCACCGGGGGCCAGCGCATCGACATGCTGGGCATCCGCAAGGAGGACCTGCCGGCGGTATGGGCCGATCTCGGCCAGGCCGGCTTCGTCTCCGGCCATGCCTATGCCAAGGGCCTGCGCACGGTGAAGACCTGCGTCGGCTCCGACTGGTGCCGCTTCGGCACGCAGGACTCGACGGGGCTCGGCATCCGTATCGAGAAATTCATGTGGGGCTCGTGGACCCCGGCCAAGGTCAAGATGGCGGTGTCGGGCTGCCCGCGCAACTGCGCCGAGGCGACCTGCAAGGATGTCGGCGTCATCTGCGTTGATAGTGGCTACGAGATTCATTTCGCCGGCGCCGCCGGCCTCGACATCAAGGGCACCGAAGTGCTCGGCCTGGTGAAGACCGAGGACGAGGCGCTGGAGCACATCGTGGCGCTGACGCAGATGTACCGCGAGCAGGGCCGCTATCTCGAACGCATCTACAAATGGGCCAAGCGCATCGGCATCCCCGAGATCAAGCGCCAGATCATGGACGATGGCGCGAAGCGCAAGGCCTACTACGAGCGCTTCGTCTTCTCCCAGAAATTCGCCCAGGTCGACCCGTGGTCGGAACGCGTCTCCGGCAAGGACAAGCACGAGTTCCGCCCGATGGCTTCAGTCGGGTTTGCGCAGGCGGCGGAGTGAGCGCGATGAATTGGATATCGATCGGCACCCTCTCCGACATCCCGCGCCGCGGCGCGCGCTGTGTCGCCACCCCGCAGGGCAAGGTCGCCGTCTTCCGCACCCAGGACGATCAGGTCTACGCCATCGACGATCATTGTCCGCACAAAGGCGGCCCGCTGAGCCAGGGCATCGTCCATGGCGCGGCGGTGACCTGCCCCTTGCACAATTGGGTGATCTCGCTGGAGACAGGCAAGGCGCTCGGCGCCGACGAGGGCGCAGTACGCACCATCCCGGTCAAGGTCGAGGACGAGAGGCTTTTCCTGGCGCTTGAAGCGCTGGCCAGCCGCGCTGCCTGACCATGGAGATCGGCGCGGCACGCGAGGTGAGGACCACCTGCCCCTATTGCGGGGTGGGCTGCGGCGTGCTGGCAAAGGTCGCCGCGGACAGGCAAGTGTCCGTCCGCGGCGACCCCGATCATCCCGCGAATTTCGGCCGGCTCTGCTCCAAGGGCTCGGCACTGGCCGAGACCATCGATCTCGACGGCAGGCTGCTCCATCCCGAAATCCACGGCCGCCGGACAGACTGGAACGAGGCGCTCGATCTCGTCGCCTCGACCTTTTCGCGGACCATCACCGAGCACGGCCCCGATGCCGTCGCCTTCTATGTCTCGGGCCAGCTGCTGACCGAGGATTATTACCTCGCCAACAAGCTGATGAAAGGTTTTGTCGGCTCGGCCAACATCGACACCAACTCACGCCTCTGCATGGCCTCCTCGGTCGCCGGCCACCGCCGCGCCTTCGGCTCCGACACGGTGCCGGGAAGCTACGAGGATTTGGAACTTGCCGACCTCATCGTGCTGGTCGGCTCCAACCTCGCCTGGTGCCACCCCGTGCTCTACCAGCGCATCGCGGCGGCCCGGGAAAAGCGGCCGGAGATGAAGATCGTGCTGGTCGATCCGCGACGCACCATGACATCCGATATCGCCGACATGCATCTGGCGATCGCGCCCGATGGCGACGTCGCCCTGTTCACCGGCCTGCTCGCCTGGCTCGGCCAGCACAATGCGCTCGACCGCGCCTATGTCACGGCGCACACGACTGGCTTCGGGCAAGCCCTTTTTGCGGCCTCGGCGCTCGATCTTGCCGGTGTTGCCGCTGCCACAGGCCTCAGCGAAGACGAACTTGGCCGCTTCTACGGCCTTTTCGCCGCGACCGCGAAGACGGTGACCGTTTACAGCCAGGGCGTGAACCAGTCATCGTCCGGCACGGACAAGGTCAACGCCATCGTCAACTGCCATCTCGCCACCGGCCGCCTCGGCAAACCGGGAACCGGCCCGTTCTCGGTGACCGGCCAGCCCAACGCCATGGGCGGCCGCGAGGTCGGCGGCATGGCAAACATGCTCGCCGCCCATATGGAGATCGAGAACGCCGAGCACCGTGACCGCGTGCGGCGCTTCTGGAGCGCGCCTGACATTGCGCAAAAGCCCGGGCTGAAGGCCGTCGAAATGTTTCAAGGCGTGGCCGACGGGCGCATCAAGGCGCTGTGGATCATGGCCACCAACCCGGTGGATTCGATGCCGGACGCCGATGCCGTCGAAGCGGCGATCAAGGCTTGCCCGTTCGTTGTGGTGTCGGACGTGCTGGCCAGCACGGACACAGTGCGTCACGCCCATGTGCGGCTGCCCGCCACCGCCTGGGGCGAGAAGGACGGCACCGTCACCAATTCCGAGCGCCGCATCTCGCGCCAGCGGTCGTTTCTGGCGGCGCCCGGCGAGGCGCGGCCCGACTGGTGGATCATCGCGGAGGTGGCGCGGCGGATGGGATTTGCCGAGGCGTTCGCGCACGAGACGCCGGCGCAGATTTTTGGCGAACACGCCGCCCTGTCCGGGTTCGAGAATGATGGTGGGCGGGATTTTGATATTGGAGCTTATGCTGGCATCGATGCTGTAAGCTACGCATCGCTCGAGCCATTCCAATGGCCAGCGCCGGAGAGGGCCGTTCAAGCTGAGCCTCCGCCAGAGCCCGTCGCCTCGACCGAACGCCACCCCATCCGTTTCTTCGCCAGCGGCCATTTTTACACGCCCGACCGCAAGGCGCGTTTCATCGCCATCCGTCCCATCACGGAAACCCGCACCACGCCCGACTTCCCGCTCGTCCTCAACACCGGCCGCATCCGCGACCACTGGCACACCATGACGCGCACCGGAAAAAGCCCGCGTCTGTCCCAGCACATCGCCGAGCCCTTCGTCGAAATCCACCCCGCGGACGCGCAGCACCACGGCATCGGCGACGCCGACATCGTGCGTGTCTCCAGCCCGCGCGGCGACGTCCTGGTCCGCGCCCTGATCACGCCCCGCCAACGCCAGGGCGGCGTCTTCGCGCCGATGCACTGGACCGATCAGTTCGCGGCTAAGGGCCGGCTCGACGTATTGACCGCACCGCTCGTCGATCCGGTCTCCGGCCAGCCCGCGTTGAAACATGTCGCGGCCCACATCGAGAGATTTGCCGCAAAGGCCTTTGGTTTCGCCGTGATGCGCCAGAAGCCGGAACGGGTTGACGCAAGCTACTGGGCGGTTGCCAGGTGCCGAGGCGGATGGCGGGTCGAGCTCGCCTTTGCCGACGCCACCGACTGGACGGCCTTCGCCGGCTCGCTCTTCGAGGCTCCCTCGGCCGAAATGCTCGCCTATCACGACCGCGACGCCGGCCAGCACCGCATCGCCGCCTTCGACGGCGAGCACCTTGTCGGCGCCCTGTTCGTCGCGCCGGGCCCGGTCGCGGTGTCGCGCGGCTGGGCAGTCGAACAGCTCGAAGAGGTCCACGCCAGCCAGCGCGAGCGCTTCAGGATCGTCGCCGGCCGCGCCGGCGCCGATCGGCCGGACGCCGGTGCCACCGTCTGCTCCTGTTTCAACGTCGGAGCCAACCAGATCGTGGCGGCGGTGGCAGCCGGCTGCACCACCGTCGAAGCCATCGGCGGCGCGCTGAAGGCCGGCACCAATTGCGGCTCCTGCCGGTCCGAGATCCGCGCCCTCATCCAGGCTGGCCGCGTTCAAGCGGCCGAGTGAGCAGCAATCTGAGGCGATTGAGCAGTCCGCAGACCGCGCCAAACCTGTCCAACTGTTAATTCGACTTCGCCAGGCTTCGGTCATATTGGTTGATGGGGGTGAAAGATGCCACCATGGACCAGCAATTGGAAATGCCCCTGCAGACGACCGTCGCGCCACGCCGTTCGCGTCGCTGGATTCCCTGGCTGATCTTCATTGCCATTGTCGCCGCAACAGGCGCCTATCTCTATCAGCGTCCGCATGTCGAGGCGAGGCAACCCGGCGGCAGGCGCGGCGCGCAACCGACGACGATCGGCGCCGCCGTCGTCGAAAAGGGTCCGATAGACGTCACCCTCAACGCGCTTGGCACGGTAACGTCGCTCTCCACCGTCACCGTCAAGCCGCAGGTCACCGGCCCGCTCACCCAGGTGAATTTCAAGGAGGGCCAGGACGTCAGGAAGGGCGACCTGCTGGCCGAGATCGATCCCCGCCCCTACCAGGCAGCGCTCGCCCAGGCCCAGGGCCAGCTGGTGCGCGACCAGGCCATGCTCAGGGATGCCCAGCTCGACCTCGTCCGCGACCAGAAGCTGGTGGCGCAAGGCGCGGCGACACCGCAGACCCTCGACGCGCAGGTCGCCCTTGTCACGCAGGACCAGGGCTCCGTCCAGGTCGACCAGGCGATGATACAGACCGCCACCCTCAATCTCGACTATTGCCGCATCCTGGCTCCCGTCGACGGACGGGCCGGTCTGCGCCAGGTCGATCAGGGCAATTACGTCACCCCCGGCGATGCCAACGGCATCGTCATCATCACCCAGGTTCAGCCGATCAGTGTGCTGTTCACCGTGCCCGAGGATGAACTGCCCGCAATCGCGCAGCGCATGCAGCAGGGCGCCATACTGCCCACTTCAGCCTTCGACCGCGCTGGAGCCAAGAAGCTCGCCGACGGCCAGCTCGAAACGTTCGACAGCCAGATCGACCCGAGCACCGGCACCATCAAGCTGCGGGCGGGCTTCGCCAACGAGGCGCGGGTCCTCTATCCGAACCAGTTCGTCAACGTCGCGCTTCTCGTCGACGAGCATAAGGACGCGGCCATCGCCCCGATCGCGGCGATCCAGCGCGGCCTGCCCGGCACTTTCGTCTATCTGGTCAACCCCGACAGCACGGTCGCCGTGCGCAAGGTCACGCTTGGCGTCACCAATGGCGAACGCGTCGAGATCCTCGCCGGCCTGAATCCGGGCGACCGCGTCGTCGTCGACGGCGCCGACAAGCTCCGCGACGGCGCCCACGTCAACCTTCAGCAGGACGGCCAGGCGCCGGCACCGGCACAACCCTCGGCACCGGCCACGGCGCAGTCACCGGCATCGGCTGCCGCGCCAGCCGGGACAGAGCCTCAGTCACAGTCATCGGCGCCGGACCAGCCCGCATCGGCTACGCCAAAGCCGGATGATACGAGCAGGCGCAAGGGCCAGGGCCGCAAGCATCGTCACGCGGAGTCCGGGCAGCAGCAATGAGCCCGTCGCGCGCTTTCATCCTGCGGCCGGTGGCGACATCGCTGTTCATGGTCGCCATCATGCTGTCCGGCCTATTGGCCTATCGCTATCTGCCCGTCTCCGCCCTGCCCGAGGTCGACTATCCGACCATCCAGGTGCAGACCTTCTATCCCGGCGCCAGCCCCGACGTCATGACCTCCTCGGTCACCGCGCCGCTGGAGGTCCAGCTCGGCCAGATCGCCAACCTCAACCAGATGAACTCGGTAAGCTCGGCCGGGTCCTCGGTCATAACGTTGCAGTTCAGCCTGGCGATCTCGCTGGATGTCGCCGAGCAGGAGGTGCAGGCCGCCATCAACGCCGCCGGCAATCTTTTGCCGGCCGACCTGCCGGCGCCGCCGATCTACGCCAAGGTCAATCCGGCCGACGCCCCGGTGCTGACGCTGGGCCTGACCTCGGCTACGATGCCGCTGCGCGACGTGCAGCAGCTTGCCGACACCAGGCTGGCGCAGAAGATATCGCAGATGCCGGGCGTCGGCCTGGTCAGCCTCAGCGGCGGCCAACGGCCTGCCGTGCGCGTCCAGGCCGATCCGCGCAAGCTCGCCGCCTACGGCCTCAATCTCGACGATCTGCGCACCACTTTGGGCAGCGCCAACGTCAACACGCCGAAGGGCAATTTCGACGGGCCGTCGCGCGCCTACACCATCAACGCCAACGACCAGTTGAAGAGCGCCGGTGAATACAATTCGCTGATCGTCGCCTACAAGGACGGCGCGCCCGTTCGGCTGAGCGATGTGGCCGATGTGGTCGACGCCACCGAGAACAACCGGCTGGCCGCGTGGATGAACGGCACGCCGGCGATCATCCTAAACATCCAGCGCCAGCCCGGCGCCAACGTCATCGACGTGGTCGATCGCATCAAGGCGCTGCTGCCGCAGCTCCAGGCCTCGCTGCCGAATGCCATCGACGTGAAGGTGCTGACCGACCGCACCACCACCATCCGCGCCTCGGTGCGTGACGTCGAATACGAGCTGACGCTGTCGATCATGCTGGTCGTGCTGGTCATTTTCGTCTTCCTGCGCAGCGCGCGCGCCACGCTGATCCCGAGCCTGTCGGTGCCCCTGTCGCTGGTCGGCACGCTTGGCGTCATGTACCTCTTCGGCTTCAGCCTCGACAATCTGTCTCTGATGGCGCTGACCATCGCCACCGGCTTCGTCGTCGATGACGCCATCGTCGTCATCGAGAATGTCGCGCGCTATGTCGAGGAAGGCGCGACGCCGCTGCAGGCGGCGCTGAAAGGCTCGCAGCAGATCGGCTTCACCATCATCTCGCTGACCGTTTCGCTGATCGCGGTGCTGATCCCGCTCCTGTTCATGGGCGATGTCGTCGGCCGGCTGTTCCGCGAGTTCTCCATCACGCTCGCCACCACCATCCTGATCTCGGCCGTGGTGTCGCTGACGCTGGTGCCGATGGCCTGCGCCAAGCTGCTCAAGCCGGCGGCGGCGGTGCGCGAGAACGCCCTGCAGCGCGCCAGCCGCGACTTCTTCGACTGGGTGATCCGCGGCTATGGCCGGGCGCTGACCTGGGTGCTCGACCGGCAGACGCTGATGCTCGTGGTGGCGGCGGCCACCCTGGTGCTGACGGCGGCGCTCTATGTGATCATCCCCAAGGGGTTCTTCCCGGTGCAGGACACCGGCGTCATCCAGGCCATATCAGAGGCGCCGCAGTCGATCTCCTATGCCGCGATGGCTGGGCGCCAGCAGCGGCTGGCCGCCATCATCCTTAGGGATCCCGACGTCGACAGCCTGTCTTCCTTTATCGGCGTTGACGGCACCAACACCACGATGAATGTCGGCCGCATCCTGATCAACCTCAAGCCGCATGAACAGCGCGGCGCTGATATCACCGAGGTCATCGCGCGACTGAAACAGGAAGCCGGCGCCGTGGCCGGTGTCACGCTCTACATGCAGCCGGTGCAGGACCTGACCATCGACGGCCAGGTCAGCCGCACCCAGTATCAATTCGTGCTCCAGGACGCCAATGCCGACGAACTGGGAGAATGGACGCCGAAGTTGCTCGCCAGGCTGAACACGCTGCCGCAGCTCGCCGATGTCGCCAGCGACCTGTCGAACAGCGGCCTTGCCGTCTTTGTCGACATCGACCGCGACCAGGCCGCCCGCTTCGGCATCACGCCGGCAACGGTCGACAACGCGCTCTACGATGCTTTCGGCCAGCGCATGGTCTCGACCATCTACACCACGTCAAGCCAGTCCCGCGTCATTCTCGAAGCCGCCCCGTCCGAACAGGATTCGCTCAAGGCGCTCTCCTCGGTCTACCTGCCCTCATCGACGGGCGGCGCCCCGGTGCCGCTGTCGGTGGTGGCGACCACCCATGTCGCCACCACGCCGCTGCAGATCATCCATATGGGGCAATTCCCCGCCACCACCGTCTCGTTCAACCTGGCGCCTGGCGTCTCGCTCGGCGAGGCCGTCACCGCGATCCAGCAGGCGCGGGCCGACATCGGCATGCCGCTTAGCATAGTCACCAGCTTCCAGGGCGCCGCGCGTGCCTTCCAGGCTTCGCTCGACAACACGCTGTTCCTGATCCTGGCGGCTGTGATCACTGTCTACATCGTGCTCGGCGTGCTCTATGAGAGCTTCATCCATCCGATCACCATCCTGTCGACACTGCCTTCGGCCGGCATCGGCGCGCTGCTGGCGCTGATGATCGCCGGCCAGCACCTGACCATCATCTCGATCATCGGCATCATCCTCTTGATCGGCGTGGTCAAGAAGAACGCCATCATGATGATCGACTTCGCCCTCGACGCGCAGCGCCATGAAGGCAAGACGCCGCGCGAGGCGATCTACCAGGCCTGCCTGCTGCGCTTCCGCCCGATCCTGATGACGACGCTGGCGGCGATGCTGGGCGCATTGCCGCTGATGCTGGGCACCGGCGTCGGCTCGGAACTGCGCCATCCCCTGGGCGTCTCCATTGTCGGCGGCCTGTTGCTCAGCCAGTTGCTGACGCTGTTCACCACGCCGGTGATCTATCTCTGGTTCGACCGCCTCGCCGCTCGTCTGCGCGGCGTCGAACCCAACCTTCCTCACGCTCATGGCGCGGACGCCAGGCCATGAACCTGTCGGTCCCCTTCATCCGGCGGCCGGTGGCGACGACGCTGCTGACCTTCGGCCTGCTGGCGGCCGGGCTGGTGGCGTTTCCGCAATTGCCGGTGGCGCCGCTGCCGGCGGTCGACTACCCCGTCATCTCGGTGACGGCCTCGCTGCCGGGCGCCAGTCCCCAGGTGGTGGCCAACACCGTCGCCAGCCCGCTCGAGCGGCATCTCGGTCAAATCGCCGACGTCAACGAAATGACCTCGTCGAGCAGCGTCGGCAGCGCCCGCATCACTTTGCAGTTCGGGCTGGATCGCGACATTGACGGCGCCGCGCGTGACGTCCAGGCGGCGATCAACGCCGCGCGCGCCGACCTGCCGTCCAGCCTGCGTTCCAACCCGACCTATCGCAAGGTCAATCCAGCCGACGCCCCGATCCTCGTCCTGTCCATGACATCGGACACGCTGTCCAAGGGCCAGCTCTTCGATGCCGCCAGCACCGTGCTGGCGCAGAAACTCTCGCAGGTCGACGGCGTCGGCGAGGTGTCGGTGGGCGGAAGCTCGTTGCCGGCGGTGCGCGTCGAGCTCAACCCGCAGGTGCTCTACGACTACGGCATCGGGCTGGAGGATGTGCGCGCAGCGCTCGCCTCGGCCAATGCCCACAGTCCCAAGGGCGCCATCGATGTCGGCGACCAGCGCTACCAGATCTACGCCAATGACCAGGCCAGCCAGGCGGACGCCTACCGCTCGCTGATCGTCGCCTACCGCAATGGCGCGCCGGTCCGGCTTTCCGATGTCGGCCAGGTCAGTGATTCCGTCGAGAACATCCGCAATGCCGGTCTCGCCAACGGCAAGCCGGGCGTGCTGATCATCCTCAACCGCTCGCCCAACGCCAACATCATCGCGACGGTCGACCGGGTGAAGGCGCTGCTGCCGTCGCTGCGGGCCTCGATCTCGCCCGCCATCGAACTGTCGCTGGCGGTCGATCGCTCGACCACCATCCGCGCCTCGCTGAGCGAGGTCGCGCAGACGCTGGTGATCGCCATCGGCCTGGTGATCCTCGTCGTCTTCGCCTTCCTGCGCGACGTGCGCTCGGCGCTGGTGCCGATCGTGGCCGTACCTGTATCCCTGGTTGGCACGCTTGGCGTCATCTACCTGCTCGGCTTCAGCATCGACAATCTGTCGCTGATGGCGATGACGGTGGCCACCGGCTTCGTCGTCGACGACGCCATCGTCGTGCTGGAGAACATCGCCCGCCACACCGCTTCCGGCATGGGCCGCATGGAGGCGGCGATCAAGGGTTCCCAAGAGGTCGGCTTCACCGTGCTCTCGATGAGCCTGTCGCTGATCGCGGTCTTCATCCCGATCCTGCTGATGGGCGGCATCGTCGGCCGGCTGTTCCGCGAATTCGCCGTCACGCTGTCGGCGGCGATCCTGGTCTCGCTCGCAATATCGCTGACCACCACGCCGATGATGTGCTCGATCCTGTTGCGCCCCGAGGGAAAACGCGAGCACGGCCGGCTCTACCGCTTCAGCGAACGCATCTTCGAGGCCATGCTGGGATTCTACCGCCGATCGCTATCCTGGGCACTCGACAATCCGCTGCTGGTCATGGCGGTGCTGGCAGCCACGCTCTGCCTCAATGGCTACCTCTATGTCACCATCCCAAAAGGTTTCTTCCCGCAGCAGGATACGGGACGGCTGACCGGTTCGATCCAGGCCGACCAGGCGACCTCCTTCCAGTCGATGTCGCAAAAGCTCAGCCAGTTCGCCGGCATCGTGGGCAAGGATCCGGCCGTCGACGCCGCGGTCGGCTTCACCGGCGGCGGCCAGACCAATTCCGGCTTCATGTTCGTGTCGCTGAAGCCGTTGGCCGAGCGCAAGATCTCGGCCGACCAGGTCATCGCCAGGCTGCGGCCCAAACTGGCTGGTGTGCCGGGCGCCACGCTCTTCCTGCAGGCGGTGCAGGATATCCGTGTCGGCGGGCGGCAATCGAACGCGCAGTACCAGTACACCTTGCAAGGTGACAGTTTCGACGAACTGGCGGAGTGGGCGCCGAAGCTAGCGGCGGCGCTGCAGACGGAGCCCAGGCTGACCGACGTCAACTCCGACCAGCAGAACAAGGGCCTGGAAGCCGATGTCACCATCGACCGCGATACGGCAACGCGCCTTGGAATCACGGCCAGCCAGATCGACAACACGCTCTACGACGCCTTCGGCCAACGCCAGGTCTCGACCATCTATGTCCAGCGCAACCAGTATCACGTGATCATGGAAGTGGCGCCGCGATACTGGCAGAATCCGGACGCGCTTCAGAAGGTCTATGTCAGCACGTCCGGCGGCTCCGTGCATGGTTCGCAGGCGAGCAATGCGGTTGCCGGCACATTCGTTGCACCAGGCCGGTCGGCCAACGCCCAGTCGGTCGCCGCCGACGCGGCGCGCAACCAGGCCAACAATTCCATCACCAGCACTGGCAGGACGGCGGCCTCGACCGGCTCGGCGGTCAGCACCGGAGCCGAGACCATGGTGCCGTTGTCGGCCGTCGCGCATTACGGCCCCGGCAGCACGCCGCTGTCGGTCAACCACCAGGGCCTGTTCGTCGCCACCACCCTGTCCTTCAACCTGGCGCCGGGCGTCGCGCTCAGCGAGGGCGTCGCGGCCATCAACGCGGCCGCCGACCGCATCGGCATGCCGGCCACCATCCATGGCAGCTTCCAGGGCACGGCGCGCGTCTTCCAGGACTCGCTCTCCGACCAGCCGCTGCTGATCCTTGCCGCGCTGATCGCCGTCTATGTCGTGCTGGGCATTCTCTACGAAAGCTACGCGCACCCGCTGACCATTCTGTCGACCTTGCCGTCGGCCGGCGTCGGCGCCTTGCTGGCGCTGACCCTGTTCAACACCGAGTTCTCGATCATGGCGCTGATCGGCATCATCCTCTTGATCGGCATCGTCAAGAAGAACGCGATCATGATGATCGACTTCGCGCTGGCCGCGGAGCGCAACGAGAACAAATCGGCGCATGACGCCATCCACCAGGCATGCCTGCTGCGATTCCGCCCGATCATGATGACGACCATGGCGGCGCTGTTCGGCGCCGTGCCGCTGGCGATCGGCCTTGGCGAAGGCGCGGAGCTGCGTCAGCCGCTCGGCATCGCCATCGTCGGCGGCCTGATCCTGAGCCAGATCCTGACCCTCTACACGACACCGGTCATCTACATCTATGTCGATCGCTTCAGCCGCTGGTGCCGGCGCCTGCGTTCGCGGAACCGGTACCCCTGGCAGGCAAATGTGCAACCGGGAGAGTGAGCCGGCTCTCTCCGCCGATCACAAACTGTCAACTTTGCGTTCCTTGCCGTTTAACGGTTCGGAAGGCCCCTATATCGAGGATACGGGCCACGAACCGCCGGCGATGAGAGGATCATCGCGACGCGACGGGAGCAGATTGCCCGCGATCGGAAAGCGATAGCCTTACCGCTTTTCCCGTTGAAGGGAGGCGCGACCATGCGCAATTTTACACCGAAGATCATCGCAATCGCATCGCTTCTGGCAGCGGTGCCACTATCGAGCGCCTACGCAGTGCATCGCCACCGGGCCGAACCGGGCGGCATGTCCGTCGAGGCAAGGGCGGTCCTGGACCAGTTGCAGGGCGTCAAGCAAGGGATTGTCGAGGCCATGGACGCCAAGGCGATCACCCCGCAGCAGGAGCATGATCTGATGATGCAAGCCGACAGCATCCATCGCTCGGCCACGGGTGGCGGCGCATACCAGAGCTTGCTCGGTCAGATCGAGAAGCTGGACCAGCAACTGCAGGTCGATACGGGCGGCGGCACATACATGGGCGACGGCTCCGATGGCGGCTATTACCCGAATGGCTGACGCGGACCGCTCATGATCGCTCGGCGCCCCAGACAGGTTTCGGGGCGCCGGTTTTTCCATTCGACGCTGGCGTAAGCAAGGCCAAAGCCTACTGGACCGAGGCGATGGCGCAGATGGAAGCAGTGTCGCCAAGGCCCTGGCAGATGGCGGGACCGCTGAGGCGCGGATCCTCGACCAGCGCCTCTACCTCGCCGGCAACTGGCTGGCCGGTGAAGAAAACCGGCACAGGCTGCCCGCCGCCATGGATGGTGGCGTTGTCGGCAACAACGCTGGCGGTGTCGGCCGGCTGCACCACATCGGAGGTCCGCACCACCAGATCGGCGCCGACATAGGTCAGGTCGTAATTGGCCGAGGCGGCAAGACTGCCCTGCTCGATGGCATAGCGGCCCGACGCGCTTGCCGTGGCTGCATCGGTCGAGAGCGAGCCGGTCAGCGTGTCGCCGCCAACCAGCCCCAGCCCGCCAATCGTATAGGTGAGCGGCGGATTGGCCGAGCCTTGCAGCCGGCTTTGCGCATCGGCGATGACTGTGATCGCCCGCTTGCCGATGGTGAAATCGGCGCCGGCATAGGTGATGTCGTAGTTCGAATTGTCAGCATTGGTGATGGTGCCCTGGCCGATCGCATAGATTCCGACATTCTCACCCGAAGCGCGATCGAGTGCGCCGACAAGGGCCGCACCATTGCCAAGCCCCGATGTGGTGTAGCCAAGCGTCGGATCGGCATTGCCGTAGATTTTGCCCTGACCGGCATTGGCGGTCACGGTGATCGCCCGTTTGCCGATGGTGAAACTGGCGCCGACATAGCTGATATCGTAGTTCGCGTTGGCTGCGTTGGTCAGCGTGCCTTGCCCGATGCCATAAGTGCCGACGTTCTCGCCCCCGCCGCGGTCGAGCGTGCCAACCAGAGCCGCGCCATTACCAAGGCCGGTATGGCTGTAGCCAAGGGTCGGATCGGCATCGCCATAGGTCTTTCCCTGGCCGGAGTTGGCCATCACGGTGACCGTCCGTTTGTCGATGGCGAAATCCGCACTGGTGAAGGTGATGTCATAGTTCGCATTGTTGGCATCGGTCAGCGAACCCTGGCCGATGGCGTAGGCACCGACATTCTCACCAGCGGCCCGGTCAAGGGTTCCGACCAACGCCACGCCCTTGCCTAGATCTGAATAGGTGTAGCCGTAGGATGACGGGTCGGCATTGCCGTAGGTCTTGCCCTGGCCGGAATTGGCTGTGACCGTGACCGCCCGCCTGGCAATGGTGAAATCATTGCTGACGAAGCTGATGTCGTAATTCGCATTGTTGGTATCGGAGAGCGTACCCTGGCCGATCGCATAGGTACCGGCATTCTCACCGACCGCGCGGTCAAGCGCACCGACGAGCGCCACGCCGGTGCCGAGATCCGAGTAGGTATAGCCATAGGACGACGGATCGGCATCGCCATAGGTCTTGCCCATGCCGGCATTGGCCGTGACGGTGACCGCCCGCCTGGCGATGGTGAAATCGGCGCCGACGAACGTGATGTCGTAATTGGAGTTCGCGACATCGAGCGTGCCCTGGCCGATGGCGTAGGTGCCGGCATTTTCGCCCGCCACGCGGTCGAGGCTGCCCGTCAGCGTCAAACCGCCAAGATTGGAAACCGAGTAGGTATAGGCGGCCGGATCGCTGTCGCCATAGACCTTGCCTTGCCCCTGATCGACGGTGACGGTGATGGCCCGTTTGTCGATGGTGAAGTTGGCGCCGGCGTAGCTGATGTCGTAGTTCGCGTTGTTGGCATTGGTCAGCGTGCCCTGGCCGATCGCATAGGCGCCGGCATTTTCGCCGGCAACACGATCGAGCGCGCCGACCAGGGCGACGCCATTGCCGAGGTCCGAAACGCTGTAGCCGTATGACGATGGATCGGCATCGCCAAAGGTCTTGCCCTGGCCCGGCATCACCGTCACCGTCACCGCCCGCTTGGCAATGGAAAGCCGGCCCGCGCTGTTGAAGGCAAGGGCGTAGCCGTTGAGCGCAGCGACATCGCCGGCATCGATGGTGATCGTGTAGGTCCCGGCTCCGAGCTGCTGGGTGGCAAGCGGATTGGGGGTAGAGAGCGTCGGCGCGCCGGCGAAGGCGGTGGTTGCACTGTCGCCGAGATAGGCGTTGGCAACACCTGCCTGATAGCCCGACACCGAATAGGTGAGCGTCGGCATGGTGTCGCCGTAGATCTTGGACGCATTGCCGGAGGTGAAGGTCAGCGTCGGCTGGTAGGCGAAGACGTAGCGGTTGCCGCTCGCGCTCACCGCGCCGCCGGCTGCCGTATTCCACACCGCCGTGTCGCCGCTGTCGAGGTTGCCGAATGTGTTGCCGGTGGGTGCTGCCGCGTAGACCAGCCAGCGCCCGGCTGTCGCGTTGACGGCATCGCTGCCGCGGCTGTTGATGAACTTGCCGCCTGCCGCCAGCACCGGATTGGTTCCGCTGACCTTGGCGCTCGCTGCGATCGTCAGGTCGCCTGATGTCTGCAGCTGGACCTGCCCTGTTGTGTTGGCGCCGGTCGTGGTCACGCCCCGCGCGTTGGCGACGCCGCCGATCACGAGGCCGCCCAGATCGACCAGGTTGACCGATCCCGCATTGGCGGCAATCGCGCCGACCTGGTTGCCGGCATTGGTCAGGTTGAAATTGCCCGTGCCGCCGAGCCACAGCGATCCTGCCGCCAGACTGCTCGTCTGCGTAACCGCGCCATTCGACGACAGCGCCAGCGTGCCACTGCCGATCGATATCGCCTGGTCGAGCGCGAAAATTGTCGCCGCCGTTTCGATCTGCCAGTTGGCGAAGGTGAGGTTGCCGACATAGGTCGACCCCACGGTGGTATTTGCGATGTTTTGCAACGCCGAGAGCGACGTGATCGAGCTGTCCGCTTCGTCGAGGCGCCAGTTGCCGTAGACGTTGAGGTTGGAGACATTGCCGCCCGATAGGCCCGTCCGCAACGTCACCGCGTTCTGCGCGCCTGAGGCATCCGGGCCGCCATCCTGCACCGTATAAACCAGCACGGCGCTGCCGATCGTGCCATTCGGCGTCGCGATATAGTAGTAGCCGTTGACGCCGGTGGACACCGTGCCGAGGTCGAAGCCGTTGGCGACAGCCGTTACCAGCCCGGGATTCTTCACATAGTAGGGTTGGCGCGTATCCGACGACAGCGGGGTTACGCCGCTGTCCTTGTAGGCGATGCCGGAGATTGCTTGCACGCCGTTCGGGTAAAAACTTTTCAGGTAGGGATACAGGCCCTCCGAACCGCCGCCGAAGGCCGCACTCAATCCATTCGCCGCGCCGTTCTGGAAGTCGCTGGTAGCGAGACCGGTGACAGTGCCTGGGTTGCTGCCGCTGCCGAAAGCATTGGTCAGGCCCGATGTCGTCGTATCGAAGGCGCCATTGGCGACGGTGCCAAAATTGACCCCGACAAACCCACCCACCTGCGTGCCGCCGTTGATGCCACTTGCCGGGCCGGTTGAATACGAGTCGCTGATCGATCCCTGATTCAATCCGACAAATCCGCCCACAAAGGACGAACCAAGAACCCAGCCTGTCGAATAGGACTGGCTGATGGTTCCCGACGCCGTGTTGGCGCCAACCAGCCCGCCGGCGGAATTATAGTCACGCGCGTTCACCCCGACCGTCGAGAACGACCGGGTGATCGAGCCATCATTCTGGCCGACCAGTCCGCCCGTCGCGCTGGCACCGTGGATCTGGCCGCTTGCCCAGACACCGGAAATGGAGCCTTTGTTCCAACCGGCGATGGTGCCCGTCTCGTAGGAAGCCATCACCACCGCATCGACCAGCCCGACATTGCGCACCACGCCCCCACCGCCGATATAGCCGAACAGGCCAGCGTAGTTCGCGCCCCCCGGCGTGGACCTTAGGTAGTTGATGGTGTTGCCGAGACCGTCGAAGGTGCCGTTGAAGCCGTTGCCGCTGTTGAGGATGTTGGTGTTGCCGTCGGTGCCGAGCGGAATGAAGCCCTTGGGGCCATTCCAATTGTAGGTGGCGGTCGCGTCGATCGTGTTGGCCAGCGCATAGCGGCCACTGAGACCGCTGTTGATCGCCTGCAGGCCGTTGACGTCGTAGATCAACGTATAGCTCTGGCCGTTGATCGAGAGCGCCTGCGCGCCGGGCGTGCCGGTAAATGTCACGGCGGCGCCAAGCGCATAGGACATCACGCCGCCGCTGCCGCCATTGTTGGTGACCAGCGACAGGCCGCCGACACCGCCGATCGTGGCGCCGGCGTTGAAGACGATCGAATGATAGGCGCTGAGCGTCAGCGTGTTGGCGCTCCAGGCGATCGGCGCGGCGATGGTGATGTCGCCGGCCTGCGAACCGCCGCCACCCGTCGAGATGGTGACGTTGGCCAGCGCCAATTGGTTCTGCAGCGTGGTGACGTTGATGACGCTGTCATTGGAACTGGCGGTGAATCCGCCGCTATCGGCACCATTCGAGATGGTGACGTTGTAGGGATCGAGCAGAAGATCGCCGGTGTCGCCGAAGCGGGCGCGCAGGTCGACGGAACCGGTGAAGTCGAGCCGCTGCTTGCCGGACACTTCGGCAAAGCCGCCATTGCCGCCATCCTCGCCACCGCGCGCGGAGATCTTGCCGGCGAATTTCGTCTGCTCATCCGACCAGACGATGACCGTGCCGCCGTCGCCGGTGCCGGTGGCGTCGGCGCTGATTGTCGTGGCCGCATCGATCTCGGTCGTCGTTGCGCGTTGCAGCGTGCCGGAGCCCTGCTTGTCGCCGCCGATCCTGACCGTGCCGCCGCCATCCCGGCCCGAGGCGTCGACCTT
This sequence comes from Mesorhizobium huakuii, assembly GCF_030160235.1. GTDB lineage: Bacteria > Pseudomonadota > Alphaproteobacteria > Rhizobiales > Rhizobiaceae > Mesorhizobium > Mesorhizobium huakuii. The sequence goes on from NZ_BSNY01000009.1 coordinate 47,223, forward strand.
GGCTGCCTTGAGCTTCAGCTTGCGGCCGGTGACCGTGATCTTGCCGCCCTTGCCGCCTGCCTTGGCCGAGGCGTCGAGCGTGCCTGTAATCTCGACGGATCCTTCGTCACCGCCAAGCACGATGGCGCCGGATTGACCCGACACCGTGCGCGCCTCGATGACACCGGACATGTTGACCGCCTGGCGCGCGGCATCGCGCACCGCCGCGGCCTTGAGCTCGACCGTCCCGCCATCGGCGCTGATCAAACCGGAATTGCTGACCAGCGCGGTGCTGCCATCCGCCCTGGTCGGCACGGAAACCTGCAGGAAGCCGTCGCCGGAAAGATCGAGCGTCGCCTTCTCGCCCGAGCCCAGCCCGACCTTGCCCAGCGGCACGCTGATCGAGCCGGCATTGTCGACGCTGCCGCCGATCAGGGCCGCATAGCCGCCACGGCCGATCGAGACGGATCCTTCGTTTGAAACGGCAGCCGAGGCGCCCTTGCCCTGGAACGTCAGCTTGCCGGCCTTGAAGTCGTCATCGCTGATGTCGAGCGAGGAGCCGACGAAGCCGGCGGCGCTGACCTTGCCGGTCTTGGAGATGGCGATGCCGTTGGGGTTGACGAGAAAGACCTGGCCGTTGGCGTTGAGCTGGCCTGATATGGTGGATTTGGTGCCGCCGGTGACGCGGTTGAGCATCGTCGAGGACGATGTCGGCTGGTCGATGTTGACGGTCGCCCCCTCACCGATCGAAAAACTCTGCCAGTTGACGATGGCCGAGCTGGTCGACTGCTTGATGCTGAGCTGCGAGGATGACGGGTTCGAGATGGTGACGCCGCCCGACGCAACGCTGCCGCCGGTCGGCAGTTCCTGCGCCCGTGCCGATGTGAAGCCGACCAGTGCCGTCGACGCCAGCAGCAGAGCCATCAGCGGCGCGCTGGTGCGGTTGCGGCGATGCGTTGAAAAGTCCTGGCTTCGCATGCTCACGCCTCAGAACTGGATGGCGCCGGCGAGCGAAAAGCGATCGCTGGTCGGCAGATGGTCGTCGCGATGCTGGCGGCCCCATTCCAGGGTCAGGCTGGCGTTGGTCACATCGCCCGCAAGCGCCGTGCCGACCTTCAGGCCAAGCCCGTAGGACGCGCCGACAATGTCGGCCGTCTCGAGCACGGTCGGCATTTCGAGATGGACCTGGCCGACAGCGCCGAAAACATAGGGCGACAGCGAAACGATGCCGCCGGTGAACGGCACGTACCAGGGCGAGGACACCTCGCCGCGCAGCATATAACCGGAATCGCCCTGCAGCGCGCCGGCGTCGAAGCTCGACAGGCCGTTGGACCCGGTGAGCCCGATCTGCTCCGACTGCAGCAGCGGCTTGCCGAATGAGGTCTGCGCACGGGCGTAGAGATCAAGGCCGAGATGAGTGGCCAAAGGCTGGCTGTAGCTGGCCGAGACCTCCAGTTTCTGGAAGTCGGCATCGGCGCCCTGGCGCGACAGCGGCAGCAGCGGTGTGGCGTCGGCGGCCGAGCGCGCGCCGAGCCCGTCAATGCCGAACGAAGCCACGACATTGCCGGTAAAGACCCCGCCGAGCGGCGTGAACCAGGTGGCGTCGGTGCCGAACCTGACGATGCGCAGCCGGTCCTCGGCGATGGGCAGCGAGACCGGCGTCACCGCATTGAGGAAATCGTTCTGCGCGTCGAAGGAGAGTTCGCTGCTGACGGTCAATGCGCGGCCGCGGATCCAGGGATAGCGAAGCCTGGCCGAATATCGCTCGAATTCACTGCCGAAGCCGAGCGTGCCCGGCTCGGCGGTCGGGTTGGCGCGCGTGCGGGTGGCTTCCAGGTTGAGTGTCAGCCCGTCATAGCCGATCGGCACGACGATGCCGGCGGCATAGTTGCGGTTTCGCGGGGCATCTGTGAAGAGGCCGCTCTCGCCGCCGTCGGGATAGCCGCCAATGCGCACATAGACGAGTTCGCCGAGACCAAGCAGCGAGTTGAAATCGACGCCGACGCCCGTCGACCAGCGCTGCAGCGATGGCGAGAGCGAGTTGTCCACGGTGGCCTGGCCGCCACGCGGGCGGTACTTGCCGTCGATGACCAGCACGCTGGCGCCCTTCGCCGTGCCGGCCTGCAAGGTCGAGCGCAGCCTGGCGCCCGGCGTGTCGCCGGCCAGGAGCAGCTTGCGCTCGATCGCCGACAGCTTGATGCTTTTCTGCCCGACCAGCGGCGCCAGCGTTGCCTCCACCCGCCCGCGTATGCGATCGGGCAGGTTGCTGGTGTCGATCCGCTCGAGATAGCCGTCGATGACGACGAGCCTGAGCCTGGCGCCGTCGTTGAGTTTCTGCGCCGGCAGCACGATCCGAACCAGAGCGTAGCCGGCCCGGCCATATTCGGTCTCCAGCGCGCGCGCCGCGGCAAAGATCTCCGCCGCCGTCACCGTGCGATGGGCAAGGCCCGCGACGAGCTTGCGCGTCGCCTCGGCCATGTCAGGCAGGCCGCCCTCGACGCTGACGTCCCTGAGCTTGACCTTCAGCTTTTCGGCGCCCGCCGGCGCTTGGAGACCCGAACCTTCCGGGATGGAAACGCCGACCGTGTCGGTTTGCGGTGGCGGCCGGAAGCTTGGCGGCGTGATCTGGCTGGCGGTCTCGGCGAACGCACTGGTCTGAAACGACAGACATGCCGTGGCGGCCAGCAGGATCGGCAATATTCCACGCGCCGACGGCCCGCCGGAAACAGGCAGGCCGTCGGCATTCTTGCCAATCGCGATTTTTTCTCGATAATCCACTCAGTCACTCGCATTTCGAAGTAGAACGCGGCAAAGCTTCGCCGCCGCGCGATGTCTTATCGCTCGTCAAAACCACGGCTGGTCTGCACTCATGTCCGAAAGGCGTGCCCCCGCCGCTCGGATGAGGCGGAAACTATGCCTGGCCCTAAGGAAGGTCAATTCAACGGGCGGCCGTTCGGCTGACTATTATTGGGAGGGGTTTTCCAAGCCATAGCAATCAGTTAGCGGACTGAACCACGAACCCGTCACTGTCGATCCGAGCCTCGGCTGGCCTTGTTCTCCGCAGCTGGTACGTCTGGACACAAGTGTTGAAGGCTGAAAAAAGGAACGCAACTTTGCTGCCCGAGTTGATTCAAGAGATCAGGAGATCCGCGCTGAATCTGGAAGACATAGCGGCCCATCCGGCCTTGCACCGCTACGTACAGGAACAGTCGCAGTCCCTGATCCGAATCTATGAGGAAACCCCGCGACTGGCTTCCATCTTTGCCACGCAGCAGCGCTGGCTGATGGCCCATGTCGGCCTTGCCATGCATTTCCGGCGCGACCCGAACGACCGCCGCAAGGAGCTGACCGTATCGCGTTTCATCGAGGTCGTGCACAAGAACGCCGTGGCCAGCCGCAACACGGCGGATGCTTTCATCAAGGAGATGCTGCACTACAACATCGCCGAGTATGTGGCCGGCGGCGACGGCCGCACGCATCCCCTGCAACCGACGGCGGCCACCATCGAGCGATTCACCGGCTGGGTGACCGCCCATCTGCGCACACTTGACCATATCGATGGCGGCGACCGGCTGGGCCGATATCTGGATCGGCCGGACATGCTTGCCACGCTGCAGCCGCTGATCGCTGACGGCCTGCTGGCCTCAAAGCCGGTGCGCGAACCCAACCAGACCTTTTCCCTGTTCATCTGGCTCAACAATGGCGGCATCGTCATGGATTGGCTGATGTCCGGCATCGATCCCGACCATGCCGGCCTGGAACGGATTCCGACCAGCGTGGTTTCGATCGGCGATTTCGCCAAATGGCTCAAACTGTCGCGGACCCATCTTGGCCGCAAACTGCGCACCGCCGAGGAACTCGGCAGCATTGGCTGGCTCGGCCAGCGAGGCCATTCGGTGATGTGGGTGTCGCACAGATTCTACGAGGAATACATGACCGTGCAGGCCGCCAAGCTGGCTGTCGTCGACAACGCCTTCAAAGCTTGTTTTCCGCGGTCGCAAGGCGATGACTGAGCCGCGCCCCGCGCAAATTAGGTCGGACAAGAAGAGATTACCGATTTACGCTTCCTCGCGGCAATGAAGCTGCGTCCTTGACTGTGCCACCGCACGCACTCACCCACTATTGATGGCCAGTGTCTGGACACGAGCCCCGAAGGCTGAAAGTGTACATTTGCGTCGCGACAAGGGGGCTTATCGCAGCGGGGGAGAATGACGCTAACGTCGGAAGAGATTGCCGGTCATCCGGCATTGCATCGTTGTGTCCGCGCCCAGGCGCAGGCGATGAACCAGATCTATGAAACGAACCCGCGGCTTTCCTCGGTGTTCGCCACCCAGCAACGCTGGCTGATGGCCCATATCGGCCTTGCCCTGCATTTCCGGCGGGAGCCCGGCGACTATCGCAAGGAGCTGACGACGGCGCGTTTCATCGATGTGATCCGCCAGAATTCCGTGGCCAGCCGCAACACCGCCGACGCCTTCATCAAGGAGATGCTGCACTACGGTTTCATCGAGTATTTGCCCGCGACGCAGGACGGCCGTATCCGCCCCCTGCAGCCGGCGCCGGCTTCGCTGGGGCCGGTCATAGGCTGGCTGATGGCGCATCTGCACACGCTGGACAGCCTCGACGGTGCGAACCGGCTGGCCCTGTACCTGGCCCGGCCGGACGCACTGGCCATGGTGCAGCCACGGATTGCCGATGGCTTGCTCTCCTCCAACCCGGTGCGCGAGCCCAAGCAGACTTTTTCCCTGTTCACCTGGCTCAACAATGGCGGCGTCGTCATGGATTGGCTGTTCTCGGGCGTGGATCCCGACCATACCGGCCTCGATCGGATCCCGACCGGCATCGTCTCGATCGGCGATTTCGCCGAGTGGCTGAAATTGTCGCGAACGCACCTTGCACGCAAGCTGCGCGCCGCCGAGGACCTCGGCAGCGTCGGCTGGCTCGGCCAGCGCGGTCATTCGGTGATGTGGGTGTCGCGCGACTTCTGTCAGGAATACATGAGCGCCCAGGCGGTGAAGCTGGCTATCATCGATGCCGCCTTCGCCGAAGCCTTTGGTCCGGCGGCTGGCCGCTGACCGGTACGGCATCCCCACGCGGGGGATGCACGAATCCGTCGAGCCCGCTAGCACTCCAATTGCCGCTCTGCGCGCGGCGCCATGATTGGAGAGGACCCCGCATGAAAAGACGCTACGAAAGGCCGACGCTGGACAAGCGTCAGAAGCTGTCCAGCATTACAGCGGCATGTACGCCCTCCACCTGCGTCGATTGATGCTCGCCGAGAATCACCGACGCTGACCTTGGGCAGACCCCGGCGTTCTCAGTCGATGTCGAACGAGACGCCCTGGGCCAGCGGCAGCGCCTTCGAATAGTTCACCGTGTTGGTGGCGCGGCGCATATAGGCCTTCCACGCATCGGAGCCGCTCTCGCGGCCGCCGCCGGTTTCCTTTTCGCCGCCGAAAGCACCGCCGATCTCGGCGCCCGAAGTGCCGATATTGACGTTGGCGATGCCGCAGTCCGAACCGTCGACGCCCAGGAATCGCTCGGATTCCTGAAGGTCGCGGGTGAAGATCGACGAAGACAGGCCCGCACCCACCGCATTGTGTTCGTCGAGCACGGCGTCGAAATCGGAATATTTCATCACATAGAGGATCGGTGCAAAGGTCTCTTCCGTTACCGGCGAGACCTGTTTCGGCATCTCGACCAGGGCCGGATGCACATAATAGGCATCCGGGTGGCCGTTCTCGACCCGCGTACCGCCGGTCACCTTGCCGCCATGGGCGGTGGCTTCCTTCAACGCGTTCTGCATGGCGTCGAACGCGGCCTTGTCGATCAGCGGCCCGACCAGCGACGAGGTCTCCAGCGGATTGCCGACCGACACGCTCTGATAGGCCTTCTTCAGGCGCGGCACCAAGGCATCGTAGACGCTCTCATGCACGAACAGGCGCCGCAGCGTCGTGCAGCGCTGGCCGGCGGTGCCCATGGCGCCGAAGGCGATGGCGCGCAGCGCCATGTCGAGATCGGCGGTCGGGCAGACGATCCCGGCATTGTTGCCGCCGAGCTCCAGCACGGCACGCGCAAAGCGCTTGGCCAGGCGCGGGCCGACGTCGCGGCCCATGCGGGTCGAGCCGGTGGCCGAAACCAGCGGCACCTTGGGATGGTCGACCAGGATTTCGCCGACGGCGCGGTCGCCGATCAGCACCGGCGCCAGACCCTGCGGCGCATCAGTGCCGAAACGCTTGACCGCGCGTGCAAGGATCGCCTCGCAGGCAAGCGCCGTCAGCGGTGTCTTCTCCGACGGCTTCCACACCACAGCGTCGCCGCAGACCAGCGCCAGTGCCGCATTCCACGACCACACCGCGACCGGGAAGTTGAAAGCGGAAATGACGCCGACCACGCCGAGCGGATGCCAGGTTTCCATCATGCGATGGCCCGGACGCTCGGTGGCGATGGTCAGGCCATACAATTGCCGGGACAGACCGACGGCGAAATCGCAGATGTCGATCATCTCCTGCACTTCGCCGAGCCCCTCGGACGGGATCTTGCCGACCTCGATCGAGACCAGCCGGCCAAGCTCGGCCTTGTGCGCACGCAATTCCTCGCCGAGCAGCCGCACCAGTTCGCCGCGCTTCGGGCCGGGCACCAGCCGCCAGGACTGGAATGCCTTGTGCGCGGCATCAATCGTCTTGGCCGCATCGGCCGGCGAGATGGTCTTCAGCGCCGCGATCTGTTCGCCCGTCACCGGGCTGTGCACGATCAGGTCGCCGCCGACAAGCGCGTCCTTGGCCACACCCAGTTTGGCCAGAAGCTCGGCCGTTTCCTTCGCTATGGTCATTTTTGTCCCTTTCAGATCCCGTCGTCATCATATGGCGTCGGGTCAAAGCCTCGCGCCATTCGCCCGCATGCCGAAATGGCACTTCAGGCACAGTCATGGCGTGGCCTTACTCGTTTCAAGGGAAAATCGCCACCCCGGCATGGTCTAAGCCCTGGTGACACGATTGAGCCAGATGGGCAAACGCGGCTCAGTTGGCCTTTTTCGCCGGCACACGCACGGCGCCGTCCTTCATCAAACGGTCGATATGCATGCGGATATGGGCCGCTTCCGCCGCCGTATTGGCCAGCGCGATGGCGCGGTCGAAGGCGACGCGTGCCTCCTCGCCCCGGTCGAGTTGCATCAGCAGCCCGCCCTTGAGGCCGAAGAAGTGAAAATAGCCGGAAAGCCTCTCTTCCAGCGGCTCGATCATGGCAAGGGCGGCTTCGGGGCCGCGTATCTTGGAAACCGCCACCGCGCGGTTGAGCGTGATGACGGGCGACGGCTGCATCTGTTCGAGCAGGCCGTAGAGCAGGTCGATCTCAACCCAGTCGGTGTCCTCGGCCTTCTCTGCCCGGGCATGCAAAGCGGCGATTGCCGCCTGCACCTGATAGGGACCCGGCTTGCGATGGCGCAACGCCTTGTCGACCAGCGCCAGTCCCTCGTCGATCATTTTGCGGCTCCACAGGCCGCGATCCTGGTCCTCGAGCAGCACGATCTCGCCGTCTGCGTCGAAACGGGCAGGCGCCCGCGCATGCTGCAGCAAAAGCAGCGCCGTCAGCCCCATGATCTCCGGCTCGGTCTGGAACAGCCGCAGCAACAGCCGGGCGAGCCGGATCGCCTCCTCGCACAGCGGTGCGCGGGCCGGCGCCTCGCCGCTGTTGGTCGAATAGCCTTCGTTGAAGATCAGGTAGACCATCGCCGCCACCGCGGCGAGCCGCTCGGAGCGTTCGACCGCGCCCGGCGTCTCGAACGGCACGCCGGCGTCGGCGATGCGCGCCTTGGCTCGGGTGATGCGCTGCTCCATGGCGCTCTCGCCGACCAGGAAGGCGCGCGCGATCTGCTTGACCGTGAGACCGGAGACGATGCGCAGCGCGACCGCGATCTGCTGCGTTGCCGGGAGGTCCGGATGACAGCAGATGAAGAGCAGCCGCAATATGTCGTCGCGATAGTGCGCGCCATCCAGCCGCTCGGCGATGTCGCTCTCGGCATCCTCCAGATCGGAGATCTGGTCCTCTTCCGGCATCGGCGCCTGCTTGGCGCGCTTGCGCACCGCGTCGATGCCGCTGTTGCGGCCGACGAAGATCAGCCAGGCCGCCGGGTCGCGCGGCGGCCCGTTCTGCGGCCAGTTCTTCAACGCCCTGAGACAGGCATCCTGGAAAGCTTCCTCCGCCGTATCGAGATCGCGGAAATAGCGCAGCAGCGCGCCCATTGCCTGCGGGCGGGCGGCGCTGATCGCGGAGCTGATCCAGGCAAGTTCGGTCATAGGGCAACCCCGGTGGGATTGAACACCGAGACCGGCCGGATCTCATAGGATCCGCCGCTCGGGTTGACCTCGGAGAGCTCACGGGCGAATTCGACGGCCTCGTCGAGATCGGCGCATTCGAGCGTGTAGAAGCCGAGGAACTGCTCCTTGGTCTCGGCGAACGGCCCGTCGATGACGACCGATTCGCCTTTCACTTTCCTCAGCGTCGTCGCCGCCGTCGTCGGCAAAAGCCGCGCCACCGGGCCAAGCCGGCCGGCCTTGGCGTACTTGTCCTGAACGTTGAGGAGATTGGCCATGACTTCGTCATCCTGCGCCTTGCTCCAGGAGCTGACGACGTCTTCGGAGGCATAGCAGAGTATGGCGTAGAGCATGGGTGGTCCTTTTCTGTATCAAAGGACGAAACAGTATGACCGATCCCGACACGACGTCGATAAAAAAAGACGGATAGAGCGACCGTCAATTGCCGCCGGTCACCGTTCGTGCGTCTTCAACCATCTCAGCACGAGCGCTTCCTCGTCATCGAGACCCTCGATGGGCCGCTTGCGCTTGTTGGCTTCCGCCATTTCGGCCAGCAGCCGCCCCTGCGACCATGCTTCGAAAACCTGCGGATGAATATAGCATTTGCGGCAGACGGCGCGTGTGTTGCCCAGCCGCTCGGCCACCGTGTCGATGACGCTGTTCATCACCCGCCTTTGCTGGGCTTGGGCTTCGGGCAGCTCCGTCTGTGCAAACAGCGACGCGGCGTGGATGGTGCCGCCCCAGGTGCGGAAGTGCTTCGAACTGAACGCATCGCCGGCGGCGCCCCTGATGTAGCGGTTGACGTCGTCGGAGTGGACCGGGCGTCGGCTGCCGTCCTCGTCGAGATACTGGAACAGCTTCTGGCCCGGCAGGTCCTGCGCCCCCCGCACGATACGGGCGATACGGCGATCGACCAGCTTCAGTTTCCATTCCTTGCCGGACTTGCCCTTGAAGGCAAAGCGCAGGCTCGATCCCCTGATGTCGACATGGCGGTCGCGCAACGTCGTCAGGCCGAAGCTCTTGTTGTCACGCGCATAGGCGGCATTGCCGACGCGGATCATCGTGTTGTCGAGCAGCCAGACGACCGCGGCGACGACGCGTTCGAACGGCAGTCCGTGGCGGCGCAAATCGCCGTCTATCGTGCGCCTCAGCTTGGCCAGGCTTTCGGCGAAGGCAACGAGGCTCGAATATTTGACACCGTCGCGTTCTTCGGCCCATTGCGGATGATAGCGATACTGCTTGCGCCCCCGCTGATCCCTGCCGGTCGCCTGGATGTGCCCATCGGCATCAGGCGAGATCCAGACATCCGTCCAGGCCGGCGGAATGACGATCGCCTCGATACGCGCCCTGGCGGCGTCCGAGACCGCTTTCCCGTCCGGTCCCTTGTACGAAAATCCCTTGCCGGTCTTCAGCCGGCGGATACCGGGCTCGGCATCGCTGACATAAGTCAGCGCGGTGTGCTTGGCCGAGCTTTGCGCCCCATTCTTCGGCGCAACGTCGTCGTCGGTTGGCCGGCCGTGCGGCAATCCGGGTCTCTGCAGCATGCAAGCTCCACGCAAATATGCGTAGATAAGCTGTTGACCGACGGCTGGTTCCACGCCCGCGCGAAAGTCGGCTGTCGCGGCAAGCGAACCTTGCGACTACAACACGCCCTGCAATTCGACCCGCGGCGCCGACAGCCGCCGTCGCACCGCGAGCTTGAGCCTATAGCGCAGACAGCGCCAGGCTTCTGACCGCCGCTTTGGCGCGGCCGCGGCCACTGCCAGGAAGCGCTCGGCGATGTCCAGGTCGCCGCGCGCATAGTGGACGCGGGCGATCTTGAGGGCGACAAGCCCCTCCCTGGTCTTGAGCGCCGAGACCGGGATGCCGCAATTGGTGAGCGTGCGCAATTCCCGGCGCCACTCCAGGAAGCGCCGCACCGGGTTGATTGCAAAGCGGTCGTCGGAACGGGCCGGCGAAACCTCATAGACCATGACGGGTTGCGGCGTCATGGCCAGCGAAGCCTTGCTCATCAGCCGCGCCCAGAACAGCGTGTCCTCGTCATAGGCAAGGCCCACCGGGAACCGTGTATCGCCAATCAGTTGCCGGGACGCCAGCACGCTGCCCACCGCGACGGAACGTATATCGCCTTTCACATAGGCCGATGCATTTGCCAGGCACGCGGCCTGATAGCCGTTCGGAATCTTGATCTGCCGATCCTGGCCGTTCACCCGCCGCCGGTAGGCGCCAACGATCATGCCGGCTTTCGGCTGGTTCTCCGCCTGCCGCAACAGCGCGCGCAATCCGCCCTGAAGATGCAAATCGTCGGCATCGATCAGGTACACCCAGGGATGGAGCACTTGCGCCAGCGCCACGTTGCGGGCGGCGCCGGCGTCGCGGCATTCGGCCGGCAGCACGCGCAGCGGCAAAGCCAATTGCGCCGCTGCCTGCCGTGCGACATCAGCCGTGTTATCGATCGATGCATCGTCGACCAGCAGGACTTCGCCGATCACCTCGGCCTCACCGGCGAGTGACGCCAGCGTCGTCGCGATAGTAGCCGCAGCATTGTGGGCAGGAATGACGACGCTGACCGCTTTCAACTACAATACCCCGCGCCCGCGCCCATTGGCAGTATAATGGCTGTCCCTCGAAACGGACGGAGATTAGCGGCCCCTTCGATGTTTGAGAAGTCGCTTCGTCCACCCACAATTGCAATAGCGGAACGCCTCGCGCTTTATCAACCCGCTTTTCATACCTTCTCGAGCACTACCGGAATGACGTCGACGGCCTGCTCGCCGACCTGTCCGCCAGTGGTCTTCAGCACGCCGACGATCGGCGCGACGTCGGAATAGTCGCGGCCGTAGCCGACGGTGATATGGTCGTTGCTGGCGCGCATGCCGTTGGTCGGGTCGAACTCCTGCCAGCCGGCGTCCCGCCCGCACCAGACCTTGACCCAGGCATGCATGGCGTCAGCGCCTTCCAGCCTGGGCTTGCCCTTGGGCGGTATGGTACGCAGGAAGCCGCTGACATAGCCGGCCGGAATGCCGAGCCCGCGCAAGCCCGCGATCATGATGTGTGAAAAATCCTGGCAGACGCCGCGCTTCAGCCGGAAGGCATCGCTTGCCCGGGTCCGCACCGTGGTCGCCTCGCCGTCATAGGTGAAATCGCGATGGATGCGGTTGCACAGATCCATTGCCGTGCCGGCGGCCGAGGTGCCGACACTGTCCTTCGCGTAGGTGGTGATCGCCGCATCGATACCGGAGTGGGCGCTTCCCGCCAGAAAATGGTGCGGCGAGGCAGACGCCAACGACCGCACCGCGGCCAGTTCCTGCCGCAGCCGCCCGATATCGGGCGACACGTCGAGCCCGGGCTCGGGCCGCGACACCGAAACGCGTGCACTCATCCTGATGTCGAGCGCGTCATGCGCGTCGCGAAAAGCGATCGAGGTGACGTTGTTGCCGAAGAAATCCGAGAAATCCGACCGCTCGTTGGGTGCCGGGGCAAAGGACAGCGACGCCGCAATGACGCGCTGCACGCCTGATATCGTCGATGGCAGCACGCGGATCTGGTGGCGGCCGCCGCCCGCCGCCGCTGCATAATCGTAATGGAGATGAAGCCTGATGTCGTAAAGCATGAGCTACTTTTCTTGTTTTGCCGCAGGTTCCTGCCGCAAAACCGTGAGACACTTTTGCAGAACCTGCTTAGCCGAAATAGGCCTTGGCGAGGCTGTTGTAGAGACCGCCGATTTCATAAGCGAGTTCGTCCAGCGCCTTTGCCGTCATGTCCGAAGGCTCCTTGATGGCGATGGCCGTGTTGAGCTGCAGGATCTCCTTGGCCGCTGGCGACATGTGCCCCTCGCCGCCGACCGATGGCAACAGGCCGATCTCGGCCTTCAGCCTTTCCAGCTGGAACAGGATCGAGCGCGGATTGAGCGGGTCGAGCGCCAGAAGATCGATTACCGTGCGCCGGCCGGCCTGCACCGGATATTGCCGGCGATGGGTCATGACGCTGTCGCCGATCTCCAGCATCATGTCGAGCGCGCCGTCCGGCGCCTTGGGGTTGGTCAGCCGGGACAGCGTACGGGCGATCTGGATGCCGCGCTCAAGCCGCCGGCCGATCTCGAGGAACCGCCAGCCGGCGAAGCGGTACATGTTCTCATGCAGCAGGCCGGAGAAACCGGCGAGCTTGCGCAGGATCACGGTCATGGCCCGCGTCGCGTCATCGCCCGGCGCCACCGTCGTCGCGAACTGGTGGATGGTCTTCGACAGGTCCTTGAGTGCCAGCCAGCCATCGGGGGAAAACCGGTCGCGGATCTGGCCCGCGCTGTAGACCGCGCTGTCGAGCGTGCCGATCAGCCCCGACGGGATCGCCGTCTCGACGTCGATGCCGAACGGTTCGAGATAGTCCCTGATGTCGGCCAGCAGCGGCATGTCCGGATCGGATGTCTCGGCCAGCCGCACATGGTAGGCGCGCAGGATGCGCACCGTGTCTTCCGAGCGCTCGATATAGCGGCCGAGCCAGGTCAGGTTCTCGGCCGCGCGGCTCGGCAGGCTGCCAGGCCTGGTACGCGTGAAGCTGTCACCCTCCTGCGGCAGCAGCGTCTCGCGCTCGACGGGCCTGTCGCTGACCACCCAGACGTCCGCCGCCTGGCCGCCGCGCTGCATGGCGATCGCCGTCGGGTCGAGCGACAGGCCGACACGGGCGAACCCGCCCGGCATCACCGTCCAGCCATCGGGCGTGCGCGCCAGGTAGACGCGCAGGCTCGCCGGCCGCGGCTCCAGCCAGCCGCCGACAAAGACCGGTGTCGTCGACAGCGTCACCGCCTCCTGGCCGACGAAGGCGCCGCCATCGCGTTCGATGCGCGCCACCAGTTCGGCCCGCTCGCCGGCCGACAGCGTCGAGCCGAGCGTGGTCTGGCCATCATCCTCGAAGGCAAGTCTCGTCGACAGCGCCGGGCCGACCACCATGCGGTCGATATTGGCAAGCACATGGGCGCGTTCGGTCGCTTGCCCGCACCACCATGTCGCGACGCTCGGCAAAAGCAGCTCCTCGCCGCGCAATTCGCGCGCGATCTTGGGCAGGAAGGCGAGCAGCGCCCGCGTTTCCATCAGCCCTGAGCCCAGCGCATTGACGGTGGCAACCGCGCCCCGGCGGATCGCTTCCACCAGCCCCGGCGTGCCGATCTGCGAATCCGAGCGCAATTCGAGCGGATCGGCAAAAGCCGCGTCGAGACGCCGCCACAGCACGCTGATCGGCATCAGGCCGGAGACGGTGCGCACCATCAGCCTGCCGCCGGAAACGGTCAGGTCCTCGCCTTCCAGCAGCATGATACCGAGATAGCGGGCGATATAGGCGTGTTCGTAGTAGGTTTCGTTGAGCGGCCCCGGCGTCAGAATAGCAACGCGGCCGTCGCTTTCCCTGGCCATGCCGATCAGCGCATCGCGGAAACGGCGGAAGAAGCCGGCCAGGCGATGCACATGCATCTCGCCATAGATGTCGGACAGCGCCCGCGTGGTGGCGACGCGGTTCTCCAGGGCAAAGCCGGCGCCCGACGGCGCCTGTGTGCGGTCGCCCAGCACCCACCACTGGCCGTTAGGCCCACGGCCGAGCTCGAAGGCACAGAAATGCAGGTAATGGCCGCCGGCCGGCGTGGTGCCCACGACAGGCCGCAAATATTCGGGGCTGGCGGCGATCAATCCCGCCGGCAGGATGCCTTTTTCGATCAGCCGGTTGCGCCCATAAATATCGGCGATGGTTTCCTCGAACAGCTCGGCGCGTTGCACGAGCCCAGCGCTGATCGCGGCCCATTCGGCGTCTTCGATGAGCAGCGGCACATGCGCCAGCGGCCATTCGCGTTCATTGGCGCCGGCCTTGTCGTAGACACGGTAGTAGACACCGGCGTCGCGCAGATACTGGTCGGCGCGGGCAAAGCGCTGGCCGAGCTTCTCGGCACCGAGATCGTCGAGCGCCTCGATGAAATGCTTCCACACCGGACGAGGATTGCCTGCGGCGTCGACCATCTCGTCGACCACACCGTCGATCGGCTGGTAGTGCTCCAGCAGGCTGTGGATCTGCGGCTTGCCGCGTACCCTCTTGTGATTCCCCTTTGCCATCGCTGATCAGAGTCTTGCCGGCCGCCTGAGGTCAAGGGTCATCGGGAAATCTTCCGCCGGTTGTTCCTCGCGCGGCACATAGGCCGATGGTGTATGGCCGCGCGGTTCGAAGCGGGCGAGCCGCCGCGCTTCCGCCTCATTGCCGTTGACCGGGAAGGTGTCGTAATTGCGGCCGCCGGGATGAGCGACATGGTAGACGCAGCCGCCGATCGCCCTTCCCGACCAGCGGTCATAGATGTCGAACACCAGCGGCGTGTTGACCGGCAGCGCCGGATGCAGGCCCGAAGCCGGCTGCCAGGCCTTGAAGCGCACGCCGGCCACCGCGACTTCACGGTTATCGGTCACCTTCATTGGCACGATGCGGCCGTTGCAGACGATGGCATGGCGTTCCGGGTTGAGGCCTTCGGTCTTGACCTGCAGCCGCTCGACCGAGGAATCGACGAAGCGCACGGTTCCGCCGATTGCGCCCTGCTCGCCCATGACATGCCATGGTTCCAGCGCCTGACGCAGTTCCAGCTTGATGCCGGCATGCTGGACCTCGCCGCAGAACGGGAAACGGAATTCGAGCTGGGCGTCGAACCATTCGGGACGGAATTCGAAGCCGTTGAGCTTGATATCGTCGAGCACATCGAGAAAGTCCGCCCAGACATGATGCGGCAGCATGAAACGGTCGTGCAGCGAAGTGCCCCAGCGTACGAAGCGGCCGTCGAGCGGGCTCTTCCACGCGCGGGCGATGATCGCCCTGACAAGCAATTGCTGCGCCAGGCTCATGCGCGCATTGGGCGGCATCTCGAAGCCGCGGAACTCGACCAGCCCCAGCCGGCCGGTCGGCCCGTCCGGCGAGAACAGCTTGTCGATGCAGATTTCCGAGCGGTGCGTGTTGCCGGTGACATCGGTCAACAGGTTGCGGAACAGCCGGTCGACCAGCCACGGCAGGGGTGCCGCGCCCTGGTCCGGATGCGGCACCTGCGCCATGGCGATCTCGAGTTCGTAGAGCGAATCGTGGCGCGCCTCGTCGAAGCGCGGCGCCTGGCTGGTCGGGCCGATGAACAGGCCGGAGAACAGGTAGGACAGCGAGGGATGCCGCTGCCATTGCAGCACCAGGCTCTTCAACAGATCGGGCCGGCGCAGGAACGGACTGTCATTGGGCGTAGCACCGCCGACCACGACATGGTTGCCGCCGCCCGTGCCGGTGTGGCGGCCGTCGATCATGAACTTGTCGGCGCCAAGCCGCGTCAGCCGCGCCTCCTCATAGATCGCCGTGGTCGTTGCCACGCAATCCTGCCAGTTGGAAGCCGGGTGGATGTTGACCTCGATGACGCCGGGATCGGGCGCGACACGGATGACGTTGAGGCGCGGATCGTGCGGCGGCCCGTAGCCCTCGATATGCACGGGCAGGCCGATGGCACGCGCCGCATTCTCGGCGGCGGCGACCAGTTCGAGATAATCCTCCAGCGCCTCGACCGGCGGCATGAACACGCACAGCCGGCCGTCGCGCGGCTCGACGGAGAGTGCGGTGCGCACCGCGCCGCCGATCTCGGTGATCTCCTGTTCGACCCGATCCTGCTGGCCGGTCGCCGCGGTGAACGACGCCGCCTGCTGGCGACGCGCCATCTCGTCGGCGCCTTCGAGCTCGGCCGGTGCCGCAGTGGGCAGGATCGCCTCGCGCGGGGGCAATGGGCCGCGCGGCAGCGAGGGATCGACCGGCACGATATAGGGGAACTGCGCCGGCGGCACGTAGGGCAGCGTGCCCAGGGGCAAGCGATAGCCGACCGGTGAATCGCCTGGCACCAGGAACAGCCGCCCGCGCCGCGTCTTCCATTTCTCCGAACGCCAGCGCGGTCCGGAAGCCTGGCTGTTCCAGCGCTGTACCGGCAGCACATAGCCGGACGGCTTGGTCAGCCCGCGCTCGAACACTCTTGCCATGCGGCTGCGCTCTTCCGGGTCTTCCAGCTTCGAATTCGACGGATCGACATTTTCCGGCAGCTTGCCTTCCTTGAGCAGCCATTCGGCCGGATCCTCATAGGCTTCGCTGACCATGGTCTTGTCGATGCCGAGCTCGCCGGCTATCGCCGTGAGCAGGCTTTCGGCCTGCTGCGGACCAACCTTGGCTTCGCTTTTCTCCCGCGCGATCAGCGACGGATCGCTCCACACCGGCTGGCCGTCGGCACGCCAGTAGAGCGAGAAGGTCCAGCGCGGCAGGCTTTCGCCCGGATACCATTTGCCCTGGCCGTAGTGGAGAAAGCCGCCCGGTGCGAAACGCTCGCGCAGCCTGCGGATCAGCGAATCGGCCTTTTCGCGCTTGGTCGGACCGACGGCGGCGGTGTTCCATTCGGCGGATTCGAAATCGTCGATCGACACGAAGGTCGGCTCGCCGCCCATCGTCAGCCGAACGTCGCCTTCGCCAAGTGCTGCATCGACCTTGTTGCCTAGCGCGTCGAGCGCCTGCCAGCTTTCGTCGGAGAATGGCTTGGTGATGCGCGGATGCTCGGCGATGCGGTCGACCCGCATGTCGAAGCCGAACTCGACATTGGCAAAGCTCGCCATGCCGGAAATCGGCACCGCGTTGCGGAAATGCGGGGTTGCGGCAAGCGGCACATGGCTCTCGCCTGTGAGCAGACCCGAGGTCGGGTCGAAGCCGATCCAGCCGGCGCCCGGCAGGTAGACCTCGCACCAGGCGTGCAGATCGGTGAAATCGACGGATGTGCCGGCCGGTCCGTCCAGCGCAATGAGATCAGGCTTCAGCTGGATCAGATAGCCGGACACGAAACGCGCGGCGATGCCGAGATTGCGCAGGATCTGGACCAGCAGCCAGCTCGAATCCCGGCATGAGCCCTTGCCGGCGGCGAGCGTTTCCTCCGGCGAGAACACGCCGGTCTCCATGCGCACGATATAGGCGATCTCGCGCTGCAGGCGCGCATTGAGGTCGACAAGAAAATTGACGGTGTTTTTCGCGCTGGTGTCGATGGTTCGCAGGAAGGCCGAAAGCAGCGGCCCCGACGGCTCCGGTGTCCGGTAGATGGCGAGATCATCCCTGATCTCTTCCGGATATTCGAACGGGAACGTCTCGGCCGACGGCTCGACGAAGAAATCGAACGGATTGTAGACCGTCATGTCGGCGACGAGATCGACCTCGATCTTCAGTTCGCTCACCGGCTCGGGGAAGACGAAGCGGGCGAGGAAGTTGCCGTAGGGATCCTGCTGCAAATTGACGAAATGGTTCGCCGGCTCGACCTTGAGCGAATGGCTCAACACCTTTGTCCGGGAATGCGGCGCCGGCTGCAGCCTGACGATCTGGGGACCGAGAACCACCGGCCGGTCGTATTTGTAATGGGTCAGATGGTAGACGGCTGCCAGAATTGCCATGGGGCCCCGGGGATCGGCGTTTCAAACGAATTCGCCGAACCCTGACACATCTGCTGGCCATTCTCCAAGCACAGATGTTGCGGTGCACCTAATTTAAGCAGCTGAAGCTGCCTCAGAAGAACGCCTGTATCCCGGTCTGCGCCCGTCCCAGGATCAGCGCATGCACGTCATGCGTGCCTTCATAGGTGTTGACCGTCTCCAAATTCTGCGCGTGGCGCATGACGTGGTAGCCGATCTGGATGCCGTTGCCGCCGTGCATGTCGCGGGCCTGGCGGGCGATATCGAGCGCCTTGCCGCAATTGTTGCGCTTGACGATCGAGATCATCTCCGGCGCCATCTTGCCTGCATCGAGCAGCCGCCCGACGCGCAGGGATGCCTGCAGCCCGAGCGCGATCTCGGTCTGCATGTCGGCAAGCTTCTTCTGGTAAAGCTGCGTACCGGCCAGCGGCTTGCCGAACTGCTTGCGGTCCAAGCCATACTGGCGGGCGCGGTGCCAGCAATCTTCCGCAGCGCCCATCGAACCCCACGAGATGCCGTAGCGGGCCCGGTTGAGGCAGCCGAACGGGCCGCCAAGGCCCTTGGCGTTGGGCAGCAGCGCGTCCTCGCCGACCTCGACCCCTTCCATCACCACCTCGCCGGTGATCGACGCGCGCAGCGACAGCTTGCCGCCGATCTTCGGCGCCGACAGCCCCTTCATGCCCTTTTCCAGCACGAAACCACGGATCTCGTCCTTGCCGTTCTCGCCCTTCAGCTTCGCCCAGACGACGAACACATCGGCGATCGGCGCGTTGGAAATCCACATCTTCGAGCCGCTGAGCTTGTAGCCGTTCGCCGTCTTCTCGGCGCGCGTCTTCATGCCGCCAGGGTCCGAGCCTGCATCCGGCTCGGTCAGGCCGAAGCAGCCGATCCACTCGCCGCTGGCGAGCTTGGGCAAGTACTTCTTGCGCTGCTCTTCGGAACCATAGGCGTGGATCGGATACATCACCAGCGACGACTGCACCGACATCATCGAGCGATAGCCGGAATCGACGCGTTCGACCTCCCGCGCGACCAGCCCGTAGGTCACATAGTTGGCGCCGAGGCCGCCATACTCTTCCGGGATGGTAATGCCGAGCAGGCCGGCCTCGCCCATCTCGCGAAAGATGCCGGCATCCGTCTTTTCGTTGAGATAGGCGTCCTCGATGCGTGGCGCCAGCTTGTCGGCGGCGAAGGCAGCCGCGCCGTCGCGCACCATGCGCTCTTCCTCCGAAAGCTGGTCCTCGATCAGGAACGGGTCTTCCCAGACGAATGCATTCTTCTCGGCGGCCATGGCTCTTGGTCCTCAAACGGGATGAAGCCCGGCTTATCGGCTTGCAGCCTGAAAAAATCAAACGAAATTGCTTCACGGATCAATGAGCATTAGGAATGGATCATGAGTGTCCAACGCCGCCTGCTACCCAATATCGGTGCGCTTGCCGCCTTCGAGGCGGTGGCCAGGCTCGGGTCCTTCACCGCCGCCGCGCAGGAGCTGGATCTCACCCAGGGGGCGGTCAGTCGGCAGGTCAAGCTGCTGGAGGAGCAGTTCGGCCGCCGGTTGTTCGAACGCGACAGCCGCAATGTCCGGCTGTCAGCGGCGGGCGAAATCTATGCCGAAGCGGTGCGTTCAGCACTCGGCCAGTTGCGCGACGCAGCCCTTGGACTGATGAGCAATCGGCATAGTGGTATGCTGAACCTCGCCATTTTGCCGACCTTCGGCACGCGCTGGCTGATGCCGATGATCCCCGATTTCGTCGAGAACAATCCAGATATCACCATCAACTTCGTCACCCGCGTCGGCCGCTTCGACTTCGCCCGGGAAAGGCTGGATGCCGCCATCCATTACGGCTTGCCGGACTGGCCGGAGGCGGACTCCACTCTTCTGGTGCGCGAAACGGTGACGCCGGTGGTGTCGCCGGAATTCCTCGCCGGCCGCGCCATCGCCACGCCGACCGATATCGGCCGCCTGCCGCTGCTGCACATGGCGACGCGCCCCGGCGCCTGGACCGAATGGTTCGAGCATCAGGGCTTGAGCGCGCCGGCCGGACCGGGCATGCAGTTCGAACAATTCGGCACCGCCGCCCAGGCCTGCATGGCGGGGCTTGGGGTGGCGCTGTTGCCGCTGCTCCTCATCGCAGGCGAATTGCAGCGCGGCCAGTTGGTGCCGGCGCCCGGCCAGCCCATGCAAAGCCGCAGCGCCTATTACCTCGTCGTCCCGCACGACAAGCGCGACCATCCCCCTGTGGCCAGCTTTCGCGACTGGCTGCTGGAGCAGGTTGAGAAGGAGCCGGCTGTTCTGGCCTGGTAGCTACTTCCGCTTCAGCGCATCCGCCAGCGCCGCGCCGAAGGCCCCTTGCTGGGCCGGCCGTTCCGGCTGGCGTTGCGGCGCTGGCGAGCGCGGCGCCGGCCTGCCGCCGCCATTGTCGCGCGGCCCGCCTTTCGATGCGCCGCCCTCGCCGCTGTCCTTGCGCATGGAGAGCGCAATGCGCTTGCGCTTGATGTCGACGTCGACCACACGCACCTTGACCACATCGCCGGCCTTGACCACCTCATGCGCGTCCTTGATGAAACGGTCGGCCAGTTGCGAGACATGCACCAGCCCGTCCTGGTGCACGCCGATATCGACGAAGGCGCCGAAGGCGGCGACATTGGTCACGGTGCCTTCCAGCAGCATGCCGGGCTTCAGATCCTTGATGTCGTCGACGCCGTCGGCGAAGGTCGCCGTCTTGAAGCCGGGGCGCGGGTCGCGGCCGGGCTTTTCCAGCTCGGCAAGGATGTCGCGCACCGTCGGCAGGCCGAAACGCTCGTCGACGAAGACGCGCGGGTCAAGCGCCTTGAGCGCGGCACTGTCGCCCATCAGCGAGCGCACGTCGCGGCCGCAGGCGGCGACGATCTTCTTGGCCACGCCATAGGCTTCCGGATGCACTGACGAGGCATCGAGCGGCTCGCTGCCATTGGCGACGCGCAGGAAGCCCGCGGATTGTTCGAACGCGCGAGGTCCGAGCCGCGGCACCTTGAGCAGGTCCTTGCGGCTGCCAAAGGGACCGGTCGCATCGCGGTGCGCGACGATGGCGTCGGCGAGCGATGCGCCAAGTCCGGAAACGCGGGCCAGCAGTGGTGCCGAGGCGGTGTTGAGGTCGACGCCAACCGCGTTGACCGCGTCCTCGACCACCGCTTCCAGCGAGCGGCCGAGCCGGTACTGGTCGACATCGTGCTGGTACTGGCCGACGCCGATCGACTTGGGTTCGATCTTGACCAGTTCGGCCAGCGGATCCTGCAGGCGCCGCGCGATCGACACCGCGCCGCGCAACGACACGTCGAGGCCGGGAAATTCCGCCGCCGCCGTCGCCGATGCCGAATAGACCGAGGCGCCCGCCTCGCTGACGATCACCTTCAGCGGCTTCGGCCCACCATCCGAAGGCATGTCGGACAGCATGTCCGCCACCAGCTTCTCCGTCTCGCGGCTGCCTGTGCCGTTGCCGATCGAAATCAGCTCGACCTTGTGCAAGCGGATGAGCTTGGCGAGTTCGGCCTGCGTGCCGCGCACATCGTTCTTCGGCGGGAAGGGATAGACCGTCGTCGTTGCCACCAGCTTGCCGGTGCCGTCGACCACCGCCACCTTGACGCCGGTGCGGATGCCGGGGTCGAGCCCCATGGTCGGCCGCGAACCGGCCGGCGCGGCCAGCAGCAGATCCTTCAGATTGCGGGCGAAGACATGGATCGCCTCTTCCTCGGCCCGCTCGCGCAGATCGCGCATCAGGTCGAGCGTCAGGTGCAGCGACAGCTTGATGCGCCAGGTCCAGCCGGCGACCTCCATCAGCCAGCGGTCGCCGGGCAGGCTGGCACCGATCGCATAGGCGTTGGCGATCATCCGCTCCACCGGTTTCACCGGCGACGCATCGTCGGCATCGACCTCGATGTCGAGCGACAGCACCTCTTCGTTACGGCCGCGCAGCATGGCCAGCGCGCGATGGCTCGGCACGTTGGCCCAGCGCTCGACATGGTCGAAATAGTCGGAGAACTTGGCGCCGGCCTCCTGCTTGCCGTCGACGACCCGGGCGCGCATGAAGGCGCGGTCCTTCATGTAGGTGCGCAGCTTGCCGACCAGATCGGCATTCTCGGCGAACTGTTCCGACAGGATGTCGCGCGCGCCTTCAAGCGCTGCTTTGGTATCGGCCACCTCCTCGGTGACATAGGCCAGTGCCGCCTCGGCGGGCACGAGCGAACGGTTGGCAAGGATGGCCTCCGCCAGCGGCCCCAGCCCACGCTCTCGGGCGATCTCGGCCTTGGTGCGGCGCTTCGGCTTGTAGGGCAGATAGATGTCTTCGAGTTCCGCCTTGGTGGCCGCCGCCGCGATCTTGGCTTCCAGTTCCTCGGTCAGCTTGCCCTGCTCGCGGATCGACCCGAGGATGGTGTCGCGGCGGGCGTCGAGTTCGCGCAGATAAGCCAGCCGCTCGGCAAGGTCGCGCAGCTGCGTGTCATCGAGCCCGCCGGTCACCTCCTTGCGGTAGCGCGCCACGAACGGCACTGTCGCGCCCTCGTCGAGCAATTCGATCGCCGCCGCCGCCTGTTCGGGCCGCGCCTTGATCTCGGCCGCGATGATGGCTGCGATGCGCTTGATGTCGGATGCCATGTCGTTCCTGCTCTCGTCAAAAGAGCGGCGACCATAGGCGCAGACGCCTGTCTCGCCAACCGCGACGTTTTCAACCGTCGCGGGCGGTCCACAGGAAAGCATGCGGCAACGAAGCCGCGCCCGACAGGTCAGACCAGTTGGGTCAGCGCCTCGAAGAAGGCGACGATTTCGAGATCAAGCGGGTCATCGACCGGCTCCGGCTGCGACGACATCTTGGCGATGACCACTTCCGCCTTCGGATCGACATAGAGCCACTGGCCGTGAATGCCGATGCCGCAATAGGCGCCACTCGGCTTGCCTGACTGGTACCATTTGTTGCGGTAGCGGCCTTGCGGGAACAACGGCAGCATGGTGCCGCGCTGCCAGGCTTCGGCGCTGCCGCCAGTGCTGACCGTATCGCGCACCCAGGCCTCCGGCACGATGCGGCGGCCATTGGCGGTCCCGCCTTGCCGCATCATTTCGCCGACCCGCGCCAGGTCGCGCGGCGTCACCGAAATGCCGCCTGCGGTGCGTGCCGTGCCTTCCATGTCGACACCGATCGAAGCTTCGCTCACGGCGCCGAGCGGCAGCCACAATTTCTCGCGCATCAGGTCACTGAAGCGCTGGCCGGATGCGCGCTCCAGCAACAGGCCGAGCAGGTCGGAATTGGGCGAGCGGTAGCGGAAGGTCTGGCCGTGCGGCTCGGCAAGCCGCTGCAGGGACAGGATGAATTCGCGCAGGCTTTCCGTGCCGCCACCCGGGTTCCACAGCGTGGCGCGGCGATAGCGGGCA
Organism: Mesorhizobium huakuii; assembly: GCF_030160235.1. GTDB lineage: Bacteria > Pseudomonadota > Alphaproteobacteria > Rhizobiales > Rhizobiaceae > Mesorhizobium > Mesorhizobium huakuii. Next base: position 70,391 of record NZ_BSNY01000009.1, read on the forward strand.
AAGGCGCTTTCCGGATCGAGATAGGCCTCCTCGAAATCGAGGCTGACACTCATGTCGAGCACATGGCGCGCACTCGCGTCGCCATAGGCCGACCCGGCGGCTTCCGGAATGTAGGCCGTGACCGGCGCTTCCGGATCGAACACCTCCTCGCCTTCCAATATGCCGGCGACGATGGCGGTCGCCGACTTGCTGATCGAGAAGATGATGTGGCGGGCGCCGAAATCCATGTGCGGCGCGAACCAGTCGCCGATTACCTTGCCGCCCTTCATTACCGTCAGCGCGTCGGTGCTGGAGCGCGCGAGGAATTCGGCGACCGTCTCCGGCGCGTTGGCCACCGAAACCTTTTCGCCGAGCAAACCACCGAAATCCTTCGCTTGTGCCTCGGCGCCAGCGGATGCCGTGGCTACGCGTGCCGTCGGCACCAGTTCGCCAAGGTTCTGGAATGACCATCGGTTGAACGGGCTTTCGCGCCAGTTGGAAAGCAGCACCTCGTTGCGGGCGAAGCCGTAGCGGGTCTCGAACGCGGTCTTGCCGGTCATGGCGTTTCCTTCCAGCTCGTTTCTTGTGGGGGCTTAGAGCAGTGCGGCGGCGATGGCGTGCACGGCCTTCAGCGTCGCCGTGGAGTAGGCGAGGTTGCTGAAATCCGGCCAGGTCGAAAGCTTCACCACGACCATTCCCGTGTTCCAGTCGATATGGATCATCTGCCCGAACACGCCCCGGCACATCAGCGCGCGCGAGGCGGGATTCTCGATCCAGAACTGGTTGCGGTAGCTGCCCTGCGGCAGGCTGGGGGAGAAATCCGGCCCGTGCCTGCCATTGCGTGTCGCCTCGATCCATGCGGCCGGCACGATCCCGCCGCCATTGTCGAGGATCATCTGGCCAAAGCGGCCATAGTCACGCAAGGTCGCGTTGAAGCCGCCATCGGCCAGCGCATAGCCGGCGCTGTCGACGGTGAAGCAGGCGCTTTCGTCGGCCCCGAGCTTTTGCCAGAGTTCTTCCGAGACCAGCTGCGCCAGCCGCTTGCCTGTCACCCGCTCCATGACGAAGGCGAGCACATCGGTCTCGATCGAGCGATACTCGAACGCCGCGCCGTGCGGCCGGACCGTGTCCCTCAAACCCAGGATCAGCTCGAACATATGCGAGGGCCAGCGGAAGTTCGGATCGCTGCCCGGCGGCACCGGCTTCCAGCCGGTGGCGACATCGACCTGGCCGATATCGGAATAGCGGTCGGTATACTCTTCGGAAAAACGCACGCCCGTCGTCATGTCGAGCACATGCTGAACGCTGGCGCCGGCCCAGCCGGTGGCGCCGAGTTCCGGCAGGTAATCGGTCACAGGCCTGGCCGGATCGATCAGGCCGCGCCCGGCCAATATGCCGAACACCGAACCGGTGATAGACTTGGCCATCGACTGCGACAGATGCAGCGTGCGCTCGTCCATGCCGTTGAAGTAGCGCTCATAGGCGATCCGGCCGTGCTTGAGCACGAGGAAGCCATCCGTATAGGTCTCGTCGAGCAATCCGGCGAGCGTCGAGGGCCTGCCCTCGCTGTCCGCGACCGGCAGCCCGTCGAGATCGACCTCGGCGCGTTCGAGACGATGGCGGTGGCCATTGCCGCGCCAGACTTCGGCGGTCGGCAGGATTTCCCTGATGTGCTGGAACGCCCAGCGGTTCCATGGCGGCCGGTCCCAGTCGAGCTTCGGTGGCATCATGGCGGGCGGCGAGCCCTGCATGATCGGCGGCCGCGGATCGCTGTTGCGATAGGAGTCCATGAAAGGCATTCCCGGAAAAGAAAAGACCCGGCGGCCCAGGGACGGATGATTTCAGGTCGGTTCGACCTGAAATCTGAATCCGTCTCTAAGTCAGAGAGACAGGACCGCCGGGTCCGTCATGCAGCGATTACTTCTGCAGTTCGGTCCAGATCTTGGTGTAGAGTTCCTGCGTTTCCGGTGCGCACATCTTCTGGAATTCGCCTTTCGGCTTGGCATCGGCCGGAATGACGACTTCCGGCGCGTCCTTCATGTCGGCCGGCATGTATTTATCCGAGCCGGTGATGGCGTTGGCATAGCGGTGGAAGGCCGAGAGGCCAGCCGCGTTTTCCGGATCCATGATGAAGTTCTGGAACAGCTTGGCGTTCTCGACGTTCTTGGCTTCCTTCAGGACGACGACGTTGTCGCTCCACAGGCCAAAGCCTTCCTTCGGATAGTTGTAGTGGATGGCCGCATTGGCCAGACGCTGGCGCAGCGCCGAGCCGTTCCAGTCGCTGGTTGCCTTGAAGTCGCCGGCGCCCATCTTCTCGATGGTGTTGTATTCCATCGCGATCCAGTTCGGCTTGGCCGCCACCAAAAGGTCGCGCACCTTCTTCAGCACCGCCTTGTCGTCGGTGCATTGCTGGCCGCCGACATATTTGATCGCCGCGAAGATGACGTCATTCATCTCGGGAACGACGTTGACCTTGCCCTTCAGCTCGTCGGGCGTGTTGAAGACGATGCCCCACGTATCGGCCGGCCCCTTGTAGGCATCGGTGTTGACGACGACGCCGATCGTGCCCCAGGCCCACGGCACGGAATATTTGCGGCCCGGATCGAATTCGGGATTGGCCCATTCCGGCGCGACGTTCTTGAAGTTCTCCATCTTGCCCGGATCGGTCTCGAGCAGGAGGCCTTCCTTGATCCAAATCGGCACGTAGGTCTGCGACGGCACGGCGATGTCGAAGCCGGTGCCGCCCTGCCGGACCTTGGCGAGCGCGGTGTCGTTGGAATCGTAATCGGTGATCGACACCTTGATGTTGTATTTGGCTTCGAACTTCTTGATCACGTCGGGGCTGGTGTAGTTGCCCCAATTGTAGATGTTGAGCACGCCATCGGCGCGGGCCAGGCCCGTCGAAGCGAGCAGCGCCAACCCCATGGCGGTCGCTGTTGTCTTCCAGTTCATCGTTCTAGCTCCCATTTCAGGTTTCAGTCTCGTTTCCTGCTGACGAAGAAAAACAACGTGACGATCGCGACCGAAAGCAGCAGGAAGGCGGTCGATATCGCGTTGATCTCGGGTGTGACGCCACGGCGGATCTGGCCGAGCATGTAAGTGGGCAGCGTGTCCTGGCCGCCCGATTTGACGAACTCGGTGATGACGACGTCATCGAGCGAGATGACGAAGGCCAGCATCAGGCCGGCCAGGATACCGGGCCACAAAAGCGGCAGCGTGATGCGGCGGAAGGTCTTCCACGGCGTCGCGTAGAGATCGGCCGCGGCGCGTTCCAGCGTCAGGTCCATATTCTCCAGCCGCGCCCGGATCGGCAGATAGGCGAATGGAATGCAGAACGCCGTATGCGCGGCGATCAAATAGCCGAGGCCGGAATAGCCGGTGAAGATCTTGATGCGCGAGAAGAAGATCAGCAGCGCCACGCCGGTGACGATCTCGGGCACCATCAGCGGCTGGTTGATCGCCGCATATTTGAAGGTGAGGCCGGGATAGGCAGCGGTGCGCGTGGTGGCAAGTGCCGCCATGGTGGCGAAGATGGTCGACAGCACCGCCGCGATGGCACCGATCTGGAACGAGCGCAGCGTTGCGTCGATGACCTGCGTGTTCTGGTATGCCGACTGGAACCATCGCAGCGAAAAGCCACCCCATTCCGATGTCGAGCTCGCCGCGTTGAAGGCATAGGCGACCAGCACGATGATGGGCAGATAGAGCACAATGAAGCAGGTCGCCGCGATCGCCGTGAAGCCCGGCTGGTGCTTGATGGAGAAATTGCTAGCCATGACGCACCCCTGACTTGCCGGCGTTGCGCACATAGGCAAGCAGCGCCAGCATGACGATGACCATCACAGTGATCGACAATGCCGAGCCAAGCGGCCAGTTGCGGCCTTGTCCGAACTGCAATTCGATCAGGTTGGACAGCATCATGTTCTTGCCGCCGCCAAGCACGACCGGCGTCACATAGGCGCCGAGAGCCGGGATGAAGACCAGGATCGAGCCGGCAATGACGCCGGGTTTGACCAGCGGGAAAATGATCTTCCGCAACACCTTGAAGCGTGTCGCGTAGAGATCATAACCGGCCTCGACCAGGCGGAAATCGAGCTTCTCCATGCTGGCATAGATCGGCAGCACCATCAGCGGCAGGTAGACATAGGCCATGCCGATCAGGATCGCGGTGTCGGTGTAGAGGATCTGGATCGGCGCCGAGATAATGCCGAGCTTGAGCAGGATCGTATTGATGATGCCTTCGTTGCGGATGATCTGCAGCACCGCGAAGGTGCGGATCAGGAGGTTTGTCCAGAACGGGATGGTGATCAGGAACAGCCAGAGATCCCTGGTCTTCTCGCTGCGCGTGGCCATGAAATAGGCGGTCGGGAACCCGAGCGCCAAAGTGGCCAGCGTCGTCACCACCGCAAGCTTGATCGAGCGCCAGAAGATGGTGACATGCGCCGCCGCGAGCGAAAGCGTATCGTCGAAAATATCCCGTTCCATGAACACCGATATCCAGGCATCGGGCGAAAACTGCCATTTCACGTCGCCATAGGCGCCGGGCGTCAGGAACGAGTAGACGAGCACGATCAGCAACGGGCCGGTCGCGGCGAGCAGGATGACCAGCAGCGCCGGCGCTGACAAAAGCCAGCGGTCACGGACATCACGTCGTTCCGCTGCCTTGGCGACTTCTTCAGCGGTGGCCATCAGTCCCTCAGCACTTGCGCGGCGTCATTGCCGATCAGGATGCCGACCTTGTCGCCGCGCTCGAAACCGCAGCCTGCGCTGCGCGTGTTCTGCTGGCGCACGGTGAAGGCCTCGCCACTGTCGAGCTGGACATGGATATGCGTGTCGGTGCCGAAATAGACGATGTTTTCGACCGTGCCCGACAGGTCGCCCTTGTCCTTGGTCAGCTTGGCATGCTCGGGCCGCACCACCACGGTCGCGTTGTCCTTCGGCTGGAACCCTTCGGCAACGGTCGCCTCGATGGTCGTGCCGGATTTGAGCGTCGCGCGTGTCTTGCCGTTGCTGGTGCCCGATATGGCGGCGGTGAGGAAGTTGGTCTCGCCGATGAAATCGGCGACGAAGCGCTCCGCCGGCTTGTCGTAGATATCCCAGGGCGAGCCGACCTGCAGGATCTTGCCCGACGACATCACCGCGATGCGGTCCGACATGGTCAGCGCTTCTTCCTGGTCATGGGTGACAAAGATGAAGGTGATGCCGGTCTCGTGCTGCAGCCGCTTCAACTCGATCTGCATCTCCTTGCGCAGCTTGTAGTCGAGTGCCGAGAGCGGTTCGTCGAGCAGCAGCACTTTCGGCTGCGGCGCCAGCGCCCTGGCCAGCGCCACACGCTGCTGCTGGCCGCCGGAAATCTGGGCCGTGCGGCGACCGGCCAGCGCTTCCATCTTGACCAGCTTGAGCATCTCGGCGACGCGCGCCTTGATCTCGGCCTTGGGCTTGCCGAGCATCTCCAGGCCGAAGCCGATATTGTCGGCCACCGTCATGTGCGGGAACAGAGCGTAGGACTGGAAGACGGTGTTGACCGGCCGCTTGAAGGGCGGCAGCGGCGCGATGTCCTGGCCGTAGAGCAGGATTTCACCGGCGGTTGGAAAATCGAAGCCGGCGATCAGCCGCAGAAGGGTGGTCTTGCCGCAGCCGGACGGTCCCAGCAGCGTGAAGAACTCGTTCTCGCGAATGGATACAGAGACCTTGTCGAGAGCAGCGACCTGCCCCTCACCCGATCCGAAAATTTTACTGACGTTTACTACTTCAATCGCATTCCGATCCGGTTTGTCCGGCACGATTACGCCTCACTGTTGACCCCGCTCTTGCTGGCGGAGCTGTTCCCCTGTTCGATGTGACCACACGCCCGGTAGGTTGGCAAGCCCGGCATTGAATCACAGTTCAGTCCGTCTTTAGCCAGCAAGCCTCATGCCATTGTCAGGCCTTATAGGTGATCTTGCCGCCGCAAATCGTCGTCACCGGGCGCACCTTGTGCAGGTCGGCCGGGGCCGTCTTCTCGATATCGGCCGACAGAACCACCAGATCGGCCATATAGCCTGATTTCAGTGTACCTTTGCGGTGTTCGGCGAATTCGGCATAGGCGCCCTCGACCGTGTAGGCGGCCAGTGATTCCTGCAGCGAGAAACTTTGGTCCGGGTCGCTGTCTGCCCATGGTTTGCGCATCACTGCCGCCTGAATGCCCAGGATCGGGTCGATCGGCGACACCGGCCAGTCCGAGGCGAAGACGACATGCGCGCCGGCATTCTTCAGGGTTCGCCAGGCATAGCTCAGCGGCCAGCGGGCCGGCCCGATACGCGACACGGTCGGCTCCAGCGGGAAATCCATGGCGCCGGGCGGATGCGGCGGCTGCATTGAGGCGATGACGCCGAGTTCGGCGAAGCGCGGCACGTCCGATGTGGTGGTGACCTCGATGTGTTCGATGCGATGGCGGCTGTCGCGCTTGCCATTGGCCTTTTGCGCCGCCTCGTAGCCGTCGAGCACCGCACGCACCGCGCCATCGCCGATCGAGTGCACCGCGATCTGCAGCCCGCGCCTGTCGACGGCAACGGCCAGATCGATGAACTGCTGCGGCGTGAACAGCGGCTCGCCCACCCAGTCGGGGCGATCGGCATAGGGCTCGACCATGACAGCCGTCCAGGAATCGAGCACGCCGTCATAGAACACCTTGACCATGCCCGATGACAGCCACTCGCTGTTGTAGCGCTCGGCCATGACGGATGCCTTGTCGAGCATGTCGAGCGTCATGAAATTCTTGTAGTGGAACGGGATCTGCACGCGGCAGGGCAAGCCCTCCTCGGCGTCGATCTCGGCCAGCAGTTCGAGCTGGTAGAGATTGCCGTCCATGTTCTGGATAGAGGTGATGCCGTGGCGCGCGCACCAGGCGAGGCCGCGCCGCATGATGTCGCGGTCGGCGGCGCGTTCGGCCGCGGACGGCATCGGATCCGGCTCGCCCCCGGTCGCCAGCCCCAGCCGCACCCGGCCCTCGCCGGCAAGATCGAGCACCGGGCCGAAAGCCTCGCCCTCGCGCAACTCGCCGGCCGCCAGGCCATCCTCGCCCATGACGATTTCATTGCCCGGACCAAGCGCGCGGCCATGCAGGATGCCTGCCATCTCCAGCGCCTTGGTGTTGGCCCACATCGTGTGGTGGTCGGGCGCGGCCATGCAGAACGGGCGATCCGGCAGGATTTGATCGAGATGGTGGCGCGTCACCCGCTCGTCGCCGAGCACGGTGTAGTCGACGCCTTGCCCGACCAGCATTTTCGCCTCGGGCTTGGTCGACGCATAGTCGCGGATCGCCTTTTGCAGCGCCTCGAAGCCATGGACACCGCCAAGCTGAAGATGCGCGAGCTCGGCCCCTCCCGAGAACAGATGCATGTGGGCTTCGATGAAACCGGGCAGGACCGAACCGCCCTTGGCGTCGATCACCTGTGTGGCCGCTCCCTTGAGCTCTTCGATGGCGGCGCGGCTGCCAACGGCGATGATGGCGCCGTCCTTGACGGCAACGGCCTCGGCGACGGGATTGCCACCGTCCATGGTCAGCACACGACCATTGATGACGATCAGATCCGCACTGTGACCCGCACCCGTAACAGACATCGCGACTCCGCGCTTTTGATGACCGAATGAGACCGACAGCCCTGAGCTCAACGAACTGCCACCCACCGGAGCGGCGCCACGGAACAAAAACGATGCCAGTCCGCTGTCTTCGAAATTCCCCTTGTTATCCCTAGGGACAGCGTGGATAAAGAATGCGACTGATTATTCGCGTTTGTCAACATGCGGAATTTAGAATGTATTGGGGGCAGCACCCTGCGCTTGTGTTGGGACCAGGCGGGGAACGAGGACATCGAGCAGTGAAGCGCAGTCTCGACCGCAAAACCAGGATAGCGCTCGAGCCGCGCAAGCAGCCGCGGCAGCAACGGTCGAGCAAGGTGGTCGACCGCATTCTCGACGCGGCGCTGATCTTGACACGGGAGCAAGGAACCAGGACGCCGACGACGCTCGCCATAGCGCAGCGCGCGGGCCTGTCGGTCGGTTCGGTCTACCAGTACTTCCCCAACAAGGAAGCCATTCTTCTGGACCTCGCCCGGCGTTGGCTGTCCTCCTTTCCCGAGGTGATCGAGAAGCGCATCAAGGTCCCCCGGCCCACCAACCGCGAAGAATTCCGGCGCGAAGTGCGCAAGCTCTTCATCGACACGTCCAGTATCTATCTCGAAAACGCGACCCTGATGCCGGTGATCGAGGCCATTTCCGGCAACGCCGATCTCAGGCCTATCCAGGACGAATATGATCAGCAGATCATCGCGCTTTACGCCGCCTGGCTGCGGCACGTGAATCCGGCTCTCGAAGACAAGATAGCCAAACGGCTCGGCCTGGTGATGATGGAGGTCGGGCACGCCTGCCGGCTGGTCGGACTGAAGAGAGATCGCAGGACATACGACCTCATCGAGGACGATGTCGAAACCATGTGGCTCGCTTTGGTGAGCCCCTATCTCAACCTGGACTGATTTCGCATTTCGAGAGGAATTTCATGAAGACTGTCTATTCGCCGCTTCATGCTGGCCATGCCGGCCAGATGGAACTGGTCACCTCAGCCATCGTGCCGGGTTTTGAAAAACCCTCGCGGGCCGAGTTCATCAAGGCGCGGGTCGAAAGCGAGAAGCTCGGTCCGATCGTCCTGCCGCTCGAGCATGACCTTGCCGCCGCCAAGCGCATCCACAAATCAGACTATATCGACTTCCTGCCGACGGTCTGGCCGCAATGGGTAGCCTCCGGTCACGAGGGCACGGCCATGCCCTTCACCTGGCCGACGCGCGGCCTGCGCGGCGACGTGCCGCCAAAGCGTGTCGATGCGCTGCTCGGCTATTATTCCTTCGATGCCGGCGCCACCTTCGTCGAAGGCACCTGGGCCGCGATCAAATCGTCCTATGAGGTGGCGCTGACCGCTGCCGGCCTGCTCAAGGGCGGCGAGAGGTCGGCCTTCGCGCTCTGCCGCCCGCCGGGCCACCATGCCGGCGCCGGCTTCATGGGCGGCTATTGTTACATCAACAACGCCGCGGTCGCCGCGCAGTGGTTCCTCGACCAGGGCGCCAAACGCATCTCCATCCTCGACGTCGACTACCACCACGGCAACGGCACGCAGGAGATATTCTACGACCGCGCCGACGTGCAGGTCCTCAACCTGCATGGTGATCCCATGGTCGAATACCCGTTCTTCCTCGGCCATGCCGATGAACGCGGCGCGGGCGCCGGCGAAGGCTTCAACATCAACTATCCCATGCCGTTCGGCACCGACTGGGACGCCTGGAATGCCTCGCTGGAGGATGCCTGCGCCAGGCTCGCCGCCTACGCGCCCGATATCGTCATCGTCTCGCTCGGCGTCGACACGTTCGAGAAGGACCCGATCAGCCAATTCAAGCTGAAAAGCCTCGACTATCCCAAGATCGGCCGCCGCATCGCCAAGCTCGGCCTGCCGACGCTGTTCGTCATGGAAGGCGGCTATGCGGTCGAAGAGATCGGCATCAACGCCGTCGGCGTGCTGACCGGCTTCGAGGACCGGTAAACCGGCCCGCAAAAGCAAGGACTGATAGCAACAGGCACGACGGAAAAGGGCGGCATATCAGCCCTTTTCCAAGCTACGCAACCGTGCTCGGCGTGGCCATCGTTGCGGCTGCCTTGCGTGAGTGGCCGAGATAATAGACCGCCGCCGCCGCGATGACACCGGCTGCCAGGATGGCCATCGCCAGAACCGGCCGGTACCAGAACCAGGCAATCGCGATCGTCGTCGCGCCGACCAGGATCGCCAGGAAGAAGGCGATGATGCCGGTTCCCATCCGCGCCATGCTGCCGAGGAACGGGATGACGTCGAGGATCACGCCGATCGGGCTGAGGAACAGGGCAAAGCCGATGGTCAGCAGCAAAAGGCCGGCGGCGCGCAGCAGCCAGGTGATCAGCGTGTTGGCGCTCACCGCCTCGGCGAACATCTTGTCGGCCGGCACGTTGCCGGTATCGACCATCAGCAGCGCATCGCCCGCTTGCGTCTGGTAGGGCTCGAAGCGGCTGCCGGCCTGCCGCGCGACGATGCTGACCACGCCGAGCGGCGCCAGTTCGTAGCCGATGCGGTAGTCGCCCAATGCCGGCGTCGTGTTGTCGTTGCCGAGATAGATCTTGCCGTCGACGATGCTGAGCGGCTTCGTCCCGGCATAGGCGGCCTTGATCGCCGCCGACTGATTAGCCGACAGTGAATAGTTCTTGTCGCCGTCGATGCGATCCAGCACCGGCGTGTCCAGATCGAAGGCGACGAGCTTGCCTTCAGGGATCTGGAAGGCGTGGCTGTGGATCGCCATCGGCGGGTTCTGATGGCCGTCCGGCTTCTTGAAGTCCGAAGAGTCGATCTGGCTGTCGTCCCACACTTTCGAATAGCTGTAGGTGGTCTCCGTCTCCTCGCCGCCGCCAAGCTTCTTGGTGGTCTCGGATTTGGACTCCTCCTTCCACTGGTACATCTCGACGCTGCGCGACAGGCGCAGTCCTTGCGCGGCGATGCCGAAATCCGGATCCGACAGGCCGCTATCGGCCGTCACCGGCCCGCTGACATGCACCAGCTTGCCGTCATTACCGGAATCGACGCTGTCGGCGTTGATCGAGACCACGGCGCCGGCGCCTTCGGCCAGCGAGCGCGCCGTCTGCACGGCGCGGCCCTCGTTCCAGAAAAGCCCGATGACCATCAGCACGATCAAGAGCAGGCCGAAGATGACCCCACCGACTGTGCGCTTGATCCGTCCGAACCACGAGACGGAAGTAACTTCCCGAAATGAATCGCTCATCGTTTCCCCCCGAAACAAAAGATGCCAGGAGCCCGCATGGCACTGCCGCGGACGACCGCGGCTGCAATGCAACTACGAACTCCATTGCCGAAGGTGCCCACCCCTCCGACACTTGCGAAACTATCGCATCGGGCAGAGCGCGGATATGGCCGGCTTGCGCAGTCCCGGCATTTTCACACGCTCGAAGGCCGCGAAAATCGGCCTCTGAGTCGCGTGCGAGTCCGCCGGATTCGATTTTGTCAAATCGCGTTTGATGTCGGATTCATCTGCGGGTAGATTAGACCCGAATCAGCCGGTCCTCGGGGGGCGCGGCGACCACCCAAAGTCTCACGTTCCGGAGTTTTCCGGCGCCAGACGCGGATGTTCTTCGCGTTCCCTGAATGGATTCCGTCTGGTTGGGCGCGGCCCCGCGCCTCGTGTGTGTCTCGTAAAAGTAACGCGTTTTCGGGTTCGGCGGCTGGCTTCCAGCATCCGGACGGCAGAAACGATTCCGGCCAAAAGCAGCAAATGAGCAGTCCCGCCGCGCTTCTTCAATCCGACACATTGGGCTCGCGCCTGACGTCGCGCGGTGATCTGACCAGCTTTTTCATGGAGCTGACCGCCGAGATCGGCGCCGACAGCTACATGCTGGTTGCCATCGTCCACGACCAGGACCGCAACGATGCGCGCATCGTCTCCTCGAACTGGATCTTCGACGCCATCGAACTGATCGGCAAGCGGCTGATCGCCAGCCTTGCCCAGGGACCCCTCACGGTCGCGCCCGGTATCCGTCCGAGGCCACTGGTGGCAGCAGAGGCGCCTGATGCCGACGGGCTGGTCTCCGGCGAAGAGGCCCGCCTTCTCGACGTGCTCGGCCATGCCGAGATCTACTCCCTGCGGCTGAATGTCGGCCGCCAGCGCCTGTTCGCCCTGTTCTCGGCGGCGACATCAGGCCATATCGACCAGCCGGCGCTGATGAAGGCGCAGTTGAAATGCTGCTACGCGCTCTCGCATATCCCGCAGCTGATCGCCGCCGCCGCCATGCAGGATCCGCTGTCCGACCGCGAGCGCGAATGCCTGTTCTGGGTCTCGGAAGGCAAGACCACCGATGAGGTGGCGGTCATCCTTGGAGTCTCCTCCAATACCGTCAACAGCTACATCACCCACGCCATCCAGAAGTTCGCTGCCAGCAACCGTGCGATGGCCATCGCCACGGCGATCAGGAGTGGCATCATTTGAAACACGCCGACATCAAGGACGCCGCGGAGGCCCTTTTCAACGAACAGCGCAGCCCCTTCGGCGCCTTCTCACTCAGCTCCGAAACACATCACGCCGTCACCATTCCCGACGCCGTGCGCCGCTGCCGCTGGATTTCGGTCGACATCAATGCCTCGGCCTTCGGCCTGTACTTCGTCAGTCCGTCGCCGGAACGGGCCAGGCTGGTCCCATGCTTCGATTCCGACTATCCCGGCATCGCCGTGGCGACGAAGTTCATCTCGGGCGCCAATGGCGAGGAGATCGTGCGCCACACCCACAACTCGACGGAGCCACGCTGGTGGACCGATGACGGCGTCGCGGCCATGGCCGAGATGTTCGGCACCCTTGCCTGGACCGCGCAGATATCCCCCCTGGCGCCCGGCACCAGTGGCATTGCCTTTCCCGTCCACGCCGATCGCGGTCAGTGCGGCCTTGTCGTCTTCCTGGGATCGGAGATCGCGCTGCCGCAGGATGTGCTCTACGAAATCCACGCACGCTGCTTTTCCCTGTTCGCCGCCGTGGCGCGTATCCGCCCCGGCGATGCCGGCAGGATGCGCGCCATCTCCAAGCGCGAACTCGAATGCCTGAAGCTGACCGCCAACGGCAACACCAGCGAGGAGATCGCGCGGCTCCTGAAGCTGTCGGTGCATACCGCCAACCAGTACCTGACCCAGTCGACCCAGAAGCTCAACGCCGTCAACCGCAACCAGGCGGTCGCCAAGGCGCTGCGGTTGGGCCTGATCGAGTGATAAAACGATGAGGCGCCTCAGAAGGCCAAAGGCTCGACCTTGCGGATCCGGGCCTGTTCGATCACCGCCTCCAGCAGCGCCGTATTGTGCTCGGGGTCCTCGCCGGGCTTTTCGAACGACACGTAGTTGACCGCGACCGAATTGCCGGCCTCGCTCAGCGTCAGCTGGAAATAGACGGTCACCCCTGGTGGCCTGAGTTCCAGGTCGAGCACGATGCGCGGACTGCCACTCCAGTCGACATGCGCCTCGCCGCCATGGCCGAGCTTGAGCGTGCCCGGCATGAAGAACAGCTCCACCGCTGAATCGACCAGATCCGAAAGGCAGGCGAAATGCTCCAGCCGGATGAAGGCGATGTAGTCGGCGACATCGATCAATCTCAGTTCGCCGACCACCTGCTCGATGGCGCTGGCGACGATGATCTCGCGGGATTTTGCGTGCGGTTGGCGGTTCATGAAATCTGTCTGCGCTCAGCCTTTTTCGAGTAGACGATCCGCACCAGTTCGGCGACGGCCTGGTAGAATTGCGACGGGATCACATTATCGACCGAAACTTGCTTGTACATGGAGCGGGCGAGCGTCACGTCCTCGAAGATCGGAATGTTGTGCTCCTTTGCGATCTCGCGGATTTTCAACGCCACCAGATCCTGCCCCTTGGCCACCACGAGCGGCGCCGAATCCTCGTCGCGCACATATTTCAGCGCGATCGAGAAGTGGGTCGGGTTGGCGATGATCAGCGTCGCGCGCGGCACCGCCGTCATCATCCGCTTGCGGGCGCGGTCGCGTGCCAGCGAGCGCAGCCGCGACTTGACGATCGGGTCGCCCTCGGACTGCTTGAACTCGTCCTTCACCTCCTGCTTGGTCATGCGCAGGTCCTGCTTCCAGTGGAAGCGCGACCAGACGATGTCGATCGCCGCGATCAGCCCCATGACGAAGACGATCGCCACCAATATGTCGACCGCGATGCCGCGGATGACGAGGCCGAAAGCGACCGGATTGGTGATCATCCCGGCAAGCAGCTTGCGGTGATCCTCCGACAGCGTGAAGGTGAGCACGGCAATGGCGAAGCCGACCTTTGCCAGGGATTTCAGGAACTCGACCCAGCCCTGCGCGCCGAACATCCGGTTCCAGCCCTTGGTGATCGAAATGCGCGAAAGCTGTGGCCTGATCCGCTCGCCGACGAATTGCGGCATGTTCTGGAGCACCGAGGCGCCGATGCCGGCGACAGTCAAAAGCACCAGCAGGCTGACGAAGGCGCGGCCCACCTCCAGCATGACGATCTTGTAGAGATCGATGACATCGGTCTCGGTGTTCATCGGCCAGGCCTCGGGCTTCTCGAGGAACATCGACAGGAACATGCCGAGATTGATGACCGCGTCCTTGGCATAGAAGACGGTGAACACCAGTATGGCGACGAAGGAGGCGAGGATCGCGGTTTCCCTCGAATGGGGCAGCTTGCCCTGTTCGATCGTGTCGCGGACTTTCTTTTCCGTCGCCTCTTCGGTTTTCGAGTCCTTGTCGGCGGCGTCGGACATGCCTTAGGCAGCGTTCTGCGTCGCGGGAAGTTCGAATGCGCCCTCGCGCGACAGCCGGATGGTCGTCGTCACGATGGTCTTGCGCGCCGCCAGTATGTCGGCGGCAGGCACACCCTCCGACCCCTGGCCGAGTTCGGCTTCGATCATGCGCCGCGACCGTGCGCCGATCGCCGAGAGCACCGCTTCGGCAAGTGCGGCCGACGTGCCGCGCAATGCCAGCGTGACGAGTTCGGTCGACAGTCCGTCGAACAGGAGCACACGCGCCTTCTGGGTGAGCAGCGGCAAGTCGTCGAAAGCAAAAAGCCTTGCCCGCACACCGTCGAGGTCGGGCGTGCCGGCGGCCTCCAGATCCTGCATGACCTCCTCGAGCAGCGGCTTGTCCAGCTCGTTGAGCACGCTGGCGACACGCGCCTGCCCGGCCGACGTGTCCTTGGTCGAGGTTTCCGCCAGCACGCTCGTGCGCAACCGGTTCTCGACGATCCTGGTGGCGGCGGCCGGAACATTGGCCATCGTCACCATGCGCTTGATGATTTCGCCGCGCATCGGCTTCGTCAGCGTCAAAAGCACGCTCGCCGCCGCCTGCGGCGCCAGCTTCGACAGCACCATGGCCGACGTCTGCGGATGTTCGCCGGCCAGGAAGGTGCCCAGCCGCGAAGGTTCGAGTTTTTCGAGATCGGGCCAGATCGGCGGCGGCCCTTCGGGCGCGGCCTCCGGCTTCTTGTTTCCCATGATGGCGTTCATCTCTTCGGGCGACAGCGATTCGTTGAGGATGGTGTCCATCCTGTCGGCGGAATCGAGCAGGCCGGCACCCTCGGTGAACTCGGCCTCGAACTCGGCGACGATGCGCTCGAGATCGCTTTGCGGAATGGTCCTGAGCAGCCGGGCGCCCTCGATCAGCGCCTTCAGCTCTTCCTGCTTGAAGAATTTCAACAGGCGGCTGGCGGACGGCTTGCCCATCGCCACCAATATGGCGGCCGCCTTCTGCGCGCGCGTCAGGGTCGTCAGCGGCGTCATGCTGCCTCTCGCCTCCGCTGCAACCGGCAAGCCCCACCAGCCATGTCTAGGCGTCCTTCGTGCCGGCGATGATTTCGGTCAGCCTGATGCCGAAACGTGAGGGATCGCTTTCGAGCACCGTGATCTCGCCGCGAGCGATCTTGCGGCCGTTGACGACGACGTCGACCGGTTCGCCGATGCGGCGGTTGAGCGCCACCGTCGAGCCCTTCTGCAGCGCCATCAGATCGGCCACCGCCATCTCGGTGCTGCCGAGGATGATCTGGACATCGACGGGGATGTTCATGATGACGTTCGAATTGGCGCCCGCGGCAGCCCTGAACGCCGCGTCTGGGCGTTGCTCCTCTTCATGCAGGACCCCGCGCAATTCCTCGATGGCGCGGTCGAGTTGCTCGTCCGGCTGGTCGAGTTCTGCTTCCACTTTGGTCTTGGCCATGAATCGTCTCCAAAAGCTCAGGCGCGCCCGGCACCAGCCGGCATGAGCCCATCGATGAAATCCTGCCCGGCATCGAAAGGATGCTTGATTCGGACGGTGTAATTCTGCCCCAGTTTGCCGAAGTCGCATACGAACAGCGTCTGGCCGCGCGCGCTGAGGCGGGCCCGTGATTGCGCCGTTTCGTCGAAGTCGATGACCTGGCCCACTTCGAGATTGGCGAGGGCGCCAAGCGTCAGCCGCGTCAGCGGCATGGTGGCTTCGAGCGCCACTGTCGAGCGCATCACCTCTTCCGAAAAGCGTGCGCGCCAACGGGTGCCATGATCGTCCTCGCCGGCGGTGCCGTCGCGGCCGACCAGGACGACGCGCTGTGGCAGCGTCACCGTGATGGAGCCGCTGTCGACCGGCGTCGAGATGCCAAGGACGATGCGGATGGCGGCACCGTCACGCAGCACATGCCGTTTCGCCTCGGTACCCGACATCGCTCGCGGCACGGGCAGCCGCAGGTCGAGCGAGCGGTGTCCCGATCCGTTGAACGCCTGCGCCACCTCCTGGAACACCATGGTCGAGACATCGGCCTCGATCGGCGACAGGTCGCGCTCGATCGGTGACGCCGGCATATCCGGATCGCCGCCAAACAGCGTCGAGACCATGATCGCGATCGCGGCGGCATCGATGACGAGCGTCATCGCATCCGAGGATGCCGGCGAGCCGACGATTGTCATGGCGAAATTGTCGCCGGCGCGCGAGCGCGCCTCGGGAACGCGGCTGACCTCGACGGCCTTGAGGTCGACGATGACGGGAACGCCGAGCTCGCCCGAAAGGCCCTTCTGCAGCAGCGGCACGGCGCGTTCGGCCATGGCGCGGCCGGCGTCGATGACCTGATCGGCCTCGCCGCTGTCGCCGACCAGGCGCTCGATGATCAGCGAGCGCGCTTGCGCGGGGCTGCCTGGGCTGGTCATGACCGTGTCGGCACCGATCTGTCGTGCATCGCTCAAGCGGCCTTCTTCTCGGCGCTGCCGCTGTTCATCGTGCTCTGCTCGACGGCGTCGATGGTCGGCCGCTCATAGGACGAGATGGTCTTGCGGCCGAATTCGATCGCCACCTGCGGCAGCGCGCCGTTCATGTAGGCGAGCAGCGTCTGCTTGACGATGATGTAGAGGCGGTTCTTCTTCTCGCGCACCGTCTTGATCTTGGTGGCGACAGGCCCGACCACGGCATAGGACAGGAAGATGCCGAGGAAGGTGCCGACAAGCGCCGCGCCGATCAGGCCGCCGAGGATTTCCGGCGACTGGTCGAGTGCGCCCATCGCCTTGACCACGCCGAGCACGGCGGCGACGATGCCCAGCGCCGGCAGGCCGTCGCCGACCGCGACCAGCGCGTGATAGGCCTTCATCTTGTCGGACTTGATGGTCTGGATCTCCTCGTCCATCAGCGCCTCGATCTCGTGCGAGCGGGCATTGCCGATGATGATGATGCGGCAGTAGTCGCAGATGAAATTCATCAGATCGTGGTTCTTGAGCACCGTCGGAAAGGCCTGAAAGATGGCTGATTCTTCCGGATTGTCGATATGCGCCTCGACCTCGCTGCGCGACTTCGAGCGCAATTCGCGCATCAGGCTGTGCAGGACGCCGAGTGTTTCCAGATAATCCTGTTCCTTCGGCACCGCCTGCTTGAAGGCCTCGAGAATGCCCCTGCCGGTATCCTTGACCGTCTTCATCGGGTTGGCGACCAGGAAGGTGCCCAGTGCGGCGCCACAGATGACCACGGCTTCCCACGGCTGGACCAGCACGTGCAGATGCCCGCCCATGGCCATGAAGCCGCCAAGGACGCAGCCGAGCGTCACCACAAGTCCAATCAGAATGCCCACGACAGGTCCTTCCGCATTTCACAACAGACGCAAGGGATAGTCCCCGTGCCTTGTGTGAGGCTTGAATCCGGCTGCCACGGAACCGAATGTTGGGCGATTCAGTTTCGCGCAAGGAAGTGAGGTTATTGTCGCGACATTAGGCTTCGGCCGGAGGCATGACGTTGCTCAATACCTTTACCAGCTATCAGTTGATTACCAAAGACATCAACAAGTCGATCGACCGCATCGAGCAGCAGCCGACGGTCGATCGCGATACCAAATATTACCTTGCCAACATAACCAAGGTGAAATCGATCGACGATTTCGTCAACAATGACCGGCTGTTCAAATATGCCATGAAGGCCTACGGGCTGGAGGACATGGCCTACGCCAAGGCCTTCATGGTCAAGGCGCTCAAGGAAGGCGTCACCAATCCTAGCAGTTTCGCCAACAAGCTGACCGACAAGCGCTATGCCCAGTTCGTCAGCGCCTTCAACTTCGCCGCCAATGGCGCCAACACGACCGTCTACAACAAGGCGCAGCAGCTGGTGACCAGCAACTATGCGCTGCAAGTCCAGATCGGCGCATCGCAATCGGGGTTCTCCTACTACCAGAGCGAAACCGCCTACTACGTCACCAATATTTCCAAGGTGAAGTCGATCGACGATCTGATGGGCGACTCTCGCCTGCTGACATACGCAATGGCGGCATTCGGGCTCGACGCCACGACCGAACCGGCCGCCACCGTCAGGGCGATGCTCGAAGGTGGCGTCAGCGACCCGAACAGTCCCGCCAACAAACTGACCGACAAGAGCTATGCCAACTTCGTCTCGGCATTCAACTTCGTCCAGTATGGGGACCAGACGACCACGCGCACCGATGTCCAGCAGGCGGTTCCGAGCGGATACATGTCCGGAGCCGGACTGACGCTGGTCAAGCCGAGCGCGCAGTACATCAAGGGCGAGGCCGACTACTACGCGGCAAACATCTCCAAGGTGAAGTCGATCGACGACCTCATGGCGGACAAGCGCCTGCTAACCTTCGCCATGGCTTCCTACGGATTGGATGCGTCGACCGAAACGCCCCAGCAGATCCGCACCATGCTCTCGGGCGGCGTCAGCGACCCGAACAGCCCCGCCAACAAGCTGACCGACAAGCGGTACGCCAATTTCGTCACCGCCTTCAACTTTGCCCAGTATGGCGACCAGACGACGTCCCGCGACGCGGTGCAGAAGGACACGCCGAAGATCTACACCACGGAGTCGGCGCTTGGCCTGATCAAGCCGAATGCGGACTACATCAAGTCGGAGACCGCATATTATCTGGCCAACGTCACCAACGTGAAATCCATCGACGACCTGATGGC
The DNA here is from genome assembly GCF_030160235.1 of Mesorhizobium huakuii. Lineage (GTDB taxonomy): Bacteria > Pseudomonadota > Alphaproteobacteria > Rhizobiales > Rhizobiaceae > Mesorhizobium > Mesorhizobium huakuii. The sequence continues at coordinate 89,374 of NZ_BSNY01000009.1, forward strand.
CGACAGCCGGCTGTACAACTATGCGCTCTCGTCCTTCGGGCTCGATCCGGCCAAGGTGAGCAAGGACCTGATCCGCAGCGTGCTCACCGGTGGTATTCGCGACCCCAACAGCGTCGCCAACAAGATGACCAACAAGGCCTACGCCGCGCTCGCCGGCGCCTTCAACTTCGAACAATATGGCGAAGCCGCCACCACCATCAATCCGGCGCAGCAACCGACCGTCGACAAGTATATGCGTCAGTCGCTTGAAGAGGATGCCGGCAAGAGCAATGAGGGCGTGCGGCTGGCGCTCTATTTCCAGCGCAAGGCGCCCGACATCACCAGCTGGTACGACGTGCTGGCCGATACGGCCCTTGCGAGCGTCGTGCGCACCGCGCTGGGGCTCCCCGATTCCTTCGCCACCGCCGACATCGACAAGCAGGCGCAGCTCTTCGAACAGAAGCTGGACCTCTCGGATTTCACCGACCCCGTGAAGCTCGGCAAGTTCCTGACCCGCTTCACCAGCATGTACGAGATGAACAACCCGACCTCGAGCACCGTGTCGTCGATCAGCGTGCTCTTCGCCAAGCCGGTCACCTCGGGCATTTCCACCGACCTGATGATGGCCATGCAGAAGTTGAAGTTCTGATCATGCAGGATAGTCTCTACGTCGCCCTTTCCGCGCAGATGGCGCTCGAGCGCCGGCTCGACACGATCGCCGACAATGTCGCCAACGCCAACACTATCGGCTTTCGCGCCACCGGCGTGAAATTCGAGGATATGGTGTCTGGCACCGGGCAGAAATCGGTGTCCTTCGCCTCGTCGGGCAAGACCTATCTTTCCGGCGCCCATGGGTCCCTGACCGAGACCGGCAATCCGTTCGATTTCGCCATCCAGGGCGACGCCTGGTTCGCCATCGACACACCGGCCGGCACCGTCATGACGCGCGACGGCCGCTTCTCGATGAACGAGAATGGCGAGCTGATGTCGATCGAAGGCCATCCGGTGCTCGACGCCGGCGGCGCGCCGATCCAGCTCGACCCCCGCAACGGTCCGCCCAAGGCCGGCGCCGATGGCTCGCTGCGTCAGAACGATCAGCTTGTCGGCTCGATCGGCCTCTACAATTTCGACCCGGGCGAGAATTTCGTGCGCTACGGCAATTCCGGCATCGTGCCGGCGCGCACCCCCGAGCCGGTCACCGATCGTTCCGATGTCGGCATCGCCCAGGGTTTCGTCGAGGAATCCAACGTCAATCCGGTGCTGGAGATGACCCGGCTGATCATGGTCCAGCGCGCCTTCGAGAACACCGCGGCACTGATGCGGCAGACGGCGTCCTCCTCCGACGAGGCGATCAAGACGCTCGGCTCGAAGTCGTAGCATGTCATCAGGCCGATCCTCCATCCGTGCACCCGAAAGGCAGCTGCAGCCGGCGCCCGAGGATCGGCTCGCCGCGTTGGAACGGACAATTCGGCGTTTCAGCAACACCGACGGGCTGGTCAAGCGTGGCGGTCTCGTCACCGAAGTCACGTCCACCCACTACAAGGTGCGCGGCCTTTCCGATTTCGCCAGGCTGGGCGACATGGTCGAGCAGCGCGGCCAGTCCGGCGTGCGTCGCGGCGAGATCATCAAGATCAGCCGCGACGAGGTCGTCGTCGCGCCTTTCGAACGCAGCGCCGATGCCGGCATCGGCGACGCCGTGTTCCGCAGGGGTCCGCTCGCGGTGGCGCCGCACGATTCATGGCGCGGCCGCACCGTCGACGCGCTGACCCGGGCAATCGATGGTGGTCCGCCGCTGATCAGGGGTGAAGACCTGTCGGGCAACGCCACGACGCCCGGCGCCATGGCGCGGCAGCGCGTCGGCACCGCCTTCATGACCGGCGTCTGGGTCATCGACATCTTCACGCCGCTGTGCTTCGGCCAGCGCATGGGCGTCTTTGCTGGTTCGGGCGTCGGCAAATCGACGCTGCTCGCCATGCTCGCCGGCGCGGACGCGTTCGACACCGTCGTCGTGGCGCTGATCGGCGAACGCGGCCGCGAGGTCCGCGAATTCCTCGAGGACACGATCGGCGACAGCATGGCCAAGACGGTGGCCGTCGTCGCCACAAGCGACGAGAGCGCCATGATGCGCCGGCGCGCGCCCGATACCGCCATGCGCGTCGCCGAGCACTTTCGCGACCAGGGCCACCGCGTGCTCCTGGTGCTGGACTCGATCACCCGCTTCGCCCATGCCTTGCGCGAGGTGGCGACGGGAACAGGCGAGCCGCCAGTCGCCCGCGGCTATCCCGCCTCGGTTTTCACCGAACTGCCCAAATTGCTCGAGCGCGCCGGACCGGGGGCCGAAGGCAAGGGGTCGATCACCGCCATCATTTCCGTGCTGGTCGACGGCGACGACCACAATGATCCGGTCGCCGATTCCGTGCGCGGCATCCTCGACGGCCATGTCGTGCTCGACCGCGCGATCGCCGAACAGGGCCGCTATCCGCCGGTCAATCCGCTGTCGTCCATATCGCGCTTGGCCGGCAAGGCCTGGAGCGCCGAACAGCGCGCCTTGGTGACGCGGCTGAAATCGATGATCTCCCGCTTCGAGGACACGCGCGACATCCGCCTGCTCGGCGCCTATCAGGGCGGCGCCGACGCCGAGCTCGATATCGCCGTGCGCCAGGTGCCGCTGATCTACGAGGCGCTGACGCAATCGCCCAGGGACCGCCCCTCAGCCGATCCGTTCTCCGATCTCGCCCGCCATCTCAAGGGAAAGCTGAATGCCGAATCAGGAGACTGAACGCCAGTACACCGAGCGCATCCTGAACGAGATGATCGCCGCGGCGAATGCCGCCGAGGAAGCTCGGGCCAAGGAGGAGAAGGTGGCCAAGGCAAAGGCCGCCAGCGCCATCGCTGCCAAGACCGCGGCTGTTCTGGCCAGAGCCGTCAAGCCGGCCCTACCCCGAACCGAACCTGTGGCCCGGGCTGCCGTGCCGGCCATGCCCGTGGTTCCTCGCGTCGAGGCTGCCGAGATGGCCGAGGTCAGCCGCGAATCGCTGATCGACGGCCTGTTCCCCGTCACCGAATGGCCGCAACCGCCAAAGGCGCAATTTCCAAAATTGAGCAAGAAGACGGACCGGCGCAGCGACTTCGTCATCGCCGCGCTCGGCGTCACACTCGGCCTGATCTGCGCGCTGTTCCCCTGGTATATCTTCTTCAACCAGGAGCAGTTCGGCGTTCAGGCGATCAAGTTTGGCGGCACCGGCACCAATTCGGGACGCGCGGGCGGCGGCGTGGTGACCTCGCGCAGCGCGCCGCTGACGGCCAAGGACCTTCCCAACACCAGCATCGACCTGCTCGCCACCGGAACGGTGCAGGATGACGCCACCCCGGCGCAGCCGCCCGGCGACCAGCCCTTCCCGGCCGATGTCGCGAAATTCCGCATGGTCCATGTCGCCAACGGCCGCGCCATGATCGAGGACGATACCGGCCTGTGGATCGTTCAGCGCGGTTCGCTGCTGCCGGACTCCAGCACGGTCTCGTCGATCGAGCAGCGCAACGGCAAATGGGTCATGCTGACCAGCGCCAACCAGGTGATCCAGCTTTCCAGGTAGCCGCTGCCCGCAAGGTCCGCGCAAGACTGGCGGCCTAGTCTTTGGGCACATGCCCGGAGATTCCCATGGAGCCCGTTTCCCTTTTCGATCTCGCCGCCAAGCAAGCGCAGTGGCTTTCCGTGCGCCAGTCGGCGATCGCCGGCAACATCGCCAACGCCAACACGCCCGGCTACACGGCAAACGATGTCGAACCCTTCGAGAAGGTGCTCGACCGCACGGCTGTGTCACTGCAGACCACCGAGGCCGGCCATCTCGGCAGCGCGGCGACCAATGCCGGCTTCACCATCAAGCCGCAGGAAGATGACGGCGTGGTCATGCCGTCCAAGAACACCGTCGTGCTTGAGGATCAGCTTCTCAAGGCCGGCGAGGTGCGCCGCTCCTTCGAGCTCAACACGGCGATCGTCAAGGCTTTCCACTCGATGATGATGATGGCGGTGAAGAGCTGACCATGGACGCGCTCACCGCAGCCCTGAAAGTCGCAGCATCGGGCCTCGGCGCCCAGTCCGAGCGCCTGCGCGTGGTTTCGGAAAACCTCGCCAATGCCCAATCGACCGGCACCACCCCCGGCGCCGACCCCTATCGCCGCAAGACCATAAGCTTCGTCTCCGAGCTCGACCGCGCCTCGGGCAGCTCGACGGTTGAAGTGAACTCGATCGACCGCGATCCGAGTGACTTCCCCATCGAATTCCAGCCCGGCAACGAGGCCGCCGACGAGAAGGGCTACGTCAAGATGCCCAACGTCAACGTGCTGATCGAAATGGCCGACATGACCGAGGCCAATCGCTCCTACGAGGCCAACCTGCAAGTCGTGAAGCAGGCGCGCGACCTCATTTCAATGACCATCGACCTGATGAGGAACCAATGATCGTGAACGGCATCGGCGCGCTTAACCTGAAGCCCGGGCTGGGCGATACGGCGACCGACCTGCTTCAGGGCGGTGTCGGGCCGGCGACATCGGGCAACCTCGGCACCTCCTTCGCCGAAGCGGTGAGCCAGGCAGCCTCCAAGACCGTCAACACGCTGCAGAATGCCGAACAGGTGTCGCTCCAGGCACTCAAGGGCGATGCCGACACCCGCCAGGTCGTCGATGCCGTGATGAGCGCCCAGCAGGCGCTTCAGACCGCCGTCGCCATCCGCGACAAGGTTGTTTCGGCCTATCTCGAAGTCAGTCGAATGGGCATTTGAGGAGTTAGGGCATGAAAGCACTTGCCATCGCCGCCACCGGGATGAATGCCCAGCAGACAAATCTGGAAGTCATCGCCAACAACATCGCCAACATCAACACCACCGGCTACAAGCGGGCGCGTGCCGAATTCTCCGACCTGCTCTACCAGGTCGACCGCACGCAAGGCGTACCCAACCGCTCCAACGCCTCGCTGGTGCCGGAAGGCGTTTCGATCGGTCTCGGCGTCAAGACGACGGCCGTGCGCAACGTGCACACCCAGGGCGAACTGACCAGCACCGGCAACAGTTTCGACATGGCGCTGACCGGCAGGGGCTGGTTCCAGATCGAGGGCGCCGATGGTGGCACGCTCTACACCCGGGCCGGCGCCTTCAACACCAACGCCACCGGCCAGCTGGTGACGGTGGACGGCGCCAACGTCATTCCGGCCATCACCGTGCCGACCGATGCTGTCGAGGTGATCGTCAACAAGACCGGTCAGGTCTTTGCCCGCATCGGCGGCCAGACCAACCTGCAGACTCTCGGCCAGCTCCAGATCGTCAACTTCGCCAACGAGGCCGGGCTGGCACCACTCGGCGACAATCTGTTCCAGGAAACGACGGCCTCTGGCCCGGCCAATGCCGGCGTACCGGGCGATCCCGGCTTCGCCACCATCCAGCAGGGCTATCTCGAGGCCTCCAATGTCGACCCGGTCAAGGAAATCACCGAGCTGATCTCGGCGCAGCGCGCCTATGAGATGAATTCCAAGGTGATCCAGGCCGCCGACGACATGGCCTCGGTCGTCTCCAAGAACATCAGGTAAGGGATGATGGCCATGCCGATCTCCTGCTCCGCATTCCGCCGCACCGCGCTAATCCTTGCGCTGGTGGCCGGCGGCATGCCGGCTTTCGCCCAGGAATCGACAAATCAATCGACAAATCAATCGGCGACGCAGATCGCCAGCAATCAGCCTGCCGGCGAGGTCGTGCTGATCCCCAACCGCGTCATCTATCCCGGCGAGACCATCGAGTTCGCCGCCCTGAAACAGGTGACCCTCATCGCTGGCAAACACAAGCCCGATGCGATGGCGACCCGCGCCGAAGAACTCCAGGGCAAGATCGCCAAGCGCACGCTGCTGCCCGGACGCTACATCCCGACCGCCGCCATCCGCGAAGCCTGGCTGGTCGAACAGGGTGCCGCCGTGCAGGTGTTCTTCATCGCCGGCGGATTGACGATAACAGCCACCGCGGTGACCTTGCAGCCAGGTTCGGCCGGCGACCTCATCAAGGTTCGCAACAGCGACAGCGGCAAGATCCTCTCCGGCACGGTGATGGCCGACGGAACCATCCAGGTCAGCGCTTCATGATGCGCCTGCTTGCCCTTCTGCTCGCGGCCACGCTCGGCCTGCAGCCGGCCCTGGCCGACGGCTTGACACCCAAGGCCAAGCGCGAGCTCGCCGCGAAGAATGGCGGCGTCGACAATGATCCGGAATATGATCCGGCCACCACGACCCGCATGTTCCGCGTTTCGCCCGGACCAAGCTCGCTGCCGCCCGGCCAGGTCGCCTCGCGCATCAAGGATATCGCTCAGCTGCAGAGTTCGCGCGACAATCAGCTGGTCGGCTACGGCCTGGTCATCGGCCTCGCCGGCTCGGGCGATAGCCTGCGCAATTCGCCGTTCACCGAGCAGTCGATCCGCGCCATGCTGGAAAATCTCGGCATCGCCACCGAAGGCGGCAGCGCGCGCGCCAAGAACGTCGCCGCCGTCATCGTCACCGCCAACATGCCACCCTATGTGCAGTCGGGCGCCCGCATCGACATCGACGTCTCCTCGATGGGTGACGCCACCTCGCTTGCCGGCGGCACGCTGATCATGACGCCGCTGAAGGCGGCGGATGGCGAGATCTACGCCGTCGGCCAGGGCGCGGTCATCGTTTCCGGCTTCACCGCCAAGGGCCAGGCCGAGCAATTGACACAAGGCGTGCCGACCGCCGGCCGGGTGCCGAACGGCGCCATCGTCGAGCGTTCGGTGAAGGCCGAATTCGACGACCAGTCGACGCTGACGCTGCAATTGCGCAATCCCGATTTTTCGACCGCCATCCGCATCGCCGACGCGATCAACGACTATACCAGCCAGCGCTTCGGCATGCGCGTGGCGGGCGAGCGCGATTCCCGCACCGTGCAGATCAGGAGGCCAAAGGGCGTTTCGGCCGCGCGCTTCTATGCGGAAATCGAAAACCTGGTGGTCGAATCCGATACGCCGGCCCGCGTCGTCATCGACGAGCGCACCGGCACCATCGTCATCGGCAACGACGTCAAGATCTCGCGTGTCGCCATCAGCCACGGCACGCTGACGGTGCGCATCACCGAAGCGCCCCGCGTCGTGCAGCCCGAACCCTTCTCCAAGGGCGAAACCGCCGTCGAGCCGTTCACCGCCATCGACGCCAGCCGGCCCGATGCCCGCGTCGCGGTGCTCGACGGACCCGACCTGCAAACCCTCGTTTCAGGCCTCAACCGCCTCGGCGTCAAGCCGGACGGCATCATTGCCATCCTGCAAGGCATCAAGTCGGCCGGCGCCCTGCAAGCCGATCTGGTTCTCCAATAGGCGATGCCGATGATCACCTCCCTCCCATCCCCCGAAAGATGTCCCTCCCGCGCAATCCTGTTGGCGGCCGCGGCTCTCGCGGCCATGGCCGTTGCCAGTGGCGGCGCACATGGTGAAGATGCCGTTCGCCAGGTTCTGCCCGGAGCACAGCCGCCGGTGGCGCCCCAGCAATTGGCGCGGGAAAAGGCGCCGGATCAGAGCGAGATCGAGCGCTTCTGCTCCAACATCGCCGACGCCGCCCGCGACCGCCGCTATGCCTTGCAGGCCGAGGAACTGAAGCAGCTGCAGGCCGGCATCGACGAGCGCATGAAAGCGCTGGACGCGAAAAAAGCCGAATACGAGACCTGGCTGAAGCGGCGCGAAGTGTTCCTGGCACGGGCCGAGGACGGCGTCGTCAAGATCTATGCCGGCATGAAGCCCGATGCGGCGGCCGAACGCCTGGCGATCGTCAACGCCGACCTGGCTGCGGCCATCCTGATGAAGCTCGATTCGCGCAAGGCCAGCGTCATTCTCAACGAAATGGACCAGAAGGCGGCGGCAACGCTCACCGGCATCATGGCCAGCGCAGCCCGAAGGGTAGATCCGTCATGATCCGCAGAATGCTCATCCTGTGCGCGGTCGCTGCGCTGTCCGGCTGCGGCACCAACCTCAGGGAAGTCGGCAAGGAGCCGTCGCTGTCGCCGGTCGGCTCAGGCATTGACGGCGGCAACACGTCTTCGCTGTACAAATACCCCGAGCCGCCTCGGGCGCCTGTGAAGAAGTTCTCGCTGTGGGACGATCGCCAGAGCCGCCTCTTCACCGATCCCCGGGCGCTCTCGCAGGGCGACATCCTGACCGTCAGGATCAAGATCAACGACCGCGCCAATTTCAAGAACCAGAACGACAGGAGCCGCACCGCCAACCGCAAGCTCGGCTTCGACCTCAGCGCGCAGTGGGACAAATGGAGCACCGCCGGCAAGGGTGCGGGCGCGCTCAACTCCGCCACGGACACCACGGCCGACGGTGAGATCAAGCGATCGGAAACGCTTGAGCTCAATGTCGCGGCGATCGTCACCGACGTCTTGCCGAACGGCAATCTGATGATCACCGGATCGCAGGAAGTGCGCGTCAACGCCGAGTTGAGGGTGCTGACCATCGCCGGCATTGTGCGGCCCGCCGATATCGGCGCCGAGAACACGATCCCCTACGAACGCATCGCCGAGGCGCGCATTTCTTATGGCGGGCGCGGCCGCATCACCGAGATCCAGCAGCCGGCCTACGGCCAGCAGGTTCTCGACCAGGTTCTTCCGTTCTAGGGATTGGAGAACAAAGCGCCGTGGCCAATGTCGAACAACTCCAGCCTCGCAAGGGTCCATCCCTTGTGGTTCAGGGCGCCATGCTGCTGGTGGTGACGGCCGCCGCCATCGGCATGGGCTGGATGTCCGGCGGCTATCTCAAGGGCGCCGGGGCACCGTCATCGGTGCCGGCTGCACCTGAAAATGAGGGCAAGGTCGCCGAACCCGCTGCCGCGCAACAGCCTGGCGCGGGGCCGACGCTTGTCGCGCTGGCGCCGATCACCACCAACATCGCCTCACCCGCCGACACCTGGATCAGGATGGAAGTATCCGTGGTCTACGACGCGCCACAGCCGCCGGCGATGACGGAGGACATCCATCAGGACCTTCTGGCCTTCGTGCGTACGCTGAAGATGCATCAGATCGAGGGCGCCAGCGGTTACCAGCACCTGAAAGCCGATATCGAGGAACGCGCCTCGATCCGCAGCCAGGGGCACGCCAAACAGGTTCTCATCAGGACATTGCTGCTCGAATGAAGAAGTTCCTTCTCGCCGCGGCGCTGATCGGCGCCGCCACCTCCGTCGCGGCGGCGCAGCAGCTGGACCTGGGGGGCATCGGCAAGGCCGACGGCACCACCGTCGGCTACATCATCCAGATGTTCGGCCTGCTGACCGTGCTGTCGGTGGCGCCCGGGCTGCTGATCATGGTGACGAGCTTCACCCGTTTCGTCATCGCCTTCTCGATCCTGCGCGCCGGCATCGGCCTGCAGTCGACACCGGCGAACCTCATCCTCATTTCGCTGTCGCTGTTCATGACCTTCTATGTCATGGCGCCGACCTTCGATCAGGCCTGGAACACCGGCGTCAAGCCGTTGATGGACAACCAGATCAGCCAGACCGAGGCCTTCGAGAAGATCTCGGATCCGTTCCGCACTTTCATGCTGCACAATGTGCGCGACAAGGATTTCGACCTTTTCGCCGACCTCGCCCGCGAGCGCGGCCAGGTCGTCGCCAAGGAGACGGTCGACCTGCGCATCCTGGTGCCCGCCTTCATGATCTCCGAGATCCGCCGCGGTTTCGAGATCGGCTTCCTGATCGTGCTGCCATTCCTGGTCATCGATCTGATCGTCGCCACCATCACCATGGCGATGGGCATGATGATGCTGCCGCCCACCGTTGTCTCGCTGCCGTTCAAGATCCTGTTCTTTGTCCTGATCGATGGCTGGAACCTGCTCGTCGGCAGCCTGGTGCGCTCCTTCACCTGACCCCGCCATCCCACGCCTGCCCGATAGGGCCGGCAGTGCGCCGGACGTCGTCGATTTTTTCTCGAATTATTTTCGATTAACCGTCCGATTTAGTCCTTTGGTAGGAACTCGCCGCCATAGTCGCTCGCAGATGGCGGGTGATCTCTCGACGATCATTGGCATGATGCCGCTCCGTCATACCGGAAAAGCCGGTATGTCAAAAAAACACCTGTAAAAACAAGGTACGAGTAGCCATGGCCAGTATCATGACGAACAGCGCCGCATTGACGGCCCTGCAGAGCCTCAACGCCACCCAGAACAGCCTCTCCACCACCCAGTCCCGCATCTCGACGGGCTACCGCGTCTCCCAGGCTTCGGACAACGCCGCCTACTGGTCGATCGCCACCACGATGCGCTCCGACAACCAGGCCATGTCCACCGTTTCGGACTCGCTCGGCCTCGGCGCCTCGAAGGTCGACACCGCCTACACCGGCATGAACAGCGCGATCACCACCATCAACACGATCCAGCAGAAGCTGACCGCGTCCTACGGTCAGACCGATGCCGCCAAGGAAAAGACCCAGGTCGAAATCGCCGCTCTTCAGCAGCAGCTGAAGGGTTACGCTGACTCCGCCACCTTCTCCGGCACCAACATGCTGTCGGTGTCCACCGCCACGGGCACGGCCGCCGACGTCCAGATCGTCTCGGCCTTCAACCGCAGTTCCACCGGCGCGGTTTCGCTTTCGACGATCGATGTCAACGTGGAGAGCATCAAGCTCTATGACTCCGGCGCCGCGCCGACCGCCAAGGGCCTTCTGGATACGGCCCGCCTCGGCACCACTGGCGCTGCAACCACCACGGCACAGAACCCGACCCTTGGTGCCGCTCCCGTTGCCGGCGATACCTATTCGGTCGCCTCGCTGAAAATCTTCTCGGGTACCACGGCCGCCAGCGACGCTCAGATCTCGCAGATGATGACCGTCGTCGACGCCGCGCTCAAGGACATGACGACCGCAGCCACCAAGCTCGGCGCCGCCAAGAGCTCCATCGACCTGCAGAAGACCTTCACGCAGAGCTTGATGGACTCCATCGACCGCGGCGTTGGCCAGCTCGTCGATGCCGATATGAACAAGGAATCGACCCGCCTCCAGGCCCTGCAGGTCCAGCAGCAGCTGGGCGTCCAGGCGCTGTCGATCGCCAACGGCTCGTCGCAGTCGATCCTGTCGCTCTTCCGCGGCTGATCGCTCTAGCAGCAGACCAAACCAGACAGACGGGCCGCGCCAAAAAGCGCGGCCCGTTTTGCGTTTGCTCCAGCCCCGCGCAACCCTCGTTCCTTAACCCTCGAAAGCGAGCCTTTAACAGGCCGTTAACCATAACGCGCTAGTCATGGTTAACCATAGCTTACAACGGATTGGCGAATCGGCCCGGTCGGGGCGACGGCAATCGATGGGCGGGCCAGCGGCTCGCGAGGCCAATGCCGGCTTTTGAGAAAGACCGGCCTGGGAAAAAGGAGCGAGTTTCTTGGCGAGCATCATGACGAACGCTGCGGCGTTGACTGCACTTCAAAGCCTCAACGCCACCAACAAATCGCTTGAGCATACACAGTCGCGAATCTCGACGGGCTACAGGGTCTCCGAGGCCTCCGACAACGCCGCCTACTGGTCGATCGCCACGACGATGCGCTCGGACAACCAGGCGCTCTCGACGGTGCAGGATGCGCTCGGCCTCGGCGCCTCGAAGGTCGACACCGCCTATACCGGCATGAACAATGTTCTGACGTCGATCGGCCAGCTCAAGACCAAGCTGCTTTCCACCATCGGCCAGACGGCTGCCGCGAAGGCAAAGACGCAGACGGAAATCACCACGCTTCAGGCGCAGATGAAGTCCTTTGCCGATGCCGCCACCTTCTCGGGCTCGAACTACCTTTCGGTGACGTCAACGCAGGTCGCTGCCCCCAATGACGGCGTCCAGGCCAACGCCAAGATCGTCGCGTCCTTCAATCGCTCCTCCTCCGGCGCCATCTCGCTCGGAACGATCGACATCAATGTCGAGAGCACGAAACTGTTCGACAACGGACTTTCCACCGCCGTCAAGAACCAGGGCACGCTCGACCGCACGACCTCCGTATATGCGACAGCGGCCGCCCAGAACCTTTACGACACCGCCTATGCGGCTGCGATCGCTGGCGGTGGCACGGACATCGCCGCCAACACCGCTGGCCAGACGGCTGCGGGTGCGGTGGTCCCCAGGATCGACAACGTTTCGGCCTTCAATCTCGACATCACGGCAGCGGGCGTGACCGACGACATCATCACCCAGATGATCGGCAAGATCGACAAGGTCATGAGCCAGCTGACCGACCAGGCCACCATCCTCGGCGCCGCCAAGAGCTCCATCGACCTTCAGAAGACCTTCACCCAGAGCCTGATGGACTCCATCGACCGCGGCGTCGGCCAGCTCGTCGATGCCGACATGAACAAGGAATCGACCCGCCTGCAGGCACTGCAGGTCCAGCAGCAGCTCGGCATCCAGTCGCTGTCGATCGCCAACAGCTCCTCGCAGTCGATACTGTCGCTGTTCAAGAACGGCTGATCCGGCCGTAGCTGGCAGACACTGCTTCCTCCAATTCACGGGCCGCGCCGCAAGCGCGGCCCGATTTCATTTTCGCACAAGCTTCGAGGGCTAGTGTTCCGGCGGACAATCATGCTGGGAGTCGCTCTATCGTGCCGGAACAGATCCAGAGCATCATCTCGAATCTCCGCGGTTTTGGCGTGAAGCGCCTCGCCATGCTGGCGGGCATCGCCGTTCTGGTGATGGGCGTCATCGGAATCGCCTCGGTCTATCTCAACCGCCCGGCCTACGACACGCTCTATGTCGGGCTCGACCGCTCCGACGTGAACCAGATCGGCCTGGTGCTGGGCGAGGCCGGCATCGGCTTCGACGTCGGCGCCGACGGAACCTCGGTTCTGGTGCCGGCCGGCACCACGGCGCAGGCGCGCATGCTGCTTGCCGAAAAGGGCCTGCCGACCAGCGCCAATGCCGGCTACGAGCTATTCGACAATGTCGGCGCGATGGGCCTGACCTCGTTCATGCAGCAGATCACCCGCGTGCGTGCGCTCGAAGGCGAGATCGCCCGCACCATCCAGTCCATATCGGGCATCAAGGCGGCACGCGTCCACATCGTCATGTCCGAGCGCGCCAATTTCCGCCGCGACGAACAGCAGCCCTCGGCATCGGTGGTCATCCGCTATGCCGGCATCGACGCCGAGAAAAGCGCCCAGTCGATCCGCCATCTCGTCGCCGCCGCCGTGCCCGGCCTGTCGGCCGACAAGGTGACGGTGCTTGATTCCAACGGCAACCTGCTGGCCGCCGGCGATGATCCCTCCAACACCAGTGCTGCCCGCACGCTCGGCGTCGAGCAGACCGTGGAGGCGCAGATCGGCGACAACATCCGCCGCGCGCTCACCCCCTATCTCGGGCCCGACAATTTCCGCGCCAGCGTCAAGGCCGAGGTCAATACGGACACCCGCCAGACCGAAGAGACGATCTTCGATCCGAATTCACGCGTCGAGCGCTCGGTGCAGTCGGTGCGCGCCAATGAGAACAGCAACCAGAAGCAGGCCTCGACCCCGGCCAGCGTCGAACAGAACCTGCCGGAGACCCAGGCGACCAGCACCGAGGGTCCGCAAACCACCTCGGCGAACGACCGCAAGGAAGAGATCACCAATTACGAGATCAACTCCAAGAAGATCGCCACCGTCTCCAACGGCTACACCGTCACCAAGATGTCGATCGCCGTCGTCGTCAACCAGGACCGGCTGAAGGCGATCCTGGGCAAGGACGCAACACCGGAGCAGATCGCCAAGCGCGTCGCCGAGATCCAGAAGATGGTCACGTCGGCCACCGGCCTCGACGACAAGCGCGGCGACGTCATCGACGTCTCGGCGGTCGAGTTCATCGACGGGCTGGACGGCGAAGCGATCCCGCAGGCTGGAATGCTGGATTCCATCGGCCAGCACGCCGGCACGCTGATCAACGCCGGCGCCTTCATCGTCGTGGTGTTCCTGGTGGCCTTCTTCGGCCTGCGGCCGATGGCGGCCGCGCTGACGGCAAGAGCGACGCCCGCTTTGTCGGGCCCGAACTTCGATGAAGTCCAGCGGTCGCTGCCGACCCCTGAGGCTGCTGCTTCCGCCGATGCGGGCGCCGCCGTCGGCACCTTGCCCGGCTCGCGGCCGGGCACCAATCCGCTCGATGATCTTCGCCAGAAGATCAGGCCAGCGCCACAGGAGCGCCTTGCCCGCATGGTCGACCTCAACGAGGAGCGCACAGCGCAGATCCTGCGCAAATGGGCGGCCCAGGAAGTCGCGGCGTAAACCATGGCCTCCGCAGCCCTTTTCGATCTTCTCCCTGATTTCGGTACGCGCGCGCCGCGCGTGAGCCAGCCCCAGGCCGCGTCCGACCACAAGCCGGAAGCATCCGCACCGCAGGCCGATATCGGCACGCTGATCGCCGAGGCGGTTGCCCAGGCGGAGGCAGCGCTGGCGGAACGGCTTGTCGCTGCCCATGACGCGGCGCTGGAAGCGGAGCGCCAGGCGAATGCCGAGGAAGCCAGGGTTTTCCTGGAAAGCTTCGGCGGCGATATCGGCAAGGCGGTCTCGCTGCGCGTCGACGCCATGGAGACGCGCGTCACGGACCTTGTCACCGCCACGGTCGCCCGCATCATCGGCGGCATTGTCAGCGACGACCTGCAGAAGCGCTCGATCGAAGCGCTTGCCGGCGCGGTTCGCGAAGCCGTCGGCGATGAAGAAGCGGTGCGTATAGCCGTCCGCGGGCCGCTGTCGCTGTTCGAGACGCTCAAGGCATCGCTTGGGCCACGCGCTGCAAATCTCGACTTCGTCGAGGCGCCAGGCTTCGACCTGACCGTGACCATTGACGAGGCCGTGTTCGAGACACGCATCGCCGAATGGTCGGCGACCCTTTCCGAGGTCTTGTCATGAGTGTCGTCGACGCCGATCACGGCAGGCACGAGATCATCATCGTGCGGCGGGCACATGACGACCACGACGAGGGCCATCACGGCGGCGTCTGGAAGATCGCCTTCGCCGACTTCATGACCGCCATGATGTGCTTCTTCCTGGTCATGTGGCTGATCAACGCCGCCAATGAACAGACCAAGGCGGCCGTCGCCAGCTACTTCAACCCGGTCAAGCTCGTCGACCGCGAGTCGAGCCGCAAGGGCCTTGAGGATCTCGGCAATGGGCCGCGCGCGGTCGGGATGACGACCGACGACCCTCAGGAGGCGACAAAAAAGTCTGGACAGGACGGCATCGGCGCGGCGGGCTCATCCAACCGCAAGCAGGACAAGCAGGAGCCGAACAAGGCAGAGCAGTCGGATGAGCATCTGTTCGCCGACCCCTACGCCGTGCTCTCCGAAATCGCCACCGACACCGGCGTCATGCAGAATGTCAGCCAGAAGGGCGATGGCGGCGCGCAAAGCGCCGGGCCGGCGACGGGCGCCTCGGGCGGCGCGTCCTACCGCGATCCCTTCGAGCCGGACTTCTGGTCGCAGCAGGTGGCTACGCCCGCCGCCGAGGCGAGTGCCCAGCGCCCCAAGATCGAGGGCGATCCACTCAAGCCAGGCGACAAGGCCGCCGAGACGCAGGTCGCCAAGGTCAAGGCCGTGCCGCCGGCGCCACCCGTCAAGGATGCCCCGCTCGAGCCCCTGGCCGGGGACGGCAAGGACGCCGCCGCGACGATGGCCAAGGCCGGCGAAGTCAAGGCCGGCGAAACCAGGGCCGGCGAAACCAAGGCCAGTGGAGCCAAGGCCGGCGATGCCAAGGCCGGAGACAGCAAGGCCATAGCTGCCGCCAAGGCGGATGCCGCGGCCGCCGCGCAAGAGACGACCGCGCCTGAAGCCGGGGAGAAGCCGCCGACTGCTGCTGCCGTGCAGGCGGCCGCCGATGTCAAGCAACAGCTGGCCGAAGCCTTCAAGCCCGGCGACAAGCTGCACGACGGCGTCTCGGTCGAAGCCACCGACAAGGGCGTCGTCATCTCGATCACCGACCAGCTCGATTTCGGCATGTTCGAAGTCGGATCGGCGGTGCCGAGCCGCGAACTGGTGCTGGCGATGGAAAAGATCGGCCGCATCGTCAACAGCCAGAAGGGCACCATCAGCATCAACGGCCACACCGATGCGCGCCCCTTCCGGAGCGCCAGCTACGACAATTGGCGGCTGTCGACGGCGCGCGCGCATTCCGCCTACTACATGCTCGTGCGCGGCGGCGTCGACGAACGCCGCATCACCGAGGTCGCCGGCTTCGCCGACCGCCAGCCGAAGGATCCGGCCGATCCCCTGTCGGCGGCCAACCGCCGCATCGAGATCCTGATGGCGACCGGCGGATGAAGCGGGCGGCCGTCACCAGCCGGCTGATGGGCCTGTTGCTGCTGGCAGCCGGATATCCTTCGGCCGGCTTCGCCCAGGACACGCTGCAGCCCTACCAGCTGGTGCGTTCGCTGCAGCTGGTCCAGGACCGCATCGCCGCCGGCGATCACGCCGCGATGCCGATGCAGGCCAAGCTGCTCGAGATGATCGATACTCGGCTGCGCGAAGCGAATGCGGAGGACTTCAAGGACCCCAAGAATTTTCGCGCGCTCCTGGTCTACGGCATGAGCGGCGGCAATCCGGTGACCGTCGAGGCGGCGGTTTCTCGTGCCAAGTCCGTGGATGCCCAGGACCTCTCAATCGCCAAGGGCGTCATAAACTATCTGGTTGGCCGGCCCACTGGCGCAATTGAAGTCTTGAAGCCAATCGATCCTATGACGCTGCCCAGCGACCTCGGCGCTTTTCTTGCCTTGGTCAAAGGATCGCTGATGGCGACGGACGACCCGGTGATGGCGCTCACACTGCTCGATGAGGCCAAGCTGCTCAGCCCTGGCACACTGGTCGAGGAAGCGGCCCTGCGGCGCTCGGTCGGCATCGCCGTGACCCGAGGCGATGCGGCACGGTTCGCACGTGCCTCCACCCAATATGTCGAGCGCTATCTCTACTCGCCCTATGCCAGTCAGTTCGCCGATTCATTCGTCTCCGGCGTCATCACGCTGCACATGTCGATCAGCCAGGACAAGCTCGCCGATATCACCTCGATGATGGATCCCGAGCGCGAGAAAGTAATCTATCTGCGCATCGCCCGCCGCGCCGCGATCGACGGCCTCAGCGAATTGTCGGCCTTCGCGTCTGCGCGGGCCGAGCAGGGCCGCGACGGCAACACCAATCAGGGCGATCCGCGCGCCCAGCTGTACTCGAGCCTGTCCACGGTGACTTCCGGTACGATCGAAGACGTGCGCACCAAGCTCGGCAAGATCGACCGCAGCAAGCTGTCGGACGGTGACCGTGCCCTGCTCGACGCCGCTCAGGCGATTGCGGGTGAAGTGGTGGCGCCGCCTGCTTCCCTTCCGGCCGCGGCTCCGGCGCCTGCGTCCCTTGTACCACAGCCCAAATCCGAGATCGCCGCCACGCAGGCCGCCGACGCGGCCGGCTTGCCACCCGTCGAGGGTGCCGTCTCCGAACAGCCCGCCATTGCGCCATCCGGCGGGACAGTGGCCGCTGCGCCGAACGCGCCGGCGCCTTCAGCCGAGGCGGCAACGGTCCTGCCGGCATCGGCGCCTGCAACCGCTGCGGGTCCCGACACGACCGATCCGACCGACGCCGCCATGATGAAAACCCGTCGACAGCTCGACCTGATCGACCAGATGCTTGGAGCCGCCCCGAAATGACCCCCAGCCTCGGTCCGGCCTTGCCAGGATTTACCGCCGCGCGCACGGCGGAGCAGCCGGCCGCGCCCGGCAAGAAGGATGATGCCGGTTTCGGCAAGATGGTGCATGGCCGCGCAGGCCAGTCGGACAAGCAGCCGGCCACCGAGGCCGGCGGGCGCGATCCGCGCTGGAGCAAGCTCGCCGCCGGCCTTGCGGCACAGGCAGGCGAGGACGAGCCGATGCCGACCGGCGAGGTGAGGACCGCGCCCACCAGATCGACGGCAGCAAAATCCATGAAGGACGGCAAGGACGTCGGGGCGGACAAGGACGCCGATAACGAAACAGCCGCGACCGACACCGGCGCAATGCCGCTCGACGATCATCTGCCTTTGCTGATGGCGTTTCATGACCTGCGCCATTTCTCGACATCGGCCAAGTCAGCCGACGCCAGCGTGGCCGGACAGGAACCGACGCCTGACGGGCAGCTCCTGTCGAAAGCCTATCGCGCGACATCCGCCGCCGGGCACGACGACCTCGAACCAATGCCGAAGCCTGAGCGGGTCTCACTCGTCGACGGGCCGCTGACAAAGCTCGAGTCCGTCCGCAACGCAAGCGCCGGCACTGGCGCGCCACGGCGTGACAATGCAATCGCCGCTGGCCCGCTGCCCGAGACGACAACCGCCGATGGGCCGGGCGTCGAACCGAAGCAGGCGGCGCCGCAGCTGAAGTCCATCGCCGACGTTCAGTCCTCGTTGCGGTCGGAGCCAGGAAAACAGCTCTCGGCCCAGGCGCGCGTCGACGTGGTTTCCGAGCGCAGCTTCCCTGCCCCGCCGCAGGCGCCGATGAGCCAGGCAGCACTCAACGTAATCAACGCCGTAGCGGCCGATGTTGGCACGAAGCAGGCGTTTTCGGCAGCCTCCGCGACCACCCAGATGGCTGGCTCTGTTGCCGTTCCGACACATGTGTTGAAGATCGAACTTCACCCGGCCGAACTGGGCATGGTCACCGCCCATCTTCGCCTCTCGGGAGAACAACTCTCGATTGAATTGAAGCCCGAAACACACGACGCCTACCGCCGGCTTTCCAGCGACAGCGAGGCAATCGTCAAGTCGCTGCGCGGGCTGGGCTTCGAGGTTGATAAGGTCACCATCATGCAACCTTCGGTAGCCGTTCCGGCTGCAACCCGGGCGGATGCAACCGCCTCGCTCACT
Organism: Mesorhizobium huakuii; assembly: GCF_030160235.1. GTDB lineage: Bacteria > Pseudomonadota > Alphaproteobacteria > Rhizobiales > Rhizobiaceae > Mesorhizobium > Mesorhizobium huakuii. The sequence continues at coordinate 108,192 of NZ_BSNY01000009.1, forward strand.
ACCGCGCCTGGCCGCGACCAGTCCGCCTTTCAGCCCGGAAACTCCAGCGGCGGCAACAATGGAGCCGGCGGCCAGCAACCGGGCCAGCAGCCCGCAAGGGGTAATCATGATGACGCGCAAGCCCACGGCCGCGCCGCTTCGCCATCTCGCGAGCGCGCTGGCGGCGATATGTTTATCTAGCCTCGCCAACGCCGCCCTCGCCGCCACCAATCCCTGCGAGCCCGAGATCCTGCGCGCCGCCGACCGCTATGGCGTGCCCGCCGGTATCCTCTATGCCGTCGGCCTGACCGAGACGGGCAACAAAGGCAGCCTTCAGCCCAACGCATTGAATATAGAAGGAAAAGCGGTCTTCCCGAGAAGCCGCGCCGAAGCGCTTGCCGCCTTCGCCAATGCGCAGCGCGAGGGCAAGACGCTGATCGATCTCGGCTGCATGCAGATCAACCACCACTATCATTCCTCGCACTTCCGCAGCGTCGAGGACATGCTCGACCCGCGCCAGAACGTCGACTACGCGGCGCGCTTCCTGGCCAGTCTCCATGCCCGCCACGAGACCTGGTCGATGGCCGTCGCCCGCTACCATGCCGGCCCCGACAACGACCCGGCACAGAAGGTCTATGTCTGCAGGGTGATCGCCAACATGGTTGCCACCGGTTTCGGCAAATGGACAACCAACGCCCGCGCCTTCTGCAACCCGTAAGCGTATCTTCTGCTCCTGATACGCCCGTCGCGCCGCTCCGGGGTTGCCGTTTTGACTTACCCGGAACTTCCCCTCGCAAGCATATCTGGCTGCACGCTAATGCAACCGGCACGATTCCAGACTCCCAAGAAACTAGTTACAAGAAATGACGGTTGTTCAGGATTCCCACCAGCGGTTACGCCTTTCCCCACGGGGCAAATGTGCTGATTCGGAGGCGGGGCCGATGATCGTGATCGTTGACGAGCGAGAGCTCGTAACTGAGGGATACAATTCACTTTTTGATCGCGAGGGCGTCGCCTGCGCGGGCTTCGCGCCCGGCGAATTCGGCGAGTGGGTCAACTCGGCCGCCGACACCGACCTGCGATCGGTGCGGGCATTCCTCATCGGCGACTGCCGCGACGGCGCCATCTCTCCGCGCCAGATCCGCGACCGCACCGGCGCTCCGGTCATTGCGCTCAGCGAGCAGCATTCACTGGAAAACACGCTGCGGTTGTTCGAGAGCGGCGTCGACGATGTCATCCGCAAGCCCGTCCACATCAGAGAGATCCTGGCCCGCATCACCGCCATCCGCCGCCGCGCCCATGAGGATGTCGCCTACACCGAGATCGGCGCCATGCGCATCTTCATGGACGGCCGCGACCCCGAGATCGACGGCCAGCCGCTGCCCTTGCCGCGCCGCGAACGCCGCATCCTCGAATATCTGGCGAGCAACCGCGGCCGGCGCGTCACCAAGACCCAGGTCTTCAACGCCATCTACGGCATCTTCGACGAAGAGGTCGAGGAGAACGTGGTGGAGAGCCACATCAGCAAATTGCGCAAGAAGCTGCGCGAGAAGCTGGGCACCGACCCGATCGATTCCAAACGCTTCCTCGGCTACCGGCTCGTCTTCTGATGCCGCGTCGCGCCAGCCTCGCGCAAGACAGGACGCGTAGCCTCGCCGCCAGTGGCATGGATATTGCGGAGACATCTCGATGAGCCTCTACGGAATGATGCGGACCGGCGTTTCCGGCATGAACGCCCAGGCCAACCGCCTGTCGACAACAGCCGACAACATCGCGAACTCCGACACCACCGGCTACAAGCGGTCCTCGGCCGAGTTCTCGACCCTGATCATGCCGTCGACTGGCGGCGCCTATAATTCCGGCGGTGTCACCACCACGATCCGGCAGGCTGTCAGCGATCCGGGCGTGCTGCAGTACACGACCTCGGTCTCCGACCTTGCCGTCAGCGGCGATGGTTTCTTCGTCGTCCAGGATCCGAGCGGCACGCCGTTCCTGACCCGCGCCGGCGCCTTCGTTCCCGATGCACAGGGCAGGCTGGTCAACGCGGCAGGCTTCCAGCTGATGGCCTACAGCTACGCCAATGGCACACCGGCGGCGACGGTGAACGGCTTCGAAGGCCTCGAGCCGGTCATCATCTCCGACCAGGGATTGACCGCAACGCCGAGCACCCAGGGTACTTACAGCGGTAATCTGCCGGCAGGTGCGACGCCGGTCGTCGCCGCCAACCTGCCCGGTGCCAATGCCGCCACCGCGCAGTACACCTCGAAATCGTCGATGGTCGCCTATGACAACCTCGGCAACAAGAAGCTGCTCGACGTCTATTTCACCAACACCGGTGCCGGCACCTGGCAGGTCGCGGTTTTCGATCAGTCGAAGGCGACGCCAGGAACATCGTTCCCCTACACCGGCGGCGCGCTCGGCACGGCCAACCTGACCTTCGACACCACCACCGGCAAGCTCACCGGCGCGACCACGGGCGTTTCATTCACCGTGCCGGGCGGCGCGAGCCTCAATCTCGATCTGTCCAAGCTGACGCAGCTCGGCACGGGCTTCACGGTCTCCGACGCCCAGGTCAACGGCAACGCACCCAGCACCATCGACAAGGTGCAGATCAGCAAGGACGGCACCATCTACGCCCAGTACAAGGACGGCTCCACCAAGCCGCTCTACAAGATTCCTTTGGCCGACGTGCAGAGCCCCGACCAGCTCAAGGCCCTGCCCGGCAACGTCTACGCGCAAGGCACCGACTCCGGCGCGATCCGCGTCGGCTTCGCCAATGAAGGCAAGGCCGGTTCGATCATCTCCGGCGCGCTCGAAAATTCCAACGTCGATATCGCCGAGGAATTGACCGACATGATCGCGGCGCAGCGCAGCTACACCGCCAATTCGAAAGTCTTCCAGACCGGTTCCGACCTGATGGACGTCCTTGTCAACCTGAAGAGATAAACCGGGCGTGGCCCGTGAAAGACCAGCATGTCGTTATCTTCCGCATTGAGCATCGCCCAATCGGCGCTTATGAGTACCGCGCGTCAGACCAGCGTTGTCACGCGCAACGTCTCGGACGCATCCAACCCGGACTACACGCGCCGTATCGCCGTCGTCACCAGCACGGCGCCCGGCGCGCGTTCGGTTGATATCCAGCGCGTCGCCAACGACCTGCTCTTCCGGCAGAATCTCAGCGCCTTGTCGGCCTACAGCGGTCAGAATGCGCTCTACAGCGGCATGGATCAGCTGGACGTTTCGGTCAATGGCGTCGACAATGCGTCCTCGCCCTCGACCGCCATCGCCAATCTGCAGCAGGCGCTGCAGCTCTACGCCACCTCGCCGTCCAACCAGAATCTCGGCTCCAGCGTCATCGACGCGGCCAAGCAGGTCGTGCGCTCCCTGAATGAAGGTTCCAAGGCCATTCAGGATTTCCGCACCCAGACCGACGGCCAGATCGACACGGCGGTCAAGGACCTCAACTCGCTGCTTGGCCAGTTCCAGAACGCCAACCAGGCGGTCATTTCCGGAACCCGTTCCGGCACCGATGTTTCCGATGCGCTCGACCAGCGCGACGCGCTGCTGAAGAAGATCGCGGACTATGTTCCGATATCAACCTTCACGCGCGGCGACAACGACATGGTCATCACCACGGGCGACGGCACCACGCTGTTCGAGACGATACCGCGTACGGTCAGCTTCACGCCGTCGGCCGGCTATGCCGCCGGAGCCTCCGGCAACACCATCTATATCGACAACGTGCCGGTCTCGGCGGGAAGCGGCGGCAACACCACCGCCAGCGGCAAGCTTGCCGGCCTGCTGCAACTGCGCGACGGCGTCGCCTCGACCATGCAGAGCCAGCTCGACGAGACCGCGCGCGGCCTGATCACGGCCTTTGCCGAGACCGCGCCCTCGATGCCCAACGCCGCTGGCCTGTTCACCTGGTCCGGCGCGCCGGCGGTGCCGGCAGCGGGTACGCTGGTCAACGGCCTGGCCGGCACGATCAGCATCAATGCGGCGATGAATCCGAGCACTGGCGGCAATCCGACATTGCTGCGCGACGGCGGCGCCAACGGTGCCGCCTATGTCGCCAACACCAGCGGCGGCGCTTCCTACTCCAGCCTCCTGGTCACCTATGGCGACCGGCTCGACCAGCCGATGACGTTCGACCCCGCCGCCGGCATTTCGGCAACATCCAGCGTTTCCAACTACGCCGCCAATTCGATCGGCTGGCTCCAGGCCATGCGCCAGCAGGCTTCGACCGCCGCCGACGCGAAGGAAGCGCTGGCACAGCGCGGCTCCGAGGCGCTATCCAATGCGACCGGCGTCAATGTCGACCAGGAAATGTCGCTGATGCTCGACCTCGAACATACCTATCAGGCATCGGCCCGGATGATGAAGACCGTCGACGACATGCTGACGGCCCTGTTGAACGCGGTGGGATAATCCATGACTTCAGTCTCTTCGGCCGCCCTCACCAACGCCATGCGCTATCAACAGATGCGCATGCAGGCCGACCTGGTCAAAGCCACGAAGGAATCCTCGACCGGCAGGGTCGCCGATGTCGGCCTGGCACTGGGCGGACGCACCGCGCAGTCCGTCACCTTCTCGCGCGACCTCGACCGGCTGAACGTGATCGTCGATTCCAACGGGCTGGTCACCGCAAGGCTTGCGTCGACGCAGACGTCGCTCGGCCAGCTCTCCGGCGTGGCGCAGACCTTCCTGTCCGCCCTGACCACCGCGTCGTCGGGCGACAACTCCAACAGCCTGACCCAATCGACCGGCCAGACGACCCTTCAGCAGCTTACCTCGATCCTCAACACCAGCGTCAACGGCGAATATCTGTTTGCCGGCACCAATACAGACGTCAAGCCGATCAACGATTTCACGGCCGCCGGCTCACCGGCCAAGGCCGCCTTCGACGCCTCCTTCGTCGCCAAATTCGGCTTCACGCCCAACGATCCGGCCGCAGCCAACATCACCGCCGCCCAGATGGACGATTTCATCACCAACGACGTTGCACCGCAGTTCCTCGGCGCCGGCTGGCAGACCAACATGTCGAACGCCACCGACCAGCAGATCGTCAGCCGCATCGCGCTCAACGAAACCACCGAGACCTCGACCAGCGCCAACAGCGACGGCATCAGGAAGCTCGCCATGGCCGCGGCAATGGTTTCCAGCCTGATGTCCAGCAACATCAGCCGGGCAGCCAAGGACAGCATCGTCAGCCACTCGCAGACACTGGTCGGCGAGGCGCTGAGCGGCATCGCACAAGTCCAGTCGGAGACCGGCATCGTGCAGAAGCGCGTCTCCGATGCCAGCGACCGCATGAAGACGCAGATCGATCTGTTCGAACGCCATATCCTCGATCTCGAAGCCGTCGACCCGGCCACGGCCGCCACCAGGGTCGCGGATCTGACGCAGCATATCGAGACGTCCTTCGCTCTGACAGCGCGCCTGCAGCAGCTCAGCCTGTTGAAATACCTGACCTGATAACTTCCAGCGGAACGGTAGAGCCGACGATGTACCAATTCTCCTACGCCGACGTCCAAAGCACCTCCGTCTCGGACGCCAAGGACCGTGAGCGCGAACTCCTGACCCGCTCGATCGACATGCTGTCGGCAGCCGCCGCGGCCGGCCAGGATTCGATGCAAGCGATCGAGGCGCTGAATTTCACCAACCGCGTCTGGACCATCTTCGTCGAGGATCTTGGCTCCAGCGACAATGCGCTTCCCAAGGAATTGCGTGCCAACCTGATTTCCATCGGCCTTTGGCTGCTGCGCGAGGCGGAGGACATCCGCCAGGGCCGCACCAACAATTTCGAAGGGCTGATCGAAGTGTCCCAGATCATCCGCGACGGCATTCAATGACCAACACGCTGAAGATATCGCTGAAGCCCAACGAGAAGATCTACATCAACGGCGCCGTCATCCGCGTCGACCGCAAGGTCACCATCGAACTGATGAACGACGTGCAATTCCTGCTCGAAAGCCATGTGATCCAGGCCGACCAGGCGTCGACGCCGCTCAGGCAGCTCTATTTCATCGTGCAGGTCATGCTGATCAACCCGGCCGGCGCTGATGACGCCCGCGAGATGTTCCGCCGCTCGCTGCCGTTGCTCATCGCAAGTTTCGAGGACGCCGAGATCTGCAGCGCACTGAAGCAGATCGACCGCATGGTCGGCGAGGACCATATTTACGAGGCCTTGAAGGCGATCCGTTCGCTCTACCCTCTCGAACGCCGCGCGCTTGGCGGCAATGACGATGTTCCGGGCGCACCGCGCCCGCTGGCCGTGGGAGCACGCTACTGATGACCGTGGACATGACGACGACGATACCGGTTGGCGCCAATTCGACCACCAAGTCGACCTCCAAGACAGCGGTCGACTACCAGTCCTTCCTGAAGCTTCTGATCGCCGAGATGAAGAATCAGGATCCGACCAAGCCGATGGATTCGACGCAGTACGTCGCCCAGCTCGCCACCTTCTCGCAGGTCGAACAGTCGGTGCAAAGCAACACCAAGCTCGACCAGATCATGCAGTCCTCGGCGCTGTCGCAGGCCGATGCGATCATCGGCCGCTCGATCACGTCGGCCGACGGCAAGACCACCGGAATAGTGGCCTCGGTGACGCTCGCCAGCAGCGGGCTGATCGCGGTGCTGCAGGATGGCACCAAGGTCCCCGTCGGCCCGGGCGTCTCGATCAAGCCGGCAAGCTAGGCCAAGCGCCCGCATGAACGAGGCCGACGCCCTCGACATCGTCCAGTACGCGGTGTGGACGGTGCTGACCGCGTCCGCTCCGGTGGTGCTGGTCGCCATGGCGGTCGGCATCGGCATCGCCCTCATCCAGGCGCTGACGCAGATCCAGGAAATCACCCTGACCTTCGTGCCGAAGATCGTCGCCATCATGCTGGTGGTGGCGCTCACGGGCCCGTTCATCGGCGGCCAGATATCGGCCTTCACCAACGTCATCTTCCAGCGCATCCAGAACGGGTTCTGAAACCTGCGAGGGAGGATGCCGCGGCTTCCATCCGGAATTGCCCCAAACCAGCCGCCCGCTTGCGGCTGGCCCGGTTCCGGCTAGATTGCCATCCAGGCCGCTCCCGGCCAGGCGATCGTTCTGTTCCAATGCCCCCTAGACGTTCCCTGAACCAACGCAGACAGACCGGCGGACCATGTGCGGCATAGCCGGCGTCTGGCGCAAGCGGAACCCGATCGCGGCCGGCGATCTCGCCGATGTCGGCCGCATGACGCAGGCGCTGGCGCATCGCGGTCCCGACGACCATGCCAGCTGGAACGACAGCCGGCTGGCGCTGGGGCATCGGCGACTCTCGATCATCGATCTCTCGACGCAGGCGCGCGAGCCGATGCTGACCGCCTGTGGCCGGGGTGTGCTGGTCTACAATGGTGAGGTCTATAATTACAAATCCCTGCGCGAGACACTCGAGGCAGAAGGCAGGCGGTTCCGGACGGTTTCAGATGCCGAAGTGGTCCTCGAAGCTTTGCACCACTGGGGGCCGGACAAGGCCATCCCGCTGTTCGACGGTATGTTTTCCCTGGGCTATTTCGACATGCGGTCCAGCGCGCTCTGGCTTGCGCGCGATCGCCTCGGCATCAAGCCGATGTCGGTGGCCGAGACGAGTGAGCGAATCCTCTTCGCTTCCGAGGACAAGGCGATCCTTGCCTGTGACGGCGTCGCACGCACCATCGATCCGCGCGAGATCACCTTGCGCCTCGCGTGGCAAAGCCGCGACTCCAGCGCCAGCCTGTTCGAAGGCATAGAGCGGCTGCCGCCGGCCGGCCTGTGGAAGATCACCGACGCCGGCATCGAGAAGCGCTGCTTCTGGCATGTCCTCGACGTGCTCGACGCCTCTCGCATCGCCGGCGACACCGCCAGCGACACGGAGCACATGGCCTCGCTGGAAGCGCTGATCGAAGACAGCGTCGGGCTGCACTGCATTGCCGATACCGGGCTGGCCGCGGCCTGCAGCGGCGGCGTCGATTCCGGTCTCGTCACGACGCTGGCGAAGCGGTTCAGGCCGGAGGTGACAGCCTATGTCGTCGACCCGCGTCTGGGTCACAGCGAAGCGCAAGATGCCGAACGCACCGCCCGCCATGCCGGCGTGCCGCTGAACAGGGTGCCCGTCGACAAGGACCGGTTCCTCGAACTCTGGCCAAGAACCATCTGGCATCTGGAAAGCGACGGCTGGCATGCAAGCCATGTCTGTCTGCTGGCGCTTGCCGAGCAATGCCGGGCCGACGGCATCAAGGTGCTGTTGACCGGTGAAGGCGCCGACGAGCTCTTTGGCGGCTACGACTGGCAGGAAGCCAGCATGCGGCCATGGCGGCCATGGGCATGGCCGCAACGCCTGTTTCGCTCCAGGGCCCGGCTCGCCCGCAGGTTCGAGCGCCAGCGTCATGCCCCCTTCCGGACATCGATCGCCGGTGGCCATGGCTGGGACCGCAACATCGTGCTCAGGGCGCTCTCGCCAGAACTGAATTTCCTCCAGACCAAGATCTTCGACCGGCTCGAGCCGGTGGCATCACTCAGCGACCGTGCCTTCCTGGGATGCTGCCTGCACGACATGTATGCGCATCTGCAGGATTTGCTGAACAGGCACGACCGGCTCAGCATGGCGGCTTCGGTGGAGCTCAGGGTGCCGTTCCTCGAGAACCGGCTGATCGACTTCGCGATCCATCTGCCGAGGCGGCACAAATACCGTCACAAGCAGGGAAAATGGCTTTTGAAGAAAGTCGCGGAAAAGCACATTCCGCTTCAGAACGTGAACGCCCGCAAGAACGGCTTCCAGGTCTCGAACAATTTCACCACGGGCACGGAGGGCCTGCTGCGCGGCGGCTTGCTGCGTGACGCGATGAAGTGGCCGACCGCTTCGGTCGAAGACCTGATCGACCTGGCAAAGCGCGACCAGCCATCGCGGCTGCGGCTGGTCGGCATGGAGCTTTTCCTTCGCCTGCACGCCGGCGGTCAGGCCACGAGTGAGCTCACCGAGGCGCTCCAAGCCTCGGTGAGGGACGCGCGCTAGACAGGCGCGGGGTCCGCAGCCAAAGGCTGGCCCTTCGCTATCCCGTTGTTGGACCATGATCTTCCACGCATGACGTTCGCCCTTTGCGGCGCCATGCCATAGTTTCGGCAAACGATGCGGAGAAACCGCAAGGGTCAGCACGCTGAGGCAGGAATCCATCCATGATTGACGAGAAACCGGACAGCGAAGGCGTTTCGGCGCTGGCGCCGTTCCGGCATGGCATTTTCCGCGCCGTCTGGTCGGCAAGTCTCGTTTCGAATTTCGGTGGCCTGATCCAGGGCGTCGGCGCCGCCTGGATGATGACCACGATCGCCACCTCGCCCTACCAGGTCGCCCTGGTCCAGGCCTCGACGACCTTGCCGATCATGCTGTTCGCGCTTGTCGCCGGCGCCATCGCCGACAGCTTCGACCGACGCAAGGTGATGCTGGTCGCGCAGACCTTCATGCTGGTCGTTTCGGTGCTTCTGACGGTGTTCACCTACTACAATTTGCTGACGCCCTGGACGCTGCTAGCCTTCACCTTCCTGATCGACAGCGGCACGGCGCTCAACAGCCCGTCCTGGCAGGCGTCCGTCGGCGACATGGTTCCCCGCAACAAGGTGCCCGCGGCCGTTGCGCTGAACTCCATGGGCTTCAACCTGACACGCAGCGTCGGCCCGGCGATCGGTGGCATCATCGTCGCGGCCGCCGGTGCCGCGGCCGCCTTCGCGGCGAACGCGGTGAGCTATATCGGCCTCATCATCGTGATGGCCCGCTGGAAGCCGGATGTGCCGGTGTCGACCTTGCCGCGCGAGTCGCTGGGTGCCGCCATGGGCGCCGGCCTGCGCTATGTCGCCATGTCGCCCAATATCGGCAAGGTGCTGGTCAGGGGCGCGGCCTTCGGCTTCAGCGCCGGCGCCGTCCTGGCGCTCTTGCCGCTGGTCGCGCGCGACGTCGTCAAGGGCGATGCCTTGACCTACGGCATCATGCTTGGCTCCTTCGGCATCGGCGCCGTCGGCGGCGCGCTGATCAGCGTGCGGCTGCGGCAACTGCTTTCCAGCGAGACGATGGTGCGCTGTGCCTTCGCCGGCTTCGCCGTCTGCGCCTTCAATGCCGCGCTCAGCCATCACGCCTGGCAGACGTCGCTCGGCCTGCTGGTCGGCGGCGCCTGCTGGGTGATCGCGCTCTCGCACTTCAACGTCACCGTGCAGATGGCGACGCCGCGCTGGGTGGTCGGCCGGGTGCTGTCGGTCTACCAGACCGCGACCTTCGGCGGCATCGCGCTGGGCAGCTGGATATGGGGCGTCGTCGCCGATGCGCATGGCGCCGAGACGGCGCTGATCGCCGCCGCCATCGCCATGCTGGCCGGCGGCGCCATCGGCCTCGTCCTGCCCCTGCCCCAGCAGCAGGTGCTGAACCTCGACCCGCTCAACCGCTTCAAGGAGCCGCATCTGGCACTCGACCTGAAGCCGCGCAGCGGTCCCATCGCCATCATGATCGAATACATCATCCGCCACGAGGACGAGGCGGAGTTCCTTGCCACCATGGCCGAACGCGGCCGCATCCGCCGCCGTGACGGCGCCCGCAACTGGACACTGGCGCGCGATCTCGAAAATCCCTCGATATGGATCGAGCACTATCACACGCCGACCTGGCTCGAATATGTCAGGCACAATGGCCGCATCACCCATGCCGACGCCATGGTCGGCGAGCGCTTGCGGGCGTTGCACAGCGGCGACGAGCCGCCGCGCGTGCGTCGCGTCATCGAACGTCCGACCACCGCCGGCACTGCGCTGGTGATGGCCAAGGGGCCGATCGAGCACTGACCCCGTCTAACTGATATCAGCCGATCAGCCGGCCGACTGGATCATGTAGAGCTTGCGCGTGGTCTCGCGGATGCGCCATTCGCCCTTCCATCCCCGCGGCAGCACGAGAAGGTCGCCCGGCCCCAGTTCACGCACCTCGCCATCGGCACGGCTCAGTTCCACGCTGCCCGAGATGATGTGGCAGATCTCCGACGAGTCCGAACGATCGGCGGTGAAGCGGCCGGGCGTGCACTCCCAGATGCCGATATCGACGGTTCCGTCCGGCGATTGAAAGAACGAGCGCACCGCCTCGACCTGATCCCCCTCGATGGAGGTGGGCTTGGGTGAGAACGCGCCGATATCGGCCTTGGCGAGATCGTGGAAGGTCGAAAGGTCGATCAAACTGGTCTCCATCAGTCAGTGGCCCGTGATGCTGTCGGCGAGTGCGGCCAGTCTCGACGTATGCGCAAGCCCGGCGGCCTCGCGCCCGTCAGCGATGCGATAAAGCTGGTACATCGAATGCACGCCGAGCCAGCGGAACGGCTCCGGCTCCCAAGGCCTGACCTTGCGGTTGACCCAGGGCAGCTTCGTCAGCTCCGTCTCCTGGTCGAGGATCAGGTCGGCCAGAGTGCGCCCCGAAAGATTGGAGCTCGACACGCCAAGCCCGACATAGCCGCCGGCCCAGCCGATGCGGGTCGCGGGATCGAGCCCGACGGTCGTGCACCAGTCGCGCGGCACGCCGAGCACGCCGCACCAGGCATGCTCGATGCGGCAGTTCGCCGTCTGCGGCAACAGCGTCGTCAGGATCTGATGCAGCTGGTCGATCGTGGCCTGCTGCGTCTGCCCATTGACGTCGGTACGCGAGCCATAGCGATAGGGCACGCCGCGCCCGCCCATGGTGATGCGCCCCTCGCGCGTGCGCTGCGCATAGCAATAGGCGTGGGCGGCGTTGCCGAGAAGCTCATGCCCTTCCCACCCGATCTGGCGCCAAAGCTCCTCCGACAGCGGCTCGGTGACGATCTGCGCGCTGTTGAGCGCTAGCCAGGTCCGTTCCTCGCCGGGAATGCCTGATGTGAAACCCTCCGTCGCCCGGATGATGGTTTCGGCCCGCACCCTGCCGCGGTTCGTCGTCACGCTGCCCTTGGCGATGGCCGTCACCGTCGTCTGTTCGTAGATCGGCACGCCCAGACGTTCTACGGCGGCGGCAAGCCCGCGTACCAGCTTGGCCGGCTGCACCCGCGCCTGGCCGTGGACGACGAAACCGCCCATGACATTGCGGATGTTGATGCGCGCCCGCGTCGCCGCTTGATCCAGCATCTCGACGCGGGTCGGGTCGATGTCCCAGGCGCGGATCGTTTCGCACTCCTCGCGCGCGCGTTCCAGTTGCGCTTGGTTGGTGGCCACCGTCAGATTGTCGACGCGGCGGATATCGGCATCGATGCCTTCCGCGCTCGCCACCCGGATCACCTCGTCGACGCAGCCCGCCATGGCCGCCTGCATGGCGCTGACACCTTGCCGGGTCGAGGTCTTGAGATATTTTTCGCGCGACCAGGAGAAACCGCCCGACAGCCAGCCGCCATTGCGGCCCGACGCGCCGAAACCGGCAAACTCGCGTTCGATCACCGCGACACGCAGCGAGGGCCTGGCCTTCTTCAGATAGTAGGCGGTCCACAGGCCGGTATAGCCGGCGCCGACGATCGCGACATCGGCCTCGATATCGCCGGGCAAAGGTGGCCGAGGCGCGGGGACCCCTCCCAGATCCGCATACCAGAACGATATGTCGCCGTTGCGCTTGGCTTGCATGGGATGACTTTCGAATTGATTGGATCAGGTCAGCGTCGCGTCGGCCGAGCTGTCTTCGGCCAGAAGCTTGGCGTCGGCGCCGTCGAAGCAAAGCTCCACCTTGTCGCCAAGGCCAAAGCTGTCGCCGGTCAGCGGCGAGCGCACGATCGCCGTGGAGCCATCGTCGAGCCTGACCTCATATTTCGATCCTGAGCCGAGATAGATGGCTTCCGCGATCGTCCCCGGCAGCCGGTTGGTGGTGCCTGCCGCGTCCTGGCCGGGCCGGCGGATGGCGAGCTTTTCGGGGCGCAGCAACATGACCGGGCTGGTTTCGCCGGCGATCCGGCGCGGTGCCGTCACCGTCTCGCCGGCAATGGTCAGCGCCGTGCTTGCGCCGTCGCTTCGCACCTCTCCGCGCAGCACCGTGGAGTCACCGATGAAGCGGCCGACGAACAGCGTCGCCGGTTCGTCATAGAGCTCGCGGCCGGTGCCGACCTGCTCGATCCGCCCGCGATTGAACACGGCGATGCGATCCGACAGGACCAGTGCCTCTTCCTGGTCGTGCGTCACATAGACGAAGGTGGTGCCGAGCTCGCGATGGATGCGCTTGATCTCGAGCTGCAGCCATTCGCGCAGCTTCTTGTCGAGCGCGCCGAGCGGCTCGTCCATCAGCAACAGCGGCGGGTCGAAGACGATGGCGCGGGCCAGCGCCACGCGCTGCTGCTGGCCGCCCGACAATTCGCTGGGATAGCGATGCGCGAAGTCGCCCATCTTGACCATGTCGAGCGCCCTTGCCACGCGCGCCTTCCGCTCTGCCTGATCGACGCCGCGCAGCGTCAGCGGATAGGCGACGTTGCGGCCGACGCTCATATGCGTGAACAGCGCGTAATGCTGGAAGACGACGCCGATATTGCGCTTGTGCGCCGGCACGCCGACGACGTTCCTGCCGCCGACCAGCAGCTTGCCGCTGGTCACGTCGGTGAAGCCGGCCACGACATTCAGCGTCGTGGTTTTGCCGGAGCCGCTCGGGCCGAGCAGCGTCATGAACTCGCCGGGCTCGATGCGCAGCGAAACGCCGTCCAGCGCCTTGAAGCCGCCATAGGCCTTGCTGATCGATTCGAGATCGATCGCCGCGCCCTTGCTCTCCTGTGCCGGCTTCATTGGCGTCCTTTCCGCTCGCGACCGAGAAGAAGCATGCCGCCGCCGATCAGCAGCGTGGTGGCCAAAAGCAGGATCGTGCCGACGGCGGCAACGGTCGGGTCGGCGTCGCGGGTGATGGAGGAGAAGATCTGCACGGGCAAGGTCTTGAGATAGGGGTTGGTGATGAACAGCGACACGACGATCTCGTCGAAGGAGGTGGCGAAGGCAAAGAGCAGGCCGGACAGGATGCCGGGCAGGATCAGCGGCAGCGTCACCGTGCGGAACGCGGTCAGCGCTCCCGCGCCGAGGCTCGCCGCCGCCGTCTCGAGGCGCCTGTCGAACACTTCGAGGCTGGCCGAGACCGCGATCAGCACGAAGGGAAGCGCAAGGATGGTGTGGGCAAGCACGAAGCCCAGCATCGTGCCGACGAGGTGGGTGTCGAGATAGACGGCATAGATGCCTATGGCCAGCACCACGCCCGGCACCACCATCGGCGTCAGCATCAGCATCCGCAACAGGCCAGCCGGCCCGGCCTTCATGCGGTCGAGGCCGAAGGCGGCGAGCGTGCCAAGCACCGTCGCCAGCACCGCCACCACGGAGGCGACCTTGAGCGAATTAAGGAAGCTCGCCGACCATTCCGGGCTGGTGGCGAAATTCTGATACCATTGCCAGGAGAAGCCCTGCGGCGGAAACGCCAGCGACTTGTTCTCGTTGAACGACATCGGCACGACGACCAGCGTCGGCGCCACCAGCCATATCGCCACCAGCAGGCAGACCAGGCCCAAAAGCAGGCGCGTGAGCGGCTTCATTTCCATCAGTGCCGCCCCGCTTCTCGGTACCTGGACCGCATCACCGGCGCCGCAAGTGCCAGCAGCACGAAGGTTGCGACGAGCAGCACCACGCCCATCGCGCCGCCCCTACCCCATTGCAGCAGGCTGAGCACCTGGGTCTGCACCAGCGTCGACAGCATGGTCGAGCGCGGGCCGCCGAGCAGTGCCGGGGTGATGTAGAAGCCCAGCGCCAGGATGAACACGATGATCGCGCCGGCATAGACCCCCGGCAAGGACAGCGGCAGATAGACGGTGAAGAAGGCGCGGGACGGCCGTGCGCCAAGGCTTTGCGCCGCCCGCATCAGCCTGAGGTCGATGCCTTTCATGACCGAATAGAGCGGCAGGATCATGAACGGCAACAACACCTGCGCCATGCCGATCACCACGCCGGTCTGGGTTCGGATCAGCTTGATGCCGTCGAACCCGGCCGCGCGCAGCAGCGAATTGATAACCCCCGAATCCTGCAGCAGGATCACCCAGGAGAGCGTGCGAACCACCCCGCTCACCCAGAACGGGATCAGCACGCAAAGCACCAGCGCCAGCCGGACGCGCGGCCCGACCGCGGTCATCAGATAGGCATAGGGGTAGGCCGCGATCACGCACACCAGCGTGACCCAGGCCGAGATGGCGAAGGTCCGCTGGAGCACGGTGAGGTTGACCGGCGCGCCGAAGAACCAGACGTAGTTCTGCACACCCCATTGCGGCTCAGAGAGGCTGCGCAGCACGATGATGAACAGCGGATAGCCAATCACCGCGACGAGCAGGATCAGCGCTGGCGCCGCGAGCGCGAACGGCCGCCACGCCCAGCCCGGCCGCCCTTCGGCGGCGGGTTGGGCAACGGGTGCGTTTGTCGGGTCGGACGCGCTCACGGCCTGCCTCTGCGACGCTCGCTCAGTTGCCGGCCATCAGCGCCGACCACTTCTCCTGAGCCACCGCGAAGTTCGGCACCCAGAACTTGAAGTTCTGCTTGTAGCCCTGCTTCTGGCGGTCAGGCGTGTTGGTCAGGAAGGCGGCGACGGAAGCGTCGACCTTGGGCTGCGCCTCGCTGTTGATCGGCGTGTAGGATGTCTTCTCCGCCAGAACCTCCTGTGCGTGCTTGCCGAGATAGGCATTGATCAGCGCGTAGGACGCGTCCGTATCCTTGACGCCGACAGGGATCGTCATCTGGTCCATCACCACCAGCCAATCCTGCCAGGCCGGCGCGTATTTGGCGCCGTTCTTGACCGCGGTCATGGCGCGACCCGTCCACATCATCAGCATATCGGCTTCGCCGGATTCAGCCAGCTGCTGCGATTCAGCACCCGTCTTCCAGAAAATCGTATCGGGGCCGAGTTTGCGGACCACATCGATAGCCTTGTCGATATCGGCCACCGTCATCGCCTTCGGATCGCCGCCGGCTACCTTGAACGCCTGTTCCAGCAAGCCGCCCGTCGGGCTGCCGGAGCCGTCGATCCCGCGTACGCCCGGGAACTTTGCCGTATCGAAGAAGTCTGCCCAGTTCTTGGGCGGATTATCCCCATACTTCTCCTTGTTGTACATCAGCACGACGCCATAGTTCATCGCCGGCACCGAGCACTCGCCGACCTGGCCTTCGGGGATTTTCGAGACGTCGAGCTTC
The DNA here is from genome assembly GCF_030160235.1 of Mesorhizobium huakuii. Taxonomy (GTDB): domain Bacteria; phylum Pseudomonadota; class Alphaproteobacteria; order Rhizobiales; family Rhizobiaceae; genus Mesorhizobium; species Mesorhizobium huakuii. The sequence goes on from NZ_BSNY01000009.1 coordinate 124,348, forward strand.
GTCAGATCCAGCTTCTGGAACAGCTTGCCGCAATAGACGTAAGGCGGCAGGTCGTCGGTGTCGACGACGTCCCAGGCTACGTTGCCTGACTCCACCTGCGCCTGCAGCTTGGCAATCTCGGTCGGTCCGTCATTGAGCAGCTTGACGCCGGACTTGTCGACAAACTCCTTCAGCGCGGCCGCCTGGCCATCCTGGTAGATGCCGCCATAGGAGACGAACGTCAGCGTCTTGCCCTTCAGCGAACCTTCCTTCACCTCGCCGGCGACCGGCTTCTCCTGCGCCATCGCGGTGGTGCCCAGAAGGCCAAGCACCATCACCGCGCCAAGCGCCAGACATTTCGATTTCAGCATGACGTCATTCTCCCATTACTGCCCGCGTTTTGGATAGGGCCTACCTGGCCGCGAGCGGTTTCCAGGCCGTGTATTGTTCGAGTTCGGCGCGCACCGAGGTCGGCGGCGCGATGATCCACATCACTTCGGCCCGGCCACTGCCGATGTTTTCTGAGCGATGCGGTGTAGAGGTCGTGTATTCGATGCTGTCGCCCTCCTCGAGCACGTGGCGCGCCTCGCCGAGCGAGACCTCGACGACCCCGCGCAGCACGACGAGCATCTCGTGCGCGTCGCCATGGGTGTAGCGATCGGGACCGGTCGAGCCGCCAATGTCGAATTCTCCGACATAGACTTCCATGTCGCTCAGCGGCGGGCGCGACAACAGCATCTTGCGGCAGCCGTCGCTGGGCGGCAGGCTCGGCCGCTCGCTTCGTCTCAGAACGCCATGGTTTTGCGCGGTGCTTTCCTCGAACAGCATGGCGACGCTGACGCCGAGCGCCGACGCCATCTGATTGAGCGAGGCGGTGCTGGCGCCGGTCAGGCCGCGTTCGAGCTGGCTGATGAAACTGGCGCTCGTCCCGGTCGCCTCCGCAAGCTCCCGCAAGGACAGCCTGCGGGCGAGGCGAAGGCTCTTGAGGCGCATGCCGAGCACCTGATGGGCATGCGTCGCCGCCGGTGCGCCGCCCGTCTTCACCGAAGCCTTGTCGGACCCCTTGCTCATGCCGTCTCCTCACCGCACTTAACAAGACGTACAGTACCACTGTACAGTTGGCAAGCCGCACATGGGCGCCAGCACAGCGCCAACAGCTGGGCCAGCCTGCAGTCGGAAGTGCCACGGGAATACGCCGCACCGGCCGATCGACAGGAGGATGCGCAGGCGCGCTTTACCCCTCGCCCGACAGGTCCCGGCGCGCCTTTTCGAGTTCCTCGGCATAGCGCCGCATCAGATGGCCCTCGGTCAGCAGGCCGAGCACGATGTGGTCGGTGAAATCCTCCACGACCGCCAGTTCCTCGGCGCCGGCGCGCTGGAACGTCTCGGCGGCGGCCTGCACGTTCATGCTGGGCACCAGGACGGCATCCTTGTACTGGGCGAGATCGCGCACCGGCACCTCGCCGCCGGCGGGGTCGCTGTGCAGTTCGGCCACGATCAGCACGCCGACATATTGATCGCCCGGGTCGACGGCGATGACGCGCTGGGCCGAGCCGAGCGGGATCTGCTTGCGGAAGTCCGCCAGCGTCGTCGAGGCATCGATTGTCTTGATGTCCTTGCGCATCATCGAGCCGACGGTCAGGCTGCGCATCCAGCCGACATCGTGGGCGCTGCGGATCGTCTCGCCGCGCAGATGGAAGCGCCAAGTCGAGAACGAATAGCCGAAGGTTTCGCGCACCAGGATCGCCGCCATGATCGAGGCGGCCAGCACGACGCCGGTAAGCGTCAGGTCACGGGTCGATTCCAGCGCCAGAAAGGTCATCGTCAGCGGGCCGCCGACGACACCGACGGCAAGCGATGTCATGCCGACGACGGCTGCGACCGAGGGGTCGATGCCGGTCGCAGGCGAGACCAGCGCCATCACGCCGGCGAATGCCTTGCCGAGCAGCGCGCCGAGGAACAGCGAGGCGAAGAACAGGCCCCCGCGAAAGCCGGAGCCCAGCGAGATGGCTGAAGCCGCCAATTTCAGCACGAAGACGCTGGCCACCACGGTCAGCCCATAGTTCATCGCGAATTCGCGGTGCAGCGCGCCATGGCCGCTGGACAGCACCTGCGGCGTGATCAGCCCCAAGAGGCCGACGATGACGCCGCCGACGACGGGGCGCAGCGAGGCATCGACCGACAGCCGGTTGAAACCGCGTTCGATCAGCGTCACCAGTTGCATGATGGCGATCGAGGCCGCGCCGCCCAGCAGCCCGAGCAGCAGGAACGGCACATACTGGCTGGGGGTCAGCTGCGGCAGCCCCGAAAGCTCCAACGGAAACGGCACGCCGCCGAACACTTCCGCCGTCAGCGAGGCTGAAATCGCGGCCGTCATGACGGGCGCGACATTGGCGACCGAGTAGATGCCGATGACCAGTTCGAAACCGTAGAAGGCGCCGGTCAGCGGCGCGTCGAAAGCGGCGGCGATGGCGCCGGCCGCGCCGCAGCCGACAAGGATGCGGACATCGTTGCGACGCAGCCGGAAGATGCGCGCCAGCCGCGATGCCAAGCCGGATCCGACCTGCGTGTAGCCGGCTTCGAGGCCGACCGAGGCGCCGAAGCCGCTGGAGATCATCGTCTGACCGGCGATGATGAAGGTATCGGTCAGCGACATGCGCCCGCCATAAAGTGCGTTGGCCTCGATCGGATCGACCGGAATGCGGAACTTACGCAGCCGCAGCCAAATCACCGTCAACCCAAGCAGGGCGCCGCCGATCGCCGGTATCAGCGCCTGCATGGGATTGGCGAGCGAGAACATGCCGGAAAGCCGGCCGCCGGGCTGGACGCCGAACAACAGCCCGTGCAGATCCTGCACCATCTGGCTCATCGCCGTGACCAGTATGCCCGCCATGATGCCGACGACGCCCGCCAGCACGACCACGGCGATGCCGCGCGCCTCGAGCAGCGGAATGGACCTCAGAAGCACCGCGCGCAGCCGGCGGGCATAGACTTGTGGCTGGTTTCTGGAAAGCACTCGGGCGGCTCGCCGATATCAAAGGAACGTGGAAGGCTGATACGCCCAGGGATACCGCATGGCAACCGCGATGCCGGCTCCTATGCAAGGATCGTTTTCGAACGGTCTAGCAGTGTCCTTTGATCACCCCCAGAGCCCGAAAGGCCTAAGACCGTCGGTCATCGGAAATCGGACAGCGGATTTGCAGCGATATCCTCCTCCGCTTCGCCCGCGAAATCTACGCAAAGCCTGAAAAAGTGGTACTTTAGCCCGTCTCTATGTACCTCAAGGAGGGGAACATGATTGCGCGGGGGTTCTTTTCGTTGGCTGCTTGCACGATTTTCTTGAGCTCGTCTGCAATGAGCAGCTCAAGCGTGGACATGCCGGTTAGGCAGAATATTTCACACTCCATGTCTCTTTTGTCGGGAGGCAATACGGAAAAACAGAGCCGGTCGGCAGAAGAATTTCTTCAGCTTGCGCAGCAGGACGTCTGCTGTCCCGGCGGTTATCCCTGGTACCGCAATTCAACGAACATGTGTTACGGCAGCTATGAAGATTGCCACGACACCGATGGTGGAGGTTGGTCCTGCAGACAGGTCAACGCCTGCTGATGCATGTCGTCCAAAAGCGATCTCGGTTTTGGGAAGACGACGTGCATAAAAACAAGAACCTGAAGCGCGTCGCATGAATCCGTTTCAACGCGACGCGCTTTAGGCCTTCTTGGCCTTCCATCCGGAGATGCACTGCTTCTACCTCAGTCCGGTATGGTCAGCGGCCCGCAGCCGTTGTCGGCGATGAAGGTCGCGAGGACTTCGGCCGGCTCGGTGGTGCTGGCGTTCTCGGCGAAGAGATGGACCGTGCCGGGCGGTTCGAACCATGTCTGCCCCTTTGTATAGGTGCCGGCGGCACCACCTTCGAGTTGCGAGCGCAGCGTGCCCCTCAGGACGAAGGCGCTGACCGAGCCCGGATGCCGGTGGCGCGGCGTGAACCCGTTGGGCGGAAATGTCACGATCACCGTGGTGACCGACTTGCCCGGTACGTTCGGCAGTTTTTCGCAGGAGATCGGCGTGACGACCGTCTTCGGCCGCGCTCCCGCGGCGGCGTCCGTATCGGCATTTGCCATGTGCATGTGCGTTTCCATGCCGTCAGGCACGACGCCTGTGAAACCGGGGCCAGCCCACTTTGCCGTCAGCGCGAACAGAACCGCTACGGCGCTGATGGCGATGAGGGATTGGCCGGTGCGCAAGCGAGCTTGATTGCCGATCATATCGATGTCTCCGCATTCAGGCAGGCAAACGGAAATCGGCGCGCCAACCCAGTTCCTCGACCGCCTTTTGCGTCGACACCGCCCGATTGGGCTCAGCCACGTTGAAGATGCCGGGCGCGCCCTTGTCGAGCGCGAGCAGCGCGGCATAGGCGGCCGCATCGACATGCAACGGCGACGCGCCGGTGGCCATGTCGGTTCCCGTACCCGGCCCATAAAGCTGGCCATATCGCAACACGACGCCGGCGAATGGCGCGTTGAGAACGGCTTTTTCCAAGGCGATGACACCGCCGACGCTGATGCCCCGGTTGCCGCTCGCGTCGCCATCCAGCGGGTCGGCCTCGCCATGCGGTTCCGGACCCGGCGCATAGGCCCAGGCGATGCTTTGCGCCACTATGCGCCGCACACCGGACGCGACGGCGGCCGCGACCAGATTGCGCGTGCCTTCGTCGCGGATCCGGGCATTGCGCACGATCGCCTCGCCCATCCGGCTCGGATCCAGCCCCGGCGGCAGGTCGGTGAGCTGATGGACGACGATATCAGGCCGGGCGGCAAGCATGGCACGCGACAGCGCCTCGGCATCGAAGACGTCCACGACCATCGGCTCGGCGCCGAGGGCGCGCAAGGTCGCGGCCTTGGCCGTATTGCGCGTGGTGCCCGTCACTTGATGGCCGGCGGCCAGAAGTTGCGGGATCAACCGCTGGCCGATGGCGCCGGAGGCGCCGGCAAGAAAGATTCGATGACCCATCGTCATGGACTCCGTATTGTCTTAATATCAGTGCACGAACAACATATAAGAGCTCTTACATTATGCGCAAGCCGAATCCACACTCATCGATACCGGCTCCCGGAGAAGGCAAACGCGGCGAGGAAGGCTATCTCGGCTATCTCCTGCGCCAGGCCGCTGGCGCTCATCGGCTCAGAATGGACCGCGCGCTGGGCGATCTCGGCGTGACGCAGCCGCAATTTGCGACGCTGACCATGCTTGCGGCCTATCCCGGCCTCTCCAATGCCGATCTGGCCCGGCTGGCGCTGCTCACACCGCAAACGCTCAGCGTCATCGTCGCCAATCTCGAGCGGGCCGGCTCACTGGTGCGCAAGCCGCATGCCGTCCATGGCCGCATCCAGCACATCGATCTCAGCGACAGCGGCCGCGCACTGCTGCGCGCCTGCCGCGAGCGCGTGAACAGACTGGAAGGCGAGCTGACCGCCGGGCTTTCCGCCGAGGATGAGCGCATTGTCCGGCGCTGGCTGGTCGGCGTCGCAACGACGGACACAGCCGGGGACTGATTGCCTGCTGGCGGTTAAAGACGACCGAGCGGTCGCCGATCAGGTCGGCGTGGGCTCACCGGCCTCGTAGAGGACGAGATTGCGCTCGCCGATACCAAGCGCCGGCCAGCTTGAGCGCCACTCAGCGATGTGCGGCGAACGGAAATGCGCATCGAGCGCGGCCCTGTCGCGCCACACCTCGGTGACCCGGATCAGCCCCGCATCGAGCACGTCGCGCGCATAGGAATATTCGAGGCAGCCATCCTCGGCGCGGCTGCCCGAGATCATGCGCTCCATCACCGGCCTTGCCTCCTCCAGTTTTCCGGCAGGCAAGCGGATCGTGCCAATGATCAGGAGCATGCATTTCCCTTCCTTCGCGACAATCAGGTCCAGCCACTCTCCCACCCTCGCGCAAGCTTGGCCAGCTACCCTCGCCGGGCTGTCCTATGCGCGGCAACCTATTGTTCGAGGAAGAGAATGGCGATCAGCGAAAGCATCCAGCCCGGCGCGGTGGCCAAGAATGGCCGCGACGTCTTCTTCGCGCTTGGCATCGTCATCATCCTGGCCGTGCTGTTCCTGCCGATCCCGGCCTTCCTCATCGACATCGGCCTCGCCTTCTCGATCGCGCTTTCGGTGCTGATCCTGATGGTCGCGCTGTGGATCCAGCGGCCGCTCGATTTCTCCTCGTTCCCGACCGTGCTGCTCATCGCCACGATGCTGCGGCTATCCCTCAACATCGCCACCACGCGCATGATCCTGTCGCATGGCAATGAGGGCACGCACGCCGCCGGCTACGTCATCGCCGGCTTCTCCAAGCTGGTGATGGCCAGCGACTTCGTCATCGGCCTGATCGTCTTCATGATCCTGATCGTGGTGAACTTCATCGTCATCACCAAGGGCGCCACCCGTATCGCCGAAGTCGGCGCCCGCTTCACCCTCGACGCCATCCCCGGCAAGCAGATGTCGATCGACGCCGACCTTTCTGCCGGCATGATCGACGACAAGACCGCACAATTGCGTCGCCGCGAACTGGAGGAAGAATCCTCCTTCTTCGGCTCGATGGACGGCGCCTCGAAATTCGTGCGCGGCGACGCCATCGCCGGCCTCATCATCACCGCCATCAACATCGTCGGCGGCATCGCCATCGGCTACATCAGGCACGGCATGGGCATGGGCGAGGCCGCCGACGTGTTCATCAAGCTGTCGGTCGGCGACGGTCTGGTCACCCAGATCCCGGCGCTGATCGTCTCGCTCGCCGCCGGCCTGCTGGTTTCCAAGGGCGGTACGCGGGGCTCGACCAACCAGGCCGTGTTCGGTCAGCTCGGCGCCCATCCGCGCGCGCTCTACGTGGCGGCGGCGCTGCTGGTGCTGCTCGGCCTGATGCCCGGCCTGCCGCTGTTCCCCTTCTTTGCATTGGCCGGCGGCATGGCCGGCCTCGGCTACATCATCCCGATGCGCGCCAACCGCGTCCTCGCCGCGGCCGAGGCGCTGAAGACCCAGGAGAAGGCGACCAAGGCCGAGGAAGAGAAGAACTCGGTCAAGGCCTCGCTCGCCACCGCCGAGATCGAACTGCTGATCGGCAAGCAGCTGTCGACCCGGCTGCTGGTCTCGCATCAGGAGCTGGTCTTTCGCATGGGCAAGATGCGCAAGAAATTCGCGCAGCAATACGGTTTCGTCGTGCCGGAAGTGCGCGTCGCCGACGATTTCGCCATTCCGCCGAAAAGCTACCAGATCAAGGTGCATGGCACGGTGGTCGCCGAATATTCGATGCGCGTCGGCGAGATCATGGTGCTGCTCGGCAACCGTGAGGTACCCGAAATTCCCGGCGAAGAGATCCGCGAGCCGGCCTTCGGCATGCGCGCCTATTCCGTCATGGAAACTTTCGCCGAGGATTTGAAGCGCGAGAACTACACCTTCGCCGACAACATGTCGGTGCTGCTCACTCATCTTTCCGAGGTGATCCGCAACAACCTGCCGCAGCTTCTGTCCTACAAGGACATGAAGGCGCTGCTGGAACGCCAGGACCAGGAATACCGCAAGCTCGCCGACGAGATATGCACCACGCACATCTCCTATCCCGGCCTGCAGGCGGTGCTGAAGCTGCTGCTCGCCGAGCGCGTCTCGATCCGCAACCTGCACCTGATCATCGAGGCCATCGCCGAGATCGCGCCGCATGTGCGTCGTACCGAGCAGATCGTCGAGCATGTCCGCATCCGCATGGCCCAGCAGATCTGCGGCGACCTCTCGGAAGGCGGCGTGCTCAAGGTGCTGCGCCTCGGCAACCGCTGGGACCTCGCCTTCCATCAGAGCCTCAAGCGCGACGCCAAGGGCGAGGTGCGCGAATTCGACATCGATCCGCGCCAGCTCGAGGAATTCGGCCAGGACGCCACCAAGGCGATCAAGAAATTCCTCGAGGCCGGCGAGCGCTTCGTCCTCGTCACCGCGCCCGACGCCCGCCCCTACGTGCGCATGATCATCGAGCGGCTGTTCACCACGCTGCCGGTGCTCTCCCATGTCGAAATCGCCAAGGGCGTCGAGATCAGGGTGCTCGGGACCATATCGTGAGCGTTCTCTCGCAGAGCGTCGTCATCGCGGCGTTCCTCGCCTTCTGCCGCATCGGCGCCTGCTTCATGCTGATGCCGGGCCTGTCCAGCGCCCGTGTGCCGGTGCAGGTCAGGCTGTTCGTGGCGGTCGCCGCCACCGGCGGCCTGCTTGCCTTCCTGTGGGACCGCATCATTCCCTTCGTCGATCCGCGCCCGCAGATCCTGGTGCCGATGATCATCTCGGAGTTGCTGATCGGCGGGCTGATCGGCGCCATGACCAGGCTCTACATGGAAGCACTGCGCTTCATGGGCTCGGCCATCGCCATGCTGATCGGCTATGGCGGCTCGGGCGGGCCGGCGATCGAGGAGCCGGAACCGCAGGCGGCCCTTGCCGCCATCATCTCGTTCTCGGCGCTGCTGATGCTGTTCGTCTTCGATTTCGACCACGAGATCGTCCGCGCTCTGGTGGCGTCCTACACGGTCGCGCCGGTCAACGTCTTTTTCAACCCGCAGGCCGCCCTGGTCGATATCACCGACACCGTGTCGGACACCTTCTTCCTGGTCATCCGCCTCGGCAGCCCGTTTGTCGCCTATGCCATTCTGGTCAATCTGACGATCGGCTTCGTCAACAAGCTGACCCCGCAGATCCCGATCTATTTCATCTCCCAGCCCTTCGTCATCGCCGGCGGCATGATCATCTTCTATTTCGCTATCGGCACCATGCTGTCGCTGTTCGTCGACGGCTTCGTCGACCTGACTTTGGCGAGGTGAGATGAGCACACGCAAGGAACGCCTGAAGAAACTGGTCAAGGTGCAGGAACAGCTGAAGGCACTGCACGAGACCCGCCACGCCACCTTCCTGGCCGCGGCAAACGCGGCGGAAGCCGAGGCCAGGGAATTGATCGGCCATTTCGACCAGGACAATTCTCTCTCCGGCCTGTTCCCCGACCTCTATCACCGCCGCATCGCCCAGGCGGTGGTGCGCCAGGAGAAGAGCCTGGAAAGCGCCAGGCAGGAGGCCGGCCTCATCGCCACGGCAAACGCCCGCACCAACATGGTCGAGCGCGCCTACAAGGACGTGCGCAACCGCGACGAGCGCGAACGCTCCGACCGCGAACGGCTGGATTTGATCGCGCAGAAGCGGAACGAGGAATAGCTGCGGGAACTTGGATATGGCCCGTTGCGGACGCACGTCCTGACGACGCGAAAGGCGGCTTTGCGCCTGACGTCGGTCGCTCGGAATAATGATTCCGTCTTCACTTTCCGGAGAACGGAAGCTCTACTCTTATGGGGGCTGCACCAAGGTCGGTCCAGGATCGCGGAAGGGATGCGACATGGTGGATTCTGACCGGATCGACAGACTGATCGCAGCTGTGCCCCCCGCCTTGGCGCTTCGAGCCGGGCTGGACCTTGGCATCTTTACCCGGCTCGGTGGCGACGCTGCGACGGCTGACAGCCTTGGAGCCGCGCTCAAAGTCGAGCCCGATCGTCTGTCGCGGCTCCTTTACGCACTCGCCAGCATTGGTCTCCTCGAGGTCAAGGATGGCCAGTTTCGCAACGGGGCCGAAGCGTCGTCCTTCCTCGACGCGTCCAAGCCGACCTATCGCGGCGGCGATCATGCGCTCCTGCGCGAACTCTGGGGAGCCGACCTGTTGACCGCGGAGTCGCTGCGCCAGAACCGGCCTGCTGCGCTGCACGACTTTTCCGAAGCGGGACCCGAGGCCGCGGCGGCCTTCAGCCGCATGCTCGCACCGGGCGGGGTGATTTTCGGCCGACATCTGGCCCGGGAGATCGACCTCTCCGCGATCGGTTCGGTGATCGACATCGGTGGGGGACCAGGGACCATTCTGGTCGGACTTCGCGAGCAGCGGCCACAGATTGCGGCGACGCTGATGGAACTCCCGACGGTCGCGGCGGTCGCGCCAGCTATCCTGGCGGAGTACGGTGCCGACGACGTGGTTGTCGAGGAGGGAGACATTACCGTCGCGCCATCGATCGGCCGGCACGACTTGGCGATCCTGAAGGCCGTCGTCCAGGTCCTTCCGCCGGATCAGGCACGCAGTTCGATCCTGAACGCGGCGCGTTGCCTGACACCAGGAGGCGAGATTGCAATTGCGGGGTGGGGTGTCGTCGATGACGATCGCCTCGGCCCGTCCGAGGGTGTCTTTCTCAATCTCAGCTTCCTGAACCTCTATCGCCATGGCGAATCCTACACTGAAGGTCAGTATCGGGCGTGGATGACCGAGGCTGGATTCCGCGATATCTTCAGGTCGCGCCTGACGGACGGCACCGCCTTGTTTCGTGGGCGCCTCACGGGCTGAACGCCGCTGAATGGCTGGTTCCCGGACGCAAGAGAGGCCGTCATTGGTGGTTGGCGGAAGCAGCCTGCCGGCGTGATTGCGTTGGCGCCGCCTCGGGTCGAAAATGCATGCATGGAAGCAGTCCGATTTCCCAGGCTCACGACACCAAGGCTCGTGCTTCGGGCGCCGAGCGAACGGGATATCCCGGCATGGTTTGCGCGCGCGACGGATGTCGAATCCGCGTCCCTTGCCGGCGATCCCGTTCCCGACGACATAGGAGCGGGCGAGCGATGGTTGGCCCGCTCGCGTCAGCGGTTCGCCGACGGCAAGGCGATCCAGTGGTCCATCGACCAGGCTGGAGTATCGGACGCGATCGGGACGATAACCCTGACCTTCGGCGCAACCGACGCCAAGGCAGCCGCATTGGGATTTGTGCTGGCGCGGGCGCATTGGGGGCACGGACTGGGCAGCGAGGCGGCGCGCGAAGTGCTGCGCTACGCCTTTGAAACCGTGGCGCTTGAACAGGTGAGCGCCGAGGCGGCGGCGCGCAATTTCGCGTCGCTGCGGATATTGGCGAAGTTCGGCTTCAAACATATCGAGAGTTTCATCGATGAGTCCGACGGCGAGCGCTGCGAGCGTTTCGCGCTCGACGCAGATATCGGATCCTCACTCCTGGCGAGCAACGCGACGCCAGGCTGCTAATGCATGTCGCCCAAAAGTGACCTCGGTTTTGGGAGAACGACATGCGCGACGCGCTTTAGGTGCCGTGCTTGTTCAATCAACCACACGTATCCGCAGCCTTGAGCGCTTCGGCACGGGAAGGTTCGTGCAAATCCGCGATCCGGCGAACAGCAGCGTAGAACCTTGGATAATCACCTGAACACAAATCGTACAGATGAAGAAACGCCGGAACCTGTTCGCCGTAGACGGCGGTCGCGGCGAGCTTTGCGTTGTTGATCGGGGCATCGAACCAGGCGTCGTATCCACGGTATCCGGCCCAGCGCTTGTCGCGCATCTGCCGGTAGCGCATCCGCAGCCTGTCGATCGTGGCTGCTTTGGCAGCCGCCATCTGCTCGGGGGCGCGGGGACTTCCATAGACCTGCCGCAACTCATCGCGCGTTTTCGCTATCAGTCCGAGAAAATCCGCCCGGCGGTTGCGATCGGCTTCGTAGCGGCGCAATCCGGCGCGATTGCCGGTGGCTCGGAGCCATTTCCTCACACCGCTGGTTTCGACGGCGACCGCGAAAGCCTCGTTAAACGCGGAGTCGTTGTTCACATAGATTTTCTGATGCCCCAGCTCATGAAAGATAAGGCTGGCGATATAGGTGTCGTCCTGACGCAGCATGGTGCTGAGCAGCGGGTCGCTGAACCAGCCCAGCGTGGAGTAGGCGGTGACGCCCGATACGTAGACGTCCAGTCCCCGTCGCTGCAGTTCGGCGGCGCTTTCAGCCGCTGATTTCCGGGAAAAGTAACCCCGGTACGGAACGCAGCCGAAGACCGGAAAGCACCACGTTATCGGCGTAAGCGAGAATTGCGGCGCGGCAAAAACGGCAAGCGTCACATCGGCCCGACCGATGTCGACATAGCTGCGATAGCTGCTGTTGTCGGGCAGCGCCAGTTCTTCCGTGGCAAAGCGGCGTATGGCGCTGGCCGAGGTCAATTTGGCGCGCAATGCCTCGGGCGTCGAGGGATCACGGATGAGCCTTCCGACACTTTTCCGCGCGGCCATGATCTGGACGTGGCCCTCCACCGACTGCGCGTAGTAGGAAATGCTGGTGCAGCCGGCCAGGCCGGCCGCCACGATCACCGCGGCAAGCATTCGAAGAGCGCGCTTCACTGTCTGCCCACCGCTTGCCCATCTCCCGTGCAGCAAATGTCTCGATCCCCGTTCTCAACAGGCGCACCAATTCCCGTCAAGACCTGGAGAGGCAGCGGGGCGGCTTTCGACGTTGGCGGGGTTCGCAATGCGGTCATTCGAGAAAGGGCGACGGATGCCCGCTTCCGGTCCGAAGCGGACACCTCATCTCCACCCCACATTCCGCCCCCTCCCCTCGCGCAAGCCTGCCACAAGCTTGTTGAGGCATGGTCTGGCTAAGGAAAACCGGTAAAAGGCGGACTTTCTTGGCGATTTCTCCACCCAGCGACATCGTTATGGATGTCGCCCGAGCTGCCGATCCGATGGATATCGAGGCTGCCCGTGCCGCGCTGACCAAGCGCGCGGGTGGCGTCGCCGGTGCCTTTTCGATCGACACCCCCGGCTCACTGGATACCGCGGCGTCCGTCGACGCCGGCTCGATCCTGTCGCGCGCCACGGCTGACAAGGCGGCCGCGACAGCCGATCCGGCCAAGAAATTCAAGAAGTTCGAGGCAATGGTCCTGCAGACCTTCATCCAGAACATGCTGCCCAAGGACACGGAGGGCGTCTACGGCACGGGTCTGGCCGGCGACATGTGGAAGTCGCAGCTCGCCGAGCGCGTCGCCGACGTCATGGCCGAGCGCGGCGGCATCGGCATCGCCAAGTCGCTGGTTGCCGACCACTATATGGACGGCAAGCGCAAGGTGCCGATCGGCCCGGTTTCAAACGGACCGGAAAAGACCGAGATCGATCAGCAGGCCCGTCTGTCCACCTCACTCGTCCAGGAATTGCAGCGCAAGGCCGCCAGGTCGATGACCGGCGACGAGACAACCATAAAAACAGACATCAAGATCTAGACTGGGAAACACCATGGCCGATTCTTCCGAATTCACTGCCAACCTGCCGGCGCGCACAAGTGCGTCGGAGGCTCCGATCCCGTTCGCGCGGCCCGGAAACCTTGCCGCCATCATCGGCCGCATCGAGGAGGTGGTCGAGGAAGAGACCGCCGGCATCCGCAGCGATACCAGCTATGACCTCAAGGCGTCGAACGCCCGCAAGAGCCGCTATCTCTATGAGCTGACCCGCGCCATGAAGGGCGGCAGCGAAGCCGAGTTCCTCGAACAGCACCGCGAGGGCCTGACCCGGCTGCGCCAGAAACTGGCAAAGAACGAGGCGGCGATCCTGGCGCATCTGAGCGCCGTCAACGAGGTCGCTGGCCTGCTGCGCAGCGCCATCCAGCGCGCCGAAACCGACGGCACCTACTCCGCCGGCGAGTTCGGCCGGATGAAGGGCTAGAGCATGATCCCGAAAAGTGGATGCCGGCTTTTGGAAAAGATCATGCTCAAACAAAGAGATAGAGCCCCATCCCGATTGAATCGGGATGGAACGGGCTTTAGAGCGCGATGATGTCGGGCTCGGGCTCTGAATGATCAAGATCATCGCCATCGCGGTCTGGGTCTGCGCCGCCACGCTCGGCGCCGTCTTCTATTCGTTCCAGGCAGCCGGCGAACGCGGCGTCGGCGAGAAACCCAAGCCGATGCTGGGCGGGCTGGATTACGTCAAGACCGACGTCATTTCGGTGCCGCTGATCCGCGACTCCAAGATCGGCGGCTATTTCCTGGCCAAGCTCGTCTACACCGTCGAACCGGAGCAGATAAAGAAACTGTCGATTCCGGCCGAGGCGCTCATCACCGACCAGGTCTACAGCTACCTCTACGCCAATCCCCAGATCGACTTCACCAAGAAGGCGACGATCGACCTCGATGCCTTTCGCGCCGCCATCCGCGACACCGTCAACGCCCGCGTGGGCTCAAACCTGGTGCACGAGGTTCTGGTCGATCAGGTCAATTTCCTGAGCAAGGATGAGATCCGCGACAACTGGCTGCGCCGCCGGCAGGATTCCGACACGGCGGCTGCCGCGGCCGCCAAGCCTGCCGAAGCGGACGCGCCGCCGGCCCACTGACGGGTGCCCAACAGGTTACTGGTGCGGCGATAGGAACCAGCCTCCAGGATTCGCGTTGACGTAAACGTCAACCCAAAGCTATATGCGGCAGCGACCTTGATCGCCAGAGATGCCGCATGGGCTTCGGCCAGACCGAAATGCCCTGCGCGACAGATGCAACCAGACAGGGAGAACAGCGTGAGCGTTCAGGAGATTGCCGAGAAGATCAAGTCGCGCGTGGCCAGCAGCGGGTTTGATCGTTCCGTGAAGTTCGACACCGGCGGCGACGGCGTCATCGTCATCGACGGCGCAACCGTCTCGAACACCGATGCCCCCACCGACTGCACCATCAAGCTCTCGCTCGACGATCTCGAATCGCTGATCGCTGGCGACCTGAACCCGACCATGGCGTTCATGACCGGCAAGATCAAAGTCGAAGGCGACATGACGGTGGCCATGGCGCTCAGCCAGCTGATCGGCTGAACACCCTCGGCCCGAAGTAACAAAAAACGCCGCCTTCGGGGCGGCGTTTTCGTTTGAATGGTCAAATGGCCAACAGTGGTTTCAAACCCTCAGGCAGCCAGCGTCGGCGCCTGGGCCTTCAGCTTGCGGCCGCAAGCCTTCAGCGTGCCGTGCACGCCATCGAGCGCACCGTCCACCAGTTCCAGCGCCAGCAGGCGATGCCGCTCGTAGGGGCCAGGCATCGCCAGCCTGCCGGTCTTGTCGGCCGAGAAGCCGAAGCGTCCGTAATAGGGCGCATCACCGACCAGCAGGATCGCCGCGTGGCCGAGACGCGCCGCCTCGGCGACGGCGTGGCGCATCAGCGCCGAGCCGATGCCGGCATTCTTGAGCGACGGATCGACGGCAAGCGGGCCAAGCAGCAGCGCCGCGGGACCGCCCTCGCCCAGCCTGACGTCCCACAGCCGCACCGTGCCGGCGACGCCGCCCGACGCATCGCGCGCGACGAAGGCCAGGCCTTCCGAAGGCCGGCGGCCACGCCGTAGCTTCTCCGACGATTTTTTCCGCCGCATCGGCCCCATGGCACGATCGAGCAGGGCTTCGCGTGCCGCGACGTCTGCGATGGTTTCGGCGACCATTGCGAAGGCCGGCGCGTGAGCTACGATTTCAACTGACATTTCCATTTCCGCAATCCCTGGCAAGCGGAGATCTGTTCCACAAGCGAAGCCGGGCGGGCGGCAAGCGCCCGCGCCGGATGATCTGATCGGTTCTCAGCGCATTTTCAGGCGAAGTGTTGGCCGGAAAGGCGCGAAATAAAGAACCGTCAGATCACGTAGGATCGGAGAGGCTCGAAGCCGTTGAAGGCGACCGCCGAGTAGGTGGTCGTGTAGGCACCGGTGCCTTCGATCAGCACCTCGTCGCCTATGGTCAGCGACAGAGGCAGCGGATACGGCGTCTTCTCGTACATCACGTCGGCCGAATCGCAGGTCGGGCCGGCGAGCACGCAAGGCGCGGTCTCCGAGCCGTCATGGCGAGTGACGAGAGGGTAGCGGATCGCCTCGTCCATCGTCTCGGCCAGGCCGCCGAACTTGCCGATGTCCAGGAACACCCAGCGCACATTGTCATTGTCCGCCTTCTTCGAGATCAGCACGACTTCCGACTTGATGACACCGGCATTACCGACCATGCCGCGGCCCGGCTCGATGATGGTTTCGGGAATGGCATTGCCGAAATGCTTGCGCAGCGCCGAGAAGATCGCCTGGCCGTAGGCCTGGGCCGCCGGCACGTCACGCAGATAGCGCGTCGGGAAACCGCCGCCCATATTGACCATCTTCAAGACGATGCCTTCCTCGGCGAGCGTGGCGAACACCTTCTTGGCGTCGGCCAGCGCACGGTCCCAGGCGGTCAGGTCGGTCTGCTGCGAGCCGACATGGAACGACACGCCATAGGCGTCGAGGCCGAGGCCCTTGGCATGGCGCAGCACGTCGACGGCCATGGCCGGCACGCAGCCGAACTTGCGCGACAGCGGCCACTCGGCGCCTTCGCCATCGGTCAGCACGCGGCAGAACACGCGCGCGCCGAGAGCGACGCGGGCGATCTTCTCGACCTCCTCGACGCAATCGACCGCGAACAGCCGGATGCCGAGCTGGTAGGCGCGTGCGATGTCACGCTCCTTCTTGATGGTGTTGCCGAAGGAGATGCGGTCCGCGGGCGCACCCGCGTCCATCGCCATCTCGACTTCGGCAACGGAAGCGGTGTCGAAGGACGAGCCCATCGCAGCAAGGAGGCGCAGGATTTCCGGCGCCGGGTTTGCTTTCACCGCATAGTAGATCTTGGAATCGGGCAGCGCCTTCTCGAAGGCGCGGAAATTGTCGCGCACGACATCGAGGTCGACGACGAGGCAAGGGCCGGACGGACGTCGGGTGGCGAGGAAGTCGAGGATGCGCTGGGTAGCCATCGGGTTTCTCCAAACACGCCTTTCGGCGCGCACAAGGGTGCGGACGCGGGCTGTCGGCCTCGCGAACACGCGGTGGACAAAGGCGGGACGGAAAATCCATGGAACCAGCCGGTGGAGACCCCGGAACCATGAAACGCCGTCTCGCGGCGATGAACCTCGGCCTTGCCCGGCTTCGGTCCGCTTTGTCTGCCTTGGCTTGGATTGGGAGAAACCCGTTCCGCACTGCCGGCAATGAAGGTGTGCCTCTTCAGTAACCCCGGTCTTTGGACAACCGGCAGAGAACCAGAAAGGCCCGCACCGTCGTTGCTTCAAGGTGTCCTCGGTCTGGCGGTTGGCCGCTAAACCGACTGGAGGGGTTGGCTCCAGTTACCTTACCGATTTCCCTCACCATTCGAGGATCGGCGGACACCCACAGGCACGTGCGACTTTGGGCAAGCGCGATATAGGGGCGAAGGATTTCACAATCAATAAAAATCGTATCGCAGGTTGTAAAATTTCCGGCATCGAACAATGTAGGTGCAACCGTATCCGGATATCGAACGATGACAGGCACGCATGGCCCCTACAACGCCTTCCTCGATCTTCGCCAGATGCCTGTGGCCCATGCCGAACTCGGCCCGCTCGCCGGCCTGCGGCTGGCCGTCAAGGACATCTACGACGTCGCCGGCTACCGCACCGGCTGTGGCAATTCCAGGAAATTCGCCGAAAGCAATGCCGCCTCGCGCACGGCGCCGGCCGTGCAGACGATTCTCGATGCCGGTGCGCGCTTCGTCGGCAAGACGCAGACCGACGAACTGGCCTTCGCGCTGTTCGGCCAGAACGCGCATTTTCCGTTTCCGGTGAACCCGGCGGCTCCCGACCGCGTCACCGGCGGCTCGTCTTCCGGATCGGCATCGGCGGTGGCTGGCAGGCTTGCCGACATCGCCACCGGCTCCGACACCGGCGGCTCGATTCGCGCGCCGGCGAGTTTTTGCGGCCTGATCGGACTGCGCACCACGCATGGCCGCATCGCCCTCGATGGCACCATGAAGCTGGCGCCGAGCTTCGACACGTTCGGCTGGTTTGCCGACGACATCGAGACCTACGAGACCGTCGGCAAGCTGCTGCTTGGCCGCGACCCGCATCAGCATTCGCTGGACCGCCCGATATCGCTCCCCTGGCTGGACGAGATGGTCGCTCGCCCCGCACTTGCCGAATATGCCGGAATGAAGGCCCTGGCGGGCGCGGTTTTCGGTACGCCGGCGACCTCGACCACGCGCTTCAGTTCTTCCCCGGATGAACTCTACTGGTGCTTTCGCCGGCTGCAGGCCAAGGAAGCCTGGGGCGTGCATGGCGAATGGATCACCAGCGGCGAGCGCGACCTTGGTCCCGGCGTCGAGGAGCGTTTCGGCTTTGGCCGCGCCGTCGATGACCGCACGGCGCAGGCCGAGAAGGTGCGCCGCCTGACCTTCCGCGGTGAACTCAGCGCCCTGCTCGGCAAGGACGGCTTCCTTGTCCTGCCGACGGTGCCGGGCCCGGCGCCCTATGTCGACTCGACGCCGGAGCAGTTCCAGGCCTATCGCGAGCGGGCCCTGCATCTTCTATGCCTCGCCGGCCTGTCGGGCTTTCCACAGATCACCTTGCCCATCGGCTCGGTCGCCGGCGCACCGTTCGGCCTTTCGCTGCTAGGCCCTTCCGGCAGCGACATTGCCCTGATACGGCTCGGCCGAAAACTTCTCGACGCAGCACAAAGGGCCTGAGCCATGGACACACTGACCCGCATGCGCGCCTTCATCGACGTCGTCGAGGCCGAGGGCTTTTCGGCGGCGGCGCGCAAGATCGGCCGCTCCAAGGCGCTGCTGTCGAAATATGTGCGCGAACTGGAGGACGAACTGGGCGCGCTGCTGCTGAACCGCACCACGCGCCAGTTCTCGATGACCGAGGCCGGCCACACCTATTACCGGCGCGCCTCGGAGATCGTGCGCGAGGTCGACAGCCTGGCGGACGCCGTGCGCGAATCCTCCGGCGACGTGCGCGGCAGGATCAAGGTGTCGGCGCCGCGCACCTTCGCCGACGCGCCGATCGGCCAGTCGCTGATCGACTTCGCCAAGCAGCACCCCGACATCGTGCTCGACATTCAGCTCGACGACCGCTTCGTCGATCTGGTCGAGGAAGGTTTCGACCTCGCCGTGCGCATCTCGCGCCTGGAGAATTCGTCCCTGATCGCCAGGCGCCTGGCGCCGTTTTCGATAAAACTCTGCGCTTCTCCCGAACTGATCGCCAAGCATGGCATGCCGACGAGGCCGCAGGATCTCGGCCACATGCCCTGCATCGTCGACACCAATGGCCGCGGGTTGAACAACTGGCCGTTCAAGGGCGACAACAACGATCAGCTGAGCGTCGCCGTGTCGGGCCCGATCGAGGTCAACAGCCCGATGGCGGCGCGCGCTGCCGCCGTGTCGGGCCTCGGATTTTGCATCCTGCCGGACTTCATCGCCGGGCCCGATCTTGCCAGCGGCCGGTTGGTGACGGTGCTCGATGACCGCATCCTGTCCGGGGGCGGCATCTTCGCCGTCTACCCGCACCGCCGCTATCTGCCGGCCAAGGTCCGCGTCTTCGTCGACTTCCTGGTGCAGTGGTTCAGGACGCGTGAGGCGGCTTGACCTGTTTCCAGTCATCAAAGCGCGTCGCCGCGACGCGCTTGAGTTCTGCTTACGGGCTTATCATTGCCCCAAAACCGCGGCGCACCTTTGGGTGATAGGCCTTGGGTTTTGTGCGTGTCCTGATCCCAAAACCGCCGCACACTTTTGGGTGACACGCACTGGCGGTCCCAATTTCGCCCCCTTTCTGGTAACCTTCGGTCTCTCTCCAAAGCCAAGGGAATCGCGACCGGGAATGCACCTCAAACGGCACGCAATCATATTGGCTTCGGCCCTGACGGCGACCTTTGCCGCGACGGGACCGGCTTACGTGCATCCGCACGTGTTCGCCGAGGCACGCCTCGACGTCATCCTCTCCCCGGATCACCAAAGTGTGAAAGCGCTGCGCCATCTCTGGCGCTTCGACGACCTGTTTTCGAGTACGGTGATGATGGAGTTCGACAAGAACTCCGACCTGAAGCTTGACGACAAGGAGCTGAAGGAGGTTGCCGACACCGTTCATGCCTCGCTGGCCGAATTCAACTATTTCCAGCTCGTCACGCAGAACGGCAAGGACGTGACGATGGTGCCGCCTCCACATCTCATGGCCAATTTCGACAACGACCAGCTGATCATCCTATTCGAGTCGGAACCCAAGGAGCCGATCAAGCTGACCGGCACGATCGACATCGGCGTCTACGATCCAACCTTCTACACGGCGATTGACTTCACCGAGGATTCCAACATCACCGTTGCTGGCCTGCCGTCGAATTGCACCAGCAAGGTGATCCGCCCGGACCCAGATGAAGCCATCAAGGAAAACCAGAAGACCTTGACGGATGCCTTCTTCAACGACCCCACAGGCACCAACATGAGCAAGATCTTTGCCACCAAGCTCGAACTGACCTGTCAGCCAGAAGGATGAAGCCGGTGACGAAACCGTCCCTGCGTTTGGCATTCGGCCTGTTGGCCCTCACCTTTGCCGCGATGCACTTCGCCAACGCAGCGCATGCCCAGTCCTCGCTCGGCATCGGCGTCAATGACGGCATGGCGCCCACCACCGGTCCGTTCGCCCACATCCTGATGTGGATCAACCTGCGGCAGCAGGAATTCTACCGCGCGCTGGCGACGGCCATGAAGGCGATGCGCGAGGACAATAGCAAAATCTGGATCCTCATCGGCCTGTCCTTCGCCTATGGCATTTTCCATGCCGCCGGCCCCGGCCACGGCAAGGCGGTGATCTCGTCCTATATGGTGGCCAATGAAGTGGCGCTTAAGCGCGGCATCCTGTTGTCCTTCGTCTCGGCCCTGCTCCAGGGCCTGACGGCGATCGCCGTCATGCTGCTCGCCTATTTCGTCCTGCGCGGCACCACTATCTCGATGACGGACGCGGCCTGGTTCATGGAGATCATGAGCTTTGCCCTCGTCACCCTGTTCGGCGCCTGGCTGCTGTGGCGCAAGCTCGGCCCGTCCATCCTGCGCCTGTTCGGCAGGGCGCCCGCCTACAGCCTGTCGGCGGCGCACGCCGGCCATTCGCATGCGGGGCACTCTCATGCGGGTCATTCCCACTCCGGCCATTCGCATGCCGCGCACAGCCTTTCGGCGCATGCCCATTCGCACGCGCTGCATGGGCATGGCGACCACGACCATGACCATTCGCACGACCATCACGACCACGCCGCGCACGATCATGACCATCATGACCACGCGCATCACGATCACGCGGCGGGCGAGGTCTGCGAAACCTGCGGCCACTCGCATGCGCCCGATCCGGCGCTGCTGTCGGGCGATCGTTTCGACTGGCGCACCGCCTGGTCGGCGGTGGCCGCCGTCGGTATACGCCCCTGCTCCGGCGCGTTGATCGTGCTGAGCTTCGCGCTGCTCAACGGGCTCTGGCTCGGCGGCCTGCTGTCGGTGCTGGCGATGTCGCTGGGCACCGCCATCACCGTTTCGGCGCTGGCAACGCTTGCCGTGACCGCCAAGAACTGGGCGGTGTATTTCGCCGGCGACGGCCGCATGGGCAACCGCATCCATTCGATCGTCGAGATCGGCGGCGCCGCCTTCGTCTTCCTGTTCGGATTGCTGCTGCTGTCGGCTAGCCTGACGGGCAGCGTCTAGGCCTTCCCCATCCCATCGAAATGGGATGGCAAACTCCTAACCAGGAACCTGACCATCCAATTCATCCTCGATATGGGCGCGGATGATCTCGTCAAAACTCTTCTCGGCGCTGAAGCCGAGCTCCCGCGACCGTTTCGCCTCGAAGCGGGTCGGCCAGCCCTTGACGATCGCCCAGATCGTCTCGTCCGGCACCTCGCGGATCAGGCTTGCCGTCTTCGACCCGGCGATACGCTCCAGCGCCTCGATCTGCTCGCCGACGGTGACGGCCACGCCGGGCATCGTCAGATTGCGGCGCGGCCCGACAGCAGCGCCGTCGATCCCGGCCGCATGGATCAGGAAGTTCACCGCCGAGCGCGGGCTGGCATGGGTATGCACGACCGAGCGCGGCACTGGCAGGATCGCCTCTTGCCCGTTCAAGGGCTCGCGGATGATGCCGGAGAAGAAGCCCGAGGCTGCCTTGTTCGGCTTGCCGGGCCGCACGCAGATCGTCGGCAGGCGGATGCCGATGCCGTCGAAGAAGCCGCGCCTGGAATAGTCGGCGAGCAGCGCTTCGCTCATCTGCTTCTGTGTGCCGTAGGAGGTCAGCGGCGTCGGATGGAAGTCATCGGGGATGACATCCGGGAACGGTGCGCCGAACACCGCGATCGACGAGGTGAAGACGACGCGCGGCGCAAAGCCCGCAAGCCGAATGGCATCGAACAAAGCGCGCGTGCCGTCGAGGTTGACGCGGTAGCCGAGCTCGAAATTGGCTTCCGCCTCGCCCGACACGATGCCCGCGAGATGAAAGACGACGTCGGGGCGCGACGCGACCAGGCTTTCGGCGGCGCCCGCCTCCGCAAGGTCGCCGGTATGGGTGTTGATGCTGACGCCATCCATCGCTGGGGCCTGCGGCGGCACGATGTCGTGCAGGTCGAGCGCGGTGATCGTCTTGCCGCGCAGCGTGCCGTCTTTGGCCAGCCGGGCGATGAGCTTGCGGCCGACCATGCCCGCGGCGCCAGTGATCAGAATGCGCATGTCAAAATTCCCTTACTTGCCCTGATTTTTGCGCTGGCTGCGCGCGCGCAGCCAGAACACGAGGAAAAACGCCAGCACGAAGGCAATGCCGAATATACCGGCGAGCACCGTCGAAAGACTGCCGAGTGCCAACATGACGGTCGGCAGGTAGAAGGCGGCAATGCCGAACAGCAGCATGATCCACAGCGCCGCGATGGCGGCATTCCTGGTGTCGCGGTCCATCACGCCGCACCAGCGCGGCAAGCGTTCGTCGGGCTGGTTTTCAAAGCTGGAACTCCTGGGACAAGGTTGGTCGATATCAATGGACCGAACCTAATGGTAGTGACCGTGATGCGCGGCCGCATCATGCTCGTGGTCGTGGTCATCGGCCTCGTCGGCGCATTGGCCGAATTCCGGCTCCACCGTGGCATGGCTGATGCCGTGCTCGCTGGCAAGCCGCTTCTTGATGGCGCTGACGGCCCGATGCGCATCGACACCCTCGTCAAGGCAGGCATGCAGCGTCGCCATGTTGCTTGCGCCATCGATCGACCAGACATGCATATGGTGCACTTCGCGCACGCCTTGGATCGCGGTCTCCAGGTCCCTTGCGATGAGGTCGCGGTCGAGGGTCGGCGGCACGCCTTCGAGCAGCACATGGGCTGCGGCGCGCATCAGCGACCAGGCCGTCGACAGGATCAGCAGCGAGACCAGCACCGACAGGATCGGGTCGATCGGCGTCCAGCCGGTCACAAGGATCACCACTGCCGCCACGATCGCCGCCGCCGAGCCGAGCAGGTCGCCAAGCACATGCAGGATGGCGCCGCGCATGTTGAGGCTCTCGCGATCGCCGCCATGCAGCACCAGGAAGGAGCCTATATTGACCAGCAGGCCAAGGATCGCCACCACCAGCATCGGCCCGCCCAGCACCGGCGCCGGCGTTTGCAGCCGCCCCCATGCCTCGTAGACGATCCACAGCGCAATGACGAAGATGGCGATGCCGTTGGTGTAGGC
This sequence comes from Mesorhizobium huakuii, assembly GCF_030160235.1. Classification (GTDB taxonomy): domain Bacteria; phylum Pseudomonadota; class Alphaproteobacteria; order Rhizobiales; family Rhizobiaceae; genus Mesorhizobium; species Mesorhizobium huakuii. The sequence goes on from NZ_BSNY01000009.1 coordinate 147,651, forward strand.
CACCAGCGTCTTGACCCGGCCAAAACCATAGGTGAGTTGGCCGGTCGCCGGCCGGCCGGCAAGATGGAAGGCATACCAGGCAAGGCCGAGCGCGATGGCGTCGGCGAGCATGTGGCCGGCATCCGCCAGCAGCGCCAGCGACCCGGTGAACAAGCCGCCAAGCGCTTCCGCCACCATGAAGCCCGCCGTCAGGCAGGCGGCGATCAGCACGCGCTTCTTGTCGGCCGCGCCATGCACATGACCGGCACCACCGTGATCATGCCCGGCATGGTCGTGGGAATGGGTATGCGCCAAATGGCAAACTCCCGTTACGAGCCGAAACTCACGCCCCGAATTCCGCGCGAAAATCCTCGAGCCGTCGCTTCTGCTGGCCGGCGCCGTCGAAATTGGCCGGGTCGAGCCACGCAACATAGGCTTTGCGCAGGGCCGGCCATTCCTTGTCGATGATCGAATACCATGCGGTATCGCGGTTTTCACCCTTGACGATGAGGTGCTGGCGGAAAATGCCCTCGAACTTGAAGCCGAACCGTTCCGCCGCCCGCTTCGACGGCTCGTTGCGGTTGTTGCACTTCCATTCGTAGCGGCGGTAGCCGAGTTCGTCGAAAATGTATTTCATGAACAGGAACTGCGCTTCGGTCGCTCCGGGCTTGCGCGAGATCAACGGCCCCCAATAGATGTTTCCGATCTCGATGACGCCGTAAGCGGGATCGATGCGCATCAGGGTCTGACGACCGGCGACCTTGCCGCTGGCCTTGTCGATGACGGCAAAGAACAGCGGATCCTCGCTCGCCTCGACCTTGTCCAGCCAGGGCTGGAAAGCGGCGCGGGTTTCCGGCGGATAGTCGGGCAGCCAGGCGAAGCGGCCGTCGACATCGGACACGGAAGACGCTTCATAGAGCCCGTCACCGTGCCTTGCGGCGCTCAGCGGTTCGAGCCTGACATAGCGGCCGTCGATCGCCTTGCGCTCCGGCCGCGGACGCGGTTGCCAATCTTTGAGATTTTCCGACACCGAAGACTCCAATCCGTTTGACTTTTGCGGGCCGAAGCTCACAAAAACGCAACCCCACAGTAAGAACCACACGGACGGGAAAAATGCTCCACACGATTTCGGCCTTCGACCGTCTCGGCGAGGAAAATGCCTTCGCGGTGCTCGCGAGGGCGACGGCGCTCGCCCAACAGGGCCGCGACATCGTCAATCTCGGCATCGGCCAGCCCGACTTCAAGACGCCGCAGCACATCGTCGAGGCGGCGATCAAGGCGCTGCGCGACGGCCACCACGGTTACACGCCCGCCAACGGGCTTCTGGCGACCCGCGAGGCGGTGGTGCGGCGCACGCTGACCACCACCGGCGTCGAGGTTTCGCCCGAGACGGTGATGATCCTGCCGGGCGGCAAGCCGACCATGTTCGCCGCCATCCTGATGTTCGGCGAACCCGGCGCCGAGATCCTCTATCCGGACCCCGGCTTTCCCATCTACCGCTCGATGATCGAGTTCACCGGTGCGGCCCCCATTCCCGTGCCGATGCGCGAGGAAAACGGCTTTGCCTTCTCGGCGGAAGAAACGCTGGCGCTGATCACCTCCAAGACCAGGCTCCTGATCCTCAACTCGCCGGCCAACCCGACCGGCGGTGTGACGCCGCGCGCCGAGATCGAGAAGCTGGTCAAGGGACTTGAGAAGCACCCGGATGTCGCCATCCTCTCCGACGAGATCTACGATGTGATGACCTATGACGGCGAGACGCATTGCTCGCTGCTCGGCTATCCCGAAATCCGCGACCGCCTGATCGTGCTCAACGGCTGGTCCAAGACCTGGGCGATGACCGGCTGGCGCATGGGCTGGTCGATCTGGCCGAACGGCGACAAGGGCGCCCATCTCTACGACAAGGTTCGCAAGCTGGCGGTCAATTGCTGGTCCTGCGTCAACGCGCCGAGCCAGTTCGCCGGCATCGCCGCCATCGATGGCCCGCAGGACGATGTCGACACCATGATGCGCGCCTTCGACCGCCGCAGGAAGGTCGTGGTCGAAGGGCTGAACGCCTTGCCCAACATTTCCTGCATCACGCCCAAGGGCGCGTTCTACGCCTTCCCCAATGTCTCGAAGACCGGCTGGAAGGCAAAGAAGCTCGCCTCCGCACTGCTCGACGACGCCGGCGTGGCGCTGATCGGCGGCCCCGATTTCGGCATTCTCGGCGAAGGCTATGTCAGGCTCTCCTACGCCAACTCCGAGGAGAACATCTTGCGCGCGCTGGAACGGATCGGGGCATTCCTCGCCAAGTAAGGCTTTGCGTCTGCCGCGCGGGTCGGGATGGCTTGTGGCCGGCTGCCGTGGCGGTGTCATGAGCCGTCCGGAGGCAAGCGGCCAAGGCTGGGCCTGCATCTCGAGAACGGCTACGGTCCTCAGATGTAGATCGACGTGAGAATCCTCGAATGTTCTATGCAATCCTTGCCTATCACGTGGAAGATGCGATCAAGGCGCTGACGCCGCAGGAAGATGCCGCACTGATGGCCGACCTGCTGAAGATCAACACAAGGCTTCATGCGGAAGGCACGCTTGGTCCGTCCGCGCGTCTGGGGGCCACCCAGGATGCCATCACCTTGCGCGGCCCGGGCGACGGCGTGGTCATCGACGGCCCTTTCGCCGAGACCAAGGAACAGTTGCTCGGCCTCTATGTCGTCGACTGCGCCACGCGGGACGAGGCCATTGCGATCGCCCGCGACCTTCGCCGCGTCAATCCGACCGCGGTTTACGAGATCAGGCCCATTCTGCTGTTCAAGCCCGGTGTGCCGCTGGCGGGCAAATGAGTCGGCAGCGGAGGCCCTGCCGGCGTCCGCTAACTCACCCACGCCCCACGAACGGCATCTTGGTTGCCATCACGGTCATGAACAGCACGTTCGCCTCGAGCGGCAGGCTGGCCATGTGCACGACGGCATCGGCGACGTGCTGGACATCCATCACCGCTTCGGCGGCGATGGAGCCATTGGCCTGCGGCACGCCGACGGTCATCGGCTGCGCCATGTCGGTCAGCGCATTGCCGATGTCGATCTGGCCGCAGGCGATGTCGTAGGGACGGCCGTCGAGCGCCAGCGTCTTGGTCAGTCCGGTGATGGCATGCTTGGTCGCCGTATAGGGCACCGAGCCCGGGCGCGGCGCATAGGCCGACACCGAGCCGTTGTTGATGATGCGCCCACCCATCGGCCGCTGCTTGCGCATGGCGCCAAAGGCGGCGCGGGCGCACAGGAACGAACCGGTGAGATTGACGCCGACGATATCGTTCCACACCTCGACCGGGATCTCGTCGATTGGCGTCGACTTGTAACCCATGCCGGCATTGTTGAAGAGCAGGTCGACGCGGCCGAAGGCTTCCGCCACCGTCTCGAACAGATCGTCGACCTCGCCGGCCTTGCTGATGTCGCAGGCGACCGCCAATGCCTTGGCTTCGGTCGGGCCGGCCTCGGCGACCGCTGCATCCAGCACCGCTTTGCGGCGGCCGCAAAATACCGTGTTCCAGCCGGCCTTGAGCAGCGCCGTGGCAACGCTCTTGCCGATGCCCGTGCCGGCGCCCGTAACGATGGCGGTTCTTTGCTCGGTCATGGCGGATGTCTCCGACTGATTTTCAGGATTTGGCTTGGGCAAGAGGCATCGCAAATGACGGCAGCGATGGCAAGCGGACCTGCACGAGCATGTCCTCGAAAAATCGGGCCCAGTTTTCGGAGAAAGCCCCGGCATGGGCCGACAAAAAGGGCGGTCATTGGCGACCGCCCTGATCTGAACCGGGCTTGGGAGGAGGAAAAGCCGATCCGACTGTGTAGAATCATGCGCTTCCTGAGTTAACGAAAGGTTAACGCCGGAAAGACGGCCTGTCCCGATCTGACCCTACCAGCGTGGATTGGGCGAAGTTCCGGTCTTTGTTGCGGGAACCTTGGCTGCCGAAACCGTCGCCTCGACATGGTCGACCAGCGCGTCCGGCAGGCCAAGCCGGCCGGCAAGCAGGTCGAGATAGCCGCGCTCGGCGCGCGTGTCGGGATCGATGGTGAGGCGCGATGCCGTATAGAGTTCGAGCTTTTGCGCGTCGGTCTTGGCCTCCGCCACCAGCGTGTCGAGGTCGAGCGGGCGTTCCAGCTCCGCCATCAGGAATTTCTCGGCATCGGAGCCGATCCCCGCAAGGCTGAGCTTGCCTGCAATCATCTTGCGCTCCTCGTCGTCGACATGGCCGTCGGCCTTGGCCGCCGAGATCATCGCCCGCACCAGGGTCAGCGTGAACTCGTCCTCGCCTTGCGGCGCCTGCGAAGGATGGAAGGCGGTGTCCTTGGGCGGCGGCAGCAATTCCGGTTCGCCGGCGGCCGGCGCCTGCTCCGGGGCGTTGCCGGCCTTGTAGTTCTGGTAGGCCTTGTAGGCGAGGCCGCCGATCGCGGCCAGGCCACCGAGCTTCACCGCCGCACCTGTCACCTCGCGGCCGGCCCCTGTTCCAAGCAGCACCGCTGCCAAGGCACCGGCGGCCAGCGGGTTGTCCTTGGCCATCTGCACGGCCTGGCCCGCCTTGTCGCGGACGGTGCCGCTGGTGCCGGGAATTTGCGAGCCGAGCAGATCGTCGAGAAGCTTCTTGGGATCGAACATTCAGTGCCTCCAGCTTTTGCCCGGCCGAACGGGCAGGTTTCGAACGCCGAAGACGTAGGTCCCGAAACCTGACATTGCAATGACAGGCCGCCGCTTTGCCGGACTCGCCCGCCCGGATCAGGACCCGATATGCGGCCCCTTGCCCCGCGCCTGCGCAAGCTCGACCTGCCGCTGGCGCTCGGCGTAGCGCTGACGGTCCTCGTCGGTACGGGCGTCGAAGCAATGCGGGCAAGAAATGCCTGCGGCATATCTGGGCGACGCCAACTCACTTGCCGTCAGCGGATGGCGGCAGGCGCGGCAGAGTTCCGCGTCACCCTCGGCGAGGCCATGCGACACCGAAACCCGCTCGTCGAAGACGAAGCATTCGCCTTGCCACAGGCTCTGCTCGGCCGGAACCTCCTCGAGATATTTGAGGATGCCGCCCTTGAGGTGGAACACATCCTCGAAGCCGAGCGACTTGACGTAGGCGGTCGCCTTTTCGCAGCGAATGCCGCCGGTGCAGAACATCGCCACCTTGCGGCCCTCGAGCTCCGCCCTGTGCGCTTCCACCCAGGCGGGGAATTCGCGAAAGCTCGCGGTCGCTGGATCGACCGCGCCCTTGAAGGTGCCGATCGAGACCTCGTAGGCGTTGCGTGTGTCGATGACGATCGTGCCGGGCTCGGAAATCAGCGCGTTCCAGTCGGCGGGGGCGACATAGGTGCCGGCGCTTGTCGCAGGGTCGATGTCCTCGACGCCCATGGTGACGATCTCGCGCTTCAGCCGCACCTTCATGCGGTGGAAAGGCATTTCCGTGGCTGCGCTGTATTTGATCTCGAGCCCCGCCAGCCCATCGATGGCTTCGATGTGGTCGATGAGCTCGGCGATCGCTGCTTCGCTGCCGGCGACGGTGCCATTGATGCCTTCATGCGCAAGAAGCAGCGTGCCCTTGATGCCGCGCCCGCAGCAGAAGGCGGCGAGCGGCGCGCGCAGCGTCTCGAAGGCGTCGAGCCTGGCAAACCGGTAGAGCGCGGCGACGCGGACAGGCTGGGATGGAGCGGACAGTGTCATTGCCAGAGCAACTAGACGCTCGTAAATGCCGATTCAAGGCGAAACCGGCTTCGGCGCCTGTCATGGCCTTGTCGGGAAAGAGCCCGTAAGCTGTCCGCCAGCGCGTGACATCGCGACGCGACCGGTTTCATGGACAGGCAAACACCCGTCTGCTAATCGGTTGAAATTCCCTAAGGCGCGTCGCGCTTTGGATCTTTGTTTCATGCATGCCGTAGTCCCAAAACCGAGATCACTTTTGGGCGGCACGCATCAGGCCATGGAGAGACAGATGCCCAGCAAGACCGAAAAACTCCTGTCGCTCCTCAACGGCCAGCCGGTCATCCCGGTGCTGAAGATCACTGATGTCGCCAATGCCGTGCCGCTGGCCCGCGCCCTGGCGCGCGGCGGCCTGCCGGCGATCGAGATCACGCTGCGGACCGCAGACGCACTCGAAGCGATCCGGCGGGTGGCGGCCGAGGCCGAGGAAGCCATTGTCGGCGCCGGCACCATTCTGGACAGCAGGCAGTTCGACGAGGCGGCCAGCGCCGGCTCGCGCTTCATCGTCAGCCCCGGCATCACGCGCGAACTCCTGTCGGCCGCCGCCGACAGCGAGGTTCCGCTGTTGCCCGGCGCCATCACGCCCGGCGAGATCATGGCCGCGCGCGAGGCCGGCTTGCGCTTCCTGAAGTTCTTCCCGGCCGAGCAGTCCGGCGGCATAGCCTCGCTGAAGGCCTTCGCCTCGCCGCTGGCCGACGTCAAATTCTGCCCGACCGGCGGCATCACCGGCAAGAACGCCGCCGACTACCTCAGCCTGCCCAACGTCATCTGCGTCGGCGGCTCCTGGGTCGCGCCCGACGACATGGTCAAGGCCGGCAAGTGGGACGAGATCGAAGCGCTCGCACGTGCTGCCAGCCAGCTCAGGAAATAATGGGCCCTTCGCTCACCAGGGCAACGGACCGTTCTCGTCGAAATAGCCGCCGGTAGGCCCGCCGGCCTTCAGCGTCGCCAGCTGCACGATGACCCCGGCGGCCTGCTGCACCGTACGGCCGCCTCTGTGCGCATTGAGGTCCGTCGCGGTGTAACCGGGTGCGGCGGCGTTGACCATGATGCCGCGCGGCGACAGCTCCCGGGCGAAGGCCACGGTGATGGCATTGAGCGCTGTCTTCGAGCTGCCATAGCCCATGACATTGGGCGACTGGCTGTTGCCGGCGGCGCGCGCGATCGAGCCGAGATAGCTGCTGAGCATGACGATGCGGGCAGCGGGCGCTGCCAGCAGCAGTGGCAGGAAGGCCTGGCTGACGCGAACCGGACCGAAGACGTTGACCTCATAGGTGGCCTTCATGTCGGCGACATCCTCGCGGCTTGGCGGCCGTTCGTAGCGGCCGTCAGGTCCGAGCGCATCGACATAGCCTGGGGCAATGCCGGCATTGTTGACCAGCACGTCGAGGCTGGAGACCTGCGCCGTCAGGGTTCTGGCCGCCGCCGCCACGCTGTCGTCACTGGCGACGTCGAGCGCGAGCCATTCGACGTCGAGCCCTTCATTGCGCAACGCCTTTGCCGCCACCTCCCCGCGCTCGGCATCGCGGGCGCCGAGCCAGACCTTGAAGCCTTTTGTCCCCAGCCGGCGAGCGGTTTCGAGGCCGATGCCCTTGTTGGCGCCGGTGATCAGCGCATTCGCTTTAATCGTCATGTCCATGTCTCCTTGTTTTGAAACCCAGACATGACGTGCATCGGCCGATTTCGCGCGCCGGATACTCGCTTCCTCTTGCCTAATCCTCTCAACTGGTTGCGCGACCCGCTTGGATCAGCAATGCTGAAGACATGGAATCAGCCCTGCAGGAACTGATCACGATCGCCAGCCGCCATGCGCATGGGCGGCGCACAAAGACGGCGATCCCGCGCGTCACGATCGGCCGCAGCGAGGTTCCGACCCCGCCGCTGCCCGAGCTTTGCCAGCCGACGGTGCTGTTCGTGCTGCAGGGGACCAAAACAGTGCTGATCGGCGACCGCACGCTTCGCTACGGCGCCGGCAGCTATTTCGTCTATGCGGTGGAGACGCCTGCCACCAGCCAGTTGATCGAGGCGAGCAGCGCCCGTCCTTACATGGCCATCGCCTTCGCCCTCGATGTCGAGCTGATCGCCAGCCTGCTTATAGACCACAAGCCTGCGGTCGACGGCGACAGCTTCGTGACCAACCGGCTGGATGACGAACTGCTCGATGCCTGGCGCCGCATGCTGCGGCTGCTCGACCGTCCGGCCGAAATTCCGGTGCTCGCGCCCATGCTCGAACGCGAGATCGCATTCCGCCTGCTGCAAGGCCCGCAAGGCGCGAAGCTGCGCCAGCTTGCACACGCTGACGGTCGCCTGTCACAGATCCGCCGCGCCACCGCTTGGATACGATCGCACTATAACGAGCCTATCGATGTGACGGAGCTGGCCGCGCTGGCACATATGAGCAACGCCTCGTTTCACCGCCACTTCAAAGCGGCAACCGCCATGAGCCCGATCCAGTACCAGAAGCAGGTCCGTCTGCTGGAGGCGCGTCATCTGCTGATCGCGGAACCGGGCAGCGCCACGCGTGTCGCCTTTGCCGTCGGCTATGAAAGCCCATCCCAGTTCAGCCGGGAATATGCGCGCCATTTCGGACTGCCGCCGGCGCGTGACGCGGCGCGGCTCCTGGCCAGGGGCGAAGCAGCCACGCTGGAAGTCGACTAGAGCAATTCCAGGAAAAGTGTGAAGCGGTTTTCCCGGGAAAAGCGCGTAGCGCTTTCCCTAGGGAATTGCGTCAAAACAAAGAGTTAGAGCGGTTCGCCGTTTCCATGAAACGGTAAACGCTCTAGGCCTCGGAACCAGGACATACGCGCGGCGTCAGCTGGCACATAAAGCCCGGCCGACTCTCGCCGACCGGGCCAATTCTCCCGGATCCAGCCGCCTGTGATCTACAGCATCGCGGCATCGCATCTGGCGTACACTGGAATGCAAAAAGCCGCGCCGGTTGCCCTGCGCGGCTTCTGTTATCTTTGGCCAGCCGCCTACTTGGTCTGGAAGCGCGCGACCGACAGGAACTTGACGGCGTTGCCGGTGAAGCGGCTGGGGTCCGGCGCCTGGGCATCGGTCTGGAAGCCGGCGGTATAAACCTCGCTCGGCGGCGTGTGCACGATGTTGTAGGCGTAGCCCGGCGCCGTCGTGGCGCTCGAAACGGTAGCGACGTTGTCGCCGCTGGTCAGCGCCCAGCGGGCGGCCTGGGGCGCGGCGGCGACCACCATGGCCCTGGGTCCCGGCTTTTGGTCGCGGGCGGTGGCCCTGGCTTCCTTGCGGGTCGTCTTCACGCCGGCGCCGATCGCGGCGGCCGGATCGGAACCGGCCGGACGGGCGGCAACAGCCTGGCGCGGAGATGCGGCATCGACACCCGACGGGTCGTTGAAGGCCGAGCGCGGCTCTTCGGCCAGCGACGCAACCTTGTATTCGTCAGCATTGCCGACCTGCTTGTATTCGACGGCATTGCCGGCCTGCGCGTTGGCCTCGTCGAGCACGGCCTTGACGGCATCCGGCTTGGCCGGCTCGGGCCGTGCCGAGGGCAGCACCGAGAACGCATCCGTCGCGGTCTTGCCCTGTTCGGCCGTATCCGCCAGCGCCATCAGCACATCCTTGCTGGGCGGCGGCGCGAGATCCGCCGGGAGCGTGCGTTCGGGACGCCATGTCGGCAAGGGGATGTTGTTGACGGCAACCTGCGCCGGATCAGCGGCAGCCGCCGCCGCGAGCGCTGCTGGGTCAGCCTTGCCGAACGGCATGTTCGCCGGCGCCTGCGCGGTCGCCACCGCCTGTTCCGTTGTGGCCGACGCATCCGCTGTGGCGAATGGAACATTCTCAGGCTGCGCGCCGACATCGACCTTGGGCCGCGGCGCGAAATCGGGCAGCGGAATCTCCTTGGCAGGCAGCGCGGCAATGATCGTTTCCGGCGTATCCTTCTCCGGTTCCGGAGCCTGCTCGTCGGCAATCTGCGGAACGTTGGCGCGCTGTGCATTCTCCGGCGCGACGATGGCGATGCCCGGCAGGTTACTGCTCTTGGCGGTCGCGGCCGGCTTCAGGTTTCTGGGCTTGGGCGCAGGGGCGGCCGAAGCCGTCTCGACATCCGCGCTGTCATCGGCTTCATCGGAGCCGCCGCCAAACAAGGCAGACAGGAACCCACCGGACTTCTTGCCGCTGCCGCCGGCACTCGCAAGCTCGACATTGGGCGTACCAGCGCCCTTGCGTGCCTTGTAGGCGGCCATCGCCTGTTCATAGCCGGGCAGCGGCCGGCCGTCGCTCGGCACATGCAGCGTCTTGCCGTTGGGGAACAGGCTGACCAGTTCCTGGCGGCTGATGCCGGGCCAGTGGCGCACATTGCCGACATCCATATGGACGAACGGCGAACCGGAGGTCGGATAGTAACCGACACCACCGCCCTGCATCTTGAGGCCGATGTTGCGCAGCTTCTTCAGCGGCACGCCGGGAATGTAGAAGTCCATCGCCTTGCCGAGCATATGCTGGCTCTTCTCGGCGACGCCCCGGCTGCGGCTGCGCAGCATCGAATTGGTCGCAGGCGAACGGTAGCCGCACACGACCTGGATATAGTCGGAGGAGCCGCTTTCGCGATAGGCCTCCCAGACAAGGTCCAGCAGGCGCGGATCCATCTTGGTCGGCTCGTTGCGGCGCCAGTCGCGCAGGATGATGTTGATCTTGCGCAGGCCTTCGGGAAGGTAGCGGCCGTTGCGCTTGTAGACGATCTCGGCCTTTTCGTGCGTGTGCAGGTGATAAAGCTTCAGCGAACGCGTCTCTGCGCTGGCGCCAGTGGCCGCCGCGCCAACAAAACCAAAAGCGACAATCACCGCTGCCAGCCATCTCGGCCAGACGCTCAGATGATGATGACGCCCGTTTGTGAGTCGTTCGATTCTGTTCAAATCAAAAGGCCTTGCAGGCTGCCGTTTGTCCCCGGATTTGCCCAAACGGATGTGTCGTTTTCACATCCGAATATCGATCCTAATGGTTAATCATCGCTTATTGAAGCCGAAATGCGGTAACACCATGGCGATATCCCGTCAAAAATTGTTCACAAGATTTCTTGGTAAACCGCTGGTTTAGATCAGGTTTCCGGCTTTGGCCGAACACGATCTGTTACCGTTAGCCTTAATGCGTGAACAGAGCTGTCCACAGCCATGCCATATTCCAGCCGAAACCCCGATACAGTGGCAATCCTGTCATAGCAAGCTGGTCCCGGCCTTGCGCCGGGGGCGTGGTCCTGGTTCTGAAAGAGATCAAGCGCTCCCAAGGTGGGTTGAGATTCAGGTCGGGCCGCGACGAAAACAGTGGGCTCCGAGAACCGGAGCGGAGCGTACTTTCGTAGGTGGGCACCGGAAGCAGGAAGCGCCGCTTGCAGGCCGGCCTCACCTGAATATCAACACACCTCAGGAAGCAAGACGCTCGACACGGCCCGTCTCCGGGTCGATGCCGTATTCCTTGAGCTTGCGGTAGAGCGTCGAGCGGCCGATGCCGAGCCGGCGCGCGACTTCGCTCATCTGGCCGTTGTAGTGATCGATGGCGAGCTTGATCATCTCGAGTTCGACATCGGCGAGCGCGCGCACATTGCCGCGTTCGTCGAGCGCCCGCAGCGTGCCGAATCTGGGCTGAAGCACGGCCGGCCGATCCGGCTCGGCGGCTGGCGCGGCATCGCCGCCCACGTCTCCCTCGTCGCGGAGTTCCGGAGGCGATGAGAGGCGAGGTGCCGTGTCGTCCGTTTCGAGATTGACGGTGCCTTCCACCTGCGCGCGGATCTGCGGAAAATCATCGACATCGAGCACGTCGCCTTCACACAGCACGGAGGCGCGGAAGACGGCGTTTTCGAGCTGCCTTATGTTGCCGGGCCAGTCATAGGCCTCCAGCACGGCAAGCGCTGCCGGCGAAATGCCTTGCAGGCGATGGCGCGGGTCGGCGGGCGCCACCTTCTCCATGAAATGCGTGACCAGATGCGGAATGTCGTCGCGGCGGTCGCGCAGCGGCGGCACGAAGATCGGGTAGACGTTGAGCCGGTAGAACAGGTCCTCGCGGAACTTGCCGTCCTTGACCTGCTGCAGGAGGTTGCGATGCGTCGCCGAGATCAGCCTGATGTCGACCTTGACGGTCGAACGGCCGCCGACCGGATCGACCTCGCCCTCCTGTACGGCACGCAACAGCTTGACCTGCACGTCGAGCGGGAGGTCGCCGATCTCGTCGAGGAACAGCGTGCCGGAATGCGCTTCGACGAATTTGCCGGTGTGCTTGTCGGTGGCGCCGGTGAACGAGCCCTTCTCGTGGCCGAACAGGATCGATTCGACCAGATTGTCGGGGATGGCGCCGCAATTGACGGTGACGAAAGGTTTCGAGCGGCGGTCGCCGCTGCCCTGGATGGCGCGCGCCACCAGTTCCTTGCCGACGCCGGATTCGCCTTCGATCAGGATCGGGATGTTGGACGCTGCCGCCTTCTGTCCGAGGCGTATCACCCTGTCCATGGCCGGGCTGTGGGTGATCATGTCCCTGAACGTCAGCAACCCGCCGCGCTTGCGCGACGTGCGCTTGACCTCGCCTTCGACCGCCTCGACCTTGAGCGCATTGGCGATCGAGGCCTGCAGCCTGTCGGGTGACGCCGGCTTGACGACGAAATCGAAGGCGCCGTGGCGCATCGCCGACACCACGGTTTCGATGCCGCCCTGGGCGGTCTGCACGATGACCGGGACGGTGATGTCGCGTTCGCGCATCGCTTTCAGCACGCCGATGCCGTCGAGACCGGGCATGACCAGGTCGAGGATGACCACGCAGATGTCGCGGTCGCGAGGCCCGTCGAGCGCGTCGAGGCCGGCCTCACCGCCGTCGACGACGATTGCCGTGTGGCCGAACCGCGTCACCGCCGCCTCGAGCAGCCGGCGCTGCACGGGATCGTCATCGACTATGAGAATGGAACCTGTCATGACTGTCTTGAACTGCCCGCGCCCGAAATCCCCATGGATCATCTTGGCACAGGGTTCTAAATAAGGTTTCAAAAAACCCGGTGAACGAATTCCTTAGGATTTGACCGGCTTGCCTGTTCCCCCTGATTCTGCTGCTTGATTCTGACCCCATAATTCACAGAAGGTATTGTCGATGCGCATGATGTTTGGTCGGCGGCTTGCGGCACCGGCGTCCGGTCAGGGCGCGGCCGAGCTTGGCGATCTGCCGGAATGGAACCTTGCCGACCTCTATGCCGGCATGGAAGCCCCGGAACTGAAGCGTGACATCGCAAAAGCCGCCGCTGACGCAATCGCTTTCGAGAGCCGCTGGAAGGGCACGCTCGCCGCCGAGGCCGGGCGTGGCGCGGCCGGCAGACTGGGCGAGGCGCTGGTCGCCTACGAGGCGCTGGAGGAACTGATCGGCCGCATCGTCTCCTATGCCGGCCTGGTCTATGCCGGCAACACCGCCGATCCGCAGCGCGCCAAGCTCTATGGCGACATTCAGGAGAAGATGACCGACGCCAGCGCGCATCTGCTGTTCTTCGCGCTCGAACTGAACCTGATCGACGACGCCGCGATCGAAAGCGCGCTTACCAGCGATCGGGCTTTCGGCCACTACCGGCCCTGGGTGCTCGACCTCAGAATGGACAAGCCATACCAGCTCGAGGACCGCGTCGAGCAGCTTTTCCACGAGAAGTCGATCACCGGACGCGGCGCCTGGAACCGCCTTTTCGACGAGACGATGACCGACCTCCGCTTCGACGTCGACGGCGAGGAACTGACGCTGGAGCCGGCCCTCAATCGCCTGCAGGATGCCGATGGTGAGGTGCGTCGCCGTGCCTCCGAGGCGCTGGCCGCCACCTTCCGCAAGAATTTGCGCACCTTCACCCTGATCACCAACACGCTGGCCAAGGACAAGGAAATCTCGGACCGCTGGCGCGGCTTCGAGGACATTGCCGATTCCCGCCATCTCGCCAACCGCGTCGAGCGCGGCGTGGTCGATGCGCTCGCCACCGCGGTGCGCGAGGCCTATCCGCGCCTGTCGCATCGCTACTACGCGATGAAGGCCCGCTGGCTCGGCATGGACGTGATGAACCACTGGGACCGCAACGCGCCGTTGCCGGAGACGCCGCAGTCGGTGATCGGCTGGGACGAAGCCAGGAACACCGTGCTGTCGGCCTATCAGCGCTTCTCGCCCGAGATGGCCGAGATCGCGCGCACCTTCTTCGACCGCAACTGGATCGACGCGCCGGTGCGCCCGGGCAAGTCGCCAGGCGCCTTTGCCCATCCGACCGTGCCGTCGGCCCACCCCTATGTGCTGCTCAACTACATGGGCAAGCCGCGCGACGTGATGACGCTGGCGCATGAACTCGGCCACGGCGTGCACCAGGTGCTGGCCGCCGGCCAGGGCGCGCTGATGGCTTCGACACCGCTGACCCTGGCCGAGACGGCGTCCGTATTCGGCGAGATGCTGACCTTCCGCTCGCTGCTCGAGCAGACCACCGACCGGCGCGAGCGCAAGGCCATGCTCGCCCAGAAGGTCGAGGACATGATCAACACGGTGGTGCGCCAGATCGCCTTCTACGAATTCGAGCGCAAGGTGCATGCCGAGCGCCGCAACGGCGAACTGACATCCGACAGGCTCGGCCAGTTCTGGCTGGAAGTGCAGGCCGAAAGCCTCGGCCCGGCGATCAAGCTGCGCGAAGGCTACGAGGTGTTCTGGACCTACATCCCGCACTTCATCCACTCGCCGTTCTACGTCTACGCCTATGCGTTCGGCGACTGCCTGGTGAACTCGCTCTACGCCGTCTACCAGAACGCCGAGCGCGGTTTTCAGGACAAGTATTTCGAGATGCTGCGCGCTGGCGGCACCAAGCATCATTCGCAGCTTCTGGCGCCCTTCGGCCTCGACGCTACCGACCCCGCCTTCTGGCAGATCGGGCTCGGCGTCGTCAGCGGCCTGATCGATGAACTGGAAACGCTCGACGGCTGAGATGCCTCTCGCTTGCAAAGAACAGTTTAGCCGGAATGCATGTTGGGACGGCTCTGTTCTTTCCCTAAATATTTGTTCTTGAAGAACTCTAGGCGGGAGTTTTTCCCATAGCTTTCCACAAGCTCTATGATAGCCTTCGCCACAAGCTCAGCCGGAGCCTATGCGGATCGGCGAGGGAAAATCTCAGCCGGCCGTGACGCTCAGGCGAACGCGACAACGGCCGTTGGCCATGGGCTGGAAAAGCCGATCGCCGACAGCTCGAACCGAAGCCGGCTGTTCTGCGAACCCGCGGAACCATCACGAGTAGTCCATCGCCGAAGGTCATGACCCACGGCAGACGGATCTGACTGGAGAGAGACAATGGGCACTTTTTTCTACGTGGTCCTGGCGTTCCTTGTAGGCGTTCTGGTTGGCTGGTTCTTCTGGGGTCGCCTGCGTGGTGAGCTCGACAGTCTGCGCGGCGACCTCGACCGCACCCGCAGCGAGCGCGACAGGCTGCGTGCCGACAGCGACCGCCTGACCGGCGAACTCAATGCATGCGGCAAGACCCGGGCCGACCTCGAGCGCCAGTTGCGCGACGCGCAGGCATCCACGGGCGGCGGAGCAAAGGCCGCCAGTCAGGCGCCGGCAGCCCTGATGTCGACGCCGGCCGCCGCCAAATCCGCACCTGCCCCGGCCAAGACTGCGCCTGCCAAACCGGCCGCGAAGGCAGCGCCGGCGAAAGCCGCCACCGCCAAGTCGGCACCGAAGCCAGCGGCCGCCAAGCCCGCCGCGAGCAAACCCGCAGCCTCCGCTGCTTCGACAGCCAAAAGCGCGGCCGCGCCCAAGCCGGCAGCCGCCAAGAAAGCTGCGCCGGCCACAGCCAAACCAGCGGCGGCCAAACCAGCAGCAGCCAAGCCTGCGGCGGGCAAATCAGACAATCTGCGCCGGCTGATCGGTATCGGCCCGGTCAACGAGAAGCTGCTCAAGGCGCAGGGCGTCACCACCTTCGCCCAGATCGCCGCCTGGACGGCAGCCGACATCAAGCGGATCGAGGACGTGATGAACTTCGACGGCCGCATCGCGCGCGAACGCTGGATCGAGCAGGCCAAGCTGCTCGCCGCCGGCGACGAGAAGGAATTCGCCAAGCAGTTTCCGACAGCCGGAACCGCCAGCAACACCTGAGCGGCGGAGGCAGATCATCAAGCCGGCGGGGCCACAGGCCCCGCCGGCTTCTTCTCGGGGGCAATGCCGCCAGGAGGTCGGCTTTGAGGGGCAAGGTGCCGTTCCCTCGATTGCACGCGAGCGGCCCCCCATATAGAGCGATCGACGGCTTCATCGATCCTGGTCCCCATGTCCCTGCCCGCCGCCATTTTCCGCAACGACGAAAGCGCGCGTCAGCTCGTGTTCGACCGGCCGGCCGACATCATCGTGGCGCATGAGGCCCGGGATTTCCCGCAGGCGCTGGAAGCGGCGCAGGCAGCGCATGACGCCGGCAAATGGTTGGCCGGCTATTTCTCCTACGAGGCCGGTTATCTGCTCGAACCGAAACTCGTTCCCTTGCTGCCGGGCCGGCGCCGCGCTCCGCTGATCTGCCTCGGCGTGTTCGATGCACCCATCGAGGAAGCAGTGCCGCCGCGCAACACGGCAGCCCCGAACGGCCCGATCTTCGATGCGCGGGCGACGTGGTCCTTCGAGGACTACGAAAAACGCTTCTCGCGGCTGCACCAGCACATCAGGCAAGGCGATTGCTACCAGGGCAATTTGACCTTTCCGGTGCAGGCGCAATGGTCCGGCGATCCGCTTGCCGCCTTCGATGCGCTGACCGAACGCCAGCCGGTGAAGTACGGCGCGCTGGTGGCGCTGGGCGATCCCATCGTGCTGTCGCGCTCGCCCGAACTGTTCTTCGAGATCAATGCGGCCGGGATGATCGAGACGCATCCGATGAAAGGCACGGCCCCGCGCGGCGCGACGAAGACCGAGGACGAGCGGCAGAAAGACTTTCTGCGCAATGACGAGAAGAACCAGGCCGAGAACCGGATGATCGTCGACCTCCTGCGCAACGACATCTCGCTGATCAGCGAGGTCGGCACGCTGGAGGTGCCGGAACTGTTCCGCATCGAGAGCTACCCGACCGTCCATCAGATGGTGAGCGACGTCAGGGCGAAGCTGCTGCCTGGCCTCACCATCCGCCAGGTCTTCGCGGCACTCTTCCCTTGCGGCTCTATCACCGGCGCGCCAAAGATCCGCGCCATGGAGATCCTGCACGATCTGGAGGGCACGCCGCGCGACGTTTATTGCGGCGCCATCGGCTGGATCGCACCCGGCGGAACGATGCGCTTTTCCGTGGCGATCCGCACCATCTCGCTCTTTGCCAGCGGCGAGGCGGTCTACAATGTCGGCGGCGGCATCGTCTTCGATTCGACGCCCGAGGAGGAGTATCAGGAGTGTCTGCTCAAAGCCCGCTTCGCGACGGGGACACCGCCGATTTCGAGCTGATCGAGACCATGCGCTGGCAGCCCGAGACAGGCTTCCTGCGCTTCGATCGCCACCTTGCGCGCCTCTATGGCTCGGCGGCGGAACTTGGCTTTGCCTGTGATCCGCAGAAGATCGGCGCCGTGCTGGGCAAGGCGGTCGACGGCTCCCGAACCGCCATGCGCACGCGGCTCGCCTTGGCGCGCAACGGCGATGCGACGGCCTCGGCACAGCCCTACGAACCTCTCGCTGCCGACAAGGTCTGGATATTGCGGCTGGCGCGGACGCGGCTTGATTCACAAAACACGCTGCTGCGCCACAAGACCAGCCGGCGCCAGCTCTACACGCATGCCCGTTCCGAATATCTCGTCACCCAGGCCGACGAGGTGCTGCTGGCCAATGAGCGCGGCGAAATCTGCGAAGGCACCATCACCAATGTCTTCGCCGATCTCGGCGGCGGCGCACTGGCAACGCCCCGGCTCGATTGCGGCCTGCTGCCTGGCGTATTGCGCGCCGAGCTTCTGGATGAAGGCCGGGCGGAAGAAGCAATCTACAGCTACGACGATCTGAAGTCGGCCAAGGCACTCTTTGTCGGCAATTCGCTGCGCGGCTTGATACCCGCAAGGCTGGCGTGACCAGGAGAATGCCATGTTCGTCGTTTCGCTGAACTACAAAGTGCCTCTGACCGAGATCGACCGGCTGCAGGCGGCGCATGTCGAATGGCTGAAGGCATGCTACGCGGAGGGCGTCTTCATCGCTTCCGGGCCAAAGAAACCGCGGACCGGCGGCATCATCATCGCGCAATGCCCGCGCGAGATCCTCGACGCCAGGCTGGCTGCCGACCCCTTCGCCAAGGCGGGCGCCGCGGACTACGAGGTCACCGAATTCCTGGCCAGGATGACCGCCGCCGGTCTCGACGCTTTCAAGGAAGCATGAGCTTGGTCGAGGCCCTGCCCACCCACACCCCTTATGACGGCTCGTCGAAGCTGTTCAACATCGGGCTGAAGCCGCTCGACCCGGCAAACTGGATCGAGGTCGACGGCCATCTTCTGCCCTATCTCGCCGAGAAGCGCCGGCTTTATGCCGAAATCCCCGAGCGGGTTTTCGTCGAGGAGGACGGCACGCGGGACGCGCAACGAGAAGTGCTCGACTTGCTCGGCGCCTATCTGCCGGAGCGATTTCCGCGCACCCATCGCCGCACCGATGCGGACATCGAGGTGGTGGGTGCGGCGGACCACCCTGCTTTGCCTTCGGGTCTCGCCGACGCACCGCTGGTCGCGGCCTCGCTGCTGGTCCAGGAGGACCTGATCCTGATGCGCCGCGACGCCGCCGGCTGGCGGCTCGCCGCCGGCTCGCTGTGCTTTCCTTCGTCCTGGTCGCTCACCGAAAAATTCGGCAAGCCGCTGCAGCAGATCCATGAGCCCGTGCCCGGCTTCGGTCCGGGAACACGGCCGGCCGAATTGATCAACCGCATGTTCGACGGCCTGCAGGGCCAGGCGGTCGAGCGCTTCAACTGGTCGATCCAGGCCGACAATGCGCTCTATCATCCGCTGTCCAACGTCGAGCGCATCGACCGTGCCACCAACCGGCCGACACGCTTCCCCGACGGTGACGTCAAGGCGCACGCCTTCATCCGCGTCGAGCGACAGACGCTGCGCAAGCTGCCGGCCTCGCGCGACATCCTGTTCACCATCCGCATCCATCTCGATCCGCTCGCCGTGCTGGAGCGGCACCCGGACCGGGCGACGCTGGCACTATCCTTTGCCGCCCAGCTCGAAGCGCTCGATCTCGCCCAGCTCGACTACAAGGGCCTGACATCGGACCGCGACCGGCTGATCGCAGTCCTTAACCACATGGCTAGGGACCGCTAGCCACGGGTTGGCGCTTTTCGCTGGTTTATGACAATGATCTGTGATGTAGCGCATGACCGTCGGGCGAAAATGCCCGGGTTTTGCGGGTGTTTGCCCGGCTTTTGCATGTGTCTGAAGGAGTGCTCGATAAAATGGCGAATGAAAACTGGCCCGTTTACGGTGAGATCACCGGCCCCGTGGTGATGATCGGCTTCGGCTCGATCGGACGGGGGACGCTGCCGCTCATCGAACGCCATTTCAAGTTCGACAAGTCGCGCATGACGGTCCTCGACCCGCGCGATACCGACCGCAAGCTGCTCGACGAGCGCGGCATCGCCTTCGTCCAGGAAGCGGTGACCGAGAAGAACTACAAGAAGCTTCTGACGCCGCTTTTGACCAATGGCGGCGGCCAGGGCTTTTGCGTCAATTTGTCGGTCGACACCGGCTCGGTCGACCTGATGCGTCTCTGCCGCAAGCTCGGCGTGCTCTACATCGACACCGTCGTCGAGCCGTGGCTCGGCTTCTATTTCGACGCCAAGGCCGACAATGCCAGCCGCACCAACTATGCGCTGCGCGAGGCGATGATCCAGGAAAAGCAGGACAAGCCCGGCGGCGCCACCGCCGTCTCCACCTGCGGTGCCAATCCCGGCATGGTCTCGTGGTTCGTCAAGCAGGCGCTGGTCAACCTCGCCACCGATCTTGGCCTGGAGTTCTCCGAGCCGGCACAGGAAGACCGCGAGGGCTGGGCCAAGCTGATGAAGAAGGCCGGCGTCAAGGGCATCCACATCGCCGAGCGCGACACCCAGCGCACCAAGAAGCCAAAGCCGATGGATGTGTTCTGGAACACCTGGTCGGTCGAGGGCTTCATCTCCGAAGGCTTGCAGCCCGCCGA
The DNA here is from genome assembly GCF_030160235.1 of Mesorhizobium huakuii. Classification (GTDB taxonomy): domain Bacteria; phylum Pseudomonadota; class Alphaproteobacteria; order Rhizobiales; family Rhizobiaceae; genus Mesorhizobium; species Mesorhizobium huakuii. The sequence goes on from NZ_BSNY01000009.1 coordinate 167,478, forward strand.
GCTCGGCTGGGGCACGCATGAGAAGTGGATGCCGAAGAACGCCAAGAAGCACAAGCACGGCTCCAAGGCCGCGATCTATCTGGAGCAGCCCGGCGCCAACACGCGCGTGCGCTCGTGGTGCCCGACGCCGGGCGCGCAATACGGCCTCCTGGTGACGCACAACGAATCGATCTCGATCGCCGATTTCTTCACCGTTCGCTCAAAGAAGGGCAAGGTCCAGTACCGGCCGACCTGCCATTACGCCTACCATCCCTGCAACGACGCGATCCTGTCGCTGGACGAGATGTTCGGTGCCGCCGGCAAGCCTCAGCCGGTGCACCACGTGCTCGACGAGAACGAGCTGGTCGACGGCGTCGACGAACTCGGTGTCCTGCTCTACGGCCACGACAAGAACGCCTACTGGTATGGCTCGCACCTGTCGCTGGCCGAGGCGCGCAAGCTGGCGCCCTATCAGAACGCCACCGGCCTTCAGGTCACCTCGGCGGTTCTGGCCGGCATGGTCTGGGCCCTGGAAAATCCCGATGCCGGCATCGTCGAGGCCGACGAGATGGACTACAAGCGCTGCCTGGAAGTGCAGTCGCCCTATCTCGGACCGGTCGAAGGCCATTACACCGACTGGACGCCGCTCGACCGACGCCCGGGCCTCTTCCCTGAGGACCTCGACCGCAGCGATCCGTGGCAATTCCGCAACATCCTCGTCCGATAGCACCCTGCGCACCATGCGCCATTGCCTTGCAATCGCCCGGAAATCGGGCGATTGAAGAGATGCGGCCTGGGGCAGCGCGCGTCTTGCAGGACGCACGCCCGCACCAGCACTTTGGACGTTCGCGTCGTGCCTGCCAAAATCGAAACCGATTTTTGGGCCGATGCGTTTGGAGAGGATTTCAGATGACTATTGCGCGCAAAGTTCTTTCGATGGGCGTGGCGGGTTCCTTTGCCATGATGCTCGCTGCCTGCACCACAAGCGGTCCCGACGCACCGCCGATGGCCGCCGCGCCGAAAGGTGTCGAGGGCTCGTGGATCGATGCAAAGGGCACTGGCCTGTCGACCTTCACCGGCGGCAAGTTCACGACCGTCGCCACCGACACCGGCCAGAAGCTGGCCGATGGCAGCTATACGATGACCGGCGCCACATCGGTCGAGATCAACGGGACGTCGCTGATCCGCCAGACGCCGGTCAGCTTCAACTGCCTGCTGATCTCCACCAGCCAGTTGAACTGCACCAGCTCGTCCGGCCAGAACTTCGTGCTGACGCGACGCGTCTGACCGGCCAACGCTGGACAGATCGGGGACGGCGGCCGATTGGCGGCCGTCCTTTTTTGCGCCTGCAAAGAGTGGCGGCATTTCCGCTTGCGTCAGCCGGAACGCGATGGGAACATGGTCAAAACGCTGGCTGTTATACCCCAGTCAAGCAAGGGCGTTAAACGCCTCCGATCAGCCCACCGGGAGACGAAGATGAGAAAGCTTGCCGCCATTGCCGCCCTGTCCGCATCGACGCTTGGCCTGTCGGCCGGCGCATCCTTTGCCGACTACACATTGAACATTCTGCATTTCAATGACTGGCACAGCCGCATCGAAGGCAACAACAAATATGAGTCGACCTGTTCGGCTGACGAGGAGACCAAGGGCGAATGCATCGGCGGCGCCGGCCGGTTGATCACGGCGATCGCCCAGGAACGCAAGAAGCTCGAAGGGCAGAACGTGCTGCTGCTCAATGCGGGCGACAGCTTCCAGGGATCGCTGTTCTACACCACCTACAAGGGCACCGTGGAGGAGGAATTCCTCAATCAGATGAAGCCCGACGCCGTGACGCTCGGCAACCATGAATTCGACGACGGCGAGAGCGCGCTGGTGCCTTACCTCGACAAGGCGAAGTTCCCGATCGTCAGCGCCAATGTCGTGCCCAACGACAAGTCCGGCGCGGCCGGCAAGATCAAGCCGTCGATCGTCGTCGAGGTCGGCGGCCAGAAGATCGGCATTGTCGGCGCCGTCACCAACGACACGCCCGAACTCGCCTCCCCCGGCCCCAACATCGCGATCGCGGACGACGTCAAGTCGATCACCGCGGAAGTCGAGAAGCTGAAGGCACAAGGCGTCAACAAGATCATCGCCGTGACCCATATCGGCTACAACAGGGAACGCGACATCATCGCCAAGATCCCGGGCATCGACATCGTCGTCGGAGGCCACAGCCATACGCTTTTGTCCAACACCGATCCCAAGGCGGCCGGCCCCTACCCGACGATGGTCGACAACCCCGGCGGCTACAAGGTGCCGGTGGTGCAGGCGGCCTCCTATTCGAAATATCTTGGCGAGTTCAAGGTGGTGTTCGACGACAATGGCGTCGTCAAGTCGGCGAGCGGCGATCCGATCTTTCTCGACAAGTCGATCACGCCCGATCCCGCCGTGCTCGCCCGCATCAAGGAACTCGGTGCGCCGATCGAGGCGCTGAAGAACAAGGAAGTCGCCGAGACCACGGACGTGATCGACGGCAGCCGCGAGAATTGCCGCGCCAAGGAATGCGCGATGGGCAACCTCGTCTCCGACGCCATCCTCGACCGCGTCAAGGGACAGGGCGTCGAGATCGTCATCTCCAATGGCGGCGGCCTGCGCGCCTCGATCGACAAGGGCACCGTCACTATGGGTGAAGTGCTGACCGTGCTGCCCTTCCAGAACACGCTGGCGACCTTCCAGATTTCGGGCAAGGACCTGGTCGCCGGTCTGGAAAGCGGCCTCAGCCAGATCGAGGACGGCGCCGGCCGCTTCCCGCAGGTGGCGGGTCTCAAATACGCCTTCGACAAGTCGGTCGCGCCCAATGCCGGCCGCGTCAAATCCGTCGAGGTCATGGAAAACGGCGGATGGACGCCGATCAAGCCCGACAAGGACTATCTCGTCGCCACCAACAATTACGTGCGCCAGGGCGGCGACGGCTACAAGGTTTTCGCCGAAAAGGCCAAGAACGCTTACGACTACGGCCCCGGTCTCGAACAGGTCGTGGCCGACTATCTCGGCGCCCACCGGCCCTATACGCCCAAGCTCGACGGCCGCATCACCGAGATCGCCGCCACTGTCGCGGCGGCACCGGCAGCGGAACCAGCCAAGCCTGCTGAGCCGGCAAAGCCAGCCGAGGCGACCCCTGCCCCTGCGCCAGCAGAAGCTGCCAAACCGGCCGAGGCAGCGAAACCCGCTGAACCGGCAAAGCCCGCGGAAGCGGCGCCGGCAATGCCTGAGCTGCCCGCCAACTCAGGCGATATCGCCAACACGCCGCCGGCCATAACGAGCGAGGGGGCACCTCCGCCACCGGCCCCGCCCGCTCCCGCTGCCCCGGCAAAACCGGCAGAGGCCGCGCCGGCACCAGCGGCGCCGGCGGAACCCGCCAAGCCGGCAGTACCGGCAAAGCCTGCTGAAGCCGCACCAGCCACGGGCAGCCATGTCATCGTTATCGGCGACACCTACTGGGATCTGGCCAAGAAGGCTTATGGCGACGCCACCAAGTGGAAACTCATCTACGAGGCCAACAAGGGTCAAAGGCCGCATCGGCTCATGCCTGGCGCGACGCTGACCATTCCGGCCAAGTAACCTAACTTCGCCTCTTCCATCCAACACCCGCCAGGGAAACCGGGCGGGTGTTCTGTTTTCGGCTGGACAAGCGTTAAGGTGCGGCCAGACGCGGCATTGAAAGCCCGCGCAGGATGATTAGGTTCGCGCCTCCTGGAGAATCCCTATGACGCTCACAACCGCTGTCGATCCCAAAGCCGCGAAGGCCCTCGGCCCACTGCCGGCCGGGCATCCGCCGGTCAAGACCGGCAAGGTCGGTGTCATGCTGATCAATCTCGGCACGCCTGACGGCACCGACTTCAAGCCGATGTGGCGGTATCTCAGGGAATTCCTGTCCGATCCGCGCGTCATCGAGCTCAACAAGGCGATCTGGTATCCGATCCTCTATGGCCTGGTACTCACCATGCGGCCGAAGAAGTCCGGCGCCAACTACGCCCGGATATGGAACCAGGAAAAGAACGAGTCGCCGCTGCGCACCTACACCCGCGCCCAGGGCGAAAAGCTGGCCGAGGCATTGCGCGACCTGCCCGATGTCGTCGTCGACTGGGCGATGCGCTACGGCAATCCTTCGACCGCGAGTGTCGCCGAGAGATTGGTCGCGCAGGGCTGCGACCGCATTCTTTCGTTCCCGCTCTACCCGCAATACTCCGCGACGACGACGGCAACCGCCAATGATCAGCTGTTTCGCGCCTTGATGAAGATGCGCGCGGCCCCCGCCATCCGCAGCGTGCCGCCTTACTATGACGAGCCCGTCTATATCGAGGCGCTTGCGCGTTCGATCGAGCAGAATCTCGCTACGCTGGATTTCGAGCCCGAAGTGGTCATTGCCTCATACCACGGCATTCCAAGGCCCTATTTCGAAAAGGGTGACCCCTACCATTGCCACTGCCTCAAGACGACGCGGCTGTTACGCGACAGGCTCGGCTGGGATGAGAAGAAGCTGATCACCACCTTCCAGTCCCGCTTCGGCGCCCAGGAATGGCTGCAGCCCTACACCGACAAGACGGTGGAGAAGCTGGCCAAGGACGGCGTCAAATCCATCGCCATCGTCAATCCCGGCTTTTCCGTCGACTGCATCGAGACGCTGGACGAGATTGGCCGGGAGGCCGCCGAGACTTTCCATCACGCCGGCGGCAAGAATTTCGCGCATATCCCTTGCCTCAACGACAGCGCCGAGGGGATGGCGGTGATCGAGGCGATGGTGCGGCGCGAACTGTCCGGCTGGGTCTAACACCGGAACAAGGGCCACTCCGGAGCGTTGAGCAGTTCCTCCGGAGAATTCGATGTCCCGCAAACTCGACCTCAGAACTGGCCGGCCCGTCTGGTCCGCCTATCGGGCGCCGGCCGTGCCGACGTCGGCGCTGACCCGCGACGTCAAAACCGATGTCCTGATCATCGGCATGGGTATCAGCGGCGCCATGATGGCCGAGGCGCTGACGGCGGACGGGCATCAGGTGATCTGCATCGACCGGCGCGGGCCGCTGAAAGGCTCGACCGCGGCGACCACGGCACTGGTCCAGTTTGAAATCGATCAGCCGCTTTCAACCCTGTCGAAGATGATCGGCAAAGCCAAGGCACAGCAGGCATGGCGGCGCTCGCGGCTTGCCGTTTCAAATCTGGCCGGCCGTATCGAGGATCTAGCAATCGACTGTCGCATGCGCCGCAGCCAGTCGCTCTATCTGGCGGGCACGGTTCTCGGGCCATCGGAACTGCACTATGAAGCCGATGCACGGCGACAGGCGGGCATCGCAGCCGCCTATCTGACACCGCAGCCGCTGGCGGAGACATTCGGCGTCGACCGCGGCGGCGCAATCCTCAGCCACGGCAACATCGCGCTCGACCCGCGCAAGCTGACGGCCGGCCTCCTGCTCAAGGCACTGGAGCGCAAGGCACGTCTTTACACTCCTGCGGAAGCGACGGCGATCGAAGACAGCGCCGACGAGGTGGTCGTGGCCACGAAGGACGGTCCCACCATCACGGCACGGCATGTGGTTCTGGCCACCGGCTATGAACTGCTCGACATCGTGCCGGCCGCCGCCCACCGGATCATCTCGACCTGGGCGATCGCGACGCGCCCTCAGCCGCGAAACCTCTGGCCGGGTCCGGCGTTCATCTGGGAAGCGTCGGACCCCTACCTCTACCTCAGGGCGACGGCCGACGGCAGGGTGATCTGCGGCGGCGAGGACGAGGATTTTGCCGATGAGACGCGGCGCGACGAACTGATCGCCGACAAGAGTGCCCGAATTGCCGACAAGCTGGGCCGGCTGTTCCCCTGTCTCGATGTGAAGCCCGAATTTGCCTGGACTGGTTCGTTCGGCACCACGACCACCGGCCTGCCCTATATCGGCGCTATCCCGAGGCATCCGCGTATCCACGCCGTCATGGGTTACGGCGGCAACGGCATCACCTTCTCGCGCATCGCTTCCGAAATTGTTTCGGCTTCGATCAAGGGACTTGCCGACATGGATGCGGAGCTGTTTGCTTTCAACCGGTGAGTGCAGACCCGCAAACAATCCTTCATCACCTGATTGTAACGTTCCTGAAACACACTTAAGTCTTTGGTGAAGTCGGCTGCGCGGGAATGGCTCGCGCGGCTCGCTTCGGAGGGAGAGCCAAATGGATTTCAGTGGTTTCGATATTGCGATTGGTGCACTTGCCCTTCTGGTACTGGTGCTTCTCATCCAAGGCATCAGGACCATTCCGCAAGGCTACAATTATACGGTGGAGCGCTTTGGCCGTTACACCAAGACACTGAGCCCGGGCCTCAATTTCATTTTCCCGTTCGTCGATCGCATCGGCGCCAAGATGAACATGATGGAGCAGGTTCTCGACGTTCCGAGCCAGGAAATCATCACCCGCGACAACGCCATCGTCGGTGTCGACGGCATCGCCTTCTACCAGATCCTCAATGCGGCACAGGCCGCCTACCAGGTTGCCGGCCTGCAGAACGCCATCCTCAACCTGACGATGACCAACATCCGTACCGTCATGGGCTCGATGGACCTCGACGAGCTGTTGTCCAATCGCGACGCCATCAACGAGCGCCTGCTGCGCGTCGTCGACGAAGCGGCGCATCCGTGGGGCATCAAGATCACCCGCGTCGAGATCAAGGACATCAACCCGCCTGCCAACCTTATCGAATCGATGGGCCGCCAGATGACAGCCGAGCGTAACAAGCGCGCGCAGATCCTGGCCGCCGAAGGCCTCAAGCAGTCGCAAATCCTCGAGGCGGAAGGCCGCAAGGAAGCCGCCTTCCGCGACGCAGAGGCACGTGAACGCTCGGCCGAGGCCGAGGCCCGGGCCACCCAGGTGGTGTCGGAAGCGATTTCCAAGGGTGACGTGCAGGCGCTGAACTACTTCGTCGCGCAGAAATACACCGAGGCGCTGGGCAAGATCGGCACGGCCACCAACAGCAAGATCGTGCTGATGCCTTTCGAGGCGTCGTCGTTGATCGGCTCGCTCGGCGGTATCGGCGAGATTGCCAAGGAAGTCTTCCGCAGCGAAGGCACGACCGGCGCGCAGCGCCAGGCCGCCCGCCCCCCGGTCGTACGGCCGAGCGAAAACTGAGATCATGGGAGCATGATCCCGAAAAGTGGGAATCGGTTTTCGGAAAAGATCATGCTCAACAAGCAGTAGGAGCATACTCCCATGTTCGATCGCATCATTTCCGAACTCGGCCCGTGGAACTGGATGGTCCTGGGCTTCGTGCTGCTGGTGGTGGAGCTCATCGCGCCGGGCTTCTTCATGCTGTGGATCGGCGTCGCCGCGCTCATCATCGGCGCGGTGTCGCTGCTGATCTGGGACGCGGCGATCTGGACCTGGCAGGTCCAGGTCCTTGCCTTCCTGGCGCTGTCGCTGGTTTCAGCCTTCGTCGGCAAGAAACTCATGGGCGGACGTGACCAGCCGACCGACCAGCCGCTGCTCAACCGGCGCGGCGCGCAGATGGTGGGTCGCATGGCGACGCTTGCCGAGCCGATAAAGGACGGCCGCGGCCGCATCAAGCTCGGCGACACGCTATGGCGCGTCTCCGGCCCGGACCTGCCGGCCGGTACGCAGGTGCGCGTGACGGGTGCCGCGGATACAGACCTGGAACTGACGGTGGAGCGGGTCTGATTTTTTCATAGCAGACCCATCTCGCTAGGTATGTTGAGATTCAGGTCAGGCCGAGTCGAAAACGGCGGGTTCCGAGAACCGGAGCGGAGCGTACTTTTTGTACGTGAGCTCAGTTCTACTGCGACGCAGTAGAACGGGGAAGCGCAGGGGGCCGCCGTTTGCAGACCGGCCTCACCTGAATATCGGCATGCCTAGGCGGCACCGATGCGCAGCAGGTCGTGGAAATGCACCACGCCGAGCGGCATGTTGTTCCTTGTCACCACCAGCGCGCCGATATTGTGCTCGTTCAGCAGCGCGATCGCCGTGCCGGCGAGCGTCTGCGGATCGACCGTCTTGGGCGTGCGGGTCATCACCTCGTCGACGATAACGTCGGCCAGATTGCGGTGCAGATTGCGCGCGACATCGCCGTCGGTGATGATCCCGGCCAGTTCGCCATTGGCGTCGACGATCAGCACGCAGCCGACCTTCTTCTGCGACAGCGTCATCACCGCTTCAGGCATCTTGGTGCCGAGCACGGCCAGCGGCATCTGGTCGCCGACCCGCATGATCTCGGAGACCATGGTCAAATTGGCGCCGAGCTGGCCGCCAGGATGGAAGGTGCGGAAATGGTCCGGGGTGAAGCCGCGCGCCTCGAGCAGCGCGATCGCCAGCGAATCGCCGATGACCAGCTGCAGCAGCGTCGACGTCGTCGGCGCCAGCCCATGCGGACAGGCCTCCGGGGTGCGCGGCAAAAGCAGCACCACGTCGGCCGCGCGCGCCAGCGCCGATGTCTCGCCTGACGTGACGGCGATGAGCGGAATGGAGAAACGCCGGGAATAGGCGACGATGCCGAGCATCTCCTTGCTCTCGCCCGACCACGAGATGGCGATGATGGCGTCATCCCTGGCGATCATGCCGAGATCGCCATGGTTGGCCTCGACGGGATGGACGAAGAAGGCCGGTGTTCCGGTCGAGGCCAGCGTCGCCGCGATCTTCGAGCCGATATGGCCGCTTTTGCCGACGCCGGTGACGATCAGCCGGCCTTCGATCTTCGAGATCATGTCGACGGCCTGCGCGAAGGGCTCGGCCAGCCCGTTCTCGAGCGCTTCGGCCAGGGCGGCGATGCCGGCCTGTTCGGTCGCCACCGTTCTCAGTGCCGAATCGATCGACGCTTGCCTGTCCAGGGACTTCTTATCGAGGGGTCTCGCATGCATGGATGATGCGATTAGCGCTTTGCCGCCCGCCTGTCCAACAGAAATGGCGCTGGCGCCCAGCCGGCGGAGGTCTCGAACAGGTCACAAGACCCGCAAACAGCGGCACGAACGATCGCCGCCTCAACCCTCCGTTAACCATCCCCATTTACGGTTCGGTAAGTATGGCGCGCACAGCGCCGCGCAAGCAGTGGTGGCGATGTCCGGGGCCCAGCCAGAAAAATCGAGAGGACGACAGGGCAAGGCGGTATGCGCCCTGCTGCTGGCGACCAGCATGTCTGCCTTGCTGCGCCCGACACCTCTCCATGCCCAGGAAACCGAGCTGCGCGGCGAGGTTTCCGAATCGGCAATCCTGTCCGACCAGCAGCGCAAGGCAAGGCAACTCGCCCTTGCCACCCAAGGCCGGCAACAGTCGGCCAACGCCGCGCAGGACGATGCGCCGCCGCGCACCTATCTGCCGGCCAGCGCAGGCGCTGTCCCCGACGACACGAACACCGACGCCGCTTCCGGCAGCATTTTCGATCCCCCGCAGGCGACCGACGACACCGCCACCGACAATGCGACGCCGCCTAAGCCTCGCCGCCGTCCGTCGAGCACCGGGCAGAAGGCTACGGATCAGGACAAGACCAAGTCGGGCACCAAGACGGCCGACAAGTCGAAGAAGAAGAAAAAAACGACGGCTGCAACCACTGATACCACCGCTTCAACGACCGCCTCCACGACGGACGCTGCCGGCGCGACCGACACGGATGAGGAGACGGCCAACCGTCGTGCTCTCACCGTCGACAGCGCCGACAGGCAGAAGCTCGACCGCGGCGCCGAGCGCACCGCCGCCATCGAAGGCCAGAACAAGAAAGCCGAGGACGATCCGTTCGCGCCCACCGGCGTCAAATGGGGCTCCTTCAACATCCGGCCGTCGATCGAACAGGGCATGACCGCCACCACGAATGGCGATTCGAGCGCCGCCGGCACGTCGGCGCTGCTGTCCGAGACGGCGTTGCGCTTTACCGCCGTTTCCGACTGGCGCGAAAACTCCGCCACCATCGACGGCTATGGCCTGTTCCGCGAGACGGTGTCGGGCTACCGGGTTCACAATGCGCAAGGCCGCATCGAAGGCCAGCTCAATATCGATCTCGACAACGAGCTGCGCGCCATCGCCAAGCTCGGCTACGAGGCCGTGCCTGAAACGGCGTCCTCGCCCAACGCCATTGCCGGCGTCAGCACCCAGCCGCTGCGGCAGACGATCGACGGCAGCCTTGGCGTCGAAAAGGCCGTCGGCAAGATGCAGTACACGCTGACCGGCGCGGTCTCGCACGACTTCTATGGCGACGCCGAGCTTTCGGACGGCACCACGCTGTCGCAGAAGGATCAGGACAACACGCTCTACACGGCGACCCTGCGCACCGGCTACGAAATCTCCCCGGCCCTCACCCCGTTCACCGAAATCGAGGTCGGCCGCCGGGCCTACGATCAGCGCATCGACAATGAAGGCTTCGAGCGTTCCTCGACCCGCCTCGGCGCCCGCGCCGGCCTGCAACTCGACATGGGTGAAAAGCTGTCGGGTGAATTCTCGGCCGGTTGGCTGCGGGAAGCGATCGACGACAAGAGCCTGGAGGCGATTTCCGGCGTCACCGTCAACGCCGACCTCAAATGGTCGCCGGAGCGTGGCACCACGATCGGCCTGACCGGCAAGACCACTGTCGAGACCACCACCACGGCGGGTGAAAGTGGCGATATCCTCTATTCCGGCCGCTTGACTGGTGAACGGCAGATCCGTGCCAACCTCACCGCGAATGCGGCCCTGGGCCTCGACTGGCGCGACTATGTCGGCATCGACGGCCATGACCGGATTCTGAGCGCCGAGACTGGGCTGACCTGGTGGCTGAACCGCTATGCCGGCCTCACCACCCGGGTGAGGACCGAAAAGCTGACCAGCAACCTTCCCGGCCGCGACTACACCGCCAACAGCATCTATCTCGGCCTGAAAGTGCAGCGCTGAAGCAGGCGTGCGTAGGAGGGGCAGTCAGCCGCCCGCGCCGGCGTTACCCATCCAGCTAAGATACCGCGGCTCGCCGCTCCGACGGCGTCATCTCGTCGAGAAGCGTGCGGATGACGCCGGCCATGTTCTCCTTCATATCGCTGCGCCACAGCGCGAAGGCGACATTGGCCTCGACGAAACCTTCGGGCGAGCCGCAGTCGAACGTACGGCCCTGATAGTGGTAGCCATAGAAGGCCTGCTGCTTCTCCAGCTTCAGCATCGCGTCGGTGAGCTGGATCTCGTTGCCGGCGCCCTTTTCCTGGCCTTCGAGAATCTTGAAGATCTCGGGCTGCAGGATGTAGCGACCGTTGATGTAGAGGTTGGACGGCGCCGTGCCGGTCTTCGGCTTCTCCACCATCTCGGTGATGCGGAAGCCGTGATGCGTATCCTCGCCACGGCCGACAATGCCGTATTTGTGGGCCTCCGCCGGGTCGCATTCCTGCACGGCAATGATGTTGTTGCCGGTTTCCTCGTAGAGCTCGACCATCGACTTCATGCAGCTCTTTTCCGACTGCATGATCATGTCGGGCAAAAGCAGCGCGAAAGGCTCGTCGCCGACCAGTTCGCGCGCACACCAGACGGCATGGCCGAGTCCCATCGGCACCTGCTGGCGGGTGAAGCTGGTCTGCCCCGGCGCCGGCTGCAGGCGCTGCAGGCGGGCAAGCTGCTCGTCCTTGCCGCGCTGTGCGAGCGTATCATAGAGCTCGAACTGGATATCGAAATGGTCCTCGATGACCGCCTTGTTGCGGCCGGTCACGAAGATGAAATGCTCGATGCCCGCCTCGCGCGCCTCGTCCACCACATACTGGATGACCGGCCGGTCGACGACGGTCAGCATTTCCTTGGGAACAGCCTTGGTGGCCGGGAGGAACCGCGTGCCGAGACCGGCGACCGGGAAAACTGCCTTGCGAACTCTCTTCATGCTTTCAATTATCCGTTTGCTGGCCGGCTCCGCAATCCCCGTCTCGCGACATTTTCACGCCGGAATCGAAGATTAGTGGGAGCGGGTGAGGGAAACTTCCACCGGTTAAAGCATCAAGGTGTCTTTTCGTTCCAGGCGGCACCTATGGTAAACTAATTCCTAACCCGGTTCGGCGATGAATGGTCTTTCCTGAGACAGAGAAGGAGGAAAACATGTCCGTTCGCAATGCCGCAAAACGTTTCACCAGCGTCATGACGGCCGCCAGCCTCTCGCTCGCTCTGCTGATGCCAGCCGGACCCGCTTTCGCCGACGCCGGTTTCCGGCAATGGGTCGCCAGCTTCCGCGCCACGGCCATCGCCGGCGGCGTTTCCGGCGCCGTCTACGACCAGGCATTCAGCAGCATCAAGGAGCCCGATCCGGTCGTGCTGGAGAAGGCACGCACCCAGCCCGAATTCACAGCGCCCGCCTGGGATTATTTCGACAACCGCGTCCATGACCAGTCTGTCGCCGTCGGGCAGCAGATGGCGAAGAAGTGGAAGCCGTGGCTGGACAAGATCGAGGCGCGGTTCGGCGTCGACCGCTACATTCTTCTGGCCATCTGGTCGATGGAATCGAACTATGGCGAGATCCTCAAGCGCGACGACATCATGCGCAACGTCATCCGGTCGCTGGCCACTTTGGGCTATGGCGACCCGAAGCGGTCGAAATATGCCCGCACCCAGCTGGTCGCGGCCCTGAAGATCCTGCAGACCGGCGACATCGATGAAAGCCATTTGATGGGTTCCTGGGCCGGCGCCATGGGCCAGACTCAGTTCATCCCCACCAGCTACCAGCACTATGCCGTCGACATGGACGGCAACGGCAAGCGCGACATCTGGAATTCCATCCCCGATGCGCTGGCGACATCGGCCAATCTTTTGAAGAAGAATGGCTGGCAGGCCGGCAAGACCTGGGGCTACGAGGTCGCGATACCGGCCGGCAAGCTGCCGGGCGGATCGAAGACACTGGCGCAATGGCAGGCGCTTGGTGTCGTCAGGGCCAGCGGCAAGCCGTTCAAGAACCTCACCGACAAGGCGACGCTCAAAGTGCCGGACGGCCGCGGCGGTCCGGCCTTCCTGATGATCCGGAATTTCTCGGTCATCAAGGCCTACAACAATGCCGACAAATATGCCCTGGCCGTTGGCCTTCTCGCCGACGAGATCGCCGGTGGCAGCGGCCTTGTCCAGGACTGGAAGCGGCCCTTCACCAAGCTCACCTTCGAGGAACGGCAGGAGCTGCAGAAGCGGCTTTCGCAGCACGGGCTTTATGACGGCAAGTTCGACGGCAAGATCGGTGACGGCACGAAAACAGCCATCATGACCTATCAGGCCAAGGTCGGCTTGACCCAGGACGGCTACCCGAGCATGGAAGTGCTCAAATGGCTCAGGCAGAAATAGAGCCGGCCACGGCGCAGTGCGCATTTTGGGCGCACATCTCAGGCGCCATCGCACTTTGAACTTGCGCCCGGCTGCAAAACCGGCTCCGGTTTGCGGGACAAGGCGCAAGGGGATGGAGGAGTGATTGGTTTCGGCCGCGCGTATCGCGATCCTTGTTCGTCGCACGCCGATCCTTTTTCTGGCGATCGTCCTGCTGGCGATCGGCGCTGCCGGTGCCTTCCATGCGCCGGCCATGGCGCAGGAGCAGCCGCAGCAAAATCGTGGCTGGTCGTTGCGCGACCTTTTGTTTCCGCGCCGCAGTGAGCGGGTCGAACCGCCGCTCGACATCCAGAAGGCAAAACCAAAGCCGCGTAAACCAAGGGTTCCGCGTGCGCCGGTCGAGCCGCAAACACCGATAGCGGAAAAGGCGCCAGACGCTCGCATCGTCCTCGTCGTCGGCGACTTCATGGCGTCGGGCCTCGCCGAAGGCCTGGACATAGCCTTTGCCGACAACCCAGCCGTCAGGATCGTCGTGCGCAGCAATGGCTCGTCAGGCTTCGTGCGCGATGATTTCTACAACTGGCCCGAACAGATCAAATCGCTGATCGAGACCGAGAAACCGTCCGCGGTGGTCGTCATGCTGGGCTCCAACGACCGCCAGCAGATGAAGGTGGGGGACGTGCGCGAGCAGCCCCGGTCCGAGAACTGGACCAAGGAATATGAGCGCCGCACCGACGAGCTCGGCAAGGCCATCGCCACCGCCAAGGTGCCTTTCCTGTGGGTCGGCATGCCGGCATTCAGAGTGCCGAAGATGACCTCCGACATGCTGGCCTTCAACGACATCTACCACAAGGCCGCGCAAAACCATGGCGGCGAATTCGTCGACGTCTGGGACGGCTTCGTCGACGAGAACGGCGCCTTCGTCACCAACGGCCCCGACATGAACGGCCAACCGGTGCGGCTGCGCGCCGATGACGGCATCAACGTCTCCAAGGCCGGCAAGCGCAAGCTCGCCTTCTACACTGAAAAGCCGCTGGCCAAGATCCTGGGCCTCGCCGCGCCCGGCAGCGTGGCCCCGGCGACGGCACCGGCGGGCGCGCCCGTCG
>NZ_BSNY01000010.1 GCF_030160235.1 Mesorhizobium huakuii
TCATCGGCTGCTGCGCCGGTCGTGCCGGTGCTGGCGCCGGCTGAGGCGCCCGCGGTTTTGCCGCCGGGGCCGCAGTGGCCGGGACAGGCTGCAGACCGCCATCTCCGGTCAGCGCCGGACGGCGCGGCGCGGCAAGACGTATGTCGCGTTCGACCACAACGTCGGTCGGGCCACCGATCAGCAGCAGATGTTCGATGTCATCGCGGCGCACCAGCACCAGCCGGCGATGGCTGTCGACGGCGGTGGCGTCCATGACGGCCAGCCGCGTCTTGCGGTTCCGGCCACCGGCGACAAACGTACCGAAGGTCAGGTTGCGCACGAGCCTGATGATGACGAGCACGATGACCAGCAGGATCAGCGCCGCGAAGGTCCACAGGAGTGCCGCCGCATAACCAGGGCCCGCCACGCTATCCAGCCACTGCATTGGTTTCCCCTGATCGGTTTGGAAAGTGACGCGACACTAGACCGTTGCGGCTGGCCACCGCAAGTTGCCTTTCACGCATCGTGAACAGCTTGAAACACGGCCGGCGTCATTTTTATCTGACATTTGCCGCCCGGGCCTTTTCCGGACTGGGAGAATGTGATTCAACCGGCTAAAGCGGGTCGCGTTGAAGCGGATTCATGCGACGCGCTTCATGTCCTTGTTTTCATGCATGTCGTTTGCCAAAGCCGAAGTCACTTTTGGGCGACATGCATTAGGGGCGGGTGTCGGAACGTCGGACTTCACGAGCAGGGGGCATATGGCCAAGGAAGCGCGCGGCGATTTCTATCCGGTACCGATCGTCGACCAGAACACGCGACCGGGCGCGGTCACCCGGCTCATCATCTTCATCGTCGTCCTGACGGGGGCCGCGATCGTCTTCGGCCTGTTCCGCGAGCGCCTCGGCGATCCATTCCTGCTCGGCATGCTGGGCGTTCTGGCGATGATCGGCGTTGGCTTCCTGTTCGCGACGGCGATCGGCTTCGTGCAGGTCACGCCGCGCTCGACCGGCGATGAACTGTCCAAGGCTTTCGTCGATTCCATGGCGCAGGGCCTGCTTGTGACGGACACCAAGGGCCGCGTCGTCTACGCCAATCGTGCCTATGCCGATATGACCGGAGCGTCCTCCGCCGCCGACCTCAAGACGGTCGAAGCGCTGCTTTCGGATGTTCCCGAGGCCTCGGTGACAATCTACCGGCTGGCCTCGGGCCTGCGTGACGGGCAGCCGGGCGACGGCGAGTTTCGACTGGCGCAGTCGATCCGGCCCGGCGCCGAACCGGGCGCCCGCTGGTACCGGGCGCGCGCCCGCACCTTCAACGTTCCGGGCCAGCGCTTGCCGATGCTGGCCTGGCAACTCGCCGACATCTCGCAGGAGCGGGCCGAGCAGGAGCGTTTCTTCCTCGATCTGCAGAAGGCCATCGATCACCTCGACCACGCCCCGGCCGGCTTCTTCTCCGCCGACCAGGACGGTCGCGTCACCTATATCAACGCCACGCTCGCGGAATGGCTGGGCATCGATCTTGCCAGTTTCACGCCCGGCGCCGTGACCTTGCCGGATATCGTTGCAGGCGACGGCATGGCTTTGGTGCGCTCCGTCAAGGCCGATCCCGGCACGACGCGCAACGCGGTCATCGATCTCGATTTGACGACGATGACGGGAGAGGCGCTGCCGGTGCGTTTCATGCATCGCGTTTCGGCCAGCCGCGAAGGTGTCGGCGGTCCGACGCGCACGATCGTGCTCAACCGCACGCAGGGCGAGGATGCTTCGGCCGATCTGCGCGCCTCGGAAGTGCGCTTCACCCGCTTCTTCAATTCGACGCCGATGGCGATCGCGGGCGTTGATGCCAGCGGCCGCATCCTGCGCACCAACGCGCCGTTCCTGTCGCTGTTTTCCTCGGTCGTCGACCGGGACGCCGTGGATCGCCGCGTGCGGCTCGATACGGTGATCCATGAGCGTGAGCGGCCGGCCTTTGCCGCCGCATTCGAGAAGGCCCGGCAGCGGCAGGCCGACATCGAGCCGATCGACACCGTGCTGCCCGGCAACGAGGAGCGGCATATCCGCTTCTACGTCAATGCCGTCGCCGATGGCACCGGTGGCGAGGGCGCCGAGGAATCGGCCATTGTCTACGCCGTCGAGACGACCGAGCAGAAGGCGCTCGAAGGGCAGATGGCGCAAAGCCAGAAGATGCAGGCGGTCGGGCAACTCGCGGGCGGCATCGCCCACGACTTCAACAATGTGCTGACCGCCATCATCATGGCGTCGGACCTGCTTTTGACCAATCATCGGCCGTCGGATCCGTCCTTCCCCGACATCATGAACATCAAGCAGAACGCCAATCGGGCGGCTTCGCTGGTCAGGCAGTTGCTGGCCTTCTCGCGCAAGCAGACGCTGCGGCCGGAAGTGCTGAACCTCACCGACGTGCTCGCCGATCTCAGGATGTTGCTTGCCCGCCTGGTCGGCAACGACATCAAGCTGAAGATCGACCACGGCCGGGACCTGTGGCCGGTGAGGGTCGATATCGGCCAGTTCGAGCAGGTGGTGGTCAATCTGGCGGTCAATGCGCGCGACGCGATGCCCGCCGGCGGCGATCTCACCGTGCGCACCCGCAACGTCACCGCCGAGGAGTGCAAGACCTTCTCCTATCGCGAACTCGCCGCGGCCGACTATGTCGTGGTCGAGGTCGAGGACACCGGCAGCGGCATCGCGCCGGATGTGCTGAAGAAGATCTTCGAGCCGTTCTTCACCACCAAGGAGGTCGGCAAGGGCACGGGCCTTGGCCTGTCCATGGTCTACGGCATCATCAAGCAGACCGGCGGCTTCATTTTCTGCGATTCCGAGGTCGGCAAGGGATCGACCTTCCGCATCTTCCTGCCGCGTCACATCGCGGAAGCGAAGAAGGCAGCCGAACCCGGTGAAGCGCCGAGCGCCGCGCCGGTCAAGCCGGTTGACAGCACCAAGGACCTGTCGGGATCGGCCACGGTGCTGCTGGTCGAGGACGAGGATGCCGTGCGCATGGGCGGCATGCGGGCGCTGACCTCGCGCGGCTATACCGTGCATGAGGCATCCTCCGGCGTCGAGGCGCTGGAAGTGTTCGAAGCCCTGGGCGGCAAGGTCGACATCGTCGTTTCGGACGTGGTGATGCCGGAAATGGACGGACCGACCCTGCTTGGCGAGTTGCGCAAGCGCCAGCCGGACATCAAGTTCGTGTTCGTGTCCGGCTACGCCGAGGACGCATTCGCCAGGAACCTGCCGGCCGACGCGCATTTCGGCTTCCTGCCGAAGCCGTTCTCGCTCAAGCAACTGGCGACGATCGTCAAGGATATGCTGGAATCCTAATTCAGCTTTCTCCAATGGTTCGCTTGCGCAACGCCCTGACAACGCCATGATTGCGGGCGAGAGGGCAAGCGGGCTTGGGGGAGCGGCGATTGACGCCACACATAGAGGCAGGCAAGGGCGATTACGCCGAAACGGTGCTGTTGCCGGGTGACCCGCAGCGCGCCGAATGGATGGCGCAGACATTTCTCGAAGCACCACGCTGCGTCAATCGCCGGCGGGGCGCTCTCGGCTTTACCGGCCTTTATCGCGGCCAGCCCATCAGCATTCAGGCGACGGGTGTCGGGGTTTCATCGTTCCTGATCTATGCCCATGAATTGCTTGATTATTATGGCGCCCGAACATTGATCCGCACCGGGACTTGCGGCGGCCTGAGCGCGCAGGCAAAGCTGCGCAGCCTGGTGATCTCGCAATTGGCGCGGCCGGAAAACGCCGAGAATGGTCAGGTCTTTGGCCTTTATGACGCTGACGCCGGCCCGGATCCGACGCTGCTCGCCCGCGCCCTGGCCAAGGCAGCCGAACTCGGCATCGACCACCACGGCGGTCTGACTGTCTGCACGGACATATTCTACCATCCTGAGGCGCGCACCCGTTATGCCGAGGCAAGGGCGCTTGGAGCGCTGGCCGTGGACATGGAGACCAGCGCTCTTTACCGCATCGCGGCGCATTTCGGCGTAAGGGCGTTATCGCTGCTGACCGTCGTCGACAATCTGGTTACCGGCGAACAGGCCGACTATTCCGAACGCCAGGCGCTTTTCACCGATATGAGCCGGCTGGCGTTCGAAGTCGCTCGGGAAGGGCGCTAGGCCGCCTTCCCGCCGGCGCGGGACCCGACCGGGTTCCGCGCTTCTTTTTTGGACCTGGCGGTCTCGGGCCCCCAACCGGCTGGCCATCCTTTAAATCGGGCCACAGCGACTGTGCCTTGTCGAGCGTTTCGGAATCCTCGGAGGAATGCTGGACCGAAAGGACAGCGTCGTGCCATCCGGCGTGAAGCAAGGGCCGGTCGCTTCCGCGTCATGCGGGCAGGTGAACAAGAGCTTTGGCAGGCCACGCGCCCGACCTTCCGTGTCGACGCCATAGACGCTGTCCGGCAGGTCGAAATCATTGGCGCCGTCGGTCGCCACCCAGAGGCGGCCGGCTGGATCGAAAGTGATGTTGTCGGGGCAGGCGAACCAGCACGGCGCACCGCTGCCTATCCAGCTTCGGCAACATGCAGATGACACGAGAGGGCGGACACGGCTTGCGGGCCTTACGGCCGGCGCCGTTCGAGGGGAGGCTTACGGATTGCTTCCCCGTGTGCAGGTGGAGGCGGTGAAGGCACCGTCGGGCTGCTTCATGATGATGTCGAAGGAGGGAGGGTTCTGGCCGTCCAGCGTCGCCTGGGTCATCGACAGCGAGTTGCCGCCCGTGGTGTAGCCGCCGAGCGGTCCCAGCCAGGAAATCTCGCCATTTGCATCCATCTGATAATTGTAAGCCTGCCGGGCGATTCCGAAGGTTACAGGGCCTGTATAGACGTTCCCCTTGATGGTGATGTCGCCGAGGTCGAGGAACATGCCGAGCAGGTAGACTTCGCAGTGATAGGTGCCGTCAGGCATCTTGCCTTCACTGAAGTCGGCCCGGGCGGCGCCGGTCCCTGCCGCCAGAAGCGCTGTGCCGATAAAAATGCGTGAAATCAGGGATGCCATGACGCTGCTCGGTTGAGCCGGGAGCTTGCCCTATTTTGGCGCTGTGCCGCAACATTTGTCGTCCCCGCCTCACGCGTCCGGGTCAAAATCTAGGCATTTGATAAAATTGGGCAGAAATTAGGCAGTTGCTATTTGCGCTGCGCAAATTTCCCTCAACCAATTTTTAACCGACTCTCTTTGTTTTGTTCAATCTAATATAATAAATAGCTGATAATGTTTGGTTATTTGCCGTTTTTGCATGTCTCTTCAGCGGTTGGCATGGGGGTTGCATTGTATTGTTGCGGTGCAATCAACCAGCTTGGGAGTCTTCCGTATGAGGGGTAATTTCTCGACAATAACAAAAATGTTTTCGGCGAGCGTGGTTGCCGCCGGCCTGTTGATGTCGGCTCCCGCCAGGGCGGCCGACGATACGATCAAGGTCGGCATTCTCCATTCGCTGTCGGGGACCATGGCGATTTCGGAGACGACGCTGAAGGACGCCATGCTGATGCTCATCGATGAGCAGAACGCCAAGGGCGGCCTGCTCGGCAAGAAGCTTGAAGCCGTTGTCGTCGACCCGGCTTCCAACTGGCCGCTGTTCGCCGAAAAGGCACGCGAGCTGATTTCGAAGGACAAGGTCGCGGCGGTATTCGGCTGCTGGACCTCCGTGTCGCGCAAGTCGGTGCTGCCGGTGTTCTCCGAGCTCGACAACATCCTGTTCTATCCCGTCCAGTATGAGGGCGAGGAAAGCGAGCGCAACGTGTTCTATACGGGTGCCGCACCGAACCAGCAGGCCATTCCGGCGGTCGACTATCTGATGAGCAAGGACGGCGGCTCTGTGAAGCGTTGGGTGCTGGAAGGCACCGACTACGTCTATCCGCGCACCACCAACAAGATCCTGGAAGCCTACCTGAAGTCCAAGGGCGTCGCGGCCGAGGACATCATGACCAACTACACGCCGTTCGGCTTCTCCGACTGGCAGACCGAAGTCTCGGCGATCAAGAAGTTCGGTTCTGCCGGGAAGAAGACCGCCGTCGTCTCGACCGTCAACGGTGACGCCAATGTGCCGTTCTACAAGGAACTCGGCAACCAGGGCATCAAGGCCGAGGACATCCCGGTCATGGCCTTCTCCGTCGGTGAGGAAGAGCTCGCCGGTCTCGACACCAAGCCGCTGGTCGGACATCTCGCCGCCTGGAACTATTTCGAGAGCGTCAACACGCCTGAGAACAAGAAGTTCATCGCTAACTGGCACAAGTTCATCAAGAACAACAAGCGCACCACCAACGACCCGATGGAAGCCCACTATATCGGGTTCAACATGTGGGTGAAGGCGGTTGAAAAGGCCGGCACCACCGATCCGGACAAGGTCATCGATGCCATGATCGGTGTTTCGGTGCCAAACCTGACCGGCGGCTATTCGACGATGATGCCGAACCACCATATCACCAAGCCGGTGCTGATCGGTGAAATCCAGGCCAATGGCCAGTTCGAAACGGTCTCGAAGACGCCGGGTCTGGTGATGGGCGACGAATGGTCCGACTACCTGCCCGATTCCAAGGACCTGATTTCCGATTGGCGCGCGCCGCTCAGCTGCGGCAACTTCAACGTCAAAACCGGCAAGTGCGGCGGTAAGGGCACGAACTGATCCTCCCCGGGCTGGACCTTCAGGTCCATGCCCAAGGCCGCGCGCGTCCGGACGGTTTCCTCCGCTGTCCGGACGCCCACTCAACCTTCAAGGGGTCATCAAAAACCGATGAAGATTTTCCATGCGATGGGCCTGACGCTTTTGCTCCTGCTGACGACGCTGTCGTCTTCGGGCGCAGCGGAAGCCGATCTGCGTGCCATTATCGCCAAATTCGCTACGGTAACGGAGTTCTCCGAGACGGGCGCCGTCGTTCAAGAGTTGACGGCCACAGGGGATCCCGCCGTCGAACGGCCGCTCGCTGCATTGGCTGAGGGCAATCTTTACATTCGCACGGCCGACTCGATGGTGTTTGTCGGCAAGGAGGGCGATGAAAACGTCCAGCTTTTTGACCCGCTGAGCGGCGAGGCTGCGGGGGTGGCCTCCGAAGACGACATAACCAAAATCACCGTCAACAACACCTTGCGCCGCGCCATTCGCGATGCGTTGGGCACGTTGACGCTTGGGTCCAAGGATCCGACGGTCCGCATCGCCGCCGCCGACACTATGTTCAAGACACCTGATGCCGCCAATATCGAGCCGCTCGACGCAGCGATCGCCAGTGAAACCGTGGCGAGCGTCAAGGCGCTGC
The DNA here is from genome assembly GCF_030160235.1 of Mesorhizobium huakuii. Lineage (GTDB taxonomy): Bacteria > Pseudomonadota > Alphaproteobacteria > Rhizobiales > Rhizobiaceae > Mesorhizobium > Mesorhizobium huakuii. The sequence continues at coordinate 7,252 of NZ_BSNY01000010.1, forward strand.
TGGAGCAGGCGCGTGCCGCTTCCGTACTGGTTTCAGACAAGCCCGATGCAGACAAGCTCGCCGCAATCGCCCTGATCGGCTCGCGCGGCGATCGTGACGCGGTTTCACTGCTCACCTCGGTCGAGGCCAATGCTTCGGGCGCGGTGAAGGAAGCCGCGACAGCCGCGATCGCCAACATCAATTCGACATTGGCGCTCTGGGATGCCGGGCAGAACATCTGGTACGGCATTTCGCTGGGCTCGGTGCTGCTGCTCGCGGCGATCGGGCTTGCCATCACCTTCGGCGTCATGGGCGTCATCAACATGGCGCATGGCGAGATGGTGATGCTCGGCGCCTATACGACCTTCGTCGTCCAGCAGGTGATCCGCACATCCTTTCCCGGCCTTTTCGACTGGTCGCTGGTCATCGCGCTGCCGCTGGCCTTCCTGGTCGCCGCACTCGTCGGCCTCGTCATCGAACGCGGCGTCATCCGCTTCCTCTACGGACGGCCGCTGGAGACGCTGCTGGCGACCTGGGGCGTGTCGCTGATCCTGCAGCAGGCTGTGCGCTCGATCTTCGGGCCGACCAACCAGGAGGTCGGCAATCCCTCGTGGATGTCGGGTTCGTTCGATATCGGCCAGCTGGCCATCACCTGGAACCGACTCTGGATCCTGGTCTTCGCGCTCACCGTCTTCGGCGTGCTGCTTTATGTGATGAAGCGCACGCCCTGGGGCCTGCAGATGCGCGCCGTTACCGCCAACCGCCGCATGGCCGCCTCCATGGGCATCAGGACACCGTGGGTCGATGCGCTGACCTTCGCGCTGGGATCCGGCATTGCCGGTATCGCCGGCGTCGCGCTCAGCCAGATCGACAATGTCTCGCCCAATCTCGGCCGCGGCTACATCATCGACAGTTTCATGGTCGTCGTCTTCGGCGGCGTCGGCAATCTCTGGGGCACGCTGGTCGGCGCCTTTTCGCTGGGCATCGTCAACAAGTTCCTCGAGCCCTATGCCGGCGCCGTGCTCGGCAAGATCGTCGTGCTGGTGCTGATCATCCTGTTCATCCAGAAGCGCCCGCGCGGCCTGTTCGCGCTCAAGGGCAGGGCGGTGGAAGCATGATCACGGGACGCTTCTTTGCCGCCGGCGCCGACCGCCGGATCGCCATCACCATCTTCATCCTGCTGGCCGCGGCCATTATCGTGCCGCTGCTCAACCTGGCGGTGTCGCCGACCAGCGCCTTCTACGTCCCGGCCTATATCGTGGCGCTGACCGGCAAATATCTCTGCTATGCGCTGCTGGCGCTCGCGCTCGACCTGGTCTGGGGCTATTGCGGCATCCTTTCGCTCGGCCACGGTGCCTTCTTCGCGCTCGGTGGCTATGCGATGGGCATGTATCTGATGCGCCAGATCGGCTCGCGCGGTGTCTATGGCAACCCGATCCTGCCCGATTTCATGGTGTTCCTGAACTACAAGGAATTACCCTGGTTCTGGTATGGCTTCGACCATTTCTGGTTTGCGGCGATCACGGTGCTGGCCGTGCCCGGCCTGCTTGCCTTCATCTTCGGCTGGTTCGCCTTCCGCAGCCGCGTCACCGGCGTCTATCTCTCCATCATCACCCAGGCGATGACCTATGCGCTGCTGCTCGCCTTCTTCCGCAACGATATGGGTTTCGGCGGCAACAACGGCCTGACCGATTTCAAGGATATTCTGGGCTTCAACGTGCAGGCCGACGCGACGCGTTCGGCGCTTTTCGCCGCCAGCGCGGTGATGCTGGCGCTTGCCGTGTTCGTCACCTGGGCGATCGTCGGCTCCAAATACGGCAAGCTCCTGATGGCGGTGCGCGATGCGGAGAGCCGCACGCGCTTCCTCGGCTGGCGGGCGGAGAATGTGAAACTGTTCGCCTTCACCGTCTCGGCCGTCATGGCCGGCATTGCCGGCGCGCTCTACGTGCCGCAGGTCGGCATCATCAATCCCGGCGAGTTCGAACCGTCCAATTCGATCGAGGTGGTGATCTGGGCCGCCGTCGGCGGGCGCGGCACGATCGTCGGGCCGATCATCGGCGCGCTGCTGGTCAATGCCGGCAAATCCTGGTTCACCGGCGTGCTGCCGGAATTGTGGCTATTCGCGCTCGGCGGCTTGTTCGTCGCCGTCACCTTGCTCCTGCCGAAGGGCATCATCGGCATGTGGGACAGCTGGCGCGGCAATGCCAGGGCGTTGCGTGCGGCCTCCGTCGTTGAAGAAGCCGCCGCCAAGGTTGGCGTGGCGTCCGCGACCTCGAAGCCCGCCCGCTCGCCGGCGAGGAATCCGGGCGAATGGTCCTGGTCCGACCCCGAACCGCAGGCGGCGGAGTAGGACCATGAGCAAGTCGAACACCATCCTCTATCTCGACGGCGTCTCGGTCTCCTTCGACGGTTTTCGCGCTATCAACAATCTGTCGCTGGTGCTCGACAAGGGCGAGATGCGCGCCATCATCGGCCCCAACGGCGCCGGCAAGACGACGATGATGGACATCGTCACCGGCAAGACGCGGCCTGACGAGGGCGAAGTGTTCTTCGACGGCCAGGTGGATCTCACCAGGCATGACGAGGCAGAGATCGCCATGATGGGCATCGGCCGCAAATTTCAGAAACCGACGGTTTTCGAAAGCCACACGATCGAGGACAATCTGATGCTGGCGCTGAAGGGGCCGCGTTCGATCTTCCCGGCGCTGTTCCACCGCCGCTCGGCCGCCGAGGCGCGGCAGATCGACGACATTCTCGGCATCATCCGGCTGGGCGACAAGCGTCATGAGCAGGCCGCCAATCTCAGCCACGGCCAGAAACAGTGGCTGGAGATCGGCATGCTGCTCGCGCAGGATCCGAAATTGCTTTTGGTCGACGAGCCGGTCGCGGGCATGACCGATGCGGAAACCGAGGAGACGGCGCGGCTGCTCAAGGACATTGCACGCGACCATTCGGTCATCGTCGTCGAGCATGACATGCATTTCGTGCGCGAACTCGGCGTCAAGGTCACCTGCCTGCATGAAGGCTCGGTGCTGTCGGAAGGCACGCTCGATTTCGTCTCGGCCGACGAGCGTGTCGTCGAAGTCTATCTGGGGAGATGAGCATGGTCTGGCGCGTTCAATTCCATCGCTTCGATCTGTCGGTTCTCCGGTTCTGGAGAAGGCGCTGACATGCTCGAAGTTTCCAACGCCACGCTCCACTACGGCGCCGCCCAGGCGCTGCGCGGCGTTTCGCTGAAGGCGGGCGCCGGCAAGATCACTTGCGTGCTCGGCCGCAACGGCGTCGGCAAAACCAGTTTGATGAGATCGATCGTCGGCCACCACCGGCTGACGAGCGGAAGCGTTGCCTTCGAGGGGAAGGCGCTCGACCGGAGCGCGGCGTATGACCGCGCCCGGTCGGGCATCGCATTCGTACCGCAGGGCAGGGAGATTTTTCCCCTGCTCACGGTGCGCGAAAACCTGGAATCCGGCTTTGCGCCGTTGAAGCGCGCTGACCGCAACGTGCCGGCGCATGTCTTCGAGTTGTTTCCGGTGCTGAAGCAGATGCTTGGCCGCCGCGGCGGCGATCTTTCGGGTGGTCAGCAGCAGCAACTCGCCATCGGCAGGGCGCTGGTGATGCGGCCGAAGCTGCTGGTGCTGGACGAGCCCACCGAAGGCATCCAGCCGTCGATCATCAAGGATATCGGCCGCGCCATCCGCTATTTGCGCGACCAGGCCGGTATCGCCGTGCTGCTGGTCGAACAATATCTAGACTTCTGCCGCGAACTCGCCGACGAGGTCAATATCATGGACCGGGGCCAGATCGTCCATACTGGCCCGGCGGAAGATCTAGACAGGGCTGATGTGCGAAAGTTCCTTACCGTCTAGAATCGGCGCTGGACTTCGGCTGACGATCCAAAGTCCCTGGCAAGTCCAATATTTCTTCCACACAGCGATCGGCATCTCTGGCGCGCCAGAGGCTGCATGCTAGTCTTTCGTTGGCTTCTGTGAGTCGGCCGCTTCCGTATCAGTCTGGTTATCGCAGATCGAGGGCGCGGCGAAGGCCGGGCAAGTTCCACGCAAGCAAGGCTTCCTAGCTTCCCTCCTGCGATCTTTGTCGTTCAAACGCGTTTGGGCACACAGGCTAAGGGACAGCCATGGAACGTTTCGTCGAGGACTACCAGAAGCGGCGGCTTACCGAACGGGTCGACATCATCGCGGCCATCAACATTCTGAGGTCACAGGGCTGCGAATACGACGACCTGATCGAGGAGATCACCAAGGTTTTCTACGTCGATCTCGATACTTTCAATGAAATCGTCATGGCGGCATAGAGCCGCCATCGCACACCCGGCAATCACAGGCTCGGCATTGGTGAGCTTGGTCAGCTCGCGCGCCGGAATGGAGAGGCGGTGACGCGGTTGCGGCCGCCGCGCTTGGCGTCGTAGAGCGCCTTGTCGGCGGCACTGAGCACCTTGTCGAAGCTGAGGCCCTCTTTGCTGCCGAATGCAAATCCGGCACTGACCGTGCATCTCAGGGAGCCGGTTTCGGTCTCTATCAGGCGCGTCGCGAAAGCGGTCCGGATGCGCTCTGCCGTGTCCTCGACCGTCTCCGGCAGGGTGCGCTTCAACACCAGTGCGAATTCCTCGCCGCCCATGCGCGCGGCGACGTCGGTCTGGCGAAGATTGCCGGCGAGTTCACTCGCAAACACCTTCAGCACCTCATCGCCGGCCGCGTGGCCGAACTCGTCGTTGATGGCTTTGAAATTGTCGAGATCGAAGACGACCACAGCGGTAAAAGCACCGACCGGGAGATGGCCATGCAGGTCGAACAGCGCGCGCCGGTTGAGCAGGCCGGTCAAGGGATCGGTAAGAGCGTTGCGGCGGTGATGCCTCGCCAGACGCCCCTGGTTGAGCGCAAGTGACAGGGCGCCAATGCCCGTCATACTGGCAATGACGACAATGAGGCTCAGTTCCTCGGCCCAGTTGCTTGGTGCATGGCCGAGGACCAGCTTGCCGTCCCATGCCAGCACCGCCGCGCACAGCATGAAGGAAACGGCGGTGGCCGAGTAGAGCGTGGTGATGCCGATCGTCAGGGCAGGGGCTTCGTCGCGGCCCCGCCAGTATTCGAATGCCGTCGCGAACAGGAGCAGGGCGGCGAAAAGGTTCTCGAACATGAAGCCGAGGCCATCATAGCCCAGAGCCATGGGTGGCAGCGTCATCGCCAGTGAAACACAGCCCAACAGGGCTCGCGGCAGCGGCGATCCGCCGGTTCTGAACTGGTAGGCCGCACCGAGCATCGTCGAGAAACCGAGCAGCAACAGGGCAAGGGTGGCTATGCCGAGCAAGCGCCCGGGCATATCGATATAGGCGTCATAGACAAAGATATCGCCGACCACGAACACCAGGCTGAGCGCCCATGTCAGCAGGAACCGTTCCGTGCGGGCGGTCAGCCACATGCCGAACAATGTCAGGCTCAGGCAAGCGGCGGAGAAACCCACAGCCAGCAGAAGTGAAGTGTAGTCGAGCGACATGCCCCTCTTTCCCTGCCGGCGGCGGCTCCAGCTGTGCGGCTTGGCGTCGCCGCATTCATGCAGCAAGGAAGTGTCGATAAGGTTACGATCGTGGCGAAGATGCCCAGCAATAGATGCTTTGCTACGCGCAAAACGCATAGATGATGCGCTTACAGCATGTAGCCGAACAACGACAGATGCTTGTCAGCCGGCTACACGCTTCATCAGCGCCATCGCCCCGAACGGTGCGCGAACCTTGCCCTCGGTGATGAAGTAGACGAACACATCGCGCGGCTGCACAGGGGCGTCGGTGGCGGGATCGGCGCGCCGCAAATCGGCCGGCTGCTTGCCTTCCGCCCATGTCTTTGCCCGCGCCGCCCACTCGTCGAGACCCTTCGGCGTGTAGCAGTCAGGATTGTCGTCAGAGCCGGACTGCAGCCGTGCGTAGACGAAGTCACCGGTGACGTCGGCGATATCAGGATATTTGGCATGGTCGGCATAGACGATCGCCGCCCTGTATTTGCGGGCAAGTGCGGCGAATTCCGGCACGATGAAACTGTCGTTGCGGACTTCGAGCGCATGACGCAACGCGACACCGTCCTGTTTCTCCGGCAGCAGTTTCAAAAAGGCTTCGAAATCGTCGGGATCGAATTTTTTGGTCGGCGCGAACTGCCACAGGATCGGGCCGAGCTTGTCGCCGAGCGCGGCAACGCCGGAACCGAGGAAGCGCATCATGGATTCACCGGCCTCGCCCAGCACGCGGCGGTTGGTGACGAAGCGGTTGCCTTTCAGCGAATAGACGAAACCGTCCGGCGCCTCGCTGGCCCATTTGACGAAGGTCGGCTCCTTGAAGCTGGAGTAATAGGTGCCGTTGACCTCGATGCTTGGCACCTGCCGGCTGGCATATTGCAGCTGTTTGGCCTTGGACAATTTGTCTGGATAGAAGGACGTATCCCAGGGCTCGAAGGTCCAGCCGCCCATGCCGGAGCGGATTGTTCCCGATTTGCTCATTGTCGTCCTCCCGAGTGCAATGTGTGGCCAAATTCAGAAATCTGGCGGCGTTCAGAAATCAGGCCGTCGTGGTCTCGTCGACCGGTTTTGCCATGTCGACAAGCACCCATCCTGGCCGGTAGGGGTTGGTCCGGCGACCCGTTTCGCGATAGCCGTAAGCGAGATAGAGCGCGATGTTCCGTTCCATCTTCGCGTTGGTGTAGAGCCGTATCTCGGGCAGGCCCCACGAGCGCGTCTGTTGATCCGCGTGATTGAGCAGTTTTATGCCAAACCCCTTGCCCTGGAAGACGGGCGACACCGCCACCGAGAAGATCATCGCGTAATCCGTATGCCGCTCCAGTGTGAGCACGCCGGCAGGTTCGCTGCCGCTCTCCAGCAGCCAGACCTCGCCGCGCGCGATGCGCGGCGCGTAGTCTTCGGTCACCGGGATCGGCGGCGCGTCGAGTATGGCGCTGTAAGGAGCGTAGGCGGCGGCGGTCAGCGAAACGACGGTTTGAATATCACCGGCGAGCGCTCTTCTGATTGTCATCCAAAAACTCTCCAGGCGCCAACCGGTGCGATCATCACTCCGCTGCTTCGCGCTTGCCTCCGGGGCGCCGCTCCAGCAGTTCCTTGAGGAACTGGCCGGTGTAGCTGCGCTTCTCGCGGACGATCGCTTCCGGCGTGCCCTGGGCAACCAGCTCGCCGCCGCCGTCGCCGCCTTCGGGGCCGAGGTCGAGCACCCAGTCTGCGGTCTTGATCACTTCGAGATTGTGCTCGATGACCACCACCGTGTTGCCCTGGTCGACCAGTTCGTGCAGCACTTCCAGGAGTTTGGCGACGTCGTGGAAATGCAGGCCGGTGGTCGGCTCGTCGAGGATGTAGAGCGTCTTGCCTGTCGCCTTGCGCGACAGCTCCTTGGCGAGTTTGATGCGCTGGGCTTCGCCGCCGGACAGCGTCGTCGCCTGCTGGCCGATATGGATGTAGCCGAGGCCGACCTGCTTCAGCGTGTCGAGCTTGTCGCGCACGCCGGGCACGGCGGCGAAGAAGTCGACGCCTTCCTCGACGGTCATGTCGAGCACGTCGGCGATCGACTTGCCCTTGAACAGGACGTCGAGCGTCTCCCGGTTATAGCGCTTGCCGTGGCAAACGTCGCAGGTGACGTAGACGTCGGGCAGGAAGTGCATCTCGATCTTGATGACGCCGTCGCCCTGGCACGCCTCGCAGCGGCCACCCTTGACGTTGAACGAGAAGCGTCCCGGCTGGTAGCCACGCGCCTTGGCCTCGGGCAGACCGGCGAACCAGTCACGGATCGGCGTGAAGGCGCCGGTATAGGTGGCGGGGTTCGAACGCGGCGTCCGTCCAATGGGCGACTGGTCGATGTCGATGACCTTGTCGAGGAATTCGAGGCCCTCGATGCGGTCATGCTCGGCCGGATGCTCGCGCGAGCCCATGATGCGGCGCGAGGCCGCCTTGAACAGCGTCTCGATGAGGAAGGTCGACTTGCCGCCGCCCGACACGCCGGTGACGGCGGTGAAGGTGCCGAGCGGGATTTCGGCGGTGACGTTCTTCAGATTGTTGCCGCGCGCGCCGACGATCTTCAGGCGCCGGTTCTTTTTCGCCTCACGCCGCACACCGGGGGTGGCGACTTCAAGCGCGCCCGACAGATATTTGCCGGTGATCGAGTTGGGATTGGCCATCACCTGCTGCGGCGTGCCCTGGGCGATGATCTCGCCGCCATGGATGCCGGCGGCCGGACCCATGTCGACGACATAGTCGGCATGCAGGATGGCGTCCTCGTCATGCTCGACGACGATCACCGTGTTGCCGATGTCGCGCAGGTGCTTGAGCGTATCGAGCAGCCGCGTGTTGTCGCGCTGGTGCAGGCCGATCGACGGCTCGTCCAGCACGTAAAGCACGCCGGTCAGGCCCGAGCCGATCTGCGATGCCAGGCGGATGCGCTGGCTCTCGCCGCCCGACAGCGTGCCCGAATTGCGCGACAGCGTCAGATAGTCGAGCCCGACATCGTTGAGGAAGCGCAGGCGCTCGCGGATTTCCTTGAGCACGCGCACCGCGATCTCGTTCTGCTTGTCGTTGAGCTGGGCGGGCAGATCGGTGAACCATTTGTCGGCGTTGCGGATCGACTGTTCCGTGACTTCGCCGATGTGCTTGCCACCGATCTTCACCGCCAGCGCTTCCGGCTTCAGCCGGTAGCCCTTGCAGACGGGGCAGGGCGTCGCCGACATGAAGCGCTCGATCTCCTCGCGCATCCAGGCGGATTCGGTTTCCTTCCAGCGCCGCTCGAGATTGGGGATGACGCCTTCGAAAGTCTTGGTCGTCTTGTAGGAGCGCAGCCCGTCATCATACTGGAAGGTGACTTCGCGCTCGCCGGTGCCGCGCAGGATCGCCTCCTGGGCCTCGGCGCTCAAATCCTTGAACTTGTCGCCGAGCTTGAAGTTGTAGGCCTTGCCCAAGGCTTCGAGCGTCTGCACGTAGTAGGGCGAGGTCGACTTCGCCCACGGGCTGACGGCGCCGTCGCGTAGCGATACGTTCTCGTCGGGCACGACGAGATTGGGGTCGATGGCGCGCTGGCTGCCGAGACCGTCGCAGGTCGGGCAGGCGCCGAACGGGTTGTTGAAGGAGAACAGCCGCGGCTCGATCTCAGGGATTGTGAAGCCGGACACCGGGCAGGCGAACTTTTCCGAGAACAGGATGCGCTCATGCGTCTCGTTCTTCGACTTGTTGACCGAATCCTCACCGGTCTGGCTGGAATCGAGCGGCTTGTCGGCGAACTCGGCCACCGCCAGTCCCTCGGCGAGCTTCAGCGCCGTCTCGATGGAGTCGGCTAGACGCGTGGCCAGGTCGCCGCGCACGACGATGCGGTCGACAACGACGTCAATGTCGTGCTTGTACTTCTTGTCGAGCGCCGGAACATCCGCGATCTCATAGAAGAAGCCGTCGACCTTGACGCGCTGAAAGCCCTTCTTCTGCAGTTCCAAGAGTTCCTTGCGGTACTCGCCCTTGCGGCCGCGCACGATGGGCGCCAGCAGGAACAGGCGGGTGCCTTCCTCGAGCGCCAGCACGCGGTCGACCATCTGGCTGACCGTCTGGCTCTCGATCGGCAGGCCGGTGGCCGGCGAATAGGGCACCCCGACACGCGCGAACAACAGGCGCATATAGTCGTAGATCTCGGTGACTGTGCCGACCGTCGAGCGCGGATTCTTCGACGTGGTCTTCTGCTCGATCGAGATGGCAGGCGACAGGCCGTCGATCTGGTCGACGTCGGGCTTCTGCATCATTTCGAGGAATTGCCGGGCATAGGCCGAAAGGCTCTCGACATAGCGACGCTGGCCTTCGGCGTAGATGGTGTCGAAGGCGAGCGACGATTTGCCGGAACCCGACAGGCCGGTCATGACGATCAGGCTGTCACGCGGCAGGTCGAGATCGACATTCTTCAGATTGTGTTCGCGCGCCCCGCGAATGGAAAGGAATTTATGGTCGGCCATCGCCGGTCGCCGCCTCAGATCTGGAATTCGTGGGATTGGCGGGATTGTCCCGGCCATCCCCTATGTAGGTGTTTTTGCCGCCACGTCGAGAGACGCCACAATTCCCGACAGACGTCGTTTAACCGCCTTTCGCGCGAAGGGGCAAGCGGAAAGAACAAAGGCCGAACACGCTCCTGACAAAGCTGTGCAGAAAGCTGACCTGTACGTAACCTCCCGGCGATCACAATTTTCCGTAACCGGCTATTGAAGGTTGACGTGGCCGGCTCACGGGAGCAGTCTCCTGAGGTCAGCGAAGCCGGCCGTCTTTCGATGGCCTCGCCGCCTCAAGGCGGCCTGCGAGACGCCGCAGGTATTTGCGATTTGCGCTTCGCTACGACAACGTCGCAACGGACACAGGAGCGGAGCATGACGCCACCGGACAGTCCCCAAGGGCTCCACACCTCGTTGGAGCCGCGGCAGGCATAAGTGCCAGGGTTTAGCGTTTGCGCCACCCGACAAACCGTGACTTGCCGTATCCCCCAAAATCAGAGACTGCTAGTCGGATCGTCGGCTGACGCCGCGTAGCATCCGAAATCAAACGCCGGCAGTACACTCCCGGCAAAATATGGATTTGAGATCCAGAAAAGCCCCGTCCGTTTGCCTAAGGCACGGCGGGGCTATTCTTTTTGGGGAAATGGTTGAACTGCCCCAGCGGGAGGGCTACTCACCTCGGGGCTTTGAACCCGCCTGTGGCCATATCGACCGTGATGGTGCCGGAAATCCTGACATCGGTATCGCCGATCTTGAACGCGCCGTTCCCGTTGCTGGGGAACGCATCGTCGGGTTCCGGCTGGGGAGCCGGCTTGGCGATGCGATAATCGCCGCTCACGCCGGGCAGGGCGTCTTTCTGCGCCGGCGGTGCGCTGTCGTTGGCGAGTGCAGCGCTGCTCAAAAGGCTGGCGAAAGTGAGTATCGCGGCGACGATGAGGCGATGCGACGTGCTGGGCGAATAAGTGTCGATCATCCCGGGATTATAGGGACGAGCCGCTCCCGGAACCAGACAGGTGTCGTCAAATCTTCGACAGTGCAGAAATCCGATCTGGCCTGGACCTCATGCCGCCTTTTTGCGGGTGTCGAAGACATGGTCGACAATGCCCCATGCCTGGGCCTCGCGGGCGGTCATGAAATGGTCGCGATCGAGCGTGCGTTCGACCTCCTCATAGCTGCGGCCGCAATGCTGAGCATAGAGTTCGGCCATGCGCTGTTTGGTCTTGCCGATCCGTTCGGCATGGCGCTGGATGTCGGAAGCCTGGCCCTGAAAGCCACCCAGCGGCTGATGCAGCAGGACGGTGGCGTTGGGCAGCGCGATGCGGCGCCCCGGCGTGCCCGCCATCAGCAGGAACGAGCCCATCGAAGCGGCAAACCCCATGCACACGGTCGATACCGGGCAACTGACATACTGCATCGTATCGTAGATGGCGAAACCGCTGGTCACAACGCCACCCGGCGAGTTGATGTAGAGCGATATCTCCTTTTCGGGATTGTCTGATTCCAATGACAAAAGCTGCGCGCAGACCAGCGCCGACACGTCGTCGTTGATCTCGCCATTGATGAAGATGATGCGCTCGCGCAGCAGCCGCGAGAAAATATCGAAGGCGCGTTCGCCGCGGCTCGATTGCTCGATCACCATCGGCACCAGACTGGCAAGACCGCTCATTTTTCGTCTCCGATTCCCGTGTTCAGGCTGCGAGCAGCAAGGTGTTCGGTAAGTTCGCGGCGACAGGCTTTGCGCGCCCGTGCAATCCAAGCGAAAGCCGGCAGCCGGTGCCCGCCATGGCGACGGCAGGCATCGCTTTCCCTGCAAAACCGTCATGGACGATGCGCAGACGCGTGCCGCCGGAAACGGTGCGGGCGAGTGTGAAGGTGACGACACTGTCGAGTGTATCCTGGCGCGCGTCGTCGCCCGGCTGCTCGCGCCAGGAATAGCGCAGCAGGCGCTCCGGCTCGGCGTCGAGGATTTCGCATTCGATGGCAGCTTCAGTCCCGGCGAAGGCAAAACGATTGCCGATTTCCGGCCTGATGTCGTTCGGCATCATCCAGGCGGCGAGCAATTCCGGCACGGTCAGCGCCCGCCACACTTTTTCCGGCGGCTCGGCAAGGTCGTATTCGAACTCCAACGCATCCGGGGTGGCTTCGCTCGGGTTTCCACCGTTCATTGATCCCACGCTTTTCATTGATCCATGTCCTTCAGAACCGTTTTCAGCCTTTCGATGCGCTCCGGCCAGAAGGCCCGGTAGCGTTCGATCCAGGAGAGCAAGGGGGCAAGCCCCTGCGGATCGGCACGATAGTAGGCGTTGCGGCCGGCCCGCCGTTCGACCACGAGGCCGGCGCCACGCAGCACCGCCAGATGCTGCGATACCGCCGGCTGCGATACCGTCAGGCCGCTGCGCAATTCCGACACGCTCATCTCAGCCGCGGCGAGGCGCTCGAAGACGGCGCGGCGCGTCGGGTCGGCCAAAGCGCGGAAAATCTCTGCTTCGATCATGGCAAAAGCATAAGTCGATACTTATTGATTTGGCAAGCGCTGTTTTGAATCCCATATGATGGGCTTGGGCATTGCTGCCATTCCTTGACAATCAGCAGCGGTGCATATAGGAACGAAAAGGGAACAAAAACCTTGTGGGAAAAGCCAGCCTTAGCAGGCGGCTGACGTGCGCAGCCTGTAAGGTGCTGCGACAAAAATTTGTTTCGGATGAGCGCGGAGAAAAATCATGGCGGGCAGCGTCAATAAGGTCATTCTGGTAGGCAATCTCGGCGCGGACCCTGAAATCCGCCGCCTGAACTCGGGCGAGCCGGTCGTCAACATCCGTATTGCCACGTCGGAAAGCTGGCGCGACAAGAATTCCGGCGAGCGCAAGGAAAAGACCGAGTGGCACAATGTCGTCATCTTCAATGAGGGCATCGCCAAGGTGGCCGAGCAATATCTGAAGAAGGGCATGAAGGTCTATGTCGAGGGCCAGTTGCAGACGCGCAAATGGCAGGACCAGACCGGCGCCGACAAGTATACGACGGAAGTCGTGCTGCAGAGATTCCGCGGCGAACTGCAGATGCTCGACGGGCGCCAGGGTGAGGGCGGCCAGGTCGGCGGTTATTCCGGTGGCGGCAGCAGCCGTGGTTCCGATTTCGGCCAGTCCAGCCCGAACGAAAGCTTCAACCGTGGCGGCGGCGCCCCCAGGGGCGGCGGTGGCGGCGGTTCGTCGCGCGAACTGGACGACGAGATCCCGTTCTGATCGAAAGCAACCAACGGCTGACGTCGCGTGATCGATGCCCCGAAGGTCCTGCATGGACTTTCGGGGTTTTGCATTGTTGATTGGGATCAAAGGACTGAAAGGACAGGGCTGTGAAGGCACGGATAAAATGGGTCGAAGAGCGCACCTTCGTCGGCGAGTCCGGCAGCGGCCACAAACTGGTGCTGGGAACGGCATCCGGCCCTGAAGGCAAGACGCCGGGCCCGAGCCCTATGGAACTGGTGCTGATCGGCACTGGCGGCTGCTCGGCCTATGACGTCGTGCATATCCTGGAAAAGGGCCGTGAGGCGGTCGAGGACTGCGTCGTCGAACTCGATGCCGACCGGGCCGAGACCGACCCCAAGGTGTTCACCCGCATCCACATGCATTTCATCGTCAAGGGCAGGGCGCTATCTTCCGACAAGGTTCAGCGCGCGATCAATCTCTCGATCGAAAAATACTGCTCGGCCTCCGCCATGATGGCCAAGACGGCCACGATCACACATGATTTCGAAGTGATTGATACGGCGGCGAAGTAGGACGGTAGGGACTGCTGTTCACCCCGCCATCAGCGCCTTGATGCCGTCGGCCACGAATTGCACGGCCAGCGCCGCTAGGATGACACCGAGCAGGCGGGTCAGAATCGAACGGCCGGTCTGGCCGAGGATGCGGTCGATACGTTCCGACAGCACGAACACCAGGTATGTGATGGCGAGGCAGACGAAGATGATGCCGACAAGTGCTGCCTGTGCGGCAAAGCCCTGAAACGAGCCGGAGAGCAGCACCGTCGCTGAAATCGCGCCGGGGCCGGCGATCAGCGGGATCGCCAGCGGGAAGGCGGCGATGTTGTGGATCATGTCCTTGGTGATGGCGACGTCGCCGATCTTCTCCTTGCGGTCCTGGCGCCGCTCGAACACCATTTCGAAGGCGATGAAGAACAGCAGGAAACCGCCGGCGACGCGGAAGGCCGGCAGCGTGATGCCGAACACCGACAGGATCGAGGCGCCGGCCACCGCGAACAGCGCCATCACCAGGAAGCCGATGACCGAGGCGCGCACCGACACCTGCTGACGCTCCTCGCGGTTCATGCCGCGCGTCACGGCGAGGAACAGCGGCGCCAGGCCGGGCGGATCGATGGTCACGAGAATGGTGACGAAGGCATTGAACAGGCTGTCGAAACTCGGCATCGCTGACCCTCCCGCCGGGCCGAGCCCGTGCCGTATTGGTAGAGCAAAGCCCGGCCGGTGGAAACTGTCGGGACTGCGAAACTGCAGAGCAGGTTGGCCGTCAGCGCCGCTGCCTGGCGGGACTGCCACATTCTCCGGGTTTGCGGCCGTTGTGCCTCGGAATTAAGTCGGGACGGCTACAGTCGTTGGCGCAACTATCCGCTGCGCCATGGCTCGCCCCTTTGTCTGGAACGGCGCTTCGATGAGGCGGCACGAAATCTCGGCGATGGCGGCAGTGAGGACAAGCCCACCCGCCAGGATAACGACGGAATGCGCCGAGTTCTGGATGGCGTCCGCACTGCCGGCGTAGCGGGCGCAGCCCTCTTTGACCAGCCTGAAGGCTATGGAGTGGAAAAGGTAGATGGCGTAGGAGCGCTTGCCGATCCAAAGCAGAAGACGTTGGTTTTCTGCGTTCCGGAACAGGTAGCCTCGATCATAAGAGGCGATCCAGACCAGAAGGCCAGCCAGCAGAGCTATCAACCCGACGAAGAACGAAACGATCAGTCCGCCCGACAGGAAGCAAATGGCGGTGATGACGAGCGCCACGAAAAGAAGACCGATGTGGCGGTAGCGAAAGATTGTCGGAGCCAGTCGCCAATAGTCGGCATGCTGCGAAAACAGGGCGAGCAGGACGCCCCATGAGATGGCATCAGTCCGCGTGATCCAGAGCCATGAGGTGTTGGGTCGGTAAAGCGGAAACTGGATGACGATCAGGAGAGCGCAGACCGCTGCAAGCCATCGACGCGAGAAGATGAACACCAGCGGAAGGGCGATATAGAACTGTTCTTCCAAGGACAGGGACCAAAAATGCCGGTTGATACCGCATGTTGTCCAGCCGGCAGACGTGCATAGGAAAAAGTGCCAATTCTGGCCGTAGATCACAACGGCCACAGCGTCGTAGAAATTGTTCTGCGGGCTGCCAAAAAAGCCGAACCCGTTCCAGGTAGCGGCCAACACTATCGAAAGAGCCAAAGTCGCCCAGGAAAGCGGGGCAAGACGAAAGAAGCGCCGGATCCAAAACGACTTCAACGCTATGAGGGGCGTTTCAGACCGGATATGGCGGAGTAGCGTGGCAGTGACCACAAATCCCGATATCGCGAAGAAGATATCCACGCCCGCCCAAAAATGAGCAACCTTGAATATAGGCCACCAATACGCCGATTCCCAAGGCAGTATGAAGGGAATGTGCGCGGCAATCACCATGAGGATGGAGATTGCGCGTAGAATTTCAATCTCGGCGTTCTTAGCCATTAGAAAAACCCTGCCTTGGGGCGACCCTATATCCTCGCCTGTCGCCGGTTCAATACGCGCATCGGCTCGGCAGTTTCTTTTTCACAATTGGGCCGGCGCAGGTCGGCGGAAGGGGCTTGTCGTGTGTATGGTCAGGAAATGGCGCCGCGCGCTGCCGCATCCACTTCCATCTCAGCGGAGGATCGATCCTCTGCCCGGAAAGGATATTCCTCGACTGCGCGGCCTTGCCTCGGCAACTATGTGCCGCCCTCCGTGCCGGGCTTTTGAGGGCAGCCGGCTTTTTCGTCCGCCGGCACCGGCCGCGGTGCCTCGTTCACCCGCAGTGCCACGCACTAGGCGCCATGTCGAACATGGTTTTCTCCGGTGCTACAAGAGGTTGCCGCGTCACTCTGTTGCAATGCGCCGCGCCAGGAACTCGACTTCGAGGTGCCAGTCCGCGCCGTCGTGCGAGCGCTCGCCGAGCCATCGGAAGGAGTTTTCGGTGATCCGCGAAAAACTCCAGCGCACCGAGGAACCGGTGCCGTCAGCGCCGACCTGAACGATCGTGTCGCCCTCTGCCCGGCCGAGTTGGCGGCTGAAATACTGATTGCGCGGATCGCTCCAGAAAATGTGCCAGGCGTCCGCGCCGGGATCATAGACCCGCAGCGTCGTGCCATAGAACGTCCATTTGCCCAGGGAAGGCTGGGAACCGGTGTTCCGCGCGGGCAGGATCCAGACGTCCTGGATGGCGCGGCCCTCGAGCACCCAGCCGAAATGCACCTCGCCGCGTCCGGTCAGCACGGTGCCATCCTCGAGATGACGCGAGGCATCGAACGTCCAGGCGCCGACGAAACGGCCGTAAAGGTTCAGTTTTCCGGCAAGTCCGCCGATGGGTCCGGGACTGTGCAGGGCTTCGGCAAAGGGGTCGAACATGACTGCGGTCTCTTTCTGTCAGGAGACCGGGAGCGGTAGGCGCTGACGGGGTTCTGGGCTTGGGAAAAATTGCTATATTTCGGCCATGACAGCGACGACCCGCACTCTCGCATCCGGACCCGGCTGGCATGTGGCGGATGTGATCTGCACGGCCGGGGTGAACGACCGGCCGTTCGAGGAAGCCCATCGGGATTTCTGCGTTGCGGCCGTCACCTGCGGCACGTTCCGCTACCGCGCACGGCAGGGAACGGCCATGCTGGCGCCCGGCGCGCTGCTGCTCGGCAATTCCGGCACGTGCTATGAATGCGGGCACGAGCACGGCAGCGGCGACCGCTGTCTATCGTTCCATTTCGAGCCCGCCTATATGGAACGGATCGTCGCCGGCGTGCCGGGCGTCAGGAGGCTTGTCTTCGAAGCGCCGCGCCTGCCGCCCTTTCCGGCCTTGGCGCCTTTGCTGGCCGAGGCGGAGGTCGCGCGGGAGACGGTCGACAGCGAGGCCTTCGAGGAACTCGGTGTGCGCATTGCCGCCGCGGCCGTGGCCACGATTTCCGGCGCCACGTCCGCCAGGCGCGGACCAAGCCGTCGTGATCAGAAACGGGTGGCCGAAGCCGTGCGGCGCATCGAACTGGATGCCGACGGGCCGGTTTCGCTTTCGGCACTGGCGGATGAGACGGCAACCAGCCCCTATCATTTCCTGCGTATTTTCCGGCAGGTCGCCGGCATGACGCCCTACCAGTTCCTGCTCAAGACCCGCTTGCACCGTGCGGCATTGCGGCTGCGACTGTCCGCCGACGCGATCTCGGCGATCGCCTTCGACGTCGGCTTCAATGACCTGTCGACGTTCAACCGCCGGTTCCGGCACGTCATGGGTGAAACGCCAGGCGATTATCGTCGGTCAGGCGGTGCCGCCGTGCACTCGCCTCGGCCGAGGCAGGCTTAGTCGGAGGTCGGGCCGCACCAGCCCGGCAGATAGTCCGCGTCCTTGCCCCTGGCCAGGCTGAGTGCCTCTTTCATCGCCTTGTCGAAGTTCTTCGCAATCGCATTGCGGTCGATGCGCCGGCGCAGAAAATCCGCCCAGATGAATTCGCTGAACGGTGTGGTGTCCTTGGCAAAGCCGCCCATCCGGCGCAGCTCGCCCGCCATGCTCCGGTAGGGATCATCGATCAGCTCGCCGATTGTCTTCGGAATTGCCGAATAATCGCGGCGCCGGCCGTTCTCATCGAATGGATGCATCCAGCCTCTGTTGTCGAGCACGAAAAGAAACGCGTCCTTGTCGAGCGCGGACAGGTCGCTGATCACGGTCACCAGCACGTCCTTGACGCCTTCCTCGAGCAGGGCGCGAGCGAGATGATGGTGATCGGTGACGTAGTTGCGATTCTTGGGGCCTAATACGACCGGCACCATGTGTTTGCCGAGAAAAGCGCCGGTCTTCTTCCTGGCGTCCTGTTCCCGGATCATCTGGCGCTTCAACGCAACTTCTCTCATGCCGACCGTTATCTGCGTCGGCCGAAGGTCCTCGACGGGAACCGGCGTGACTATGGGTTCTCGCGGGTCGATCATGGCACTCCATCCTGTTCTTGCTGCTGCTGTTTGCCCGGACCAAGTGATTTGATCGCCGCGTCGACGCTGTGGAATATGCGCTGCGGGCCGACCATTTCAGCAATGCCGAACCGCGCCAGCGCCGCCTGGGCGCGCAGCGATTCCAGCCGCGCTATGGCAAAGACCGCGCCCGCCTTGCGGCAATGAAGGATGGTGTCGATCAGGGCCTGCGCGGCGGTGTAGTCGATCTCGACGATGTTGCTGGCCTCCAGCACGACCAGTTTCACGGCTTCGTCCCTGGCATCGACAAGGCCGCAAACGCCGCGCTTGAAACGGTCGGCATTGACGAAGGACAATGGCGCCTGGAAGGCCGCGACCAACACGCCCGGGAGTTGTTCGCCAGCGCTGGGCTTGGCCGGAGGCCACCA
Source organism: Mesorhizobium huakuii (assembly GCF_030160235.1). GTDB lineage: Bacteria > Pseudomonadota > Alphaproteobacteria > Rhizobiales > Rhizobiaceae > Mesorhizobium > Mesorhizobium huakuii. The sequence goes on from NZ_BSNY01000010.1 coordinate 25,839, forward strand.
GACGGACGTGCCTGGCACCTGTTCGAGCTCGATCGGTTCCGTCCGCGTCGCGCTCCATATGCCATGCAGCAGCGACAGGCCGATGCCCACCGCCACGCCGGTTGCGATCGGCAACACCACGATCGCTGCCATGGTGGCAAGGATCAACAGGAATTCGACGGGCGCCTGCCGGTAGACGCCGGCGAACACCTTCCAGCGCAATATGTGCTGGGCAACGAACATCAGGACGCCGGCCAAGGCGGCCTGCGGAACATTGGTGAGCAGGCCGCCGCCAAAGGCGCCGAGCGCCAGCACAATGGCCGCGGCGATGAGGCCGGACAGTTGCGAGCGGCCACCCGACTGGGAGACGATGGCTGTCCGCGGCGGGCTGGCATTGACGGCAAAGGCGCCGAACAGCCCCGACGCGATGCTGCCGGCGCCGACGCCGACGAAATCGCGGTTGACGTCGGGTGCGTCGTCCTGTTGCGAAGCGAAAGAACGCGAAGTGGCGGCCGTCTGTACCATGACGATAACGGCGATCAGCAACGCCAGCGGAACGAGTGCCTGCACGTCATTGAGGCCCGCCTCCGGCAAATAGGCGCCCGGCAGGCCGTTTGGCAGTGCCCCAAGCACCTCGACGCCGTGATCCCTGAGGTCGAAGACGACGACCGCAAGCGTGGCAAGCACCATGCCGATCAAGGCTCCGGGGATGCGGGCACTGATCCGTTCCGAACAGAACACGATCGCGAACACGCCGAGGCCGAGCCCGAAGTTCCAGGGATTGGTGAGATGGAGATTGCCGGCGATCTCGCCGACACGCCGCAAGGTTTCTCCACTCTCGGCAGGCAGGCCGAGCAGTCCCGGCATCTGCGAAACGATGATATGGACGGCAATGCCGGCCAGAAACCCCGTTGTGACCGGCACCGACAGGAGATCCGCGATCCAGCCGAGGCGAAGGATGCCGCTGAGCGTCACGACCAGCCCGACCATGAGTGCCAACATTGCCGCCAGCGCCAGATAATGCGGCGAGCCGGATGTGGCGAGCAGCGCCAGGCTGCCGGCGAACAGCGGCGTGATGGTCGAATCCGCGCCAACCGAGAGGTGACGATTGGCGCCAAACAGGGCAAACGCCACCGAACCGGCGACAAAAGCAAAAAAACCGACTTCGGGGGCAAAGCCGCCGAGCCTGGCCGTTGCCATCTGCTCGGGGATGGCGATCGCGGCCAATGTCAGGCCGGCGATCAGATCACCGTTGAGATCCCGGAACTGCCAGCCGCTCAGCGCCTGCAAAGGCAGCCACCGGCGCCAATTCATGGCGCTTGCGGCTTTCGCGTGGGAAAGTTGGTCCATTGCCGGCTTTTGCCTTGTGGCGGCGAAAAGCGTCGTGGCCATATCGTCGCAATGAGCGGTATCCTTTTGAAATTACCATCAAAAATGACACTGGAAAAGTGCCGCGAACATTGGAGTTTCGGCCTTGCTTCCTATATAAGCGGTCAGTGATTCCTGATTAGATTGTGATCCGATTTGACCGACCAAAAGACACCGCGCGGCGCCGACGGCGGCCCCACCGGCATCGAGCCGATCTCCATTATCGAGGAGATGCAGAGCTCCTATCTTTCTTACGCCATGAGCGTGATCGTCAGCCGAGCGCTGCCCGATGTGCGCGATGGCCTGAAGCCCGTGCATCGCCGCATTCTCTATGCTGCGCATGAGAGCGGCTACCACTGGAACCGCAAATATGTGAAGTCGGCCCGCCCGGTCGCCGACGTGATGGGTAAATACCATCCGCATGGCGACGCCTCGATCTACGACGCCTTGGTGCGCATGGCGCAGGACTGGTCGCTGCGCGTGCCGCTGATTGACGGGCAGGGCAATTTCGGCTCGATCGACGGCGATCCGCCGGCGGCGATGCGCTACACCGAATCGCGGCTGACCAAGGTAGCGCATGAGCTTCTGGAGGATATCGACAAGGACACTGTCGATTTCCAGGACACTTATGATGCCTCGGATACCGAACCGAAGGTTCTGCCGGCGCGCTTTCCCAATCTGCTGGTCAATGGCTCCGGCGGTATCGCCGTCGGCATGGCCACCAACATCCCGCCGCACAATCTGGGCGAAGTCTGCAACGGCGCCATCGCCATCATCGACAATCCGGCGATCGACCTGCCGGCGCTGATGGAGATCATTCCAGGCCCCGACTTCCCGACCGGTGGCATCGTGCTTGGCCGTTCCGGCATCTACAGCGCCTATTCGACCGGTCGTGGCTCGATCGTCATGCGCGGCAAGGTCAACATCGAACAGCGCGGTAATGACCGTGAATCGATCATCATCACCGAGGTTCCCTACCAGGTGAACAAGGCCTCGATGATCGAGAAGATGGCCGAGCTGGTGCGCGACAAGCGCATCGAGGGCATTTCCGACATCCGCGACGAAAGCGACCGCCAGGGCTACCGCGTCGTTATCGAGCTGAAGCGCGACGCCGTCGCCGACGTCATCCTCAATCAGCTTTACCGCTTCACGCCGCTGCAGACCTCTTTCGGCGCCAATATGGTGGCGCTGAATGGCGGCAAGCCGGAACTGCTGACCCTGACCGACATGCTGAAGGCGTTCGTCTCCTTCCGCGAAGAGGTCATCACAAGGCGGACGAAATTCCTGCTGCGCAAGGCGCGCGACCGCGCTCATGTGCTGGTCGGTCTTGCCATCGCCGTCGCCAATATCGACGAGGTCATCAAGCTGATCCGCACCGCGCCGGATCCGCAGACGGCACGCGAGCAGTTGATGGAGCGGCGCTGGCCGGCGGGTGACGTCGAATCGCTGATCCTTTTGATCGACGATCCGCGCCACCGCATCAATGAGGACGGCACCTACAATCTGTCCGAGGAACAGGCGCGCGCCATCCTCGAATTGCGCCTGCAGCGCCTGACCGCGCTCGGCCGTGACGAAATCGCCGACGAGTTGAACACGATCGGCGCCGAAATCGTTGATTATCTGGATATTCTGTCGTCACGGGCGCGTGTCCAGCAGATCGTCAAGGACGAGCTTGCCGCCGTGCGCGACGAGTTCGGCACGCCACGCCGCACCGAGCTCACCGACGGCGGCGCGGACATGGAAGACGAGGACCTGATCCAGCGCGAGGACATGGTCGTGACGGTGAGCCATTCCGGCTACATCAAGCGCGTGCCGCTTTCGCTCTACCGGGCGCAGCGCCGTGGCGGCAAGGGCCGCTCCGGCATGTCGACCAAGGAAGAGGATTTTGTCACCCGGCTGTTCGTGGCAAACACGCATACGCCAGTGCTGTTTTTCTCCTCGCGCGGCATCGTCTACAAGGAGAAGGTGTGGCGGCTGCCGATCGGCAATCCGCAGTCACGCGGCAAGGCGCTGATCAACATGCTGCCGCTCGAGCAGGGCGAACGCATCACCACCATCATGCCGCTGCCCGAGGACGAGACCAGCTGGGGCGAGCTCGACGTGATGTTCGCCACCACGCGCGGCACCGTGCGCCGCAACAAGCTGTCCGACTTCGTCCAGGTCAACCGCAATGGCAAGATCGCCATGAAGCTGGAGGAGGAAGGCGACGAAATCCTCGGCGTCGAGACCTGCACCGACAATGACGATGTGCTTCTGACCGCCAGCTCCGGCCAATGCATCCGCTTCTCGGTCGGTGACGTGCGCGTCTTCCAGAGCCGCAACTCCGTCGGCGTACGCGGCATCACCATGGCCGAGACCGACCGCATCATCTCCATGTCGGTGATCGAGCATGTCGATGCGCCGCCGGCCGAACGCGCCGCCTATCTCAAGCGGGCCGCGGCCGAACGGCGGGCCGCCGCCGGCATCGCGGCCGGTGAGGAGGAAGAGATCGCGCTCACCAATGAAGAGGTCGGCGAGGAGGCGGAGCTTTCCGACGAGCGCTACGAGTTCCTCAAGGCGCATGAGCAGTATGTGCTGACTGTGACCGAATATGGCTATGGCAAGCGCTCGTCGTCCTACGATTTCCGCCTGACCGGCCGCGGCGGCAAGGGCATCCGCGCTACCGATGTGTCGAAAGTGGCGGAGATCGGCCGGCTGGTGGCGACCTTCCCGGTCGGCAATGACGACCAGATCATGCTGGTGTCGGATGGCGGCACGGTCATCCGGGTGCCGGTCAACGGCATCCGTTTCGCCAGCCGCGCCACCAAGGGCGTGACCATCTTCAACACGGCTGAAGGCGAGAAGGTGGTTTCGGTCGAGCGCATCTCGGAGCCGCAGGCGGACGAGGAAAGCGAAGAGACCATCGAGGGCGGTACGGAGTCTGCTCCCGAGACTGATACCGGTCCGGAAAGCGCTGAATAAGTCCAGACATGACAACGCCGGCCCGTTGGCCGGCGTGGCAGCAAGTCTGGACTGACTTAGTTCTGGACTGACTCAGTAGTGACGATACGGCTTGCGCGGGCCGAAGCCTTCGAAGCGCTTGGTGGTTGCCTTGACGCGGATGCGTTGTGCCTCCTGATGCAGCCCGAATACGGTGGCGATCAGCATGGCGACTGTCATTGCGGTGGCGAGCATGTAGATCAGCATGTGCGTGTTCTCCTGCGCCTTACAACGGATAGATGGGATTTTGGTTTCATCTTATTAAGGTGCAACCTAGTGAACGCTGCGTGAAGGCTTCGTGATCAGCGTGTTCATCTGTCGTTCATGTGCCTGAAAAGGTTCACGGCCTTCGCGCCGATCGGATTTGCCTTTGCGAGAGAGGCTCGCTAGAAGCACCTCCCATGACTGAACGCACCGCCCTTTACGCTGGCTCCTTCGACCCGCTGACCAACGGCCATCTCGATGTGCTGAAGGCGTCGCTGGCCGTGGCCGATATCGTCTATGCCGCAATCGGCATTCATCCGGGCAAAAAGCCGTTGTTTTCCTTCGAGGAGCGGGTGCAACTCATCGAAGCCGCCACGAAGGCCGAATTCGGCCGCGATGGCGCTCGCATAAAGGTTGTTGCCTTCGACGGGCTGGTGATCGACGCGGCCAGGAAACAGGGCGCCTCGATCATGATCCGCGGCCTGCGCGACGGCACCGATCTCGATTACGAAATGCAGATGGCCGGCATGAACGAAACCATGGCGCCCGAGCTGCAGACGGTTTTTCTGCCAGCCAGCCCGTCCGTGCGCACCATTACCGCCACACTTGTGCGCCAGATAGCCTCGATGGGCGGCGACATCCGCCCCTTCGTGCCGGCCGCTGTCGCCGGCGCGCTCACCGCCAAATTCGCGAAATAGAAATTTCGGAGAACTATCCATGCAGCTGAAAAAGCTTGCCTCGTTCCTCGTCGTGCTTGCCGGTCTCGTGACCGCCTCGGTCTCGGCCTATGCCGCCGACCCGGAAAACACCATGATCATCACGCTGAAGGACGGTGACGTCACCATCGCTCTGCGGCCAGATCTGGCGCCCAAGCATGTCGCGCAGATCAAGAAGCTCGTGCGTGACCATGCGTATGACAATGTCGCCTTCCACCGCGTCATCGACGGTTTCATGGCGCAGACCGGCGACGTCAAGTTCGGCAACATGAAGAAGGGTTTCAACGCCCAGGCCGTCGGCACCGGCGGTTCGGACCTGCCGGACCTGCCGGCCGAATTCTCGCAGACCGAGCACTATAAGCGCGGCGTGGTCGGCATGGCCCGCTCGCAGGATCCGAACTCCGCCAATTCGCAGTTCTTCATCATGTTCGCGCCGGCGCCGCCGCTCGACGGCCAGTACACCATCGTCGGCAATGTCGTCAGCGGCATGGAACTGGTGGACCACATCAAGAAGGGTGACGAGGCGGACAACGGCACGGTTTCCGACCCCGACCGGATGATCAAGGTGCGCATCGCCGCCGACAAGTAATACTGTTTTCTCAAAAGGATATCTGACATGGCCGAAATCAAGGACCGCGAGAACGCGCTCATCATGGAAACGACCAAGGGCAAGGTCGTCATCGAACTTTTCCCCGATCTGGCCCCCGGCCATGTCGCCCGCATCAAGGAACTGGCCAGGGAAGGCGCCTATGACGGCGTGGTTTTCCACCGCGTCATCGACGGCTTCATGGCGCAGACCGGCGACGTGAAGTTCGGCAATTCGAGCAAGCCGACCTTCGCGCCGTCGCGCGCGGGCATGGGCGGCTCGGACAAGCCGGACCTGAAGGCTGAGTTCTCCAATGCCAACCACGGTCGCGGCACCTGCTCGATGGCCCGTTCACAGAACCCGAACTCGGCCAATTCGCAGTTCTTCATCTGCTTCGACGATGCCGCCTTCCTAAACCGCCAGTACACGGTCTGGGGCCAAGTCATCGAAGGCATGGACAATGTCGACAAGATCAAGCGCGGCGAACCGGTGGTCGATCCCGACAAGATCGTGTCGCTGAAGGTCGCGGCCGACGTCAAGTAAGGCCGACAATGATGGGCGTCGTCTGGTCGCTTCTCGGCATCCTGTCCGGCGCCTTTATTGCCATTCAGGCACCGATCAATTCGCAGCTGGCGCGCGGCCTGGGTCTCCCGGTCGCGGCGGCTGCGTTCTCATTCCTGTCGGGCGCGATCGTGCTCGGCATCATCTCCGTCACGGTGGTGAGGCTGCAAGGCATTTCGCTCGACTGGAAGGCACCGGCACCCTGGCTGTTCGTCGCCGGCGGCATGCTCGGGGGCTTCTATGTCACGCTCTCCACAATCCTGACGCCGCGCATCGGCGCCGCCGCCCTGATGGCGTTCCTGGTGGCCGGTCAACTGCTGGCCGGCATGCTCATCGACCGCATCGGCTTCCTTGGTGTCGCGGTGCGCGAAATCTCGCTCGGCCGCGTCGCCGGCGCGGTGTTGCTGCTGGTCGGAGCGCTGCTCGTCCGGCTCTACTGATGCGCGTCGATCTCTTCGACTTCGACCTGCCGGAGGAGCGCATCGCGCTTCGCCCTGCGGAGCCGCGCGACAGCGCCAAGATGCTGGTGGTCAAACCGGGCGAGGCGCTCGATGACCGCACAGTCGGCGACCTGCCATCCCTGCTCAGGACCGGCGATGTGCTGGTGTTCAACGATACCAAGGTCATTCCGGCGCAGCTCAAAGGCATAAGGCGGCGCGGCGCGGCGCAGGCGCAGGTCGAGGCCACGCTGCATATGCGCGTGGCGCCGGATCGCTGGCTGGCCTTCATGCGGCCAGGCAAGCGCATCGCCGCCGGCGACCGCATCCATTTCGGCCATGACGGCAATTCCTGCTTCCTCGGCCAGCTCGACGCCACGGTGATCGAGAAGGGCGAGGGCGGCGAGGCGCTTCTTGGCTTCGACCTGTCGGGGCCGTTCCTCGACGAGGCGCTGCATGCCGTCGGCCACATTCCGCTGCCACCTTACATCGCCTCGAAGCGCGATGACGACGAGCGCGACCGGGCCGACTACCAGACCATCTATGCCAGGGAAGAGGGCGCCGTGGCAGCGCCGACGGCAGGTTTGCATTTCACGCCGGAGCTGTTTGCCGCTCTCGATGCCAGAGGGGTCGAGCGCCGCTTCGTCACCTTGCATGTCGGCGCCGGCACGTTCCTGCCGGTCAAGGCGGACGACACCGCCGACCACAAGATGCATGCCGAGATCGGCTCGGTCAGCCGGGAAACAGCCGATGCGCTGAACGCGGCCAAAGCGAGGGGCGGGCGCATCATCGCCGTCGGCACGACCTCGCTGCGGCTGCTGGAGAGTGCGGCGCGCGAAGACGGGACGGTGCCCGCGTGGTCGGGCCCGACCGATATCTTCATCACGCCCGGCTATCGTTTTCGCACCGCCGACATGCTGATGACCAATTTCCATCTGCCGCGCTCGACGCTGTTCATGCTGGTTTCAGCCTTCAGCGGCCTCGACACGATGCGTGCAGCCTATGCGCATGCCATTGCGAACCGCTACAGGTTCTACTCCTATGGGGACGCAAGCCTGCTGTATCGAGCGGAGATGAGCGATGGATGATGACCTGCAAACCCTTGATCGCGATGCCCTGATCGCCGAGGTGAAGAAACTGCGCGCCGGCATTCGCGCGCATCGCGACACGTCCGGCCACGATCTATGCTGGCATCACCCCGACTTGTGGGATCTGCTGCCGGAAAAGACCGAGCCATCGATCGCCGTGCCGCCCTGGCCCAAATTCATGCGCGGCTGCATCCAATATCGCCAGTCGCTCGACAGACAGGCGCCTGACGCGCCGATCCACGACAAGGAATTCAATGGCTAAGCCGTTCAGCTTCAAGGTCCTCGCCACCGACGGCAAGGCGCGGCGCGGCGTCATCGATATGCCGCGCGGCGAAATCCGCACGCCCGCGTTCATGCCGGTCGGCACCGGCGGCACCGTCAAGACCATGTACATGGATCAGGTGCGCGGCCTCGGCGCCGACATCATCCTGGGCAACACCTATCATCTGATGCTGCGGCCCGGCGCCGAGCGTGTCGCGCGGCTCGGCGGATTGCACGAATTCGCCCGCTGGCCGCATCCGATCCTGACCGACAGCGGCGGTTTCCAGGTGATGTCGCTGTCGAAGTTGAGGAAACTGACCGAAAAGGGTGTCACTTTCCGCTCACATATCGATGGCGCGCCTTACGAAATGTCGCCGGAGCGCTCGATCGAGATCCAGGGTCTGCTCGATTCCGACATCCAGATGCAGCTCGACGAATGCACGGCGCTGCCGGCTGAGTTGAAGGAGATCGAGCGCGCCATGGAGCTGTCGCTGCGCTGGGCCGAGCGCTGCAAGTCGGCGTTTGGCGACCAGCCGGGCAAGGCGATGTTCGGCATCGTGCAGGGCGGCGACAACGCGGCGCTCAGGGTGCGTTCGGCGCAGGCGCTGAGCGCGATGAACCTGAAGGGCTATGCGGTTGGCGGCCTGGCGGTCGGCGAACCGCAAGCGGTGATGCTCGAAATGCTCGACATCACATGTCCTGAACTCCCCGCGGACAAGCCGCGCTATCTCATGGGCGTCGGCACGCCTGACGATATCCTGAAATCGGTGGCGCGCGGCATCGATATGTTCGACTGCGTGATGCCGACACGGGCCGGCCGGCACGGCCTGGCCTACACAAGACGTGGCAAGGTCAATCTGCGCAACGCCCGCCATGCCGACGATCCGCGCCCGCTGGACGAGGAAAGCGACTGCCCGGCGGCGCGGGATTATTCGCGCGCCTATCTGCACCATCTGGTGCGCTCGCAGGAGGCGCTCGGCGCGATGCTGCTGACCTGGAATAACCTGTCCTACTATCAGAAGCTGATGCAGGACATTCGAGCCGCGATCGAGACCGGCAGCTTCGAGGCGCGCGGGGCCGAGATCACAGAGGGCTGGGCGAGGGGCGATATACCCGTCCTGTAGGACCTCAGGTGCTCAGCGAGTTGGATGCGCGCAGGCTGCAGCCGGTGATCTGGAACGTGCCGTCGGGCTGCTGCTGCAGCGTATAGACCGCCTCATAATCCTTGCCGTCAGGCCCGACGATCAGCACCTGCTGGATAATCGAGCCCGGACCCGTCTGCTCGACCTTGCCGAAGGCATAGGACTGCGGCTTGCGCACTGGCGGGTAGCCATTGGTCACCATGTTCATGAAGGCGTCGACGGTCGGGAAGACCTGCTTCACGTTCGGGGCGGCAAAGCCGTAGGCCTTGGCGCCGTCATCGGCCAGCAGAGCCTTCAACTGACCGTCGATGACGGCCTGGCCTGCCTTGATTTCGGCGTCGCCGGCAAAGGCCGAGGATATCAAGAGGAATGGAATGACTGCGAATGCGAAAAAGGCGTGGCGCATGGCTTGTCTCCGTTGTCCCTCGGAACGGTCCCTCAAAATGATGTCCGAAGACGCACGATAACATACGCTTGGCGGTGCATCCCGGTTTCACCGATTGCGAATATTCGCCACCGGAATGTCATGCCTGTTGTGGCGCTGCGCTGGGCCGTGGCCAGGGCCTGCGCCGGCTAAGTGCGGATTCCAGTGCTTGAAAGGCCGCCTCCAGTCTGCCAGAAGGGCCGCTTGGACTTGGACGTTTAGCGGGACGAAGCCATGAAGGCGTTTTTCGTGCAGATCAAATGCGAGCTGGGCAAATCCTACGAGGTTGCCAGCGCGCTTGCCGACGCCGAGATCGCTTCGGAAATCTATTCAACCGCAGGCAATTACGACCTGCTCGCCAAATTCTATGTCGACGACGAGGAAGACGTCGGTCATTTCGTCAACGAGAAGGTGCAGATTCTCCCCGGCATCAAGGACACGTTTACGGTCGTCACCTTCCGCGCCTTCTAGCCGGGAAGGCATTTGCCCGGGCACGAGGCAAAGCCTGATCAAGGTCATATTTCGACTGCCTCAATTTTAGGCAGCCGCAACATACTGATCGTCCGCATCTCCCAAATCACCGATTGCGCTTGATTTTCTTCGGCGACGCCAGTGAAATGGCTTCACAGGGGAGTATGCGATTGGCAGCGTTCGATGAAATGCTTCCGGAAGTTTCCGGATTGAGAAGACCGTATTCGGCTTATGATCGCTGGCTGAAGGAGCAGGATCCAGCCAGGCTTACCGAGAAGATGCAGGACGCCGAACGCGTCTTCCGCAAGACCGGCATCACCTTCGCCGTCTATGGCGAGCAGGAGGCGTCCGAGCGGCTGATCCCCTTCGACATCGTTCCACGCATCATTTCAGGCAATGAGTGGCGGCGCCTGACGCAAGGCATCGAGCAGCGCGTGCAGGCGCTGAATGCCTTCCTCGATGACATCTACCATCGCCAGGAGATCCTGCGCGCCGGACGCGTTCCCAGGGACTTGATCGCCAAGAACGAAGCGTTCCTGCCGGAGATGATCGGGGTGCGGCCGCCGGCCGGCGTCTACACCCACATTATCGGCGTCGATATCGTGCGCATCAGCGAGGACGACTTCTACGTATTGGAGGACAATGCGCGCACCCCGTCGGGTGTCTCCTACATGCTGGAGAACCGCGAGACGATGATGCAGCTGTTCCCCGAGCTGTTCCAGAAGATCAAGGTGCGGCCGGTGGAGAACTACCCGCAGCTGCTGCGCCAGTCGCTGGCGGCGGTGCGCCCGCAAAGCACCAAGGGCGCGCCGACCATCGCGGTGCTGACGCCCGGCAGTTTTAATTCCGCCTATTTCGAGCATGCTTTCCTGGCCGACCAGATGGGCGTGCAACTGGTCGAGGGCCAGGATCTGCGCGTCGTCGACGGTCATGTCGCGATGCGCACGACAGAAGGTTACAAGCAGATCGACGTGCTTTACCGCCGCGTCGACGATTCCTTCCTGGACCCGCTGACCTTCCGGCCGGATTCGGCCCTCGGCATACCCGGCATCATGGATGTCTATCGCGCCGGCAACATCACCATCGCCAACGCACCGGGAACCGGTATCGCCGACGACAAGGCGATCTATTCCTATATGCCCGAGATCGTCGAATTCTACACCGGCCGCAAGGCGATCCTCGGCAACATCCCGACCTGGCGCTGTTCGGAGCCGGACAGCCTGAAATACGTGCTCGAACACATCCACGAACTGGTGATCAAGGAAGTGCACGGCTCCGGCGGCTATGGCATGCTGGTCGGCCCGGCGGCGACCAAGAAAGAATGCGAAGCTTTCGCCAAGAAACTGGCGGCGAAACCCTCGAACTATATCGCCCAGCCGACACTGGCGCTGTCGACCTGCCCGATCCTGACCGAAAAGGGGCTGGCGCCACGGCACGTCGACCTCAGGCCCTATGTACTGGTTTCCGACCGCATCCAGATCGTGCCCGGCGGTCTGACGCGCGTGGCGTTGAAGGAAGGCTCTCTGGTCGTGAACTCATCGCAGGGCGGCGGAACGAAAGATACCTGGGTGTTGGATGATTGAGACGAGTGAGTAGGAATTAGGCAGTAGGCAGTAGGCAGTAGGCAAAAGCGTAGGGGACTGGGGAATGCCATATTCGATTGAAATTCAAACGCTTACTAATCCCTACTCACTAATCCCTGCTCACTAACCCCGAAGGGCCTCCCCATGCTTCTCGGCCGCACCGCCAACGGGCTCTACTGGATGAACCGCTATATCGAGCGGGCCGAAAACATGGCGCGGCTTGTCGATGCCGGGCTGCGCATGGCGCTGACCCGCACGCAAAGCGCGTCGGAGGAATGGAATTCGGTGCTGCTCAGCGCCGGTTCCGACGTCGCCTTCAAGCAGAAGTATTCGGACTATACGGCCGCCGATGTGGCCGATTTCCTTTTGCGCGACACGTCGAACCCGTCGAGCACGATGTCGTCGATCGAGACGGCTCGCAACAATGCCCGCATGGTGCGCACCGCGCTGACGCGCGAGACCTGGGAAAGCATCAACGAAGCCTGGATGTCGCTGAAGCGGATGCTGGCGAGGCCGATCGACGAGCGCGACCTGCCAAGCGTGCTCGATGCCATCAAGCGCGAGACGGCGCTGATCCGCGGCTCGTTCTACGGCACCATGCTGCGCAACGAGATTTTCGACTTCTCGCAGCTCGGCACCTATGTCGAGCGCGCCGACAACACGGCGCGAATCCTCGACGTGAAATATTACGTGCTGCTTCCGTCGATCTCCTGGGTTGGTTCGACGCTCGATAACTATCAATGGGAATCGATCCTGCGCTCGGTGTCGGCGCACCGCTCCTACCGTTGGGTCTATGATGCCGACTACAAGCCGACCAACATCGCCGATTACCTGATCCTCAACGTCCGCATGCCGCGTTCGCTGACCTTCTGCTATCGCTTTCTGTCCGAACATCTGAAATTCCTCGGCGACGACTATGGCGAGCGCCACGCCTGCCACGCGACGGCGGAGAAAACGCAAGCCATGCTGAGGGCCGGGTCGATCAAGGATATATTCGACGCGGGCCTGCATGAGTTCCTTGCCGGGTTCATTCGCGACAACACCCGGCTCGGCGACGAGATCGCGCAGGACTACAGGTTTTATTGAGGACTCCATGCGGCTCAAGATCACCCACCGGACCGAATACCGATACGATGCGCCGGTGCAATATCTGCTGCAGCGGCTGCGTTTGCTTCCAGCCAGCGGGCAGACGCAGACGGTGTTGTCCTGGGCGCTGAAGGTCGAAGGCGCGCGTGAGGAAGTGCGGTTTACCGACCACTACGGCAACGACACGAGACTGCTGAGTGTCGAGGGTGACCACGATTTCATCACGGTCGAGGCGTCTGGCGAGGTGGTGACGCGCGATACATCAGGCGTTTGCGGGTCGCATCAGGGCTTCGCGCCGCTGTGGCTGTTCGCGCAGGAAACGCCCTTGACCACCATCGGTGGCGGCATCCGGAAGCTGGCCGAAGCGGTCGGCACGGGTACTGACATCGAAAGGCTGCACCGGCTGATGGCCATAATCGGCGAGCGCGTCGCCTACACACCAGGCACCACCAATGCGACCACACCGGCCGAAGAGGCGCTGGCGCTGAAAACCGGGGTTTGCCAGGACCACAGCCATATCTTTGCCGCCGCCGCGCGCGCCATGGGATTTCCGTCGCGCTACGTCAGCGGCTATCTGATGATGGATGCCGTCGAGCAGGCGGCAAGCCATGCCTGGGCCGAAGCGCATGTTGCGGGTCTCGGCTGGGTTGCCTTCGACCCCGCCAACGGTATTTCTCCTGACGAACGTTATGTGAAGGTGGCGATCGGCCGCGACTACCGCGATGCCTCGCCGGTGTCGGGAATTCGACTGGGACAGGCGGAAGAACGGCTTGCGGTCACGGTCACGGTAGAGCAGTAATCCCGCAAGGATTAGTGCCAGAAGAGATTCCATGACCTATTGCGTCGGCCTGAAGATCGATCGCGGGCTCGTGTTCATGTCGGACACGCGCACCAATGCCGGCATGGATTCGATCTCGACCTTCAAGAAGATGCATGTCTGGGAACAGCCGGGTGAGCGCGTCATCGTCCTGATGTCGGCCGGCAATCTGGCGACGACGCAGGCCGTGGTCAGCCTGCTCGACGAACGCACCAAGGCGGTGACCGATCGCCACGAGAAGCTGCTCGAGACACCATCCATGTACCAGACGGTGCGGCTGGTGGGCGACACGGTGAAAGAGGTGATCGCGCAATCGTCTCCCGCCGGCGAGAAGGCCGATTCCTATTTCAACGCCTCCTTCATCCTCGGCGGGCAGATCTTGGGCAGTCCGCCGCGGCTGTTCATGATCTATCCCGAGGGCAATTTCATCGAATCGACCGACGACACGCCGTTCTTCCAGATCGGCGAGACCAAATACGGCAAGCCGATCATCATCCGCGCCTATGAGCGCACGATGAGCCTGGCCGAGACGGTGAAGCTGCTTCTGGTGTCGTTCGATTCGACACTCAAGTCGAACCTGTCGGTCGGTCTGCCGCTTGACCTGCTGTTCCTGGAGAAGGACGCCTTCAAGGTCGGCTTGAAGAAGCGGATCGCTCAGGACGACCAGTATTACCGTACCATCTCCGATGGCTGGTCGAATGCGCTGAAGAGCGCCTTTGCCAGCCTGCCGGATTTTCCGGGATGATGCATGTCGCCCAAAAGTGGCCCCGGTTTTGGGGGAACGACATGCACAAGAACAAGGACCTAAAGCGCATCGCTTGAATCCGATCAAGCGACGCGCTTAGGGCGCTTGCCATAGCCGCCAGCGCTTGCGTCTATTTCACGTGTTAATTATTGATGGAATTTGAGAGCCGGGCAAAGCGTTCCGGCATCGCATTCGTGTCGGGAGGACAGGATGAACAATGATGAGTTCCGGCAGTGGTCGCGGCGTGCCGCCGACTGGGGTGCCGACTATCGCAATTCATTGCGCGAGCGGCCGGTGCGGCCGCTGGTCGAGCCGGGCGACATTTTCAGGAGCATTGAAGCCTCGCCGCCCGAAGACGCCGAACCGATGGACAGAATCTTCGCCGACTTCGAGGAGAAGATCGTGCCGGGCATGACGCACTGGCAGCACCCGCGCTTCTTCGCCTATTTCCCAGCCAATGCGGCGCCGGTTTCGGTGGTGGCGGAGTATCTCGTCTCCGCAATGGCCGCGCAATGCATGCTTTGGCAGACCTCGCCGGCGGCGACCGAACTCGAGACCCGCACCGTCGACTGGATGCGTCAGGCACTTGGCCTGCCCGAGGGATTTTCCGGCGTAATCCAGGATTCGGCCTCGTCGGCGACACTCAATGCCGTGCTGACCATGCGCGAGCGGGCGCTGGACTGGCAAGGCAACAAGAAGGGGCTGGCCGGGCAGGCGCGGCTGCGCATCTATTCCTCGGATCAGGTGCACACGTCCATCGACCGGGCGATCTGGGTTTCGGGCATCGGCGAGGACAATCTCGTGCGCATTCCGGTTTCAGGGCGTTTTCGCGCCATGGACACCGTTGCCCTGGAAGCAGCCATCGCGGCCGACCTGCAAGCCGGCCTGCTGCCGGCGGGCATCATCGCTTGCGTCGGCGGCACCAGCACGGGCGGCACGGACGACATTGCGGCGGTCGCCGAGGTCGCCAGGCGGCATGGGCTCTACCTTCATGTCGATGCGGCCTGGGCCGGATCGGCGATGATCTGCCCGGAGTACCGGCATTTCTGGACCGGTGTCGACGGCGCCGATTCGATCGTCTTCAATCCGCACAAATGGCTGGGCGCACAGTTCGACTGCTCGATCCAATTCCTGCGCGATCCCGAAAGCCATGTCAGGACGCTGGCCATCAAGCCGGACTATCTCAGGACTCACGGTCATGACGGCATCATCAACTATTCCGAATGGTCGGTGCCGCTCGGCCGGCGTTTTCGCGCCCTAAAGTTGTGGTTCCTGTTGCGGGCTCATGGGCTGGAAAACCTACGGGCGATGATCCGCAACCATGTGGCCTGGAGCGAAGGCCTTGCCGCGCGACTGGCAAAGGAGCCGGATTTCGAGATCGTCAGCCAACCGATGCTGTCGCTGTTTTCATTCCGGCACAGAGCGGGCTCAAGCACCGATGCCGACGCGCACAATCTGCGGCTGGTCAATGCGATCAACGACGATGGCCGCATCTACCTGACGCAGACGAGGGTCGACGGGCAGGTGGCAATCCGCTTCCAGGTCGGCCAGTTCGAGGCGACCGCAAGCGATGTCGATGCGGCTTTTGGCGTCATCAAAGGAATCGCGCGCGGCTTGGTCTGACAGGCCAATATGGGATTGCGCTGGAGTTTGCCTTTGCAATCAGGTGATTTCTATTAGCCGGCTTATGCCTTTTCATTGCTTTCGTTTTCAGCTATATACAAGAAAAACGAAAACGGGAGGCCGCCCATGTATCTGTCACCACGCCATGCCGAGATCATCCAGATGGCCAAGGACCATGGCCGCGTGCTGGTCGACGATCTGGCCACGCATTTCAACGTGACGCCGCAGACCATTCGCAAGGATCTCAACGATCTCTGCGACCAGCGTCTGCTTTCGCGCATCCATGGCGGCGCCCTGTTCCCGTCCGGTATCGAGAACATGGAATATGAGGCGAGGCGCAAGATCGCCGCGGACGAGAAGGAAGCGATCGGCCGCGCGGCGGCAAGGCTGATCCCCGACAACGCCTCGCTGTTCATCAACATCGGCACCACGACGGAAGCGGTCAGCAAAGCTTTGCTCGACCATAACGGCCTGATGGTCATCACCAATAATATCAATGTTGCCAACAGGATGCGGATATATCCTTCGATCGAGGTGGTGATTGCCGGCGGAGTGGTTCGCGGTTCGGATGGCGGCGTCGTCGGTGAAGCGGCGGTCGACTTCATCAGGCAGTTCAAGGTCGACTACGCCGTTATCGGCGCCTCGGCCATCGACCATGATGGCGCCTTGCTGGACTTCGATTTTCGCGAGGTGAAGGTGGCGCAGGCGATCATTGCCAATGCCAGGCATGTGATTCTGGTCTCCGACCAGACCAAATTCGAACGCACGGCGCCGGTGCGCATCGGCCACCTGTCGCAGGTCAACACCTTCATCACCGACCGCTGCGACATCCCCTCGGTGCGCAAGATCTGCCAGGAGGCCGAGGTTCAGCTGATCGAAACGTCGCCGGGATGAGACCCAGTCACGATCATTTCACAGGGCTGTGATATTTCGTTTGACATTCGTTATGAGTTCGAAATAATTCCGCCACGGTTTCGCAAAAGACCAAAAATGGTGCAATGCGAAATCGTGGAGGAGTTAAGTGGACACGTCTTCAGTCCGGGATATTTTCGTCATAGGTGGCGGTATCAACGGTTGCGGCATAGCCCGCGATGCCGTTGGACGCGGGTTTTCGGTTTTTCTCGCCGAGATGAACGACCTCGCCAGCGGAACCTCTTCCGGTTCGACCAAGCTGATCCATGGCGGCCTGCGCTATCTCGAATTCTACGAGTTTCGCCTGGTGCGCGAGGCGCTGATGGAACGCGAGGTTCTGTGGAAGAACGCGCCGCACATCATCTGGCCGATGCGCTTCGTGCTGCCCTATGCCAAGGGCCTGCGCCCGGCCTGGCTTATCAGGCTCGGCCTGTTCCTGTACGACCACATTGGCGGGCGCAAATTGCTGCCGGCGACCAGGACGCTCGACATGGCAAGCGATCCGGCCGGCAAGCCTTTGAAGCCGTTGTTCAAAAAGGCGTTCGAGTATTCCGACGGCTGGGTCAACGATGCACGCCTGGTGGCGCTCAACGCTCGCGATGCCGCCGATCGTGGAGCAACGATCCGGACCCGCACGAAGGTGGTCGGCGCGCACCGCGAAAACGGCCTTTGGACGATCAAGATCGAAAACCTGCGGAGCGGCGAGACCGAAGAGGTCAAGGCGCGGCTTCTGGTCAATGCCGCCGGACCTTGGGTCGATCACGTGCTCTCCGGTGTCGTCGGCCTGAATGATGTGCACAATGTCCGCCTGGTGCAGGGCAGCCATATCGTCATCGCCAAGAAGTTCGACGATCCGCGCGCCTATTTCTTCCAGAACAAGGATGGCCGCATCATCTTCGCCATTCCCTACGAGGACGAGTTCACGCTGATCGGCACCACCGACCGGGATTATCCCGGCGATCCGCACGATGTGAAGATCAGCGACACCGAGATCGATTATCTCTGCGCGGCGGCCAGCGAGTATTTTGCGCAACCCGTCAAGCGCTCCGACATCGTCTGGACCTATTCGGCCGTGCGCCCGCTCTATGATGACGGCGCCTCCAAGGCGCAGGAAGCGACGCGCGACTACGTGCTGAAGGCCGATGGCGGCGAGGGTGCCGCTCCGATCGTCAATGCCTTCGGCGGCAAGATCACCACCTACCGCCGGCTGTCGGAATCGATGCTGGAGAAGATCGAAGGTTTTCTCGGCAAGCGCGGCAAGCCATGGACATCGGACGCACCGTTGCCGGGCGGCGATTTTCCGGCGACCGGTTTCGACGCGCAGGTGGCGAAGCTGAAGACAGCCTATCCTTTCCTCGATGCGCGCCTTGCCCGCCGGCTGACCCGGCTCTACGGGACGCGCGCTCCGGTTCTGCTTGGTCTTGCCAAGTCGAATGCCGAGCTCGGCCGTAATTTCGGCGGCGATCTCTATGAGGCCGAGGTGCGCTATCTCGTTGAAAACGAATGGGCTCTCACGGCGGAAGACGTGCTGTGGCGCCGCACCAAGCGTGGACTGCATCTCAGCCGCGAGCAGGTCGCGGCACTCGATGAATTCATGCTCGGCATAAGCCGGCGGCATGTCGCGGCCGCCGAATGAAAGGATATTGAGCTGATGCGGAAAGCCTGGGAGGAGGCGTCATGCTGGAACTGAGGAACGTCACCAAGACGGTCGGTGCGGTCGAACATATTCGTGACGTGTCGCTGACGCTTCAGCATGGCTCGCTCAACGTTCTGCTAGGGCCGACGCTTTCCGGCAAGACCAGCCTGATGCGGCTGATGGCCGGTCTCGATGTGCCGACCTCCGGCTCGGTCTGGTTCGACGGCCATGATGTGACCGGCATGCCGGTGCAGAAGCGCAAGATCGCCATGGTCTACCAGCAGTTCATCAACTATCCGGCGATGTCCGTCTATGAGAACATCGCCTCGCCGCTCCGGGTGGCCGGCGCGGAGCAAGGCAAGATCGACAGCCAGGTGCGCGAGGCCGCGGCGCTGCTGAAGCTGACGCCCTATCTCGACCGCACGCCGCTCAGCCTGTCGGGCGGCCAGCAGCAGCGCACCGCACTGGCGCGCGCCATCGTCAAGAATGCCAGCCTGGTGCTGCTCGACGAGCCGCTTGCCAATCTCGACTACAAGCTGCGCGAGGAATTGCGGGCGGAACTGCCGAGGATCTTTGCCGCCGCCGGTACCATCTTCGTCTACGCCACGACAGAGCCGCACGAGGCGTTGCTGCTCGGCGGCAACACGGCAACGCTGTCGGAAGGTCGTATCACGCAGTTCGGACCGACCATCGACGTCTTCCGCAAGCCGGTCGACCTGGTGACGGCCAGGACCTTCGCCGATCCGCCGCTCAACACCATCGTGCTGGCCAAGAAGGGCGTCGACTTCCTGCTCGAAGGCGGGGTGAAGCTGCCGGTGCCATCAGAACTGATTGGCATTGCCGACGGCAATTACACGATCGGCTTCCAGCCGCACCATCTGTCGCTCGAGCGGCCCAATGCCAGCGCCGTGCCGGTGCGGGCAAAAGTGACGATCACCGAGATCACCGGGTCGGAGAGCTTCATCCATCTCGATTTCGCCGACGTGCGCTGGGTCATGCTGACCCACGGCATCCGGGATTTCGAGACCGACGAAGTGGTCGAGGTGTTCATCGATCCGCGTCACATCATGGTCTTCGACGAGCACGGCCACGCCGTGACCGCGCCGAAGCTGGCGGCTTGAGGAGGGCGATATGGCGCGCATCGACGTCAACCATGTCAGGCATTCCTACCTGCCGAACCCGCAGAAGGATGCCGATTTCGCGCTTAGGGAAGTGCACCACACATTCGAGGATGGCGGCGCCTACGCTTTGCTCGGGCCGTCCGGCTGCGGCAAGACCACGCTGCTCAACATCATTTCGGGACTGCTGCATCCCTCGCACGGCCGGTTGCTGTTCAACGGCAAGGACGTGACGAACCTGTCGACGCAAGAGCGCAACATCGCGCAGGTGTTCCAGTTTCCGGTCATCTACGACACCATGACCGTCTACGACAATCTGGCCTTCCCGCTGCGCAATCGCGGCGTGCCGGAGGCCGACGTCGACCGCAAGGTGCGCGAGACGCTGGAGATGATCGACCTGGCGTCCTGGGCCAGGAAGAAGGCGAGGGGCCTCACCGCTGACCAGAAGCAGAAGATCTCGCTCGGCCGCGGCCTGGTGCGCTCCGACGTCAACGCCATTCTGTTCGACGAGCCGCTGACCGTCATCGATCCGCACATGAAATGGGTGCTGC
This sequence comes from Mesorhizobium huakuii, assembly GCF_030160235.1. Taxonomy (GTDB): domain Bacteria; phylum Pseudomonadota; class Alphaproteobacteria; order Rhizobiales; family Rhizobiaceae; genus Mesorhizobium; species Mesorhizobium huakuii. The sequence goes on from NZ_BSNY01000010.1 coordinate 46,126, forward strand.
GCTCACAGTTGAAGCAGCTTCACCGCCGCTTCGGCTACACCATGGTCTACGTCACCCATGACCAGACCGAGGCGCTGACCTTCGCCGACCAGGTCGTGGTCATGTATGATGGCGGCATCGTCCAGATCGGCACGCCGGCCGAACTGTTCGAACGGCCGCGCCACACTTTCGTCGGCTATTTCATCGGCTCGCCGGGCATGAACGTCATGCCGGTGGCGATCGACGGCAAGACGGCGACGCTTGGCTCGCAGCGGATCGAACTGCCCGGAGCCCCCAAAGCCTCCGGCGCTGTCGAACTCGGCATCCGCCCAGAATATGTGCGGCTCGGCCGCGAGGGCATGGCCGTCTCGATCAGCAAGGTCGAGGATCTCGGCCGCCACAAGGTGGTGCGCGCGAAGCTTGAGGGCAGGGACATTGCTGCCGTCATCGGCGAGGACGAGACCGTGCCAGCCGAACCGAAGGTGCGGTTCGATCCGGCCGGCATCAACATCTATGCCGATTCGTGGCGTGTCGAGATGGGGGCCTAGATGGACAAGACCTGGAACAACAAGGCCTGGTTCCTCGTGCTGCCGGTGCTGGTGCTAGTGGCCTTCACCGCCGTCATCCCGCTGATGACGGTCGTCAACTATTCGGTGCAGGACACGTTCGGCAACAATGTCTTCACCTGGGCCGGCACCGAATGGTTCGAGGAACTGCTGTCCTCCAGCCGCTTCTGGGAAGCGATGGTCCGCAACCTGATCTTTTCCTTCATCATCCTGGCGATCGAGGTGCCGCTCGGCATCTTCATCGCGCTCAACATGCCGAAGAAGGGCTGGGGCGTGCCGGTCTGCCTGGTGCTGATGTCACTGCCACTGCTGATCCCGTGGAACGTCGTCGGCACCATCTGGCAGGTGTTCGGACGCAACGACATCGGGCTGCTGGGCTATTACCTCAATGCGATCGGCATCGACTACAACTACGTGCAGGATCCGTTCGATGCCTGGGTGACGATCATCATCATGGATGTCTGGCACTGGACCAGCCTGGTCGTGCTGCTCTGCTACGCCGGACTGGTCTCGATCCCGGATGCCTTCTACCAGGCGGCCAAGATCGACGGGGCCTCACGCTGGGCGGTGTTCCGCTACATCCAGTTGCCGAAGATGCAGCGCGTGCTTCTGATCGCCGTGCTGCTGCGCTTCATGGACAGTTTCATGATCTACACCGAACCCTTCGTCGTCACCGGCGGCGGGCCGGGCAACTCGACGACCTTCCTGTCGATCGACCTCGTCAAGACGGCGCTCGGCCAGTTCGACCTTGGCCCGGCGGCCGCCATGTCGCTGGTCTACTTCCTCATCATCCTGTTGTTGTCATGGGTGTTCTACACCGTGATGACCAACTACGACGCGGAGCGCTGAAATGGCTGGCGCCAATGAACGAACCGAGCGCAATGCGATGAACGGGACCGCCTCGGAAGGTCTCTCGGGTACGCTGTCGCAGAGTGATCTCGACAGGCGCATGCGCCGGCGCGGCGAGGAATCGCGCTGGTGGTGGATCGTGCCGACGCTCTACATCATCGTGCTTTTGCTGCCGATCTACTGGCTCATCAACATGAGCTTCAAGACCAATGCCGAGATCGTCAACTCGATGACGCTCTACCCGCACGCGCCGACAATCGCCAACTACGTCACCATCTTCACCGAGAAGGCCTGGTACTCCGGCTACATCAACTCGATCACCTATGTGGTCATGAACATGGTGATTTCGGTGTCGGTGGCGCTGCCGGCGGCCTATGCCTTCTCGCGCTACCGCTTCCTTGGCGACAAACATCTGTTCTTTTGGCTGCTGACAAACCGCATGGCGCCGCCGGCGGTGTTCGCATTGCCGTTCTTCCAACTCTATTCGGCCTTCGGGCTGATCGACACGCATATCGCGGTGGCGCTGGCGCATTGCCTGTTCAACGTTCCGCTGGCGGTGTGGATTCTCGAGGGCTTCATGTCGGGCGTGCCGAAGGAAATCGACGAGACCGCCTATATCGACGGCTATTCCTTCCCGCGCTTCTTCGTAAAGATCTTCATGCCGCTGATCGCGAGCGGCATCGGTGTCGCCTGCTTCTTCTGCTTCATGTTCTCGTGGGTCGAATTGCTGATCGCACGCACGCTGACCACCACCGACGCCAAGCCGATCGCCGCCACGATGACGCGTACCGTTTCGGCCGCGGGCATGGATTGGGGCCTGCTCGCCGCCGCCGGCGTGCTGACGCTGATCCCGGGCGCGCTCGTCATCTGGTTCGTGCGAAATTATATCGCCAAGGGCTTTGCCCTGGGGAGGGTGTGATCATGAACCTGGATCTCTCCTGGATGGCGTGGACGTGGCCGACGGCGGCCTTCTTCGCGACCATTCTGCTGTTGCTGTGCGGCATGGCTGCGTGGGAATACGCCTCGCCGGGCGGCAATCCGCGCGTCGGCATCCTGCGCTTCGAGACGACGCGCGGCGATCGTCTTTTCCTGTCGCTGCTTGGCAGCGCCTTTATTCATCTCGCTTGGCTGGGTCTCGTTGGATCCAACCTGTGGTGGGCTCTCGCTCTCTCCGTGGTCTACGCCATTGGCGTGTTCCGCTACGTATAGAGGGGGAAACTGTTGGAGCGGCCGCGTGCCGGCGACCGCTCCAGATCGCACTTGAAACCTGAAACAGTGGAGGAAACACATGCGACGGCAATTTTTAACATCAACAACGGCCCTTGTCCTGTTGCTCGGCGTGGGCAATGCCTATGCCGGGATGGATGAAGCAAAAGCCTTTCTGGACAAAGAGATAGGCGGCGTGTCGACGCTTTCCCGCGCCGACCAGGAAAAGCAAATGCAATGGTTCATCGACGCGGCCAAGCCCTTCGCCGGCATGGACATCAAAGTCGTGTCGGAAACCTTGACCACCCACCAGTACGAGTCTCAGGTGCTGGCGCCGGCCTTTACCGCCATCACCGGCATCAAGGTCACGCATGACGTCATCCAGGAAGGCGACGTCGTCGAGAAGATCCAGACCCAGATGCAAACCGGCCAGAACATCTATGACGGCTGGGTCAACGATTCCGATCTGATCGGCACCCACTGGCGTTACCAGCAGGTGCGCAACCTGACCGACTGGATGGCAGGCGAAGGCAAGGACGTTACCGATCCGATGCTCGACGTCAACGACTTCATCGGCACGAAGTTCACCACCGCGCCGGACAAGAAGCTCTACCAACTGCCCGACCAGCAGTTCGCCAACCTCTACTGGTTCCGTTACGACTGGTTCAACGATGAGAAGAACAAGGCCGACTTCAAGGCCAAGTACGGCTACGATCTCGGCGTGCCGGTCAACTGGTCGGCCTATGAGGACATCGCCGAATTCTTCACGGGCCGCGACGTCAACGGCAAGAAGGTCTATGGCCACATGGACTACGGCAAGAAGGATCCGTCGCTCGGCTGGCGGTTCACCGACGCCTGGCTGTCGATGGCCGGCAATGGCGACAAGGGCCTGCCGAACGGTGTGCCGGTCGACGAATGGGGCATCAAGGTCGATGCGAATTCGCGGCCTGTCGGCTCGTGCACGGCGCGCGGCGGCGACACCAATGGACCGGCATCGGTCTATGCCATCCAGAAGTATCTTGATTGGCTGAAAGCCTATGCGCCGCCGGAAGCCCAGGGCATGACGTTCTCCGAATCCGGCCCCGTGCCGTCGCAAGGCAATGTTGCCCAGCAGATCTTCTGGTACACCGCGTTCACCGCCGACATGGTCAAGCCCGGCCTGCCGGTCATGAACGACGACGGCACGCCGAAGTGGCGCATGGCGCCGTCTCCGCACGGCTCCTACTGGAAGGACGGCATGAAGCTCGGCTATCAGGACGTCGGTTCCTGGACTCTGATGAAGTCGACGCCGACCGACCGCGCCAAGGCCGCCTGGCTTTATGCCCAGTTCGTCACCTCGAAGACCGTCGACGTGAAGAAGAGCCAGGTTGGCCTGACCTTCATTCGCGATTCCACCATCCATGACAAGAGCTTCACCGAACGCGCGCCGAAGCTCGGCGGTCTGATCGAGTTCTATCGCTCGCCGGCCCGTGTGCAGTGGACGCCGACCGGCACCAACGTGCCGGACTATCCGAAGCTGGCGCAGCTCTGGTGGCAGAATATCGGTGACGCATCGTCTGGTGCCAAGACACCGCAGGAAGCCATGGATTCGCTCTGCGCCGATCAGGAAAAAGTCATGGCCCGTATCGAGAAATCCGGTGTCCAGGGCGACATCGGACCGAAGATGGCCGAAGAGCATGACCTTGCCTACTGGAACGCCGACGCTGTCAAGGGCGGTAATCTCGCTCCTCAGCTGAAGCTGGAGAAGGAAAAGGACAAGCCGATCACCATCAACTACGACGAACTGGTGAAGAGCTGGCAGAAGTAGGACTGTCCTATGCGGGCGCTCGCGCCCGTGTGAGATTGGGGGAGGCGGCATGTTGCCGTCTCCCCTGTTTGTGTGAAGGCGGAGGACGCAATGAGCGGTTTTGTGCTGGCAATCGACCAGGGAACGACATCGACCCGGGCGATCCTGTTCGACGGCCAGATGAAAGTCGCCGGCAGCGGGCAGAAGGAATTCACCCAGCATTATCCGGCCTCAGGCTGGGTCGAACATGACCCGGAAGAGATCTGGGCAAGCGTCGTGACGACCGTGAGGGCCGCGCTGAAGGATGCTGGTCGCGAAGCGTCTGATGTCGCCGCCATCGGCATCACCAACCAGCGCGAGACCGTCGTCGTCTGGGACAAGGCGACCGGCAAGCCGATCCACAACGCTATCGTCTGGCAGGACCGCCGCACCGCGCCGCTCTGCCAGAAACTGAAGAAGCAAGGGCTGGAGAAGAAGTTCACGCGCAAGACCGGCCTGCTGCTCGATCCCTATTTCTCCGGCACCAAGATCGCCTGGATGCTCGACAAGGTGAAGGGCGCCAGGAAACGCGCCTCGAAAGGCGAATTGCTGGCCGGCACCATCGACAGTTTTCTGATCTGGCGGCTGACTGGCGGCAAGGTCCACGCCACCGACGCCACCAACGCCTCGCGCACGCTGGTCTACAACATCGCGGAAAATGCCTGGGACGACGAGCTCTTGGCCGTTCTCAACATTCCGGCAAGAATGCTGCCGGAGGTCAAGGACTGCGCCGACGATTATGGAGTGACCGAGAAGAACCTGTTTGGTGCCGAGATAAGAATCCTCGGCGTTGCCGGAGACCAGCATGCCGCGACCATCGGCCAGGCCTGCTTCGAGCCGGGCATGATGAAATCCACCTACGGCACCGGCTGTTTTGCGCTGCTCAACACCGGCAGCGATCTGGTGCGTTCGAAGAACCGGCTCTTGACCACCATAGCCTATCGGCTGGATGGCAAGACCACCTATGCGCTGGAAGGCTCGATCTTCATCGCCGGCGCTGCCGTGCAATGGCTGCGCGACGGCATCAAGGTGATCGGCAAGGCCGAGCAGAGCGGTAAACTGGCTGCCGAGGCCGATCCGACGCAGAATGTCTATCTGGTGCCGGCCTTTGTCGGACTGGGCGCGCCGCATTGGGACGCCGACGCGCGCGGCGCGATTTTCGGGCTGACCCGCAATTCCGGTCCTGCGGAGTTCGCGCGCGCGGCACTCGAATCCGTGGCGTACCAGACCCGGGACCTGCTCGACGCCATGCGCAAGGACTGGAAGGGCACTTCGGCGAAAACCGTGCTCAGGGTCGATGGCGGCATGGTGGCGTCGGACTGGACCATGCAGCGCCTGGCCGACATTCTCGACGCGCCGGTCGACCGCCGGACCATTCTGGAGACGACCGCGCTGGGTGCGGCCTGGCTTGCCGGCTCGAAGGCTGGTGTCTGGCCCAAGGCGAAGGAATTCGCCAAGAGTTGGGCGCTGGAGCGGCGGTTCAAGCCGGAGATGGACACCTCCACACGATCCGCCAAGCTGGCAGGCTGGCGCGATGCTGTGCGCAGGACGCTGAGCGTGCCATAACGGTCACACGCAACGACCTGAGGGTGGGGACATGCAGCCAGACTGGTATCCTGCTTGGCGCGACGAGGCCATTGAACAGCTGATCGCCAAGAATGCCCGTTTGGAGAAAGAGTTTCGCCTCGGCCACTGGCCGCGCTATGACTATGACCTGACGACCGGCAGGCTGTTGTTTTCGGACAATGGTGCCGTCAAGGTGGTTGCCGATATTCAGATTGCTGGTTCGACAAGCGCCAAGGCTGGCAACTGGCTTTGGGCGTGGTCGAATTCCAACTTGCCCAACGAACTTCTTGCTGACGCCAAGCGCGTCCTTTCCTTCGGCGAGGAGAACGATATTGCCGAACTTCGGCAGGCCTATGTGACCGACGCGAAGGATGACCTGGAAGCACTCGGCTGGGAACTGACCTCGGCAATGGTGCGGGTCTGCGATGCACTCGGCGCCTATCGTTCTCCGCGCGGGGAAGGGGGCGGTCTTTATCTGATCCTCAAAAGCGCAAACTGGGCCAACTGAAAGGAAGTTCATTCCGTTGATCGGGTGCTGAAAGTCTCAACGAAAAGAACCCGCGCCGTTTCCGACGCGGGTCCCTCACTCACACTCGGCTACTGACACTCACTCTTGGATCAGTAAGGCGAACGGCATTCCTGGCGCGGTCCGTAGTTCGGCTGGAATGTGTTGTCCGAAGCACGATAGCTGCGATAGTGGTCGTAGCACCACTGCACGTGCGAGTTGCCTGCGTAAACGCGGTTGTTCTCGCTGTTGACGATGGCGCCCGTAATCAGCGCGCCAGTCGCGAAAGCTGCCAGCGGGAACCAGTAGTCGCCGTGGCGGCGATAACCGCGATGGTATTCGCGATATCCGCGATGGCCATTCCAGTAACCGTCGCCGTTTCGCGCAAAGTTGCGATCGCCGTTGAAATTGCGGTTGCCGAAATTGCGGTTGAAGTGGCGCTTCTTCATCCACGGCTTGTAATCGACCGTCTGCGCATCGCTCGAAGCCGATGCCGCCTGTGGTACGAACATCTGCGCCGCATTGGCAGGCAGAGCAGTCGCGGCAAACGAAGCCGAAAGGGTGGTCGCCAGTATACCCGTTACGATCTTGTTCATTGTCTTCTCCTTCGAAAGGGTGATTGACGTCCCTTGTGGCGAGACAACGGGTGGTAGGGGGGAAGGTTCCTCGCTAAATCCCAAGTTGCTGATTTGTAATGTTTCTCCGGCCTGTCAGCTGTGGCGACGAGAGGGTGTGCCATGGGCTGGCCAAGGGCGCAGCGCTCTTGACCGAAGTGGCAGGGAGACAGGTCGACGGGCTGTGACAATGGTGAGCGCGATGGGATTCGAACCCATGACCTACTGATTAAAAGTCAGTTGCTCTACCGGCTGAGCTACGCGCTCCCGCGGGCTTGAAAAAGGCCGCCCTCGAAATTGCGCGGAACATAGGGAGAGTGCCTCGACCGGTCAACCGGAAAAGAGTGTCCATAAGCCAGAGTTTTCAAGCACCAGTCAGCGCTTTTGATTCGCACGTTGGAAACGCAGCGACCCTCAGCCGTTCCGCGACAAATGCACGTCCAGGACGGCTGCCTTCTTGGCGATCAGGCCTTCCAGATCCGCGTCCGACCTTTTGGTGCCGGTCCGCTCGCGCAGCAGCGAGATCACCGCGCGCATTGAAAGCGGGGTGATTTGGGAAAGCGGGGTGGCCTGGGCGGCCAGAATGGCATCCACCGCGCCGGCGACATCCGGAGTCTCCGTTGGCGCCCGCATGGTCGGTTCCTTTCTGTTCAGGTCGGCCTCGGCGGCGTCGGTCGGTGCTCTGACGCCGCGATCGAAAACGACAGCCAGGCCGTTCTTGACGGCGAGGGCGGCGACCATATCGTCGAGCTTGCGGTCGGAGAGGGCTGGGTCGGCGGGTTTGAGGATCCTGCGGATCACCCTGGCGGCCTGATCGGTCGACACGAAGTCATAACGCCGTTTTCTGGCCCCGACATATTGTTCGATGATCATGCTCAGCCGGCGGGCCGCAATATCCCTGGGTTCCTGCACATCCTTGGGTTCCACCGGGGCCTCCCTAGGCTGCCGTGCGCGCAAATTCGGCTGCCAAAGCAAAATAGGGCGGCCCGATCGAACATCAAACGTCCTTCGATCATTTCGTCGCACCCGCCAATGGGCCGGAACGATCCCGCGGCTGAAGCATTTTCGCTCCATGACCAGCGCATTGAGGGAAGGCCGGGCCATGAAGATCGCCCATGTCGCGCCATTGTACGAATCCGTGCCGCCGAGGCTCTATGGCGGCACCGAGCGCATTATTTCCTACCTGACTGAAGCCCTCGTCGACCTTGGCCACGACGTGACGCTATTCGCCAGCGGCGACACGAAAACCTCCGCCAAACTCGTGCCGTGCCGCGAGCGGGCGCTTCGTCTCGATCCGCGCCCGCTGAAGTCCGAGATCGCGGCGCATCTGTCGATGCTTGACGAGGTGAGGAAACACGCTGACGATTTCGACGTCATTCATTTTCATCTCAGCCATTTCCTGCATTTTCCGTTTTTCCGCGACATGCCGCAGCGCACGGTGACGACGCCGCATGGCAGGCTGGATTACGCGGACCTCGCACAAGCCTATGACCGGTTCCCGCGCTTTCCGATGATTTCCATATCGCGCAGCCAGCGTGCACGATTCGCATCGGCGAACTGGCTGGCTACGATCCACCACGGATTGCCCGTCGACCTCTACGAACCCGATTTCGAGGCGGGCTCGGATGGCGGCTATCTTGCCTTTCTCGGCAGGATGTCGCGGGACAAGCGGCCGGACCGGGCAATCGAAATCGCTCGGCGCACCGGCCTGAAGCTCAAGCTCGCGGCCAAGATCGGCGACGGCGATCGCGCCTATTTCGAGGAAGTCGTCCAACCGCTGATCGATGGCGACCGGATCGAATATGTCGGCGAGATCGGCGAGGACCAGAAGAGCAGGTTTCTTGGCAATGCAGCCGCCCTGCTGTTTCCGATCGATTGGCCTGAACCTTTCGGTCTTGCCGTGATCGAAGCCATGGCCTGCGGAACCCCTGTCATGGCCTGGAGTTGCGGCGCCATGCCCGAGATCGTCGACTATGGGGTTACCGGCTTCGTCGTCGAAACGATCGAAGATGCGGTCGCCACGATGCCGGCTCTCCTGCAACTGGACCGACGGCGCATAAGAGCGGTGTTCGAAAGGCGGTTTTCGGCCGACAGAATGGCCAGGGACTACGTCGCGGCCTATTCCCGGCTGCGCAACGGTCATGAGCAAAGCAGAGCCTCCTAGGCCTTCACGCGTCCGAAAAACCAGCACGGGACAATCCTGTTGACCATCACCCAACTCGACGAGCGCAAGCTCGATCCTGCCATAGCACTGGCTTCCCTGGACGAAACCGCGCCGAGGGAGCCGCACAGGCTGTTCGCCCTCAAGCATGGCGACTGCTTTGCCGTCGCCGATGCCTATGGTGACATACGCGGTGTCGGCGACGGGTTTTTTCGCGACGACACGCGCGTGCTCTCCGAATTTCGCCTCACCGTCGGCGGACGGTCGACGTCGTTGCTCGGCGCGTCGCTCAGCCAGGACAATGTGCTCTTCACCACCAACCTGACCAATCTGCCGATCGAGAGCGCCGCGGGCCGCCAGATACCGCAAGGCGCTATCCATATCGAGCGCGTTCGGCTGTTGTGGGAGGAAAGACTGTATGAGCGCATAACGCTCTCCAACTACAGCCGCGAGCATTCAACGATCCTGCTGTCACTGCGTTTTGCCGCCGATTTCCGTGACATGTTCGAGGTCCGGGGCTCGACCCGATCGAAGCGTGGAACCGCCCACACGGCCGAGATCACTGGGAACGCGGTGGTGCTTCGCTACGAGGGCCTGGACAAGGTCGTGCGGACATCGGCGATTTCATTCTCGCAGACGCCTGATCACCTGACTTCCGAGCGCGCGGATTTCGTCATCGCCGTCACCAAGCGCAGCAGCCAGACGCTTTACGTGGAAGTGGGCAACGAGACGGACGATCGCCCCGAAAGCGGCCGGTTTCGCGCGGCCGCCGCCCGCGCCCGCTTCGGCATGCGCGCCAAGCGCCGGCATGGCGCGACACTGTACAGTTCGGGCCGCGTCTTCAACGACTGGATGGAACGGGCTCGCGCCGATGTCGCGCTGCTCACCACGGAACTGGCGACCGGGCCCTATCCCTATGCAGGCATTCCCTGGTTCTCCACCGCCTTCGGCCGGGATGGCGTGATCTCGGCTTTGCAGATGCTTTGGCTCAATCCCGGTCTGGCGCGCGGCGTCCTGGCGTTTCTCGCCCAGCACCAGGCGACCGAGACTTCGCCTTTCAGCGATTCCGAACCCGGCAAGATCATGCACGAGACCCGCAAGGGCGAGATGGTGGCGCTGAGCGAGCTGCCGTTCGGCCGCTATTATGGCGGCGTCGACACCACGCCGCTCTATATCCATCTTGCCTGCGCCTATGCGGACCGCACGGGGGACACGGCCTTCATCGATACGCTGTGGCCATCGCTTTGCGCCGCTGCCGAGTGGATCGAAACAGCGAGCCGTGCGACTGGGTTCCTCACCTACCAGCGCGCCGCGGAATCGGGACTTGCCAATCAGGGATGGAAAGACAGTTTCGACTCGGTCTTCCACGCTGATGGCCGCATCCCGAAAGGGCCGATCGCGCTGGTCGAGGTGCAGGGCTACGTCTTCGCGGCGTTCCAGGGTTTGGCGAAACTGGCGCGGCTGCGCGGTGAAGCGGAACGCGCCGAGAGCTGGGAAATACGCGCCGACGCCATTCGTCAAAAAGTCGAGCGCCATTTCTGGCTCGAGGACCTCAACTACTATGCGCTGGCTTTGGACGGCGAGGGTCAGCCCTGCAAGGTGCGCACGTCCAATGCCGGTCACCTGCTTTATGTCGGCCTTCCAAGTCCCGATCGCGCGCGCATGGTCGCCGACCAGCTCCTGTCGGCCTCGTTTCATTCCGGCTGGGGGCTGCGGACGCTGGCGGACGATGCGATCTTCTTCAATCCGATGTCCTATCACAACGGCTCCATCTGGCCGCACGATACGGCGATCTGTGCTGCCGGACTGGCGCGATACGGTATCCGCGACAGCGTTGTGCGGCTGATGAGCGGCACCTTCGAATCCGCCGTTCATTTCAACATGCGGTTGCCAGAACTGTTCTGCGGCTTCACGCGCGCGGCCGGCGAAGCGCCGATCGCCTATCCGGTTGCCTGCCTGCCGCAGGCATGGTCCGCCGGCTCGGCCTTCATGCTCATGCAATCGTGCCTCGGCCTGCAGATCGATGGCTGGACCGGCGAAATCCATGTGACCCGGCCGCGCCTGCCGATCGGTATCGACAACCTCGTCATCCGCCACCTTTCGGTGGGGCAGGCGGCAGTGGATCTGACGTTCCAGCGCGTGGGAGATCGCGTCGGCGCCTTCCTTGCCGAACCGCATGAGGGGCTGGTGCCACTTGTGGTCAGGAGCTGAAAAGGCGGAACCATCCCGCACCATGAACGTTGGACACCACGCCGTGGGTGCCGAAACTCCAGCCGTTGAAGCCGCTGCGGTATCCCATTGAAAGGTAATCGATTTCAATGCCCGACAACAGTTCGTATCTAGTCGTTCCCATATTCACATTGTGGCTCGTCGTTGTTGCAGCCGTCGGCGTCCTGGTCATTGTGCTGGTGACGATGATGTTGCGGGCGCGCAAGGGCAGCAGGCTGGCCGCTGCGGGGGTTGACCCTGCTCGCGGACCATTGCCGGAATTCGAGAAGAATGGGCAGTCGGCGGCCGCGGCACTGGTGCAGTGGTCGCCCGAAACGCTGCGTCACATCCTGGCGACGGAGCTTCCCGATGCCCAGGTGATCGTCGTCTCAAACCGTGAGCCGTATATCCACAACCGCGAGGGCGACGATATCCAGCTGGTCGTACCGGCCAGCGGGCTCGTCTCCGCGTTGGAGCCGATCACGCGCGCCTGCGCGGGCACGTGGATTGCCTATGGTGGCGGTTCGGCAGACAGGCTGGTGGTCGACAAGAACGACCGGATCGAGGTGCCGCCGGACAATCCCTCCTACACGCTGCGCCGCGTCTGGCTGAGCGAGGAAGAACAGCAAGGCTACTATCTCGGCTTTGCCAATGAAGGCCTCTGGCCGCTTTGCCATATCGCCTTCACCCGGCCGATATTCCGCGCCTCGGATTGGGAAGCCTATGAGGCGGTCAACCGCAAATTCGCCGACACCGTCGTCGCGGAAGCCCGCAACGAGCGGCCGATCGTGCTCGTCCAGGACTATCATTTCGCTTTGCTGCCGCGAATGATCCGGGAGCGGCTGCCGGAGGCGATCATCATCACCTTCTGGCATATTCCGTGGCCGAATTCCGAGGTGTTCAGCATCTGCCCATGGCGCGAGAAGATTCTCGAGGGGCTGCTCGGCAGTTCGATCGTCGGTTTTCACACCCAGTTCCATTGCAACAACTTCATCGACAGTGTCGACCGTTTCCTGGAAAGCAGGATCGAGCGCGAGGATTCGGCCATTTCCTATGGCGGCCAGATTAGCCTGGTCCACGCCTATCCGATCTCAATTGAATGGCCGCCGGCGCAACTGGGCAAATTGCCGGACGTCGCGCAATGCCGCCGGAAGGTCCGTGAGACATTCGGTCTGGGCGAGAATGTCAGGCTGTGCGTGGGGGTTGAGCGTCTCGACTACACCAAGGGCATCCTCGATCGCTTCAATGCACTCGATGAACTGCTGACGCTTCATCCCGAATGGATCGGCAAGGTGGCGTTCCTGCAGATCGCGGCGCCCAGCCGCGGCACTCTGCCTGCCTATCAGCAATTGTACGAGGAGTGCATGCGCCATGCCGAGGATCTCAACCGGCGCTATGGTCGCGAAGGCTACACTCCCGTCCTGATGGTAACGGAACATCACTCGCAGCAGCAGGTCTACGAAATCTACCGTGCAGCCGACGTCTGCATGGTCACCAGTCTGCATGACGGCATGAACCTGGTTGCCAAGGAGTTTGTCGCGGCGCGTGAGGATGAACAGGGCGTGCTGCTGCTCAGCATGTTCGCCGGCGCCTCCAAGGAGCTTCTGGACGCACTTATCGTCAATCCGTATGACGCGGCGATGATGGGCGATGCCTTGCTGCAGGCCTTGACCATGTCTGACGAGGAGCAAAGCCAGCGCATGCGACGCATGCGCGAGATCGTTCGCGACAACAATGTCTACCGGTGGGCGGGCAGCATGCTTCTCGATGCCGCGCGCTTGCGCAAGCGCGATGCGGTCGATCGCGCCGTCAGCGCTGCTCCAGCGGCTCCAGGCAACGTCATATCGTTGCTCGATCGCAGACGCGTGGCGGCGCTATGATGTCGATATTGCCAAACCTGCCGGTACCCGTCGTCCCGCAAGGGCCGTGGAGTCTGTTCCTCGATATCGATGGCACGCTTCTCGAACATGCCGCGCATCCCGATGCGGTGGTCGTCAGTGAGGAGTTGCGCACCCTGCTGGTGCGGCTCGAAGCGCAATTGGACGGAGCGCTGGCCTTCGTGACGGGGCGGTCGATCGCCGCCGTCGACCATCTCTTCCAGCCCCTCAGATTGCGCGCTGCCGGGCTTTATGGCCTCGAGCACAGGCTGGCGCGCGATGGTCCGGTCGAGGCAGCCGGCGAACCGGCTGACATTGCCGCGCTTGCCAACGAAATCGCGACGGAACTGGACAATGCGGACGTCTATATCGAGCGCAAGGGACCCATCCTGGCCATTCATACACGCGCGGCCCCGCATTTGTTGCAACGCGCGACACAGCTCGTCGAACAGGCACTGGACAGATTGCCTGCGGGATACCGGGTCCTGGCCGGAAATGCCGGCGTGGAACTGATGCCGCTGGAGGCGGCGAAGGGAGCGGCCATCCGGCGCTTCATGCAAATTCCGGCTTTCAGAGGACGGCGCCCGGTGTTCCTCGGGGACGATACTTCAGATGAGAACGGGTTCGAGACCGTCAACGAACTGGACGGCATTTCGGTTCGTATAAAGCCGCAGGGATCGACAGCGGCGCCTTTTGCGCTGGCCGGTGTGCACGCGGCCCTGGCCTGGCTGGACGAGATGAGCAGACGCGAGACCGCGAAAGCGGCGACGCTGGCCGCAATGCCCAAATGAACCGGATTGCTCCCGAGCCACTCCCGGTCGCACGCATGGAAGGAGTTTGCCATGACCCAACTGACCAGCCTCATCCGCGAAATCATGCCCGACTGGCTCCTGCGGCGCCCCGAGCCACAAAGCGGCGATACGGCAGCTGCGCCGTTGCGCCCTGAAGATGCAGACGCGATCTGGCGCAAGGCTGTCGAGAAGGATCTGTTCGGGGCCAACACGCCGGATTACGCCGAGACCGGCGAGAGGGAACCTAACCGTCATTGACGGCCGCGCTCAGCCTTCTCCGAAAACCAGCGAAACATTGCCGCCGGCATGGCGTTCGAGGCGGCCGGCGAGGTCGAGTTCCAAAAGCACCATGAAGATTTGAGCCGGGTGCAGGCCGGTGTGGCGGATGATCTCGTCGATCGGCACCGGTGTCGGGCCGAGCGCCTCAAGCACCTTGGCGCGGTCGCTCTCGCCGGGTGGCGGTGTGGCCGAAAAGTCGGGCGGATCCTCGAACGGCGGAACGGCAGGCGCCCGCATGCCGGTCAGCGGCGCGATCGCCCTGGAAATGTCCGATGCCTCCGTGACCAGCGTGGCGCCGTCCTTGAGCAGGCCATTGCAGCCTGCGGCGCGCGGATCAAGCGGGGAGCCCGGCACGGCAAAGACCAGCCGGCCCATTTCACCGGCAAGCCTGGCGCTGATCAGCGAGCCCGAGCGCTGCGCGGCCTCGACCACCACCAGCCCGAGGGCAGCGCCCGCGACAAGACGGTTGCGACGCGGAAAATCCTGGGCGCGCGGCTGCCAGCCGAACGGCATCTCGGAGATGATGGCGCCGCGTTCGGCGATTTGCTCGCATAGGCCGGCATTTTCGGGCGGGTAGGGCAGGTCGAGGCCTCCGGCGAGCACGCCAACCGTGCCGGTTGCCAGGCTGCCCTGATGCGCCGCCGTGTCGATGCCGCGCGCCAGGCCGGAGACGATGCCGTAGCCGTCGCCGCCGAGATCGACCGCCAGCATGCGCGCCATCTTGATGCCGGCCAGCGATGCGTTGCGGGCGCCGACGATGGCGACCCCAGGGAGCCGGAACACAGCGGCATTGCCCTTGACCGCCAGAAGAGGCGGAGGATTGTCCATGCTCCTCAGCAGCGGGGGATAGTCGGGCTCGCCGATACCGACGAAACGCGCGCCGGCCCGGCGGGCTGCCTCGAGTTCGGCCTCGGCCTCGGCGATCGACGGAATGCGGGCGATCCGGCTGGCACCGCCCGAAATCATCAGTTCCGGCAGGATTTCCAGCGCCACCTCGGCCGACCCGAAGCGGTTGATGAGGTCGCGAAAGGAAGCGGGGCCGACATTCTGGGTGCGGATCAGCCGCAGCCAGCTCAGCCGCTGCCGGTCGCTGAGGCGCGGCCCGGCTGCCGGCTCGCTCATCCCTTGGCTCCGATCTTGCCCTCGGTGCCGGCAAGCAGCCGCGAAATGTTCGCCCTGTGCTTGATGAAGACGATGATGCTCATCACCACGAACAGGACTGCAATCTGCGGTGCGCTCAGGAAATACAGGGCGATCGGCACGATGACGGCCGCTGTCAGCGCCGCAAGCGACGAGTAGCGGGACAGGAACGCCACCGCCAGCCAGACGACGGCGAAGATCAGCGCCACCTGCCAGGCAAGGCCGATCAGCACGCCGAGATAGGTCGCGACGCCCTTGCCGCCCTTGAAGCCAAGCCAGACCGGGAAGAGATGACCAAGAAAGGCCCCGAGGCCGGCCCAGACAGCCGTTTCCGGCGCGAAATGGCCTGATATCAGCACGGCCGCCGTGCCCTTCAGCGCATCGAGAAGCAAGGTCGCGGCGGCGAGACCCTTGTTGCCGGTGCGCAGCACGTTGGTGGCGCCGATATTGCCCGAGCCGATCTTGCGCACGTCACCAAGGCCGGCGGCGCGGGTCAGTAGCAGCCCGAAGGGAATCGAGCCTAGGAGGTAGCCGAATACCAGCGCCAGGATTAGGCCGTAAGTCATTGTTTCCCCCGCATTTCCCCCAGGTCAGTCCGGTCAGGCGCGACGCCGTTGCCGTTCTATGCCGAGAACACTGTGCGGCCCGCAACCAGTGTTTGCAAGACCTTGCCTTGCAGGCGCGCGCCTTCGAAGCAGGTGTTTTTCGAACGGGAGCGAATGCCGCCTTCACTGACGATCCAGGGTTCGTCGAGATCGACGAGCGCGAGGTCGGCGACTGAACCCGGCTTCAGCGTGCCGCCGGGCAATCCGAACAGTTTTGCCGGCGCGGTGGACAGTGTTTCGACCAGCCGCAGCAGCGGCACATCACCATTGTGGTAGAGCCGCAGGGCCGCGCCCAGCAGCGTCTCCAGCCCGATGGCGCCGGCAGCGGCGTCGGCGAAAGGCAGGCGCTTGGTGTCGACATCCTGCGGATCGTGCGAGGAGACGATGATGTCGACCGTGCCGTCCCTGACGGCCTCGATCATCGCCAGCCGGTCTTCCTCGGCGCGCAGCGGCGGCGTCAGCCGGAAGAAGGTGCGGTATTCACCGACATCGTTTTCATTGAGCGACAGATTGTGGATCGACACGCCCGATGTCACATCAGCGCCATCGGCTTTGGCGCGCGTCACGGCGTTTGCCGCCATCGCCGTCGAAATCTTGGCCGCATGGTAGGAGCCGCGCGTCAGCCGCGCCAAAGCCAAATCGCGCTCCAGCGGGATGGATTCGGCTTCGCGCGGAATGCCGGAGAGGCCGAGCCAGCTGGCGTACAGGCCTTCATTCATGACCCCGGACGAGCCGAGGTCGGCATCCTGGGTCTCGTGCACGATGGTGGCGCCGAAATCGCGGGCATAGGTCAGCGCCCGGCGCATCACCAGTGAACTGGCGATGGTGTGGCGGCCATCGGTGAAGGCGACGGCGCCGGCCTCGCGCAGCAGGCCGAACTCGGTCATCTCGCGGCCATCAAGCCCCTTGGTGATCGCCGCCGCCGGAAAGATGTTGACGATCGCGGTGTCCTTGGCGGTGCGCAGCACGAACTCGACCAGCGCGACATTGTCGATCACCGGGTCGGTATCGGGCATCATGACGACGGAAGTGACGCCGCCGGCGGCCGCGGCAACGCTTGCCGAAGCGATGGTTTCGCGATGCTCGCCGCCGGGCTCGCCGATGAAGACGCGGCCATCGATCAGGCCGGGAATGATCGCCTTGCCGGTGCAATCGATGGTCGTGGCGCCATCGGGCGCGCCCTGGTTCAACGCCGCCTTGCCGGCGGCGACGATCTTGCGGCCCTCGACGATGACGGAGCCGACTTCGTCGATGCCCCGCGAGGGGTCGATAATGCGGGCGCGTTCAAAGACTGTCGTGCTCATGCGCCGCGACCCTCTTGATTGCGGCCCTCTTGATTACGACGGGGGTCGAGCAGCGCTTCCATAACCGCCATTCGCACGGCGACGCCCATCTCCACCTGCTCCTGGATCACACTTTGGGGGCCGTCGGCGATTTCCGAGGCGATTTCGACGCCGCGGTTCATCGGGCCGGGATGCATCACCAGCGCATCACCCTTGGCGGCCTTCAGCTTTTCGGCGTCGAGGCCGAAATAGCGGAAATATTCGCGCACCGAAGGCACGAAGGCGCCTTCCATCCGCTCGCGCTGCAGGCGCAGCATCATCACCACGTCGGCGTCCTTGAGGCCTTCGGCCATCGAGCGCGTGACGATGACGCCCATCTTCTCGATTCCGGACGGCAGCAGCGTCGAAGGCGCCACCACGCGCACCTGCGCGCCAAGCGCGTTGAGCAGCATGATGTTGGAGCGCGCGACGCGCGAATGCAGGATGTCGCCGCAGATCGCCACGATCAGCTTCGACAGTGGCCCCTTGGCGCGGCGGATGGTCAGCGCGTCGAGCAGCGCCTGGGTCGGATGTTCATGCGCGCCGTCGCCGGCATTGACCACCGAGCAGCCGACTTTCTGCGCCAGCAGGGCGGCGGCACCTGCTGACTGATGGCGGATGATCAAGATGTCGGGCCGCATGGCGTTCAGCGTCATCGCCGTGTCGATGAGCGTTTCGCCCTTCTTCACGGAAGAACTTGCCACCGACATGTTCATGACATCGGCGCCGAGCCGCTTTCCAGCCAGCTCGAAAGAGGACTGCGTGCGGGTCGAGGCCTCGTAGAAGAGATTGATCTGGGTACGGCCGCGCAGCGTCGAGGTCTTCTTCTCGGATTGCCGTGAAATCGCGACGGCTCGATCCGCCCGGTCGAGCAACAACTCGATGTCGGCGGGCGAAAGATCGCTGATGCCCAGAAGATGGCGGTGAGGGTAGAGTGGCAGGGACGAAGCGTCGGTCATCTCAAGGCGCTGCTATAGGGTGCGGATTTTGCGCCCGCAAGCGTCAGCTTTCGATTGACGCCGTTCTCCCCGGTATTTTCGTCGCGCGCGCGGCAACGCTTGGCTATATCTAGCCGATGGCTTCGGATTCGAGGTCTTCTTGCGACAAGGACAAAGCGTGACCGACGACGTGACGAACCAGCCGCCGCCGCTGACGGGCGGCAACGCCTGGCGGGGCGATCCGTTGCTGATCCAGCTTGCCGAGCGCTTTTCCGACCCGGTGCGCAAGGACCTCGACGGGCTCGGCCGTTTCGTGCTGACGCAGGAGGCGCAGGAATTGGCGCGCCTAGCCAATGTCGAGACGCCGAAGCTGAGGACCCATGATCGCCAGGGACGGCGCATCGACCTGGTCGAATTCCATCCCGCCTATCACGCCTTGATGCGCCGCTCGGTGGCGAACGGGCTGCATTCCTCGGTCTGGGAAAATGGCGACGCCGAGATCGGCCGCCGTCACCAGGTGCGCGCCGCACGCTTCTATCTGACTGCCGAACTCGAGACCGGGCATCTCTGCCCCATCACCATGACCAGCGCCTCGCTGGCGGCGTTGATGGCCAGCCCAAAGCTGTTTCGCGAATGGGCGCCGCGCGTGACGACGCGCAAATATGACCAGAGCCAGAAGCCGCCGGTCGAGAAGACCGGGCTGACGCTCGGCATGGGCATGACCGAAAAACAGGGCGGCACGGATGTGCGCGCCAATGTAACCAGGGCCGAGCGCGCCGGCAGCGGCTTCTATCGCCTGACCGGCCACAAATGGTTCATGTCGGCGCCGATGTCGGACGCCTTCCTGGTGCTGGCGCAGGCGCCGGAGGGACTGTCCTGCTTCCTCGTGCCGCGCGTCCTCGGCGACGGGTCGGGCAACGGCTTTCGTTTCCAGCGCCTGAAGGATAAGCTCGGCAACCGCTCCAACGCCTCTTCCGAGGTCGAGTTCGTCAACGCCATCGGCGAGATGGTCGGCGAGCCCGGCGCCGGCGTGAAGACGATCATGGACATGGTGACGCTGACCCGGCTCGATTGCGCCGTGGCGTCCTCGGCGATCATGCGGGCAGGGCTGGCGGAAGCTGTTCATCATGCCCGCCATCGCCAGGTGTTCGGCTCGACCTTGATCGAGCAGCCGCTGATGCAGCGCGTGCTGGCCGACATGGCGCTCGATGTTGCCGCGGCTACCGCGCTGTCGTTCCGGCTGGCGCGCTCCTTTGACGAGGCGGCAAGCGATCGCGGCGAGGCGGCGTTTGCCCGCGCCATGACGCCGGTCGTCAAATACTGGGTGTGCAAGATCGCGCCGCCGCTGCTCTACGAGGCGATGGAGTGTCTCGGTGGCAATGGCTATGTCGAGGAGGCGCCGCTCGCCCGCTATTATCGCGAAGCGCCTGTCAATGCGATCTGGGAAGGATCGGGCAATGTCATGGCACTCGATGTGCTGCGCGTGCTCGGCCGTGCGCCCGGCCTGTTCGAAGAGGTGCTGGCTGGCATCGACCGCGACCTCGGCGCCGGCGGGCGCGGCACGGTCGGCGTGCTGAAGGCGGCGATGCAGGTGGCTTCGACCGACGAGGGCTCGGCCCGGCTGCTGACCGAACAACTGGCGCTGTCGGCCGCGGCGGCGGAACTGCGCAGGCTGGGGGCAGGGAGGATCGCCGATGCCTTCGTCGAGACGCGCCTGGCCGGCCAATGGCGCAACACCTACG
This sequence comes from Mesorhizobium huakuii, assembly GCF_030160235.1. GTDB lineage: Bacteria > Pseudomonadota > Alphaproteobacteria > Rhizobiales > Rhizobiaceae > Mesorhizobium > Mesorhizobium huakuii. The sequence goes on from NZ_BSNY01000010.1 coordinate 66,299, forward strand.
GCATGATCGATTCGCGCCACGACGCGCGCATGATCATCGACACGCTCTATCCGCCTGTGAACTGAGCCGAGAGCGGCGCAACGTTCGATTCTTCGATCAATTGAACGCATCCGAGAACATAGTGGTGCGTCCTGTGGATCGCCGTTAACCTTAACAAATGGTTTCCATTGCGGCGGCGGGCGGCAAAGCCCACTGTCATTCCTGCCGAAGCAGGAACCACGATGCGACACGTACTGACCTCCTTTCTGTCTGTGCACTGGGCGATTGTCTTTGCCCTGCTGGCGCTGATCTGCATCGATGGAGATCGCGGTGTGACGGCAGCCCTCGGCGTGCTTGGAGTGACCGTCGAGAGCGCCCGGTTCGTCGATCTGCAAAACGTCGTCGTGGTCGCGCCGCTGGCGATCGCATTGCTGGTCGTGGCGGTGCTGTTCTTCTGGGCCTTTGTCGATTCGCTGATCAACGATGCGGCCAGCCCGGGCGCCGACAGCGTCGTTCGCATCGCCTTCATTTCCGCTTCCGGTGTGCTGTCAATGATTTTGATCGGCGGAGCGGCCCAAGGCATCAACGGGCTGTTCATGGTGGTGGCGGTGCAATTGGCGGCTCTTCTGGCCTCCTATGTCGCGATGCTTGCCGAGCGGCGCTCCGCGGCCGCGTCGAACGACGCCGATTTTCGCGCCACGGCGCACGGCATGGCGAAGGCAGCGGCCCATAATTCGCTGCTTTCCCTGATATCGGGCCGGACCGGCCCCGGTCGGACCGGCTCGAACGGGAAGGGAGGCCGCTGATGCGCTATATCTTCGCATTGTGGGCGGCCCCGATGGCGCTGTTCTGGGGCTGGTTCTACCTCTCCCTCAACGACATGAATTTCGGTTATGTGATGCTGACCCGGCAGCTGCACGATTTCGTGTTCCAGCTCTATGGCCAGATGCTCGGCATCGATCCGGCCATCATACCGGGCATGGTGGCGAAGGCCTGTATCTTCGACGGGTTTCTGCTGATGGCTATATGGGCTTTTCGCCGTCGCCGCGAAATTCTGGACTGGGTCAGGCGGCGCCGGTCGGGGCCGGTTCCGTTCGAGCATCCTATTCCGTTCGAGCGGCTGAATCGAGCGACTGAAGCCGGTCCAAGACTCCCTGGAGAATAAAGGCCGCGGCCGCCGAATCGATCTTGCCGGCACGTTTGGCGCGCGAAAAATCCATTTCGATCAGCGTCCTCTCGGCCGCCACCGTCGACAGCCGTTCATCCCAGAACACGAAGGGCAGGTCGCTGAGCTGCGCCATGTTGCGCACGAAGGCGCGCGACTTCTGCGCGCGCGGACCTTCCGACCCATCCATGTTGATCGGCAGTCCGATCGCCACCGCGCCGACATTCTCCTTCTTCAGCATGGCCAGAAGCACGGCGGCATCGAGCGAGAATTTCCTTCGCATGATGACCGGGCGCGGGTGGGCGAAGGCGAATCCCCGGTCGGAAACCGCGACGCCGATCGTCTTGTCGCCGAGATCGAGCCCCGCCAGCGTCCTGCCATCGGCGAGCCATGCCGGCAATTGCTCGATCGTGATGACAGCCAACGGTTTTCCCTCGTCTTTTTCAGCAGCATGCGTCCTTCCGGATGCGCGGCGGACACTATACCCTTTGATCTCGGGCTCATCGGCGTTCTATCCTCTGGCCCGGCAAAAATCGAGGAATGCATTTCATGAAACTGACCTGGTACGGCCATTCGGCCTTCCGTATCGAAACCGGCGACGCCAAGATCCTCATCGACCCCTATCTGATCGGCAACCCGTCCTGGACGGGCGGCTGGGAAGGGCCGGCCGAAGGGATCACGCATGTCCTGTTGACGCATGGGCACAACGACCACATCAGCGGCGCGCTGGAAGTGCTTGGCAAGAGCGGCGCGCAACTGGTCGCCAATTTCGAGATCTGCATGTATCTGGTCGGCAAGGGCGCCGACGGCAGCAAGATCAATCCCGGCAACATTGGCGGCACGGTCGACTGCGGCGGCTTCACCACGACTTTCGTCCAGGCGCTGCACTCTTCCTCGTTTGGCGAAGACGGTGGCAAGAACGTCTATCTCGGTAATCCCGGCGGGCTGGTCCTGCATTTCCCCGAAGACCCGACGCTCTACCATATGGGCGATACCGACATCTTTTCCGACATGGCGCTGATCAACGAATTGCATGAGCCAAAGATCGGCATCGTGCCGATCGGCGACCGGTTCACCATGGGCGGCGCGGTGGCGGCACTAGCGTGCCGCCGCTTTTTCAAGTTCGATACGGTCGTCCCCTGCCACTTCGGCACGTTTCCGATGATCGATCCGACGCCTGAGAAGTTCGAGGCCGGCCTCGAAGGGTCCGGCGTGAAGGTCGCATTGCCGAAAATCGGTGAAACGATTACGATCTAGAAACAGCCAAAGCGGAACAAATCCATGGCGTTGGGGCGATCTCTTTGTGTGTCGATGTTTGTCGCGGCATCGCCCGCGCTCGCCGCGGATGACTTCATCGAAGGCGTCTACCTGCAGTCCGAGGAGCTCTGCACGCAGGCCAGGAAGGACACGCTGCAGACGCTGATCGATGCCGGCAACGTCGTGCTTTCCGTGCATGGCCTGCAAGGGGTCGAATATAACTGTGAGTTCGTTCAGGTCACAAAGGCGACACGCTCGCCGGCCTGGGCGGTGACGGCCATCTGCCAGGAACCGGGCTATGTCTTTCCCGATGTCCTGTCGGTGACGCGGGTCAGTCCGACGCAACTCGATCTCGTATCGGTCCGGCCGATCGACGACGAAAGCGAAGCGAGCGGCAACAGCGGCAGCTATTATCTGTGCGAGGGCGTTGCCCTGCCATAGACTTGTCCTTGGACCGATGGCCGAGAACCAGGTCGCCATCACGCCTGGTCTCTCGCACGATGCATGTTGCGCAGCACGCGCGGCGCCGCTATAGCCCGGACTGGTTTTCCCCGAGGCAAAATCTATGTCCGTTGATCTTCAGACTGTGAAGCGCGTCGCGCGTCTCGCCCGCATCGCGGTGAGCGAAGAAGATGCAGAACGCATGACCGGCGAACTGAACGCCATACTGGGCTTCGTCGAGCAACTGAACGAGGTCGATGTCTCCGGCGTCGAGCCGATGACCTCGGTGACGCCGATGGAGATGAAGAAGCGCCAGGACGTCGTCACCGACGGCAACAAGGCGGCCGACATCGTCGCCAATGCGCCGGCGACCGAAGAGAATTTCTTCCTCGTGCCGAAGGTCGTGGAGTAGGGCGCCGATGGCCATCGAGATCGCCATCGAGACGCCGTTGCAAGACGACGTGCGCGGCCTGGTCAAGGAACTCAACGAGACCTTGCTCGAATTGACGCCGCCGGAGCACTGCTATCATCTGACGGTAGAGCAGATGGCCGGCCAGGACACGACCGTTTTCATCGCCCGCGACAATGGCATCGCCATCGGTTGCGGCGCGCTGAAGCGCCATGGCGGCGCAATTGGCGAGGTCAAGCGCATGTATACGCGGCCTTCGCATCGCGGCCAGAAAATCGGCGCCAGCATTGTTGAGCGCGTCGAGGCGCTGGCGAGGCAGGAAGGACTGAAGCGGCTGGTGCTGGAGACGGGCGACCGCCATCCCGCCGCCTGGACCGTCTACGAACGTGCCGGGTTTTCGCGCTGCGGCCCGGTGTTGGATTATCCCGATTCCAAGTGGTCGGTGTTTTACGAAAAGAGCCTTTGATGAGCGACCTGACCAGACTGACGATTTCGCAGGCCCGCGCCAAGCTGCGCGGCAAGGAAATCACCGCGACCGAGATCACCGAGGCCTATCTCTCGGAGATCGGTCGCGCCAATCCGGCGCTCAATGCCTATGTCGCGGTAACCGGCGACAAGGCGCTGGATATGGCCAAGGCCTCCGATGCCAGGCTGGTCAAGGGCCAGGGTGGTGCGCTGGAAGGCATTCCGCTGGGGATCAAGGACCTGTTCGGCACCGAAGGCGTCCATACCCAGGCCTGTAGCCATGTGCTCGACGGCTTCAAGCCGCGCTACGAATCGACCGTCACCGCCAATCTGTGGGCGGATGGCGCGGTCATGCTCGGCAAGCTCAACATGGACGAGTTCGCCATGGGCTCGTCCAACGAGACATCCTATTACGGCCCGGTCATCAACCCGTGGCGGCGCTCGCGGCTCGACACGGTGGTGATGCCGACGACGCATCAGGGCGACGGCGGTTTTGTTTCGGCCGGCGGCACAAGGACCGCGCGCAGCCTGGACAATGCGCAGCTGGTGCCGGGCGGTTCGTCCGGCGGTTCGGCGACGGCCGTCTCGGCGTTCCTGTGCGCCGGCGCCACAGCGACCGATACGGGTGGGTCGATCCGCCAGCCGGCGGCCTTCACCGGCACGGTCGGCATCAAGCCGACCTATGGCCGCTGCTCGCGCTGGGGCATCGTCGCCTTCGCCTCGTCGCTCGACCAGGCCGGACCGATCGCGCGCGACGTGCGCGACGCCGCGATCCTGCTCAAATCCATGGCTTCGGTCGATCCGAAGGACACCACTTCCGTCGACCGGCCGGTGCCGGATTACGAGGCGGCGATCGGCAAGCCGATCAAAGGCATGAAGGTCGGTATTCCCAAGGAATACCGCGTCGACGGCATGCCCGAAGAGATCGAGGCGCTGTGGCAAAAGGGCATTGCCTGGCTCAGGGATGCCGGCGCCGAGATCGTCGACATTTCCCTGCCGCATACGAAATACGCGCTGCCGGCCTACTACATCGTGGCGCCCGCCGAGGCTTCGTCCAACCTGGCGCGATATGACGGCGTCCGCTACGGCCTGCGCGTGCCGGGCAAGGACATTGTCGAGATGTACGAGAAGACCCGCGCCGCCGGTTTCGGCCGCGAGGTCAAGCGCCGCATCATGATCGGCACCTATGTGCTGTCGGCAGGCTATTACGACGCCTACTATCTGCAGGCGCAGAAGGTGCGCAATTTGATCAAGCGCGACTTCGAGAATGTCTTCGCCGCCGGCGTCGACGTCATCCTGACCCCGGCGACGCCGTCCGCCGCCTTCGGCATCGCCGATGAGGACATGGCCGCCGATCCGGTGAAAATGTACCTCAACGACATTTTCACGGTCACCGTGAACATGGCCGGCCTGCCGGGCATCGCCGTGCCAGCCGGCCTCGACCCCAAGGGCCTGCCGCTCGGCCTGCAGCTCATCGGCCGACCGTTCGAGGAAGAGACGCTGTTCCAGACCGCCGCCGTCATCGAGCAGGCGGCCGGCACATTTCAGCCGGAGAAGTGGTGGTAGGGATATCGCTCGTCTGAAGGGGTGAGCGATGTTCTTCTATCTTTCCAAGATATTCTGGTTCTTCATCCAGCCGATCAACCTGGCGATCTTCCTGCTTCTGGCGGGGCTGTTTGCCGGGCGGATCGGCCGGCGACGGCTGGCCGTCACCGGCAGCGTTCTGGCGTTTCTGATCATTGCGCTATCGGCCTGGACGTCGCTTGGCGCGATGATGCTCAATCCCTTGGAGGAGCGCTTTCCGCGCCCGCCGCTGCCGCAAAAGGTCGACGGCATCGTCGTGCTCGGAGGCGGCTTCGAGGGTGCCATCAACCTGACGCGGGGCGGCTATGAATTGAGCAGCGGCGGCGATCGCATGGTCGAGACCGCGATCCTCGCCCGCCGCTTCCCGCAGGCCAAGGTGGTTGTATCAGGCGGAAACGGCTCGCTTTTCCTCGACGGTGAGGGCGACGCCGATACCGCACCCCGCCTGCTCGTCCCGCTCGGCGTGCCGGCTGACCGTCTTGTCCTCGAGGACAAGTCCCGCAACACCTATGAAAACGCCGTCTTCAGCCGCAAACTGGTCGAGCCGAAGCCGGGCGAGACCTGGCTGCTGGTGACCTCCGCCTTCCATATGCCGCGGGCCAAGGCGCTGTTCGACAAGGCAGGTTTTCCAACCGTCCCATGGCCGGTCGACTACCGCACTTCGGGCAAGGAGGGTGTCGGCTTGTTTCGCGACAATCCAATTGATTCCGTGCAGAACACCACCATAGCGATCCGCGAATGGATCGGGCTGTTCGCCTATTGGCTTTCCGGCCGCATCGATCAGCCTTTTCCGGCACCGGGCGGCTGACCGATGACGGCACGTCGCGCCGCCGAGAAGAACTGGCGCCGCACCAGCACGGCCAGCAGCAGAAGCGTTGACAGCACGAACACCACCGGATCGACGAACCAGCCGAGATAGCCGATCGAGAAGAACACGCCGCGCAGGCCCGAGTTGAAATGCTTGCCGGCCAGCATGTTCATCTGCGCCGCGCGCCACACCGCCGTTTCCGTGACCGGATTGCGCGAGGCTTCGCCATGCGGGATCGGCACCGCGCCGATCAGGATCGAGCAATAGTTGAACAGCCGGTAGGCCCAGCCGAATTTGAAGAAGGAGAAGGCCAGGATCAGCACCAGCCCCAGCACCTTGATCTGAAAGGCCGGGCGCGACGGCGCGCCGCCGAGCGGCAGGTTGCTCAGCACTTCCAGCACCCGGTCGGATGCGCCGAGCAAGGCAAAACAGCCGCCGAGCGCGATCAGAGAACTCGAGGCGAAGAAAGCGGTTCCCTGCTGCAGGCCGCTCATGATGGCGGTGTCGACGATGCGGATTTCGCGTTCGGCCATGGTGCGCATCCAGGCTTCGCGCTGCGCATTCATCGCCGTCGTCAGCGACATGCGGCTGACCAGCTTGCCGTCCGAAGCGAGCGTATGCAGCAACCACGCGATCAGGAAGAAGGCCAGCGCCCCGAGATCGGCCATCGAAAGATAGAAGGAATCGCCCATGGGCTGAATTTACCACATCCAGCGTGGTGGCTTCGATGCCTGCTCCCGCGATCGGCAGCAATGTCGCTGCCGGAGCAAACAAGGTCGGCAGGTGCTGCGCCGTGACCGTCAAAAGAGCGGAAACATTCCGGGGAATTCCTATATGTAGAGTCCTCGACGTGACTCCAGGAGACAGCGTGTTCCTTTCGGTTTTCGACCTGTTCAAGATCGGCATCGGCCCTTCGAGCTCGCACACGATGGGGCCGATGACGGCCGCGCGGCGGTTTCTCGACGAGGTCGCCGGAGACGACTGGCCGCGCCCCACCGGCGCCAAGGTCGCTCGCATCGGCGCCAGCCTGCATGGCTCGCTCGCCTATACCGGCATCGGTCATGGCAGCGACCGCGCCGTCATCCTCGGTCTTGCCGGCCAGACCCCGCAAACGGTCGATCCGGACCAGGCCGACGGCATCATCAGCCGCATCACCGCGGACAAGGTGATTTCACCGCCAGGTCACCCGTCCTATGATTTCGATCCGGCCACGGATCTGGTGCTCGACCGTAAGACACCGCTTACCGGTCACGCCAACGGCATGGCGTTCTCTGCCTATGACGCCAGCGGACGCCTGCTGCTCAAGCGCATCTACTATTCGATCGGCGGCGGCTTCGTGGTGTCGGAAGAAGAGCTGCAGCGCATGAAGGCCAAAGGGTCGGTGACGACAGAAGGCAAGAAAGTGCCTTATCCCTTCAAGAACGCCGTCGAAATGCTGAAGATGGCGGGCAAGAGCGGGCTTTCCATCGCCGAGATGAAGCGCGTCAACGAGGAGACGCAGATGACGCGCGAGGAGCTCGACGCCGGTCTCGACGCCATCTGGGGTGCCATGAAGAGCTGCATCGACCGCGGCCTGTCGCAGGACGGCATCATGCCGGGCGGGTTGAAGGTGCGGCGCCGGGCCCGGCAGCTGCACGACAAGCTGCAGGAACAGTGGCAGCAGAACCGGCCAAATCCGCTGCTCGCCAATGACTGGCTGTCGATCTATGCCATGGCGGTCAACGAGGAGAACGCCGCCGGCGGCCGCGTCGTCACCGCGCCGACCAACGGCGCAGCCGGCACGCTGCCTGCGGTGCTGCGCTACTGGCTGCATTTCCATCCCGAGGCCGACCAGCCGAGCATCCGCGATTTCCTGCTGACGGCCGCCGCCGTCGGCGGCATCATCAAGACCAATGCGTCGATCTCGGGCGCCGAGGTCGGCTGCCAGGGCGAGGTCGGGTCCGCCTCGGCGATGGCCGCGGCCGGCCTGTGCGCCGTCATGGGCGGCACGCCCGAGCAGGTCGAGAATGCCGCCGAAATCGCGCTCGAACACCATCTCGGCATGACCTGCGATCCGGTCGGCGGGCTGGTGCAAGTGCCGTGCATCGAGCGCAATGCGCTGGGCGCGGTCAAGGCGGTGACGGCCGCGTCGCTGGCAATCAAGGGCGACGGCATCCATTTCGTGCCTCTCGACGCGGCGATCGAGACCATGCGCCAGACCGGTCTGGACATGAACGAGAAGTACAAGGAAACCAGCCTTGGCGGGCTCGCTGTCAATGTCGTGGAGTGCTGAGCAACGCTTGGCACTGTGGAGAAGTCCGTCAGGCCGTTGACGTCCCGGCGCTCCGGACTAACCTTAGCGAATGGCTCTCAATCTGTTAAAACTGTGCGTCGGCTGCGACAGCGTCGAGGATCTCGAGGAATGGATCGAGTTCCGTCTCGACGAACGCCGCCGCGCCGGCGAGCCGGCCGAGCACTGGCACACCACCCGCATGGTGCCGACGCGCGGCGCCGAGGTCACCGATGGCGGCTCGCTCTACTGGGTGATCAAAGGCAATGTGCAATGCCGCCAGCTGATCACCGAGATCCGGCCCTTCACCGATGACGAGGGCATCGGGCGCTGCCATCTTATGCTCGATCCGCATGTCGTGCGCACCGATTGGCAGCCGCGCCGGGCCTTCCAGGGCTGGCGCTATTTGAAACCGTCGGATGCGCCCGCCGATCTCGGCAAAGGCAAGGCGGGGCTGGTCGAGATGCCGCCGAAACTCAGGCGCGAGCTTGCCGATCTCGGTCTGCTGTAGGCCATCGCGCGCAAGGGTCGCCTGGTTTGGCGCGGGCTTTTCTGGCCCCCCATCTTGCTTCGCACTGGACTTGCAAGCGGCGCGACAACGCCACATCTTGAAATTCATGCGCAGCGAAAAGCCGTCGAAACCGACAAGGGTCAAAGGTTCGGAGAGCCATCCCGCCTGGTGGTTCTCTTCCTGTCCAGGCGAAAGCCATCATTCCGGCGCAGAAAAGATATTGGATGACATCACGCGACTGTCCAGGCGGACCGGGTATTCGCGGGGCGGTGGGAAATGTTAGGCGCAATTATCGGTCTGGTCGCATTGCTGCTGGTGCTCCTGGGCGTTGCCTCGGCCTTCCTCCGGGCCGATCCGGCGCGGCTGGCAACCGGCATGACAACACTGGGGCCGATCCTGCTGGCGCTGGTGGGCGCCGCCGTGCTTCTGGTCGGTCGAAGCGGAATCGGCGGCGTCATGCTGTTCGTGGCGATCGGCTGGTACGCCGCCACGTGCACGAACCGGCCCGATGTCAGACCGGCGCCGGGAAAACGCTCGACGGTGCGCACGGCGGCACTCGAAATGGAGCTCGATCACGATACGGGCGGCCTCGAAGGGCTGGTTCTGGCCGGCCGCCATGACGGCAAGATGCTTGGTGCAATGGGCCTTGCGGAGTTGCAGCATCTCTACCGCGAACTCTCCCCCGACGCAGAGAGCCGGCAGTTGCTAGAGACGTATCTTGACGGCAGATTTCCCGTCTGGCGCAAAAACACTGAGACGAACGGTGGCGAAGGGCTGGGTGTTGCGCCAGGTCCGGGCGCCATGACTAAGGAGGAGGCCTACAAGGTCCTTGGTCTTGAAGCGGGGGCCGCCGCGGCGGATGTCCGCAAGGCGCACCGCCGCCTGATGCAGCGCCTGCACCCCGATGTCGGCGGCACGTCTTTCCTGGCGGCGCGAATCAACGAAGCCAAGGACGTCTTGCTCTCCAATCACAACTAGTCTCCTTCGACGCAGAAAATTTCCGGGAGATATTTCCACGCCGCCCTACTGCTGGACGGCGTAGCACTCGATTTTCTTCTTCTTCAAAGCGGTGCAGGCCTTCCAGGCGGCGTCCTTCGAACCAAAGCCGCCGAAACGGGCGCGGTAATAGGTGACGCCGTCCTTGTCGAAGGCGACGGTGAAGCCGGAAGCATCCGCCAGCACCTTCGGCGCCTGCTTGCTGGTCTTGTCGAGGACGGCCTGGGCTTCCGACTGCTTCTGCGAGGAGGCGACCTGGATGGCCCAGCCCGACGGCACCGAAGCGGTGTTGACCGGATCGACGGTTGGCGTCGGCGCGGCAGCCGGCGCCGGCTCGGCATAGGCGGCCACGACCTGTGCAGTGGCGACCTTGGGGGCGGAGACGATGACCGTCTTCACCTTCTTTGCCGGGGCAACCAGCGTGGGTGCTTCGGCCTCGGCACTCTCTTCGTCGTCACCCTGCGCAGCCGTCGCGTCGTCGGCAACGGAATCATCGGCGCTGGCCACCGTGACCGGCTTGTCGTCCGGGGTCGGCGCGTCGTGCTTGGGCAGGAGAACCTTGGCAAGGGCCTTGACCGGGTTGGTGCTGTCGGCCTTGGCGACCAGGTCGCCGCCGCCGCGGGTCGAGGCCCTCGGCATATAGGTGTTGATCAGGGACGCCATCTGGTTGTCGCGGCTGCCGCCCGACGTGCCGCCCATGACAACGGCGACGAGGCGGCGGTTGCCGTCGGACACGGACGAGACAAGGTTGAAGCCGGAGGCGCGGGTGTAGCCGGTCTTGATGCCGTCGACGCCCTTGATGCGTCCGAGAAGACGGTTGTGGCCATTGATGCGCTGGCGCCCATAGAGAAACGAGCGCTGCGAGAAGTAGCCGTAGTACTGGGGAAAATGCTCCCTGAGCGCGATGCCGAGCGTGGCCATGTCGCGCGCGGTGGTGAACTGACCGGGGTCGGGCAGGCCGTTGGCGTTGCGGAAGACAGTGCCGTTCATGCCAAGCGCTCGCGCCTTGGCGGTCATCATGCGGGCAAAGGTGGGTTCATCGCCGCCCAGCATTTCACCCAGCGCCGTGGCCGAGTCGTTCGCCGACTTGGTGACGATCGACAAGATCGCGGTTTCGACCGAGACCGAACCGCCCGGCTTCACGCCGAGTTTCGTCGGCGCCTCGGCGGATGCCTTGGCGGAAAACACGACGGGCGTGTTCCGGCTGATCTTGCCCTTCGCCATCGCTTCGAAGGTCAGATAGAGCGTCATCATCTTGGTCAGCGACGCCGGATAGCGCCTGCCATTGGCATCCGCGGAATACAGCACCTTGCCCGTCTTGGCGTCCACGACGATGGCCGCCTGCCGCGCTGCCAGCGAGGAGGCGACGTCGGCGCAAACGAACGTCATCGCCAGGGCGAGGACCATCATCGCTTTGAGGGGGGAGGTGGATTTGGAAACGATGCCCAACAACGCCTTACGCACTGATATTTCCCTTGAATTCTTCGTTGCGTTGGAGGCGGCAAAGGGTCCTGCCTCACTTTCAGCCAAGCTAACGGGGCAGCGTTACCAATCCGTTTATGGTAACCGCCGCGTTCACCATTTTCTTCGGGCTTGAAACGCACTTTATTTGATTTTTAGCCATTGCCGGCGCAGGCGGCCCCCGCGCGCCGGCGAAATATTGACTTTTGTGCGGCGCACAATATATTGAGGTGCATTGCACAAGGGCGCCCCGAAGAAGGACGCCTCAACCGTCAAGGGAATCGTGAAATGACCCAGACCTATGAGGACTTCAGCAAATACGGCAAGGAATTCGCCGACACCGGTTTGAAGAGCTTCGCTTCGCTCTCCAAGGGCGCCCAGGCGATCGCCACCGAGGCCGGTGAGTATACCAAGAAGAGCTTTGAGGCCGGCAGCGCCGCTTTCGAGAAGCTGTTTTCGGCCAAGTCGCTGGACAAGGCGATCGAAATCCAGTCCGACTACGCCAAGCAGTCCTATGAGGCGTTCGTCGCCGAGGCCACCAAGATCGGCGACCTCTATGCCGAACTCGCCAAGGAAGCCTACAAGCCGTTCGAATCGATCGTTGCCAAGGCGAAGTAGTTTAGCCCGACAGTTTCAGATCCGGCCCTTTGGGCCCGGGACAAAGCCCGGTCGCGGAAACGCGGCCGGGTTTTTTCATGCTAAATTCCGCTTCGCGGCGGCGTAGCGCTTCATGATTGCGAAAATCCGCCAAGTTTGGTCACCTAGCCATATTGTCAGCTAACCAGAAGGGCTTAAAATCGTCCATCGAACACCTACATGTCGAACTCGCATGGGGATTCGAAAGAGGCAGGATTACGTGACGATCGGTTTGACTGCCATGAGACAAGTGGCGCGGATGCAAAACGGCGGCGGCGACGGCAATGAGGCCGGCCGCGGGACGGCCGTCATCACGCGCACCAAAACCAAGACCAAGAAGCCCAGCCTTTACCGGGTCCTCATCCTCAACGACGACTACACTCCCATGGAGTTCGTGGTTCACGTGCTGGAGCGTTTTTTCCAGAAGGACCGCGAAGCCGCCACACGCATCATGCTTCATGTTCACAATCATGGAGTGGGCGAGTGCGGGGTCTATACATTCGAGGTGGCCGAGACCAAAGTGTCTCAGGTCATGGATTTCGCCCGACAGAATCAGCATCCGCTGCAATGCGTGATGGAGAAGAAGTGAGGTAACATGCCGGCTTTCTCCCAAGGCCTGGAAAAGGCGCTTCACCAGGCGCTGACGCTCGCCAATGAGCGGCACCACGAATACGCAACCCTTGAACATCTGCTGCTCGCGTTGATCGACGACACCGAGGCGGCCGCCGTGATGCGCGCCTGCAACGTCGATCTCGACGAGTTGAAGCACACTGTTCTGACCTATATCGACACCGAGCTCGACAATCTGGTCACTGGCTACGACGAGGATTCCAAGCCGACCGCCGGCTTCCAGCGCGTCATCCAGCGCGCGGTGATCCACGTCCAGTCGTCGGGCCGCGAGGAAGTGTCGGGCGCCAACGTGCTCGTCGCTATCTTCGCCGAGCGCGAAAGCCACGCCGCCTATTTCCTGCAGGAACAGCAGATGACCCGCTACGACGCGGTCAACTACATCTCGCACGGCATCGCCAAGCGTCCGGGCGCTTCGGAGACGCGCTCGCCGCGCGGCGCCGATGACGAACAGGGCGGCCAGAACGGCGCCGAGCCGCAGGAGGAAGGTGGCAAGAAGAAGCAGCAGCAGGACGCGCTGACCGCTTATTGCGTCAACCTCAACAACAAGGCCAAGGCCGGCAAGATCGACCCGCTGATCGGCCGTGAGTCGGAAATCAACCGCACCATCCAGGTGCTGTGCCGCCGCTCCAAGAACAATCCGCTCTATGTCGGCGACCCCGGCGTCGGCAAGACGGCGATCGCCGAGGGCCTGGCCAAGCGCATCGTCGAGGGCGACGTTCCCGAAGTGCTGCACAACGCCACCATCTTCGCGCTCGACATGGGCACGCTGCTGGCCGGTACGCGCTACCGCGGCGATTTCGAGGAACGGCTGAAGCAGGTGGTCAAGGAGCTCGAGGACTATCCGGGCGCCGTGCTGTTCATCGACGAGATCCACACCGTGATCGGTGCGGGCGCCACGTCGGGCGGCGCCATGGACGCGTCGAACCTGTTGAAGCCGGCTCTGTCGTCGGGGGCGATCCGCTGCATCGGCTCGACCACCTACAAGGAGTTCCGCCAGTTCTTCGAGAAGGACCGCGCTCTGGTGCGGCGCTTCCAGAAGATCGATGTCAACGAACCGACCATCGAGGACGCCATCGAGATCATGAAGGGCCTGAAGCCCTATTTCGAGGAGTTCCACAAGGTCCGCTACACCTCGGAAGCCATCAAGGCCTCGGTCGAGCTGTCGGCGCGCTACATCAACGACCGCAAGCTGCCGGACAAGGCGATCGATGTGATCGACGAGACCGGCGCTTCGCAGATGCTGGTGCCGGAAGCCAAGCGCAAGAAGACCATCGGCATCAAGGAGATCGAAGCAACGATCGCCACCATGGCGCGCATCCCGCCGAAGACGGTTTCGGCCGATGACGAGAAGGTGCTGCAGGGCCTCGATATCGAGCTGAAGCGTGTCGTCTATGGCCAGGACACCGCGATTACCGCGCTGACCTCGGCGATCAAGCTGGCCCGTGCCGGCCTGCGCGAACCGGAAAAGCCGATCGGCTCGTATCTGTTCTCGGGTCCGACCGGCGTCGGCAAGACGGAAGTGGCCAAGCAACTCGCCGCCTCGCTCGGCGTCGAGCTGATCCGCTTCGACATGTCGGAATACATGGAACGCCACACCGTTTCGCGGCTGATCGGCGCGCCTCCCGGCTATGTCGGTTTCGACCAGGGCGGCCTGCTCACCGACGGCGTCGACCAGCATCCGCACTGCGTGCTGCTGCTCGACGAGGTCGAGAAAGCGCATCCGGACCTGTTCAACATCCTGTTGCAGGTGATGGATCACGGCAAGCTGACCGATCATAACGGCAAGCAGATCGACTTCCGCAATGTCATCCTGATCATGACCACCAATGCGGGCGCATCCGATGCGCAGCGCGCGGCGATCGGTTTCGGGTCGACCAAGCGCGAAGGCGATGATGTCGAGGCGATCAACCGGCTGTTCACGCCGGAATTCCGCAACCGTCTCGACGCGATCATCCCGTTCGGTTCGCTGCCGGTGCCGGTCATCCATCAGGTGGTGCAGAAGTTCGTCATGCAGCTCGAGGCGCAGCTTTCCGAGCGTGGCGTCACCTTCGACCTGTCGCCGGACGCGATCGCGTGGCTCGCCGACAAGGGCTATGACGAGCGCATGGGCGCGCGGCCGCTTGGCCGTGTGATCCAGGAGCACATCAAGAAGCCGCTGGCTGACGAGGTGCTGTTCGGCAAGCTCAAGAAGGGCGGCACGGTGCGCGTCACCGTCGAGAAGAAGGAAACCGGCGAGACCGGGCTGAAGCTTGAATCGCTGGCCGACGAGGCGCCGGTGAAGCCGAAGAAGGAAGAGCCGGAAGACGCGCCGAAGCCGCCCAAGGCCGTGGCCAAGAAGCCGGCCGCCAAGAAGGTCGTGGCGCAGAAGCCTGAGCCCAAGGGCAAGGACGGCGGCAAGCGCAGCCTGGTCCCGCAACTGCCCCGCAAGGGCTGATCGGCACGCACTCGAAAAAGCCCCGGAAACGGGGCTTTTTCATTTGGACAATAGAGTGACCATGCCAGGCCAGATCATCATCCTCAACGGCGCGCCGCGGTCGGGAAAGTCGAGCATTGCCCGAGCCATTCAGGAAAGCTTCGATGGCGCATGGATCAATCTGGGCGTCGACAGCTATGAGCAGCTCACACCACCCCGACTTCGCCCAGGAATAGGATTGCGCCCTGGCGGCGAACGCCCCGACCTCGAAGTCTTCGTGCCGCGCCTGTACGCCGCCCTCTACGAATCGATCGCGGCGCATAGCCGGCTGGAGCTCAACGTCGTGACGGATGTCGGCCATCACGATGCCTATTCGAAGCCGCTCGACTGCCTGGCCGACTGCGCACGCCGTCTCGCCGGCCTGCCGGTGCTGTTTGTCGGCGTTCGCTGTGCGATTGAAATCATTATGGAAAGGCGAGCCGCCAGCGAGCCGGGCAGGGGTTATGTCACCGGCTCGTCAGACGATCCCGCGCCTCTGCCGGTGCGTCTGTGGCAGGAAGCGGTGCACCGGCCAGGCCTATACGATCTCGAGATCGATACCTCGGTCCTCAGCCCCGAACAGTGCGCGGAGGCGATCCGTCGGCGCCTGCATGATGGCGTGCAGCCCGGCGCGATCGAGCGGCTGGCTCAAGCCGCCAACTAGAGCAATTCCAGGAAAAGTGTGAGCGGTTTTCCGTCAGGAATTGCGTCAAAACAAAGAGTTAGAGCGGTTCGCCGTTTCCATGAAATGGTGAAACGCTCTAGACTTTCTCCTCACCGCGAAACGCAGTGCGGCTTAGTTTCCGAGCGCCGCCCGTATTTTTTCGGCGTTCCCGGCCAGCACTTCGGGTTTCTCCATCGCGCCGCTATGCGGCTTCAACGGGATGCCGTCGAAGCGCGGGATGACATGGACATGCAGGTGATAGACGGTCTGCCCCGAGGCCGGCTCATTGAACTGCAGGATGGTGACGCCGTCCGCCTTGAGCGCCTTCTTGACCGCCTGCGCCACTTTCTGGACCACGGCGAAAAGCGGGCCGAAGGTCGACGGGTCGGCGTCGAGCAGATTGCGCGACGGGGCTTTTGGCACAACCAGCGTGTGGCCCGGCCCTTGCGGCATCACATCCATGAAGGCGACGACGGCGTCGTCTTCGTAGACGCGGTGCGAGGGAATTTCTCCACGCAGGATCTTGGCGAAAATGTTGTTGGTGTCGTAGGCGGCCTCAGTCATGGCGAACGCTCCGGATTTTGCCTCGCGTCCCGTGTAGCGAAGCTGTCCCTGAGCGGCAAGACGATGGGACGGGCGATCAGGCGAGATCGGCCATGCCGGAAAGCCCGCTACTCCTCGAGATCCTTGCGAAATGGCGTGTGCCCTTCCAGATATTCGCTCATCCGCTCCACCTCGCGCCGCTCGCGCTGGAGGTAGTCGGCCACCGCATTGTGCAGGCCAGGGTGCGAAATGTAGTGCGCGGAATGCATCGTCACCGGCCGGTAACCGCGCGCCAGCTTGTGCTCTCCTTGCGCGCCGGCCTCGACCACCTTCAGCTTGCGTTCGATGGCGAAGTCGATGGCCTGGTGATAGCAGACCTCGAAATGCAGGAAGGGGTGATCCTCGATGCAGCCCCAGTTGCGGCCATAGAGCGCGTCCGAGCCGATGAAATTGATGGCGCCGGCGACATAACGCCCGCCGCGCTTGGCCATCACCAGCAGGATGTCGTCCGCCATGCGTTCGCCGATCAGCGAGAAGAACTGGCGGTTCAGATAGGGGCGGCCCCATTTGCGGCTGCCTGTGTCCATGTAGAAGGCGAAGAAGTCGTCCCAAGCCTTTTCCGTCAGGTCCTTGCCGGTCAGCCAGTCGATGGTGATGCCATCGGCGAGCGCCTCGCGCCGTTCCTTCTTCATCGCCTTGCGCTTGCGCGAGGCAAGCGTGGCGAGAAAGTCGTCATAAGTCGAAAAGCCTTCGTTGAAGAAATGGAACTGCTGGTCGGTGCGATGCAGGAAACCGGCGGCTTCGAGTGTCGCGACGTCACTTTCCTGCGCGAAAGTGACATGCGCCGAGGACACGCCGAGCTTGTCGGTCACCATTTTGAGGCCGGCGGCAAGCCCGGCCTTCACCGCTTCCGGATCCTCGCTCTTGCCGACCAGCAGGCGAGGGCCGGTGACCGGTGTGAACGGCACGGCGCATTGCAGCTTCGGATAATAGCGGCCACCGGCGCGCTCGAAGGCGTCAGACCAGCCGTGGTCGAACACATACTCGCCCTGGCTGTGCGATTTGAGATAGCAGGGGATGGCGCCCAGCAGCCTGCCTTGCGCGGTCTCCAGCCGCACATGATGTCCCTGCCAGCCGGTTCGCCGCACGGCGCAGCCGGAATCTTCCAGTGCACTCAAAAAAGCGAATGAAACGAGCGGGTTATAGCCATTTTCCACATCGCCGCGCGTGGTGCCGGCAAAGCCGTTCCACTCATCGCAGGTGAATGCGCCGATGCCAGCGGCGATACGGATCGAATAGTCCGCATTTGCTGTTTGCCCGTCGCCATCGTCGCCCTGATCCATGAGGCTTATTTAAGCTCCATCCGGGCCGCTACAAGTCACGTTTCAGACACTCCGCTCAAGCGACTTTGACCAGGTCGGGTTCGAACCCTTCGAATGTCATCTGGTCGGCATATTTGAAGGTCAGGTCGATCGCCGGCTGATCGTGCACCGTCCAGGTGATGACAGGCATTTTGAGCTTTTCACGCACGAAGCTGACGAACGGGTTCGGCAGGTCGCCAGCGGCGTAGGAGGTGAAGGATAGCTCATGCGCCAGCATGGAAAAATGTGCCTCGATCAGCTTGAGGTCCTTGCCGTAGGCGGTCAGGCCAGCGGGAATGCCGGGTGCATGTTTGGGGAAATCGCGGATCAGCCAGTGATCGAACGACATGATCGCCGCATTGCCCTTGTAGCGCTTGAGCATCTTGCCGACGCGGGCGACGAGGCCTTCGTCACGGCCGGGAACCCCTTTCAGCTCGACGACCATGGGCACGCGGCCGTCGACGAGGTCGAGCGCTTCCTGCAGCGTCGGCACGCGGTCGGATGTGCCGCCAACCCTGAGCGCGGTCAGTTCGGCCGCGCTGCGCTGCCAGACGAAACCGTCCTCTCCGGTCAGCCGTTTCAGGTCGTCGTCATGGATGATGATGGGAACGCCGTCCGACGACAGATGCACGTCGCATTCTATGGCGTAGCCCCGTTCGGCCGCGGCTGCGAAGGCTGAAAGCGTGTTTTCCCAGCGCGTCTTGTTCATGTCGTGGAAGCCGCGATGGGCAACGGGCCGGGCAGTCAGCCAGGATAGGTCGGTCATGTCAGGCCTTCGTTCATTCGACTTCGAAGATGGCTTCGATTTCCACTGCGGCATTAAGCGGCAGGGAGGCAGTGCCGACCGCGGAGCGGGCGTGCTTGCCGCGCTCGCCAAGGGCGGCGACCAGGAAATCGGAGGCGCCGTTGGCAACCAGATGCTGCTCGACAAAGTCGGGGGCAGAGGCAACGAAGACGGTGATCTTCACCAGCCGGCTGATCTTCTCCAGGTCGCCGAGCGCAGCCTTGGCTTGCGCAAGAATGTTGATCGCGCAGTATTTCGCCGCGTCCTTGCCGCTTGCCGTGTCGACGTCGCGGCCGAGCAGGCCGCTCGCCTGCAGCTTGCCGTCCTTGAGCGGCAATTGCCCGGCGGTGAACAGCAGATTGCCTGACCTGCAGTAGGGAACGTAGTTGGCGGCAGGTGCGGCGGCGACAGGAAGCGTCACGCCGAGATCGCTTAGCCGCTTTTCGATTGTTTCACTCATTGCTTTTCCCTATTGCTGGAAGGCGCCGCGCTGGCGGGGCCGAAATTGCTATTTTTGCCTCGCTTCCGCCACGACTTTTTTTAAGCTGGACCATCTTTCCCTGCGGCCTGCCATCAGCCGCGACGATCGGAGTACCTCATGCGCGCAGCGCGCCTTGCATTCCATGCCGTTCTGTTGTCGGCGGTGTTCCCGATGGTCCCCGCCTTCGCGGTACCGGCGTTGCAGGCGCATCGCGCCGTGTATGACCTCACCCTCAACAAGGCCTCCGACCGCTCCGGCATCACAGGCATATCTGGCCGCATGGTCTACGAATTCAACGGCTCGGCCTGCGAAGGCTATACGGTGAAATTCCGTTTCGTGACCCAGATCGCTACAGCCGACGGCACGAAGCTGACCGACCAGCAGACGACGACTTTCGAGGATGCCGAAGGCAAGACCTTCTCGTTCGTGACCAAATCCTTTGTGGACCAGAACCTCGACAAGGAGGTCAAGGGTATCGCCACGAAAGACCAGAAGGGGCTCAAGGTCGATATCGACAAGCCCGAGAAAAACAGCCTGGAACTCGCCGCCACCCAGTTTCCGACCCAGCATCTGGTCGAACTGATCGGCAAGGCCGAAAAAGGCGAGAATTTCTACCAGACGAACCTGTTCGACGGCTCGGAGGACGCCAACAAGGTGATGGCGACCACCGTCGTCGTCGGCAAGAAGACCGAAGCCGACAAGACCGATCCGGAGGCTCCGGCGCTGGCCAAGCTCGCCACCGACAAATACTGGCCGGTCGACATCGCCTATTTCGACGACACCGACAAATCGGGCGAAGAGGTGCCGGAATACCGGATCAGCTTCAAGCTGCACGAGAACGGCATCACCCGCGATCTCACCATGGACTACGGCGACTTCTCGATGACCGGCAAGCTGGTCAATCTTTCGCTGTTCGAGCAGACGAAGCCGTGCCCGGTCTCGAAATAGCAGGGTTGCGCAATTGAGCTGGCCGCGGCGGGCTTGATGGCGGTCTACGTCGATGCGGCGATCTGGAAGTGGGCCGGCCATCGCTGGTGCCACCTGATGGCCGACGACACCGACGAGCTGCATCGTTTCGCCGCCGCCCTTGGCGTCAAGCGTTCGTCCTACCAGGGACCGCCCAAGACATCGGCCCCGCATTATGACATAACCGGCTTCGAGCGCGATCGCGCGGTGCGGCTCGGCGCCGTCGAATGCAGCCGCGAGGAAATCGTCGCGATCTTCCGGCGCGTGCGGGTGCCCAATGGAAAGGCCAAGCGATGACGCCAACTGCATTTCTGGCCTATTGCGCCGCCGTTACGCTCGCTGCCGCCACGCCGGGGCCCGCGATGTTCACGGTCATCACCAATGGTGTGTCGCGCGGTTTCCTTCGCGCCTTCATGGCCGGTGTCGGGGTTGCCGCCGGCGATGCCGTGCTGGTCACCCTGGCGCTGCTCGGGCTGGTGGCGCTGGCGCAAACCTTCGAATGGATATTTCTCCTGCTGAAATATGCCGGCGCCGCCTATCTGGTCTTTCTCGGCATCAGGATGTGGCGCGCCTCGGTCTCGCAATCGAATGAGCCGCGGACGGGCGAGGCGAGATTGTCCCGGTCCTTCTTCCTGGGCGCGTCGATTGCGCTGGGCAATCCCAAGGCGATCCTGTTCCACGCCTCGATCATGCCGCTGATCCTCAATCTCGACACGCTGACATTTGTCGATGGCCTGCTGGTGGTGGCCACCGTCATCAGCGTCAATATCCTGACCATGGGTGTCTATGCCGCTCTGGCGGGCCGGGCTTCGGGCTGGTTCAGGACACCGAAGCGCATGCGGCTGATGAACCGGTTCGCCGGCAGCGCCATGATCGGCACCGGAGCGCTGATTGCCGCACGCTGAGCGGTAAAACGCTTGCACATAAAACGCTGGCCCGCTTGCGTTTGTCGGACTTCCCCTCTATATGCGCGCTCATTCCACACACGGACTTTGGTGTCTGCCCGGGAGAAATCCGGCTGAAACCTCCGGTGGCGTTCGAGGACACAAGTCCAAAAATGCCTGTGTCCGTGGAGGCTAACCGGAAAGGAAAACGAGAATGGCTCTGCCTGATTTCAGCATGCGCCAGCTTTTGGAAGCTGGCATTCACTTCGGCCACCAGACCCACCGCTGGAACCCGAAGATGGCGCCCTACATCTATGGCGCCCGCAACAACATCCACATCATCGACCTCTCGCAGACGGTGCCTTTGCTGCACCAGGCGCTGAAGCAGGTCTCCGATACCGTTGCCAAGGGCGGCCGCGTGCTGTTCGTCGGCACCAAGCGCCAGGCGTCCGACATCGTCGCCGACGCGGCGCAGCGTTCGGCGCAGTACTATGTCAATTCGCGTTGGCTCGGCGGCATGCTGACCAACTGGAAGACGATCTCGAATTCGATCCAGCGCCTGCGCAAGCTCGACGAGATGCTGGCCGGCGAGGCCCAGGGCCTCACCAAGAAGGAACGCCTGAACCTCGACCGCGAGCGCGAGAAGCTCGACAAGGCGCTCGGCGGCATCAAGGACATGGGCTCGACGCCCGACCTGATGTTCGTGATCGACACCAACAAGGAAGCGATCGCCATCCTCGAGGCCAAGCGTCTCGGCATCCCGGTCGTCGCCATCATCGATTCGAACTGCGATCCGGACAAGATCGACTTCCCGATCCCCGGCAATGACGACGCGGCTCGCGCCATCCAGCTCTATTGCGACCTGATCGCCAAGGCTGCGATCGACGGCATCGCCCGTCAGCAGGGCGCGCTCGGCGTCGACATCGGCGCTTCGGTCGAAGCCCCGGTCGAGCCGGCGCTCGATCCGGCTCCGTCGACCGAGACCCCGCAGGCGTAAAACGGCGAGGGCCGGTTCCGGCCTTCATCTTTCTAATATTTTGGCACGCTAAACGGACGCATCATCGAGTACCGGTGGTGCGTCGGTGCATTTAAAACAAAGAGGCGACAATGAGCATTTCGGCTGCACAGGTCAAAGAACTCCGCGACTTGACCGGCGCGGGCATGATGGACTGCAAGGCGGCGTTGAACGAGACCAACGGCAACATGGAAGAAGCAGTCGACTGGCTGCGCAAGAAGGGCATCTCCAAGGCTGACAAGAAGGCCGGCCGCACCGCGGCCGAAGGCCTGATCGGCGTCGATGCCGGCGTGCGTGAAGCCGCCGTCGTCGAGGTCAATTCCGAGACCGACTTCGTCGCCCGCAACGCCGCGTTCCAGGAGATCGTCGCTAACGTTGCCAAGGTTGCTCTGGCCTACGGCACGACGGAAGCCGTGGCTGCCGCGAAGTATCCGGGTTCGGACAAGTCGGTCACCGACACCATCAAGGATGCGGTCGGCACCATCGGCGAGAATCTGGGCTTCCGCCGCTCGGCCAAGCTGACCGTTCCGCACGGCGCGGTGGCGACCTATGTCCACAACGCGGTTGCCGACGGCCTTGGCAAGCTCGGCGTGCTTGTCGCGATCGAAACCACCGGCAATGAGCATGCCGCCAACGCCTTTGGCCGCCAGGTCGCCATGCATGTCGCCGCCACCAACCCGATGGCGTTGACGGCGGAGCAGATCGATCCGGCAGCGGTCGAGCGCGAGAAGGCAATCTTCTCCGATCAAGCGCGCCAGTCCGGCAAGCCGGAAGCCATCATCGAGAAGATGGTCGAGGGCCGCATGCGCAAGTTCTACGAGGAAGTCGTGCTCCTGAAGCAGGCCTTCGTGCTCAATCCCGACATCACCGTCGAGAAGGCGCTGAAGGATGCCGAGAAGGAAATCGGCGCGCCGGCCAAGATCACCGCTTACCTGCGCTTCGCGCTCGGCGAAGGCATCGAAAAGGAAGAGACCGATTTCGCGGCGGAAGTCGCCGCGGCGGTCAAGAAGTAAACTTCCTGCCGCTTTATTCCGAAAGCGTTTTTCGGCCGGATATCCTCAGGGATGTCCGGCCGATTTCTTGTGCGGTGTCGATAAAGGCCCGCAATTTCGGCGCCATCGCCGCCCGGCGCGGGAAATAGAGGAAAAGGCCAGGCTCCTCGATTGCCGATTGCGGCAGGACCTGCACCAGGCGGCCGGCTGCAAGATCGGCGCGCGCCAGCGGCTCGAACAGATAGGCAAGGCCCACTCCGGCACGCGCCAGGTCGATCGCTGCGAGCGAATCCGTGACGATGGCCGTACCGCCGGTCTCCATGACGACATCCTTGCCGTCCTCGGTCAAATCCCAGCGATAGAGCGCACCGGAGCGGACGAGCCGGTAGCCGATGCAATTGTGGTTGGCGAGGTCGGCCACGCTGCGCGGACGGCCATGGCGCCCGATATAAGCGGGAGAGGCAACGATGACGGCCTTGAACGGAGGCGTGAGCCGTACGGCGACCATGTCCTGCGCGATCATCTCGCCCAGCCTGATGCCGGCATCAAAACCTTCACCGACAATGTCGACCAACCCCTGGTCGGCGAAAATCTCCACCGTAATGTCCGGATAGCGCTCGGCCATCGACGCCACCACAGGCGTCACCGCCAGCGGGATCGCGATGGTTGAGGCGTTGATCCTGAGCAGGCCGGACGGCCTGCCCTTGATGCTGCGGATCCGATCGATCCGCTCGCCGATATCCTGAAGGGCAGGGGCCGCGGTTTCGACCAGCGCCTTGCCGGCCTCGGTCAGCGAAACACTGCGTGTCGTGCGCGCGAACAAGGGCTGACCGATGCGCTCCTCGACCAGCCGTACCGCGTGACTGACCGCTGACGGGCTCATGCCGAGTTCGGCCGCGGCAAGCGCGAAGCCGCCACGCCGGGCAACGGCAACGATGACAGGCAGATGTGTGAGGAGATCGCGATCCATTCATGAGCGATATCGCATGGTCTTTGCACACAATGCAATCTTATCGATGCCAAGGCGGTGGTCCACATTGTCGCCAACGCACCGGCGCCCACACGATTGCAATTGGCTGGTGGCTTCAAGGAGAACAGACATGAATGCGTTGAAATATGTAACGTTCGCGGCAGGCATGGTGCTGGCGCCGATCGATGCCGGCGGGGCGGAACCTTCCGGCTGGCAGGCGCTCGCGGACGAACGCGCGGTCATCCGGATTGCCGATGCCATCGACCGCGCCGTCGACGCGCAGGACTGGAAACTGGCGCGCAGCTATTTCGCGGATCGGGTTACCGCCGATTTCAGCAGCCTGTCCGGACAGCCGGCGGCCAACATCGCCTCAGACGACCTGATCGGCGCTTGGGCCGGCAACCTGAAGGGCAGCAAGACGAGCCTGCATCTGCGCACCAATCATCAGGTCATTCTGGAGGCGGACACGGCGACGGTCCGTTCGAACGGCTATGCCTGGAACCGGATGGAGGGCAATGGCGACCCGCTTTGGGAAGTCTGGGGCACCTATGAGCATCACCTGACGCGCTCCGCCGCCGGCTGGAAGGTCGACGGCTTCGCGTTCCACATGACGCATGAGCGCGGCAACCCTTGGGTCAAGGCAACGCCGGGCACTGACAGGGCGGGCCAGTGACGCCACGGCATTCATCGGCAGGCATTGGAAGACGATCATGACCATGACCTATTACACGCTCGGCAACAGCGGCCTCAGGGTCAGCCGGCTCGCGTTGGGTACCATGACTTTCGGCAAGGAGTGGGGCTGGGGAGCCGACAGGGACACAGCCCGCGCGATGTTCGACGCCTATGTCGAGGCGGGCGGCAATTTCTTCGACACGGCGGACCTCTACACCGGCGGCACGGCCGAAGCCTGGCTTGGCGAATTCATCGCCGAGCGGGGCTTGCGTGACACCGCGGTGATCGCCAGCAAGTTCAGCATGAACATGCAGCCGGGCAATCCGAATGCCGGCGGCAACGGCCGCAAGAACATCATGCGGGCGGTGGATGCTTCGCTGAAGCGGCTGGGCACCGACTATATCGATCTCTATCTCATGCACGTGTGGGACAGGCTGACGCCGGCCGAGGAGGTCATGCGCACGCTCGACGACCTGGTGCGGATCGGCAAGGTGCGCCATGTCGGCCTGTCCGACGTGCCGGCGTGGTATGCGGGGCGGGCGCAGGCAATCGCCGAGCTGCGCGGATATGAGCCGGTTTCGGCCTTGCAGCTCGAATACTCCCTGGCCGAGCGCTCGATCGAGAACGAGTTCGTGCCTTTCGGCACGCGCCATGGCGCCGGCATCATGGTCTGGAGCCCGCTGGCCAGCGGGCTGCTCAGCGGCAAGTATCGTCCGGCCCAGGCCGGAAATGCCGGCCGGCTCGACGGTTTCCGCAATTCGACTCATCCGGGTTTCCAGAAGTTCACCGAGCGCAATTGGGCCATCGTGGCCGAACTCGAGAAGGTCGCATCCGAACTCGGCCGCAGCATGCCACAGATCGCGCTCAACTGGGTGGCGACGCAGCCTGGAATCGCCACCGTCATCCTCGGCGCGACGACGCTTGCCCAGATCAAGGACAATCTTGGCGCGCTGGATTTCGAGATTCCGCCAGGGCTTCGCGACCGGCTGGATGCGGTCAGCCGAACGCCAGCGTCGTTCCCCTATTCCTATTTCGGACCGTTGATACAGGCGCGCGTCACCGGCGGTGCTGCAACCGGGGACAAGCCCTCCGGCTACGCATCGCCGGTGCTTGTCGAGGGTGAGCCGGCCAGCGTGTCTACCGACTGAACGATCCGGCAGCTTGCCACCAATTTGCCGGGCGGGCGCCGCGTGACATCGCTGCGCCCTTCGTGTATCGGAACTCGACATCGCGCCAATGTTCGGGCGCGGCGCCTGTGCGAGGGCGGCCAGCCCAGGCGCGACCACATGAAAAATGACGAGGACCAGATGACGGTGAAGCCCCTCTACCGACGTGTCTTGCTGAAAGCGTCGGGCGAAGCATTGATGGGCGAACAGCATTTCGGTATCGACGTCTCGGTCGTGGATCGCATCGCCGCCGACATTGCCGAGGCCCGCGCGCTGGGCATCGAGGTCGGCGTCGTCATCGGCGGCGGCAATATCTTTCGCGGCGTGGCCGTCGCCTCCAAGGGCGGAGACCGCGTTACCGGCGACCACATGGGCATGCTTGCCACGGTCATCAACTCGCTGGCGCTGCGCACCTCGCTGAACAAGATCGGCGTCGACGCCGTAGTGCTGTCGGCGATCGCCATGCCCGAGCTGTGCGAGAGCTTTTCGCAGCGCCAGGCCACCGCCTACATGAACCAGGGCAAGGTGGTGATCTTTGCCGGCGGCACCGGCAATCCGTTCTTCACCACTGATTCGGCCGCGGCACTGCGCGCCGCCGAAATCGGCGCCGACGCGCTGTTCAAGGGCACGCAGGTCGATGGTGTCTATTCGGCCGACCCGAAAAAGGATCCGCATGCGACGCGTTTCGAGCGCATCAGCCATGCCGAAGTCATAAATCGTGGCCTTTCCATCATGGATACGGCTGCGATTGCACTTGCGCGCGAAAACAACATTCCGATAATCGTCTATTCGATCCACGAAAAAGGTGGTTTCGGCGATATTCTGAGGGGTGGCGGCCGCTGCACGGTCGTCGCGGACGATTGATCCGGGCCTGATCCCTGGAAAGGGAAACCGGCTTTTCGAAAATCAGGCTCGAACGGGGCCTTGCCCCGAGGCAGTGAACCCGCGGCAGACGGGTCGAGGAGACTAAGATGAGTGGTGAGTACGACGATCTCAAGCGGCGCATGGATGGGGCAATCGCCGCGTTCAAGCATGACCTGGCTTCGCTGCGGACCGGCCGCGCCTCCAGCAATCTGCTCGATGCCATCCAGGTGCAGGCCTACGGCACCACCATGCCGATCAACCAGGTGGCCAACGTCACGGTGCCGGAGCCGCGCATGATCTCGGTGTCGATCTGGGACAAGTCGATGGTTGGCGCCGTCGACCGCGCCATCCGCGAATCCAATCTGGGCTTCAACCCGATCGTCGACGGCACCAATCTGAGGATTCCGCTGCCGGAGCTCAACGAGCAGCGCCGCAAGGAACTGGTCAAGATCTCGCATGGTTATGCCGAGAATGCCCGTGTCGCCGCGCGCCACGTGCGCCGCGACGGCATGGATTTCCTGAAGAAGGCCGAGAAGGACGGCGTCATCAGCGAGGATGATCAGCGCAAGCGTTCAGACCAGGTCCAGAAGCTTACAGACGAAACGATCAGCACCATCGATCATCTGCTTTCCGACAAGGAAGCTGAAATCATGCAGGTTTAGGGTTGGCCGCCGGCTGACCCGAAAGCGAGATCATGACAACGCCCGCGCATGTCGCGATCATCATGGATGGAAATGGACGCTGGGCCAAGGCGCGCGGCATGCCGAGGCTTGCCGGTCATCGCGCCGGCGTCGAGGCGCTGCGCAAGACCGTGCGCGCGGCGCCCGATCTCGGCATCTCCTTCCTGACCGTCTATGCTTTCTCGTCGGAGAACTGGTCGCGGCCGAAGTCCGAGGTCAGCGACCTAATGGGGCTGTTGAAGCTGTTTATCCGCCGCGACCTCGCGGAGCTGCACCAGAGCGGCGTGCGGGTGAGGATCATCGGCGACAGGGCAGGGCTGCAGGCCGACATCCGCGGGTTGCTCGAAGAGGCCGAATCGCTGACCGCCCGTAATCAGTCTCTGACGCTGGTGATCGCCTTCAACTATGGCGGGCGCGACGAGATCGTCCGCACGGCGCGCAAGCTTGCCTCGGCCGCGGCGCGCGGCGAAATCGACGCCGAATCGATCACCGCGGAAAGCTTTGCCGGCTGTCTCGACACGCAAGGCATTCCCGATCCGGAACTGGTCATACGCACCAGCGGCGAGCTTCGCCTGTCCAACTTCCTCTTGTGGCAGGCCGCCTACAGCGAGCTCGTCTTCCTGCCTTGCTATTGGCCTGACTTCAGCCGCGAACACCTAGCCGAGGCGTTGCGCGAATTTGCCGGCCGCGAGCGCCGTTTCGGTGGATTGGACCCGCAAGGCGTCGCTTCGCGACCGGCCGCCGGATGAGCAACCTTCAGCTCCGCGTCATTTCAGCGGTCGTGCTTGCCGTCATCGCCCTTGGCCTGACCTGGCTTGGCGGCTTGCCCTTCCGCCTGCTGTGCGCGGCCATGTCGGCGATGATCTTCTACGAGTGGACACGCATGGCGCGGCCAGCCGCAGCCAAAGGGCTCGGATTCCTGCCCGAGGCGCTGGTCATGGTTTTCATCGGCGCCTTGATTGCCGGGCTTGCCGCATCATGGCTGCTGCTGCTCGTCGTGATTCTGATCGCCGTTACGGCGATTGCCGCCCTGGTTCGCAAGACCGGGCAGTGGGAAGCGAGCGGTCTTGCCTATGCCAGCGTGTCCGGCCTGTCGCTTGCCCTGCTGCGTGATGGCGACCATTCGGGCCTTGTCGCCATCCTGTTCCTGTTCGCGGTCGTCTGGGCGACGGACATTTTTGCCTACTTCGTCGGACGCACCGTCGGTGGTCCTAAACTGGCGCCGTCGATCTCGCCCGGCAAGACGCGCAGCGGTGCGCTCGGCGGCGCTGTCGGCGGCGTTGTCGCCGGGGTTATGCTGGCAGCCGCCGCCGGTGCCGGCAATCTGGCCTTGCTTGGCCTTGTGGCGCTTGCGCTTTCGATTGTGGCCCAGGCTGGAGACCTGTTCGAATCCTGGGTCAAACGGCGGCATGGCCGCAAGGATTCGGGCGTGCTCATTCCGGGCCACGGCGGCGTCATGGACCGTGTCGACGGGCTTGTCGCGGCGGCTCTCGCCCTATACGTCATTGGCTGGATTTCGGCGGGCGCCGATCATCCGGCGCAGGGGCTGTTTCCGATTTGAACGGTGTCGTTTCACGATCTGGAGCGGGCGTGCCTTGGATTCGCCTGGATTGATGTCACAGTCACGGCGACAGCGGAAGAATTTGAGGGCATGAATTGAACGGAATTCTTCACGCGATTTTCAGCACGGAAGGCTTGTTTCTCGGCACGCTCGTGCCGTTTCTGTTCGTGCTGACCGTGGTGGTGTTCGTCCACGAGATGGGCCACTACCTCGTCGGCCGCTGGTGCGGCATCGGGGTCAGGGCCTTCTCGATCGGCTTCGGTCCCGAACTCATCGGCTTCAACGACCGGCATGGCACGCGCTGGAAGCTTTGCGCCATACCGCTTGGCGGCTATGTCAAATTTGTCGGCGACATGAACGCCACCTCCAGCCAGCCCACGTCGGAAGAGCTCGAAACGCTGACCGATGAGGAGCGCAAGGTCGCCTTCCACACACAGGCCATCTGGAAGCGCGCGGCGACCGTGGTGGCCGGCCCCCTGTTCAATTTCCTGCTGGCGATCGTCGTCTTTTCCGTGCTGTTTGCGTCCTATGGGCGTTATGTCGCAGAGCCCATGGTGGCGGAAGTCACGGCAGACAGTCCGGCGGCAAAGGCCGGCATCCAGCCAGGTGACCGATTCGTCAGTGTCGACGGCAGCAAGGTCGAAACCTTTGGCGATGTGCAGCGGCTGGTCTCGGGCCGCGCCGGCGATACCATCACCTTTGTCATGCTGCGCGACGGCAAGGAAGTCACGGTCACCGCGACGCCGCGGTTGATGGAGCAGCAGGACGCGCTCGGCAACAAGGTCAAGGTCGCCGTGATCGGCGTCGTCAACAACAAGGAACTCGGTCAGCCGCGTCTCGTCACCTACACACCGGTCGGGGCGGTTGCGGCGGCAGTCGAGGAAACAGGCCACGTCATCGAGCGCACCGGCCAGTTCCTGCAGCGTTTCGCCGTCGGGCGCGAGGACAAGTGCCAATTGGGCGGTCCCGTCAAGATCGCGGACATGGCCGGCAAGGCAGCGAAACTCGGTTTCGAATGGCTGGTGCAGCTCGTCGCGCTGCTCTCCGTCGGCATAGGTATTCTAAACCTTTTGCCGATTCCCCCCCTCGACGGCGGCCATCTGTTGTTCTACGGGGTGGAGGCCGTCATTCGCCGGCCGGTGTCGGAACGGATGATGGAAATGGCCTATCGGGCCGGTCTGCTTCTGGTCTTGTGCTTCATGGGTTTCGTGTTCTGGAACGATCTGTTTGGATGCTGAAATCATGAAGAAATTTGGCTTTGGCATGGTCGATGTTGAGACGCCGTTTACCATGCACGGGGATATGAGTGACGCGAAAGCCACGCACCAGGGTTAAGTAAATACAAATTAACCAGAAGCCTTGCGTGTAGGGAAAATCCGGTTAATACGGTAGGGGAAATTACCGCACGTCCGGTTTTCTCGCCGTGGGGACTACGAGAAAAGGTTATTAAGCCCGATGAAGGCAGCATCCAAGTTTCTGAGCGCCGCGTCAGCGGCGGCACTGTCCGCCGCTCTGGTCGTGCCAGGTGCGCTCGCAGTACAATTCGTTGCCACATCGGCGGCTGAAGCCGCTGTCGTCAGCAGGGTGGAGGTGAGCGGCAACCAGCGTGTCGACGCCGATACCATCCGCAATTACATCACCATCAAGCCGGGCAAGGCCTTTTCCAGTTCCGATGTCGACGCAGCCGTCAAGGCGCTGTTCGGCACCGGCCTGTTCTCGGACGTCCAGATCAACCAGGTCGGCTCGACGCTGGTAGTCAAGGTCGCCGAATACAAGGTCGTCAACCAGGTGCTGTTCCAGGGTAACAAGAAGCTCAAGGACAACGCGCTTGAGGCTGCGGTTCAGCTGAAGCCGCGTGGCACGTTCTCGCAGGCGACGCTCGATTCCGACGTCGAGGCGGTCAAGGCCGCTTACAGGCGCATCGGTCGCGACGATGCTGGCGTGACCACGCAGGTCATGGAACTCGGCGACAACCGCGTGAACGTGGTGTTCCACATCACGGAAGGCGATCGTACGCAGATCGCGGCGATCAATTTCGTCGGCAACAGCGCCTATTCGAGCCGCCGTCTGTCGGACGTGATCAACACCAAGCGTTCGTCCTGGGTGTCGTTCATCCTGCGCGATGACGTCTATGACGAGGACAAGCTGCGCGCCGACCAGGAGTTGCTGCGCCGCTTCTACTACAATCATGGCTATGCCGATTTCCAGGTCGTCTCCGCCGTCGGCGAACTCGACAATGCGACGAACAAATACACGGTCACCATCACCGTGCAGGAAGGCGAGCGCTACAATTTTGGCGATATCAGCGTCGAAAGCACGATCCCGGAAGTCGACTCCAAGTCGCTGGAATCGGTGGTCGAGACGCACAAGGGCGATGTCTACAACGCCAAGGATGTCGAGGACTCCATCATCGCTCTCACCGAGAAGGTGGCCGGTTCAGGCTATGCCTTCGCGCAGGTGACGCCGCGCGGTGACCGCAATTTCGAGAACCATACGATTTCGGTGGTCTATACGGTCGACCAGGGCACCAAGGCCTATATCGAGCGCATCGAGATTCGCGGCAACGACCGTACGCGTGACTATGTCATCCGCCGCGAGTTCGATGTCAGCGAAGGCGACGCGTTCAACCAGGTGCTCATCCAGCGCGCTAAGAAGCGCCTGGAAGACCTGAATTATTTTGACAAAGTCGAAATCTCGACAGTGCCCGGCTCGCAGCCCGACCAGGTCGTGCTGGTGGTCGACGTGGTCGAGAAGTCGACGGGTGAATTCTCCGTTGGCGCCGGCTATTCGACCGGTGGTGACTCCGCAGGCCCGTCCGTCGAAGGCTCGATCACCGAGCGCAACTTCCTCGGCCGCGGCCAGTTCATCAAGCTGTCGGCGGGCGGCGGCAAGAATTCGCGTGACTACGCCGTCTCGTTCACCGAGCCGTATTTCCTCGGACGGCGCATCGCCGCCGGCTTCGACATCTACAAGTCGACGAGGCAATACAACAACAACTACGACAGCGACACCATGGGCGCGACGGTGCGCTTCGGCCTGCCGATCACCAACAGCATCACGACCCAGTTGGCGTACAATATCTCTCAGGAGAAGTATAAGGTCGACAAAGGTTGCAATCCCACGGATGCAGTTCCGCAAGGCACCTGCAACATTTCCCAGGCCATCCTGGATGGCATCGCGGAAAGCCCGTGGATCAAGTCGTCTGTCAGCCTCGGTTTGGTGTACAACACCATCGACGACATGAAGAACCCGCATGAGGGTATCTATGCCAACACGACCGTGGAGGTCGCGGGTCTCGGCGGCGATGCCAAGTTCGTGAAGATCACCGGACGCGGCAGCATCTACCAGACGCTGTCCGAGCAGCTTGACCTTGTCGGCCTCGTTTCGGGCGGCGCCGGGCATGTCGAGGGTTACGGCAACGACGGCGACCTGCGCATCTTCGACCATTTCCAGAGCACCGACCGCATGATCCGCGGTTTTGCCTATGGCGGCATCGGCCCGGTTGCTTCCGGCACCAGCGGCGACCATCTCGGCGGCACGACGTATTTCAACGCTTCGGCCGAAGCCCAGTTCCCGCTGCCGGTCGTTCCCGAGAGCTTCGGCCTGCGTGGTGCGGTGTTCGCCGACGCGGCGACGCTCTACGGCAACAAGATCGCCAATCAGTCGCTGGTCGATCAGTCGTCGACCGGCATGCAAGTGCGCGCCTCAGTCGGTGTCGGCCTGATGTGGGCCTCGCCGTTCGGTCCGATCCGTATCGACTATGCGATCCCGGTCAAGAAGGAAGCGAGCGACGACGTGCAGGAATTTAACTTCGGCATATCGACCCGCTTCTGATCGGCGGCCAACGATGCTCCCGGATTTTTTGGATCCGGGAGAAATGTTCCGACCTAGCTGGATATAGCTTCTGGAATGACCGATCCGGTGTTCTTCGCGCCATCACGCCGGTATACGGCGGCCGAAGTCGCGAATCTGACCGGCTCGGTGCTTGTCGATTCCGGCCAATCCGACGTTTCGATCGAGGCGCTGGCGCCGGCCCACGAAGGCGGTGCCAATGCGCTCGTCTTCGTCGATGGCAGGCGTAATTCCACGCTGATGCCGTCATTGCGGGCGGCCGCGGTGCTGTGTCCGGCGGAATTCGCCAACAAGGCGCCGTCCAGCGTCGCCGTTTTGATCCATCCGCGTCCGCAACAGGCATTCGCGCTGGTCGGCCGATTGCTGTTTCCGACAGCCGCGACGCCGGGTCCAATGACCGGTGAAACCGGTGTTTCACCGCATGCCCATATCGATCCGACAGCGCATGTCGAGGCCGGCGCCATCATTGAGGCCGGCGTGGTCATCGGGCCAGGCGTCTCGATCGGCAAGGGCACCGTCATCGCGCCAAACGCGGTCATCGGACAGTCCTGCCAGATCGGCCGTGACGGCTATGTCGGCCCGGGCGCCAGCATCCAATATGCGCTGATCGGCAATCGGGTCATCATCCATGGCGGCGCCAGGATCGGCCAGGACGGCTTCGGCTTTGTCGGCGGCGCCAAGGGCCCGGAACGCGTTCCCCAGATCGGACGGGTGGTCATCCAGGACGATGTCGAGATCGGCTCCAATTCCACCGTCGATCGCGGCGCCATGTCCGATACGATCATCGGTCAGGGCACCAAGATCGACAATCTCGTGCAGATCGCCCATAACGTCCGCATCGGCCGCAATTGCATAGTGGCCGGGCTTTCGGGTATTTCCGGTTCCGTGGTCGTGGGTGACAACGTTACAATGGGCGGCGGCGTCGGGCTTGCGGATCACTTGACCATCGGCTCAGGAGCCAAGCTTGCCGCCAGAAGTGGATTTATGAGCAATGTTCCCGCCGGCGAGATATGGGGCGGTTATCCGGCACAGCCGATGGCGGAAGCCATGCGGGAGATAGCCATGTTGCGCACGATGGCCAGGGCACGCAAGCAAGGCAAGGACAATGGCTGATATGGTGGCGGCGACGACGCTGGAAGCGGTCGACATAATGGGGCTGATGAAGCTCCTGCCGCACCGCTATCCCTTCCTGATGATCGACCGCATCGTCGACATCGATGGCGACGATTCCGCCGTCGGCATCAAGAACGTCACCATCAACGAGCCGCATTTTCAGGGGCATTTCCCGGAGCAGCCGGTAATGCCGGGCGTGCTGATCGTCGAGGCCATGGCGCAGACGGCGGGCGCCATCTGCATCCGCAGCCTTGGAGCGTCGAAGCCGTCGCTGGTCTATTTCCTGACCATCGACAACGCCAAGTTCCGCAAACCGGTCGTTCCCGGCGACCAGTTGAAGATTCACGTCAAGAAAATCAAGAAGCGCGGCAACCTGCTCAAATTCGCCTGCGAAGCCCTGGTCGATGGCACCAAGGCGGCCGAGGCCGAGATTTCAGCCATGATGGTCACCGGCGACTGACGATCGAGTGCTTATGAAAATCGAGACTTCAATCCATCCTTCCTCCGTCGTGGAAGAGGGCGCTCAAATCGGCCAGGGTGTGCGCATAGGGCCGTTCTGCCATGTCAGCGCCGATGCCGTGATCGCCGATGGTGTCGAACTGGTCAGTCATGTCTCGGTCATGGGCGCGACCACAATCGGCGCCTCGACCAAGGTCTATCCGATGGCGACATTGGGCGCGCCGCCGCAGAACACCAAGCACAAGGGCGGCCGCACGACGCTGGTCATCGGCGCCAACTGCACCATCCGCGAAGGCGTCACCATGCATGTCGGCACCGACACCAGCCGCGGCGAAACGACAGTGGGCGACAATGGCAATTTCCTTGCCTACGCCCACATCGCCCATGATTGCGTCGTTGGCAAGAATGCCACCTTCGCCAATGGCGCGACGCTGGGCGGCCACTGCGAGATCGGCGACAATGTCTATATCGGCGGCCTCAGCGCCGTTCATCAATTCGTGCGTGTCGGCGACAACGCCTTTCTTGGCGGATGCTCGGCTTTCGTTGGCGACGTCATTCCCTATGCCATTGCCGTCGGCAACCGCGCCAGCCTGCGCGGATTGAACATTATCGGACTGAAGCGTGCCGGTCTGCCGCGTTCCGAAATCTATCTGTTGCGCAAAGCCTACAGGACGATTTTCGACCGCTCCCGCACCGTCGGCGAGAACATCGAATTCGCCAAGGCCGAGTTCGCCTCTTCGCCGACCGCCATGAAGATCATCGACTTCATCAGCAGCCGCGGCAAGCGGCACTATGCGGTGCCATCGCTCAGGGGTGGCGATGGCGACGATACCGATGATGAAGACTGAGACCGCTTCTGCCGGTCTTGATCTCCCGCCAGATGCCAGGGTCGGCATCATTGCCGGCGGCGGCAGTCTTCCGGTCGAAGTCGCGGCCGGTTCGGCCGAGCAGGGTTATCCGCCCTTCATCGTCCTCATGGAAGGCGAGGCCGACCGTCTGTCGGAATTGTGCCGCTATGAGCATGAGACGCTTGCCCTGGAGGCGATCGGTTCGCTTGTTCCACTGCTCAAACGCCACCGGATTACCCATCTGGTGCTGGCCGGCGAGATCAAGCGCCGGCCAAGGCTGACCCATCTGCACCCGAGCCTCAGCCTGCTGGCGGTGATACCAATTGTCGTCATGGCGCTGGCGCGTGGCGACGATGGCTTGTTGAAGGTGGTGGCGCGCGGTCTCGAGGCCCGAGGGATAAAGGTCGTGGGCGCCCACGAAATCGTGCCGAACCTGGTCGCCGCCGAAGGGGTCTTGACGAAAGCCGTGCCACAGAAATCGGATCGGCGCGACATCGAGGCAGGCTTTGCGGCGGCGAAGGCCATCGGGGCGCTGGATATCGGCCAGGCGGCGATCGCTGTCGGCGGCCGGGTCATCGCGCTCGAGGGCATCGAGGGCACGGCCGGATTGCTCGACCGCGCGAAGCTGCTGCGCGGCCATGGCCGTATCGCCGGCAAGACGCGCGGCGTCCTGGTCAAATGCGCCAAGCCTGGCCAGGAGCTGCGCGCAGATCTTCCTTCGATGGGACCGCAGACGGTCGAAGCGGCGCATGCGGCGGGGCTTGCAGGCATTGCGGTCGAGGCGGGGCGCTCACTGATCCTCGAAGGCCCCGCAACCCTGTCGCGCGCCAATGAACTTGGCCTGTTCATCGTCGGCCTGGCCGCAGCGGAGCCTGGGCATGGCTGACAGGGCGTTGAAGATCGCGATCGTCGCGGGGGAGGAATCGGGCGATCTGCTTGGCGCCGACATCGTGCGTTCGCTCCGGCAGATAACAGGCCGCGACGTGCGGCTCGTCGGCCTCGGAGGCCGGCATCTCGAAGAATTGGGTCTGGTGTCGCCCTTCGATGCAGGCGAGATCGCGCTGATGGGTTTCAGTGCAGTCCTGCGAGACCTGCCGCGCCTCATCAGGCGGATCGGCCAACTCGCCAAAACCATCGCCGAGGAAAAGCCGGACTGCCTGATCACCATAGACAGTCCGGACTTTTCCTTGCGCGTCGCCAGGAAGGTGCGGGCGGCCAATCCGTCGATACCGATCATCCATTATGTCTGCCCGAGCGTCTGGGCCTGGCGCCCGGGCAGGGCGGTGGCGATGAAGCCCTATGTCGACCATATCCTGTGCATCCTGCCGTTCGAGGTGAAGGAACTCGAACGGCTGGGCGGCCCACCGGGCACCTATGTGGGCCATCGCCTGACGCATGACGCAGGTGTGCTTGCCGCTCAGAAGGCGCAGGCCTTGCCACGCGACCTTGCCCAGGACCGCATCAAGACATTGCTTGTCCTGCCGGGTTCACGGCGCGGCGAGGTGCGGCGGCTGGTCGACACGTTCGGCGAGACCGTGTCGATGCTGCGCGCGCGCGGGCATCGCCTGCGGCTGCTGCTGCCGACGGTTCCGCATGTCGCCGACCTCGTCAAATCCTCGGTCAATCGTTGGGACGAAAAACCCGAAATCATCGTGGATCCCCAGCGCAAATGGCAGGCTTTCGGCAAGGCCGATGCCGCGCTGATCGCATCGGGAACCGTATCGCTGGAACTGGCTTTGGCTGGTGTGCCGATGGTGTCGTCCTACAGGCTCGATCCGGTCGCCCGTGCCGTTGCGCCGTATCTTGTTTCGGTCTGGTCGGCGCTGCTGCCCAATCTGATCGCGGATCGCGCACTCATCCCGGAGTTCTACAACGAGTACGTCAAGCCCAACAATCTGGCTCGCCAGCTGGAAGCATTGTTCGCCGACAGCGGCATGCGCGCCTGGCAGAAAGCCGGCTTTGTCGAGATCGCGCGGCGCATGGCGACAGACAAGCCGTCGGGCGAGATCGCGGCGGGCGTGGTGCTACGCCAAATAAAAAAGGCGCCCTGAGGGGCGCCTTTTTACAATCAAGACAGCTTCGGTCAGCGCTTGGCGATCGGCACGTAGTCGCGCTCCGGCGCGCCGGTGTAGAGCTGGCGCGGGCGGCCGATCTTCTGGCGCGGATCCTCGATCATCTCCTTCCACTGGGCGATCCAGCCGACGGTGCGGGCGACCGCGAACAGCACGGTGAACATGGTGGTGGGGAAGCCTAGCGCCTTCAGCGTGATGCCGGAATAGAAGTCGACATTCGGGTAGAGCTTCTTCTCGATGAAATAGGGATCGGTCAGCGCGATCTTCTCCAGTTCCATGGCGATGTCGAGCAACGGGTCGTCCTTGATGCCGAGTTCGCCCAGGACCTCGTGCGCCGTCTTCTGCATGATTTTCGCACGAGGATCGTAGTTCTTGTAGACGCGGTGGCCAAAACCCATCAGCCGGAACGGGTCGTTCTTGTCCTTGGCGCGGGCGATGAATTCCGGGATGTGATCGACATGGCCGATTTCGCCCAGCATGTTGAGCGCCGCTTCATTGGCGCCGCCATGGGCCGGGCCCCAAAGGCAAGCGATGCCGGCTGCGATGCAGGCGAACGGGTTGGCGCCCGACGAGCCGGCGAGGCGAACCGTCGAGGTCGAGGCATTCTGCTCGTGATCGGCGTGCAGGATGAAGATGCGCTCCATGGCGCGCGCCAGCACCGGGTTGATCTTGTATTCCTCGCACGGCACGGCGAAGCACATATGCAGGAAGTTTGCCGCGAAGCCGAGATCGTTCTTCGGGTAAATGAAGGGCTGGCCGATGTGGTACTTGTAGGCCATGGCCGCGATCGTCGGCATCTTGGCGATCAGCCGCATGGAGGCGACCATGCGCTGGTAGGGGTCCGAGATGTCGGTGGAGTCGTGATAGAAGGCCGACAGCGCGCCAACCACGCCGCACATCACCGCCATGGGGTGCGCGTCGCGGCGGAAGCCGGTGAAGAAGCGCGACATCTGCTCGTGCACCATGGTGTGGCGCGTCACGCGGTAATCGAAATCGTCCTTCTGCGCCTTGGTCGGCAGTTCACCATAGAGCAGGAGATAGCAGACTTCGAGGAAGTCGCCGTGTTCGGCGAGCTGATCGATCGGATAGCCGCGGTGGAGGAGAATACCCGCGTCGCCGTCGATGAAGGTGATCTCGGATTCGCAGCTTGCGGTCGAGGTGAAGCCAGGGTCGTAGGTGAAGGCGCCGGTCGTGCTGTAGAGCGAGGCGATGTCGATGACGTCGGGTCCGACGGAGCCGCTTCGCACCTTGAATTCATGGGTCTTGCCGGCGAATTGAAGCGTTGCGGTAGCCTCTTGGTTCGCGCCGCCCACATCCAGTTTTTTCGCAGCTTCGGTCATTGCAAACTCCTTGTTGTTTCCTCATGCCGGCAAAGGCAAATTCTGCAGAGCGACACGTCGAAATCACCGCAATGCGCGTATTCGCCACCGCATTTTAGGAGGTGCGTGCCAGATTGGGCCAAGGCCTAATGTTGCACTGCGAAACGCGCCTTTCAATGCCAATCTTCTTGGGCCAGTTTGCTCCTAATCGATTTGATCCGCTATGCGCGCCAGGCTTTCCTCGCGCCCAAGCACGGCAAGCACGTCGAACACGCCTGGCGAGGTGCTTTTGCCGGTCAGCGCGGCCCGCAACGGTTGGGCCACGGCGCCAAGCTTGTGGCCACCGGCGAGCGCATAGTCGCGGACCGCGGCCTCTGCAGCGGCAGCCGTCCAGTCGCCTGGAAGCGCGTTCAAGGCTTCGTGAGCGCCACGCAGGATCTTGCGGGCATCGTCATTGAGCAGAAGCGCCGCCTTCTCGTCGACCCGCAGCGGTCGCGTGGCGAACAGATAGGCCGCGCCATCGACGAGTTCGACCAGCGTCTTGGCGCGCTCCTTCAGGCCCGGAAGGGCCGCCAGCAGCTGCGCCTTGTTGTGTTCGTTGAGGCGCGCGGCCATCGCCGGACCGCCTTCGAGATAGGGCAGAGTGGCGATGAAGATGTCGAGCAGCTCCGCGTCGGCCATGCGGCGCATGTGCGCGCCGTTGATCGCTTCCAGCTTTGCGAAGTCGAAGCGAGCAGCGCCCTTGTTGACGTCGCCAATATCGAACCAGGTGATCATGTCCCTGATCGACATGATCTCGTCGTCGCCATGACTCCAGCCCAGACGCGCCAGGTAATTGAGCAGCGCCTCCGGCAGGTAGCCCATGGCGCGATAGGCCTCGACGCCGAGCGCGCCATGGCGCTTCGACAGCTTGGCGCCGTCGGCGCCATGGATCAGCGGGATGTGCGACATAGACGGCACGTCCCAGCCCATGGCGTTGTAGATGACGGTCTGGCGTGCGGCATTGGTCAGGTGGTCGTCGCCGCGGATGATGTGCGTGACACCCATGTCGTGGTCGTCGACGACGACGGCATGCATGTAGGTCGGGTTGCCGTCCGAACGCAGGATGATGAAGTCGTCGAGATCCTTGTTGGGGAAGCGCACTTCGCCCTGGACACGGTCATGGACGATCGTTTCGCCTTCGGTCGGCGCCTTGATGCGGATGGCGCCCTTGACGCCCGCAGGCGCCTCCGAGGGGCCGCGGTCGCGCCACTGGCCATTGTAGCGCGGCGGCAGGCCCTTGGCCCGCGCTGCCTCGCGCATCGCCTCCAGCTCGGCCGGCGTTTCATAGCTGTAATAGGCCTTGCCCAGACGCACGAGTTCCTCCGCGACCTCGCGGTGGCGCGGCGCGCGCTCGAATTGCGAGACCGCGTCGCCGTCCCAGGTCAAGCCGAGCCAGGTGAGGCCGTCCAGGATAGCGGCCGTCGCGGCGGCGGTCGAACGCTCGCGATCGGTGTCCTCGATGCGCAGCAGCATCGTGCCGCCTGTGTGTTTGGCATAGAGCCAGTTGAACAGCGCCGTGCGCGCGCCGCCGATGTGTAGATAGCCGGTGGGCGAGGGGGCAAAACGGGTTACGACCTTGTCGGACATGAAGCTCTCGGAAACCATCTGAAGCGGGGTGCGGCTGCGCGGACTTTCGCGCGTCGCGCGTTCATGTAGCATAGGGCGTCAGGGGTGCAAGGGGCAGACCCGATGGCTGGACGAGGCCGGGGTTCGGAACAGGGCGAGGACGCTGGTGCTGGCGTCAGCGAACGGTCCCTGTTTGCAGCCCCCTTGGCGACCCCACTGCCGTCGCCTCTTGTGCCTGCACCCGGCAGCCAGCCGCCACAGGCGGATATCCCGGCGTCACTTCCGTCCGCTGCTTCGGGCCGGATTGTGCGCGTGCGGCGGCAACTCGGCCGGGTTTCCTGGCCTCGCCTGCGCCATAGTGCGGCGACCGCAGCCGAGCTCGAGCTTGACCGGGGCATCGCCTTCCTACTGGTGCCGGTATGTCTGGCCACTGGTGCGGTCGGCTACTATTCGCTCGCGGCGGAGCCTGATTTTGCAAAGCCCGTCGCGGTCGTCGTGCTGATGGCGGTCTGTGCGCTTGTTTCGCGCTCCTGGCCGAAAACCCATCTGGGCTTCATGGCGGCATTGCTGTGTGCGCTTGGCCTGCTTGCCGCCAAGGTCGAGACATGGCGGGCGGGCACCCAGATGCTGGGTTCGGAAATCTCGACGCAAGTGACCGGCCGCGTCGTGTCGCTCGACCGGATGGAGACCGGCCGCATCCGGCTGACCATCGACGTGACGTCGACCGCCCGGCCGAAACTGCGCTATGCGCCGGAAAGGGTAAGGCTTTCGGCGCGCAACATCCCAGCGGAAATGACCGCCGGCTCCCTGGTCACCGGCTACGCCAAACTGTTGCCTCCGACCGGCCCGGTGCGGCCGGACAGCTACGATTTCTCCTTCGACAGCTATTTCGCCGGCATTGGCGGCAGCGGCTTCTTTCTCGGCAATCCAAAGCTTGTCTCCGCGGACGACGAGATGCCGCTTTCGGCCCGGCTTTTCTCAGGAATAGAAAATGCCCGTGAAGCCATAGCCGACCATATCAGGGCCACGGTCGGCGGCGCCGAAGGGGAGATCGCAGCAGCGCTGATCGTCGGCGTGCGGGCCGGTATTCCCGATGAAATCAACGAAGCGATGCGGCGCACCGGCATTTATCACATCATCTCCATTTCCGGGCTGCATATGGCGCTGGTCGCCGGTACCATCATGGGGCTGCTGCGTGGTGCCTTCGCGCTGTTTCCAGATTTTTCCGCGCGCCGGCCGGTGAAGAAATACGCGGCTGCCGCCGCCCTGTTCTCGATTGCCGCCTATCTCGTCATCTCCGGTGTCGTCGTTGCCGCCGAGCGCAGCTTCATCATGCTGGCGGTGATGCTGGTTGCCGTCCTGTTCGATCGCGCGGCGCTGACCATGCGCAATCTGGCGATCTCGGCGATCGCCGTTATTCTGGTGTCGCCGCACGAGGTCGTCGGCCCAAGCTTCCAGATGTCGTTCGCCGCGACCGCGGCGCTGGTCGGCGCCTATGCCGGGTGGGCTGATCACCATGCGGGAAAGGCAAGACCGCCACCGCCAAAGCGATCCCTGCCGGGTTTTCTCACGCGAAAATTCCTGCTGGCGACCGGCGGATTGGCAATGACCTCCATCATTGCCGGCTGCGCCACGGCGCTGTTTGCTATCTGGCATTTCCAGCGTGTGTCACCGCTCAGCCTGTTCGCCAATCTGGCCGTCATGCCGATCGTGTCGGTCGTGATGTTCCTGGCTGTTGCCAGCGCGTTGCTGATGCCATTCGGATTGGATGCGCCGACGCTTTACCTGATGGGAAAGGGCCTGACGGCGATGATCGCCATATCGGCGTGGATATCGGAACGCTCACCGGTCGATGCTGTCGGGCTGATTTCTCAGCAATCCGTGCTGCTGGTGACCATCG
Organism: Mesorhizobium huakuii; assembly: GCF_030160235.1. Taxonomy (GTDB): domain Bacteria; phylum Pseudomonadota; class Alphaproteobacteria; order Rhizobiales; family Rhizobiaceae; genus Mesorhizobium; species Mesorhizobium huakuii. The sequence goes on from NZ_BSNY01000010.1 coordinate 108,136, forward strand.
CCCTGGTCATCGCGACGATGGCGACGACCTGGCTGCGGCTCGCGGCAGTGCCGTTCGCGCTTGCCGGCTTGTTGACGGTGTCGGATACGCGCACCCCGGATGTGCTGATCTCCGAAGATGCGCGGCTGGTCGCGCTGCCGATCGGCGGCGGCGAACTCGCGGTCAGCCGGGCTCGCCCGAACGAGTTCACCGTCGACAATTGGAAACGCGTGCTGGTGTCCGAAACCATCGTCGTGCCGGAGATGTTCGACAGGGCGGACGGGCAATTCGACATTGCCGATGCCGTCAATCTGCCGCCGGGAGCTCCGTTCTATTGCACGGATGGTGTCTGTCTTGCCCGGCACCCCTCGGGTGCGATCATCGCGCATGTCGAAGACCGCAAGGACACCTGGAAAGCCTGCGGTTTCGCCGACCTGATCGTCGTCAATGACGCGACGGGCTATGATGCCTGCCACAATCCGCTGGTTCTTGTCGTCACCAAACAGCAGCTCGCCCGCAAGGGCAGCGCCGCCGTCTTCTTCGACCGCCAATCTGCGACCAGTCCGCCAACCGTCAGCTTCGCGGTGGACGGACCATATCGGCCCTGGCACGAGCAGCGAAAATTTTCGCGTGAGGCGAGGGGGCTGCCGCCCTATCAAAAATCCGAAAAACCGGCCGCCGCTGCTCAGTAGCGTCGGATCAGGCCGACGAGCTTGCCTTGCACCTTGACCCTATCCGGTCCGAAAATGCGCGTCTCGTAGGCCGGGTTGGCGGCTTCAAGCGCAATCGAGGCGCCCTTGCGCCGGAACCGTTTCAGGGTTGCTTCCTCCTCGTCGACCAGCGCCACGACGATCTCGCCCGGGCTCGCCGTGTCGGCGTTGCGAATGATGACCGTGTCGCCATCGAAGATGCCGGCCTCGATCATCGAGTCGCCCTTGACCTCAAGCGCGTAATGCTCGCCACCCATGATCATGTCCGGCGGCACCGAGATCGAATGCGTCTGGTGCTGGATGGCATCGATCGGCACACCGGCGGCGATGCGGCCCATCACAGGGATCGACACGGCGGAAACCGCATCATCATCATTGCCGGCCGCGGGCAAGCGCGACGGCGCAGGCTTGATCTGGCGGCCAAGACCGCCTTGACCAAGGCTGCCCTGGATGACGCTTGGCGAGAATTTCTTTGCCGCGTTGAGGCCGGGCGCGATCGAATCCGGCAGCCGCAGCACTTCCAGCGCGCGCGCCCGGTTGGGCAGCCGGCGAATGAAGCCGCGCTCTTCCAGTGCCGTGATCAGGCGATGGATGCCTGACTTGGAGGCGAGATCGAGGGCTTCCTTCATCTCGTCGAAGGAAGGCGGAATGCCGCTTTCCTTGAGCCGTTCATGAATGAACATCAGCAGTTCATGTTGCTTGCGTGTCAGCATGGCGGCCCCCAAGGCATTGAACGAAGGGTGTGAACCAGAATCGAAAAACAAACCCAGAACAAACACTATCTGTTCCAGTTGTGTTCTGCAACTGTTTAAAGTTTAATGAATTTGTTAAGGCGGCCGAAATTAATTGACCCCGGCAGCGGGTGGCGATCGACCGCTTCCGCTGCCTGCAGGCGCATTGAAATCATTTTGGTTAATGGCCTGTGGCCTATCCCTGGACCCGGTTTGGCATCAGGCGTTTGACAGGCGTCCATGGGGCGGATCCGTGCGGTGTATCGATCCATTTCCAGCGGAACGAAACGAAATCAAAACGCCAACCCATCACTGGCTTCAGGCGGTAACGGATGCAAGGCCATGTTGCCGGAACTCTCAGTCGCCACGCCATGCCTGAGCTCATCGGCGTCGCGACAAACCAAGGCATTGAGCGCCGGCCTGATCTTGAAGGCGCCGATGGGCGGCAATGTCTCGAGCTTGAATATCCGCTGATCGGGCCGGCCGAGATCGGTGCGCGGCAGCGGCGTGCGCGGCAGCCAGACGCTCGGCCGATCACCGGGCCGCGACAACCTCGTCAGGTGCCGGGCGCTGCGGCAGCGTCATCCGGAAACCGCTTTCAGGCTGCCGGCGCGCGCGGTGTAGGTGTTGGCGCCGTTATCTTCGCTGTGCACATAGACGTGCAGCGTGTAGCCGATATGCGCCGTCATCAGCGCCTTTGCCCGCTCGACGTCGCGGTCGAGCGCCGCTTCCATGATCGCGGTGTGATGCTCGATGGCGATCGCCTCGCGCAGCGCGTCCATTGCCTCGCCATAGCCGTCCTTCAGGCCGGCCGCCGCCCGCAATGTCGGCGCCAGGCCGAGAAACCGATGATGCCGACGCAGCTGGTCGGCGATCGTCGAGCGGAAGCGTAACAGCCAGTTGGATGTCGCCGCGCTCAGCAGCGCCGCGTGGAAGGCCTCGTGGCTCTCGTCCCATTTGTCGACGGCCGCATCGGAAGGGTCGTCGACCGCGGTCTTGCAGCGCGAGAGCCGGTAATGGGCGGTGACGACCGCGTCCTCCCATTCCCTGCCGCCTTTCGCGATCGATTCCAGGAACAGCGGCATTTCGACAACCATCCTTGCTCGCGCCAGGTCCTCGAGCTCGGCGCGCGACACGGGAGCGACGGCAAAGCCGCGATTGCTGATGGCGGTGACCAGGCGTTCGGCTTCAAGTCGGGACAAGGCCTCACGCAGCGGCGTCCAGCCGACACCGTATGTGCCGCGCAGCGCGCTCAGCTTGAGCGGCGCCCCAGGCATGAGGCGGGTGGTCAGGATATCGCGCCGTAGCAGCTGGTAGGCCGCCTCGGTCTTTGTGGAGTTGTTCTGATCCTGCATCGCGATCCGTCCATCATCGGGCTCGCGAAAATTATATATGATGGGGATGCATGGCAAGAATTATATATAATGTTTGACAGGTGGCGGGGTACTGACCATGATCGCCTCCAGTTGCCGCCCCGATAAGCGGCGATAATCAAATCTGGGAGGAAATGATGTTGAAGTCGAAATCCGCTTGGCTGTCGGGATTGGCCCTGGCAGGTGCCTTGATGCTCAGCGCCGGCAGTGCCGCGGCCGATCAGATACGCATCGGCATCGCTAATTTCGGCGAGCATCCGCAGCTCAACGCCGCCATAGCCGGCTTCAAGAAGGCATTGACGGACAACGGTTTTGTCGAGGGCAAGGACGTCGTCTACACCGAAAGCCACACCAATTTCGATGCATCGCTGGTGCCGCAGATGATCGCCAAGCTGCAGGCGGAGCAGCCCAAGCTGATCTACACCATCACCACGCCGGTCTCGCAGATCGCCAAGAAGGCGCTCGCGGGCTCCGGCATTCCGATCGTTTTCGCCGCGGTCACCGATCCGGTGGCGGCCAAGTTGGTGCCGTCATGGGACGCCGGCGACGACGGCATGACCGGCGCCAGCGATCTGCAGGATGTCGCCGCGGTGATGGCCTTCACCAAGAAGCTGCTGCCGAACGCCAAGCGCTTCGGCGTGCCTTACAATCCAGGCGAGGCCAACGATGTTGCCCTGATCGAAAAGATCAAGGCTGCGGCGCCGGCGGCCGGCTTCGAAGTCGTGGAAGTCGGTGTCGACAACGTCAATGACATCCAGCAACGCATCGCTTCGCTCTCCGGCAAGGTCGACGTCATCTACGGCCCGGCTTCGAACCTGATCCAGCCAGCGATCGCTGCTGTCTCGGCCGCTGCCCGCCAAGCCGGCATCCCTATCGTCAACTCCGATGACAGCGCAGTCCGCAACGGCACCGTACCGGCAAGCTTCGCGGTCAATTACACGCAGGTCGGCGTCAACGCCGGCAACATCGCCGCCGAGATCCTCAAGGGCAAGGATCCCAAGACGATCGCGCCGTCGCGCCCGGCCTACAAGGACCACATGGCAACGATCTCCCGCAAGGCGATGGCCGCGTTCGGCATTGAGATACCGGCTTCGATGGCCGATTGCGGCTGTGTCGTCGACTGACATCGGGCTACGGGGTGACGGCGTTCGCGCCGTCGCCCTTCACGCCAGGGAGGAACGATGCTCGATATCCGATCCGCGCGCAAAGTATTCTACAAGGGGCAGGCCGACGAGAAGGTCGCGCTGGACGGTCTCAGCCTGTCATTGGCCACCGGCGAGTTCGGCATCGTCATCGGCTCCAACGGGGCCGGCAAGAGCAGCATGCTCAACGCCATTTCCGGAGCTCTTGTCCTGGATTCCGGCAAGATCCTGATCAATGGCGCCGACGTGACAGCCATGCCAGTGCACAAGCGCGCCACAAGACTGGCACGCGTCTTCCAGGATCCGATGCGCGGCACCGCCGCCAGCATGACCGTGGCGGAGAACATGCTGCTGGCCGATCTGCGCAGCCAAAAACGCACGCTTCGGCAAGGGCTGAACGCGACGCGGCTCGCGTCCTACAGGGAGCGCCTGTCGATATTGGGCCTCGGCCTCGAGAACCGTCTCGACACCCGCGTCGACCTGCTCTCGGGCGGGCAGCGTCAGTCGCTGTCGCTGATCATGGCGGTCGGCGGATCGCCGGACCTGCTGCTGCTCGACGAGCATACCGCGGCACTTGACCCGCGCACGGCGGAGATCGTCATGCAGGCGACGGTGCGCGCCGTCAACGCGCTGAAGCTGACCACGCTGATGGTGACCCACAACATGCAGCACGCCGTCGACTATGGCAGCCGGGTAATCATGCTCGACGCCGGCCGGGTCCTCCTGGAGGTCACCGGCGAGGAGAAGGCCAGGGTCACGGTCATCGACCTGATCGGCCACTTCTCGGTCAAGACCGACCGCATGTTGCTGGCGAGCTGATCACCATGGGCTTTATTCAGGACGTTCTGACAAGCTTTGTCGCGATCATGCCTGTGACCCTGGCGCAGAGCCTGATCCTGGCCTTTGTCGTGCTCGGCATCATGATCCCGTTCCGTATGCTGAATTTCCCCGATCTGACCAGCGAAGGCGCTTTTCCGCTGGGCGGCTGCGTGTGCGGCGTGCTTCTTGCCGCTGGCGTATCGCCGCTGACCTGCATCGTCGTCGCATTCGCGGCGGGCTTTGCGGCGGGCTGCTGCACCGCCTTCATCCACCTGCGCTTCCGCATCCACACGCTGCTTGCCGGCATCCTGATGATGACGATGCTCTACAGCATCAACTTGCGCATCATGGGCAAATCCAACCTCTCGGTTTTCGGCTCGCCCACGGTGTTCGACTGGGTGCCGCTCGCGCGGCCGGGCTTTCCGGCCAGCAAGATCGTGGTCGCCGGCCTTCTCGCGCTCGTCGTCTTCGCGGCGCTCTACATGTTCTTCAGGACCGAGAAGGGGACCGCCGTGCGCGCCGTCGGCGCCAATCCCGACATGGCCGAGGCTCAAGGCATCAATGTCTGGGCGGCGACCATCGGCGGCGTCGGGCTGGCGAGCGCGTTTTCGGCCTCGAGCGGTGCGCTGATGGTGCAGTCGCAGGGATTTGCCGACGTCAATATGGGACTGGGCATCCTCATCAATGGCCTGGCCGCGCTGATGATCGGCGAGGCGGTCGTCGGCAAGCAGACGGTCTGGCGCCAGCTGCTGGCGCCCTTTGCCGGCGCGATCATCTACTACCAGCTCGTTTCGTTCTGCCTGGCCGCCGGCATGCCGCCTCCCGACCTGAAACTTGCCACGGGCCTGTTCGTGCTTGCCATGCTTGCTCTGCCCAGCCTCAAGCGCAGCCGCGGACCCGCGCCGGCTCGCGAAGCCATCCGTGAATAATCAGGAATGTCACAAATCATGCGTTCAACGATCGATCTCGCAGCAGTCGAAGCCATGGATGCGGCGGATCCGCTGCGTGCCATGCGCGATCGCTTCATTCTGCCGGACGGTGTGATCTACCTCGACGGCAATTCGCTGGGTGCCGCGGCACCCGCTGTCTTCAACGAACTGCAGAAGGCGGCGACGCAGGAATGGGCGCAGGATCTCATCCGCGCCTGGAACACCGCCGGCTGGTTCGATATGCCGGTCGCGCTCGGTGACCAGCTCGGGCGTCTGATCGGCGCCGCTTCCGGCCAGACGGTGGTCTGCGACACGACGTCGATCAACATCTACAAAGTGCTGCATGCCGCACTCGGCATGCGGCCGAACCGCTCGGTCATCGTCGCCGAGGGCGACAGTTTCCCGACCGACCTCTACATGGCCGAAGGCGTGGCCTCGACGCGGCCGGGCACGGTGCTGCGGCTCGAGGGCGTCGATGCGCCCACCATTGAGGAACTGATCGATGAGCGCGTCGCGGTCATCCTGGTCAACCACGTCAATTACAAAACCGGACAATTGCGCGACATGGCCGCGCTGACGTGCAAGGCCCACCAGGTCGGTGCGCTGATCGTCTGGGATCTCTGCCATACGGCCGGCGCACTGCCGGTCGAACTCGATGCGGCGAACGCCGACTTTGCCATCGGCTGCACCTACAAATATCTCAATGGCGGTCCGGGCGCGCCCGCCTTCATCTATGCCGCCAAACGCCATCACGACCATGTCCACCAGCCGCTGAGCGGCTGGTGGGGCCATGCGCGGCCCTTCGCTTTTGAACAGGGCTACACGGCCGGCAGCGGCATCCGCCGGTTCCTGTGCGGCACGCAGCCAGTGCTGTCGATGCGGGCGCTGAAAGGGGCGCTGGATATCTGGGACGATGTCGACATGGCGTCGGTGCGCAAGAAGAGTATCGCGCTCACCGACCTGTTCATCCAGCTCGTCGAAGCCAGATGCGGCGCCTACGGCCTTGAACTCGAAGGTCCGCGCGACGGTAATGCGCGCGGCAGCCAGGTGTCGTTCCTCCATCCGCATGGCTACCAGGTGATGCGGGCCTTGATCGAGCGCGGCGTGATCGGCGATTTCCGCGCGCCGTCGACCATCCGCTTCGGCTTCACGCCGCTCTATGTCGGCTACAAGGACGTCTGGCAGGCGGTCGAGGTGCTGGAGGACATCCTGCGCACAGGCGCCTGGCAGGAAGCGCGTTTCGCCGTCAAGACGGCGGTTACCTGAGACGTCGGCACAATTCCAGGAAAAGTGCTGGCGGTTTTCCCACGGGAATTGCGCCAAAGCAAAAGTCAAAGCCGGGTGCGGACCGTCCACAGTTCGGGAAACAGCACGACTTCGAGCATCTTCTTGAGATAGGACGCACCCGAGGTGCCGCCGGTGCCGCGCTTCAGGCCGATGATGCGCTCGACCGTGGTGACATGGTTGAAGCGCCAGCGGCGGAAATAGTCCTCGAAATCAACCAGCTTCTCGGCCAGCTCGTAAAACATCCAATAGCGCTGCGGGTCGCGATAGACGGTCTGCCAGGCGACCAGGACCTCTTCGTTTTCGCTGCGCGTCTCACGCCAGTTCGTGCGCCTGGCGTCGGCGCCGATGTCGAATCCGTTGCGCGCCAGAAGCAGCAGCGCTTCGTCGTAGAGGGACGGCTCGGCCAGGATCGCCTCCAGCTTGCCGCTGAGGTCCGGCCGGTGCTTGTGCGGCCCGAGCATTGCGAGGTTGCGGTTGCCGGCCATGAACTCGATGGCGCGGTACTGCCAGGACTGGAAGCCCGAGGACTGGCCGAGCGCGTCGCGGAACTCGGTGTATTCGCTTGGCGTCATCGTGCGCAGCACGTCCCAGGCGTTGTTCAACTGCTCGAAAATCCGGGCGACACGCGACAGCATCTTGAAGCTCGGCTCTAACCGGTCGGCGCGGATGGAGCGGATCGCGGCGCCGATTTCGTGCAGAGCGAGTTTCATCCAGAGTTCCGAGGTCTGGTGCTGGATGATGAACAGCATCTCGTCATGCGCCGACGACAGCGGCGTCTGTGCCTCCAGAACCTTCTCCAGGTGCAGATAGTCGCTGTAGGACATGCGCTCCTTGAACGACATCTGTGCGCCTTCGGACGCCGGATCGTAGGGCTCGCTCAATTGATTTTCTCCGTGCGCAGCCGGAAGCGCTGGATCTTGCCGGTCTGGGTCTTGGGCAGGGCGGCGATGAATTTGACCGAGCGCGGATATTTGTATGGCGCGATCGTTGCCTTGACGTGGTCCTGCAGGCGCTTGACGGTCAGTGCATCGGGCGAAACACCTTGCACCAGCACGACATGCGCCTCGACGATCTGGCCGCGCTCGCCGTCCTCGGCGCCTATCACAGCGCATTCGGCGACATCGGGATGCGACAGCAGTGCCGCCTCGACCTCGGGTCCGGCAATGTTGTAGCCGGCGCTGACGATCATGTCGTCGGAACGCGCGGCGAAGTGGAAGAAGCCGTCCTCGTCCTGGGTGAATGTGTCGCCGGTGAGGTTCCAGCCGTCGCGCACATACTCCTTCTGCCTGTCGTCGGCCATGTAGCGGCAGCCGGTCGGGCCGCGCACCGCCAGCCGCCCGGTCTCGCCGCGAGGCACCTCGTGCATCGCGTCGTCGACGATGCGCGCTTCGTAGCCGCCGACCGGCTTGCCGGTCGAGGCCGGCTTCCTGTCGTCAAAGCGGTTGGAGATGAAAATGTGCAGCATTTCGGTGGCGCCGATGCCGTCGAGGATCGGCTTGCCGGTCTTCTCGGTCCACTCCTCGAAGACCGGAGCCGGCAATGTCTCGCCGGCCGAAACGGCAACGCGCAGCGATGACAGATCGGCGCCTTCATCCATGGCCTTCAGCATGGCGCGATAAGCGGTCGGCGCGGTGAAGGAGATGGTCGCTTTGTAGGTCTCGATGATGTGGATCATGTTGGGCGGCGTCGCCTGCTCCAGCAGCGTCGCCGCCGCTCCGAAGCGCAACGGGAAGATGGCGAGGCCGCCAAGGCCGAAGGTGAAGGCGAGCGGCGGCGAGCCTACGAAGATATCGTCGGGCGTGACCTGGAGGATTTCGCGGGCGTAGGCATCGGCGATGATCAGGAGGTCGCGGTGGAAGTGCATCGTCGCCTTCGGCACGCCCGTCGTGCCGGAAGTGAAGCCGAGCAGCGCGACATCGTCGCGGCCGGTGTTGACGGCAGTGAAGGTGACCGGCTTGTCGAGCGCGGCACGGTCGAGCTCGGCATCATGATTTGCGGTGCCGTCGAAGCCGATCACCTGCTTCAGGAAGGCGCTGTCCTTGGCGCAGGCGGTCATCTCGTCCATGAGCCTGGTGTCGCAAAGCGCGGTGGTGATCTCTGCCTTGTCGACGATCTTGGTGAGTTCGCCGGCGCGCAACATCGGCATGGTGTTGACGACGACGGCGCCGACCTTGGTGGCGGCCAGCCAGCAGGCGACCATTGCGGGGTTGTTGGCGGAGCGGATCAGCACCCGGTTGCCCGGCTTGACGCCGTAATTCTCGACCAGCGCGTGCGCCAGCCTGTTCGTCCAGTCCGACAGTTCCTTGTAGGTGCGGCGGCGGCCATTGCCGATCAGGGCGGTGTGGTCGCCGAGACCCTTCTCGACCAACCTGTCGGTCAATTCGACGCCGGCATTGAGATATTCGGGGTAGTCGAAGCCGTCGAGCAGGAAAACCGGCCATTGATCCGGTGGCGGCAGATGATCGCGCGTGAACGTGTCGATATGCGCTGAAGGCCCAAGCATGTCGCCGCCATCCCATTTGCTGCCTGGCCACTGCGCGAAGCATCTGGCCGAGGTGGTGGATATGAAGTTCCATCTTTCGCGAGAGGCTTCGCGCAGCCAGCTACGCCTGTTTGTCGACGCCACCAGGAAGGGTGAACAACCGCAGGTTTGGGCAGCACAGCAGACCTCCCATTGTCGGCTGTTATTCGGGCAGGATCGCACCAGTCGAAATTTGTTTCAAGCCTAAAATGTTTTTGCCCTGGAGCATTGACGCATGGCATGGTGGCGGCCATTGCTAGCGCCAAACGGATGCGCTTTTTGGGGGAGGGTGCCGATGCCTAGACATCGCATAGCCGACTGGAACAACGCCTACGCGAACGGTGCGAACATCGCGGGCAGCGACCGTTGGCCGGCCGCGTGGACGGAGCCGGCGCAGGCATTTCGTGACGCGCTATTGGCCGAGGGCCGGGCACGGCTGGACATTGCCTATGGCGACCGACCGCGCAATCGCTTCGATCTTTTCCGTCCCAAGGATTCGCCAAAGGGGCTCGTCGTGTTCATCCATGGCGGTTATTGGCTGGAGTCCGACAAGAGCGACTGGTCGCATCTGGCCAAGGGCGCGGTCGGCAGCGGCTATGCGGTGGCGATGCCGGCCTACACGCAGTGCCCGGACATACGCATCGGCGGCATCGTCCGCGAAATCGGCGCGGCGATCGAAAAAGTGGCGGCCATGGTCGACGGACCGGTGATGCTGACCGGGCATTCGGCCGGCGGACATCTCGCCAGCCGCATGGTAACCACATCGACGCCGCTGGCCGCCGATGTGGCAAAGCGCATACGCCATGTCGTTTCGATCTCGGGCCTGCACGACCTGCGCCCGCTGATGCGCACCGATATGAACGCCGCTTTGGTAATTGACGAGGCGGAAGCCCAGGCCGAAAGTCCCGCGCTGCTGCGCCCCCTCGATGGCACCCGCATCACCTGCTGGGCCGGCGGCGGCGAGCGTTCCGAGTTCCTGCGCCAGAATGCGCTGCTGGCCAATATCTGGACCGGCCTTGGCGCCGCCACCAGTTGTGTAGTCGAGCCCGACCGGCACCATTTCGACATTGTCGATGGCCTCACCGATCCGGGGCATGCGCTGACGCGAACCCTGGTCTCGGAATAGATGAAACCGTTTTTGTCCTGTTTTCAGCGATTTATGGGGTAATTCTTCAGCGCAGCATCAGTACGCTGCAAGAATCTCCGACCGCGGATGCGGAAGCAAATGGCGCCCGCACGATCAGCCCATTGGCGTCGGCCAGCATCCTCAGCATGGACGAATCCTGGATGCTGAACGGCGTCGCCACCAGCCCGCCATCGTCTTCCCTGACCACCGCCCGCACATAATCCTGGCGCAGATCATTGGCCGGAATTGCGGCGCCCAGTCGCGCCGGACGGATGTCCTGACGATGATTGCGACCGCCGAGCCTCGCCAGAAGCGGCTTCAGGAACAATTGCGAGCAGACCAGGCTGGCCACCGGATTGCCGGGCAGGCCGATGCACCTGATGGCGCCGAGACGTCCGAACATCAGCGGCTTGCCGGGGCGCATGGCGATCTTCCAGAAGCCGAGCGTCATGCCTTCGCCGGTCAGCACGTCATGGATCAGGTCATGGTCGCCGACCGAGGCGCCGCCAAGCGTCACGATGACATCCGCACCGGCCGCGACCGCTTTTTGCACCAGCGAGGCAATAGCCTGCTTGCGGTCGGCGGCAATGCCGAGATCGAGCGCGCGGGCGCCGACCGATTGCGCGACGGCGGCGACGCCATAGGCGTTGGACGAGACGATCTGGTCCGGTCCGAGGTCGCTGCCGGGGGGCAGCAACTCGTCGCCAGTGGCGATGATGGCAACCAGCGGCCGTTTGACCACGCTCACCCTGGGATGGTTGGCCGATGCCGCCAGCGAGAGCGCCGCCGGATCGAGCAGGCGGCCTCTTTCAAGCAGAACGTCGCCTTTCGAAAAGTCGAGGCCGATGCGGCGGATGTTGCGCCACTCCGCCGTTGGCTCGCTCACTTCGATATGGCGGCCGCCGAGGTCGCGGACGTTTTCCTGGATGACGATGGTGTCGGCACCCTCGGGCAACGGCGCGCCGGTGAAGATACGCACCGCCTGGCGCTCGCCAACCGATCCGTCAAAGCCACGTCCGGCCGGCGCCATGCCGATCACCTGGAGTTTCGACGGCACGGACGCCACATCGGCCGCGCGGACCGCGTAGCCATCCATGGCCGAAGCATTGAAGGGCGGCTGGGTGCGAAGTGCCGCGACCGGTTCCGCCAGCACACGATCGACCGCCTCGAGGAGAGAAGCGCTTTCGCCGGCCAGCGGTGCTGCACCATCCAGCAGGCGTTCGAGCGCCTCCGCCACCGGAACCAGCGCCATCAGGCGCCAGCCTTGTAGTCGCCGGACTTGCCGCCGGTCTTTTCGACCAGGCGGATGCCGGAGATGACCATGGCGCGGTCGACTGCCTTGGCCATGTCGTAGATGGTCAGGCAGGCGACCGATGCTGCGGTCAGCGCTTCCATCTCGACACCGGTCTTGCCGGTGACGCGAGCCAACGCGGTGACTTTCAGCCCCGGCAGCGCATGGTCGGGCTCGATGTCGACGGAAACCTTGGTCAGGAGCAGTGGATGGCAGAGCGGAATCAATTCATGCGTCTTCTTCGCCGCCATGATGCCGGCGATGCGGGCGGTGCCCAGCACATCGCCCTTCTTGGCGTTTCCGGCGAGGATGGTTTTCAGCGTCTCGATCTGCATCGAGACAAACCCTTCGGCGATCGCCGTGCGTGTCGTCTCTTGCTTGTCGCCGACATCGACCATATTGGCCTCGCCCTGCGTGCCGAGATGGGTGAGGGCGGCCTTCATCGTCAGACAGCCATAGAGCGACGTGCGTCCATTCGGACGCACAAAGTACGCTCTATCACTTCGAATCTATGCATCGTGCTCTCCGAAAATCGATTCCGATTTTCGGGCCGATGCATCCAACGCCTTGCCCGTCAGCAGAATCCGGGTCGCGGCGGTGACATCCTCCTGACGCATCAGGCTCTCGCCGACAAGGAAGGTGCCGATGTCCTTCTTCTGCAGCCTGAGACAATCGTCATGTGTGAAGATGCCGCTTTCACTGACCAGCAGGCGGTCGGCCGGCACCATCGTCGCCAGCCGCTCGGACGTTTCGAGGCTGGTCTCGAACGTCCTCAGATTGCGGTTGTTGATGCCGATCAGCCGCGACGACAGCTTTAGCGCGCGCATCGTCTCGGCTTCGTCATGCACCTCGATCAGCGCATCCATGCCGAGTTCGAATGCGGTCGCTTCCAATTCGCTTGCCAAGGCATCGTCGACGCTGGCCATGATGATCAGGATGGCATCCGCGCCCCAGGCGCGCGCCTCATAGACCTGGTAGGGGTCGAACAGGAAATCCTTGCGCAGCGCGGGCAGGGCGACGGCTGCCCTTGCCCTGGTGAGGAATTCCGGCGCGCCCTGGAAGGACGGCGCATCGGTCAACACCGAAAGACAGGCGGCGCCGCCTTTCTCATAGGCCCGCGCCAGTGCCGGTGGATCGAAATCGGCACGGATCAGCCCTTTGGAGGGGCTCGCCTTCTTGATTTCGGCGATGAGGGCGAAGCGGCCCGATCCGCGCTTCGCCTCGAGTGCGGCGAGAAAGCCGCGTGGTGCGTCGGCGTCCTTCGCCCGCGCCCTGATCTCGGCCAACGGCACGCGTGCCTTGGCGGCGGCGATCTCGTCGCGCTTGTAGGCCTCGATCTTGCGCAGAATGTCAGACACGGTTCACCCGTTCGAAATTTCGACCAGCCGGTCGAGCACCTGCAGCGCCCGGCCGCTATCTATGGCTTGCGCCGCGAGCGCGATGCCGTCGCCAAGCGTTGTCGCCTTGCCCGCGATCACCAGTCCGGCGCCGGCATTCATCAGCACGGTGTCGCGATAGGCGCCGGCTGCGCCGCCCAGCATGTCCCGCAAGGCCTTGGCATTGTAGGCGGCGTCGCCGCCGCGCAGCTCGTCCTTGGTGTGGCGCTTCAGTCCGACCTCTTCCGGGGTCAGCGTGAAGCTGCGGATCTCACCGCCGATCAGTTCCGCCACCTGCGTCTCGCCGGTGGTGGTGATTTCGTCATAGCCGTCGCCATGAACGACCCAGGCATGCTCGGTGCCCAGCGCCTTCAATGTCTCGGCCACCGGCATGATCCATTCCGGCAGGAACACACCGACCATCTGCCTGACGACGCCAGCCGGATTCGAGAGGGGCCCGAGCAGATTGAAGATGGTGCGGGTGCCGAGCTCGACGCGGGTCGGCCCGACATGTTTCATGGCCGGATGGTGCGCGGGCGCGAACATGAAGCCGACGCCGGCTTCGTGGATGCAACGGCCGATCGTCTCCGGCGGAATGTCTATCTTGACCCCAAGCGCGATCAGGACATCGGCCGCGCCGGTCAGCGAGGACAGGCCGCGATTGCCGTGCTTGGCGACCGGAACGCCGGCGGCTGCGATGACGAAGGCCGACCCCGTCGAAATGTTAACGCTGTGGGAATTGTCGCCGCCCGTGCCGACGATATCGATGGCACCCGCTGGCGCCTCGACACGCAGCATCTTGGCCCGCATCGTGGCGACCGCGCCTGAAATCTCGCTCACCGTCTCACCGCGTACGCGCAGCGCCATCAGGAAGCCGCCGATCTGCCCGGGGGTCGCGTCGCCCGACATGATGATGTCGAAAGCCTCGCGCGCTTCCTCGAAGGAAAGCGCGGTGCCGGCCGCCACCTTGGCGATATGGGTTTTCAGCGCGCTCATCTTGTCGAGGCTTGGGCAACAGCAGCCTGGTCGATGCGGACGTCATACTGCGTCTGCAACTGCGCCACCAACTGGTCGAGCAGATCGTCCGACATGCCGGAGGTGAAGGATTTCTGCGCGTCCTCCGGCACCGAGCTGGCATCGGCTCCGGCGGGCTCGAACACTTCGGCGACCTTGAACAGGATCTGCCCGTCACCGGTGGGCGAGGGGATCAGGCCGGTGCCGCCTTCGCCGACGCCGAACATCACGGCAGCGCCTTCCTTGCCGAAATCGGCATCGTCGGCTTCGCGCTTCAGGCCGCGCTTGGTCTGCTTCTCCAGCTTGAGATCGCCGGCGATGACATCGAGCGTGGCGCCGGCCTTGAGCCGCTTGTCGAGCTCGCTCGCCTTGGCGGCAAGCCGCTTGGTGGTCTCTGCCGCCGTCCAGTCGGCGACGACCTTCTGGCGGACCTCGTCCAGTGTGCGGTCGCGAGCCGGCGTGATCGAAGCGACCTCATAGAAGATGAAGCCGTTGTCGGCGGTGGTCAGCGCTTCGTTTTCGGTTTTTGGTTCGGCATCAAAGACCGCCTTGATCAGCGCCGGCGATTCCGGCAGGTCCTTGACGATGGAGCCATCCGGCCTGAGGCCGCTGCGATCGATGGCGTCGATGGTGACGTCCTTCAGCTTCAGCTTGGCGGCCGCGTCGGCCAGCGAGCTGCCGGAGGCGCGGGTGTCTTCGTAATTGTCGTGCACATCCAAAAGGATGCGGCTTGCCTCGCCCAGCGCCAGGTCCTTGCGGATCTGGTCGGACACTTCGGCGAGCGGCTTCACCACCTCGGGCTTGATCTCGGTGACGCGCAGCAGCACCGGACCGAAGGCGCCCTGAACGACCTGGCTGACTTCATTGGCGTTGAGCGAGAAGGCGGCATCGGCAACCGCCTTGTCGGCGATCTTGTCCTTGGCCAATGTGCCAAGCAGCGTGTCGGCCGGGGTCTTGCCCTCGGCTGTCACCAGCTTTTCGAAAGTGGCGCCGGCCTTGAGCGAATCGAGCGCGGCCTTGGCCGCATCCGGTGTCTTGAACACAAGCTGCTCGATCGTGCGCATTTCGGGCGTGGTGTAGCGCGCCTTGTTCTTGTTGTAGTCGTCGTTGACCTGCTGGTCGGTGACGGCGGTCGGATCCATGATGTCCACCGGCTCGAGGCGGACATAGGAGAATTTGCGGTACTCGGGTGCGGCGTAAGTCTTCTTGTTGGCCTCGAAATAGGCCTGGAGCACGCTGTCGCTCGGTGCCTCGATCGGCTCGACGAGCTTCTTTGGCAAGACCAGATAGTCAACGGTGCGGTCCTCGCCGCGATAGAGTGCCACCGCCTTGAAGAAAGCGTCCGGCGCCTTGAGGCCGTCCGAGACCGCTTCGACGATCTGCTGGCGCACCGCCACCTGGGCGCGATTCTTCAGGTAATCCTCCGGCCGCATGCCGACCTGGCGAAGCATGTACTCGAACGTTCTCCTGTCGAACTGGCCGCCTGGGCCCTTGAACGCCGGGTCCTCGCGCGTCAGCTCGGCCAGCCGGTCCTTGGACAGGCCAAGGCCAAGCTTGCGGGCCTGTTCGTCGAGAACGGCGCCGGAGACAAGCTGCGCCAGCACCTGGTTGTCGATGCCGAGCGCCTTTGCCTGTTCGTGGGTGAGGCGCTGACCGAACTGCTGCGACATGACGGCGAGCTGGCGATCATAGGCGAGCCGGTATTCGTTGATCGATACCTTGGTGCCACCCGCTATTATCACCGAATCGTGGCCGGCAAAGCCGCCCATAAGCCGCCCGGAGATGCCCCAGGCGGCGAAACTGACCACCAGCAGCGAAAGCAATGTCTTCGCGACCCATGTACCCGCCGCGCTTCTCAATATACCAAGCATCGTTACTTCCGATTTATGCGCATTTTCGCATGCGCCGAGTCTGAAACAAGCGCAATAGCGCCCTTCCGGTCCACTGTCGATTGCTTTGTGGCCTGATTTTGGTAGTGAGGGCCAGAGCCTGATATTGCCCGGAGAAGCAGACCATGACGCCAGGAATTCGCCCGCTTGTCGCCGGCAACTGGAAAATGAACGGCACCAGCGCTTCGCTGAACGAGCTCAGGATGATCGGCAACGGCTTCATGAGCGGGCTCGACGCGGAGACCGAGGCCCTGGTCTGCGTTCCCGCCACGCTGCTCTCCCATGCAGCGGAGATTCTGTCGCGCACGCCGGTCCATGCCGGTGGCGAGGATTGCCACACCAAGGAAAGCGGCGCCTACACCGGCTGCATCTCGGCGGAGATGCTGAAGGATGCCGGGGCGAGCCATGTCATTGTCGGCCATTCCGAATGCCGCGAACAACGCGGCGAGGACGATGCGACGGTCCAGGCCAAGGCCGCCGCCGCGTGGCGTGCCGGGCTCGTGGCCATCATTTGCATCGGCGAGACGCAGCAACAGCGTGAAGCCGGCGCCACGCTCGACGTGCTGTCGCGCCAGGTCGCCGGCTCGGTGCCGCCCAGCGCCACGCCGTCCAACACCGTCATTGCCTACGAGCCGGTATGGGCGATCGGCACCGGCCTGACGCCGACCGCCGCCGACGTGGCCGAAGCGCATGCGCATATCCGCGAAAAGCTCTCGGAGAAACTCGGTGCCCCTGCCGCCAAGATGCGCATTCTCTACGGTGGCTCGGTCAAGCCGTCCAACGCGGTGGAGCTGCTGGGCGTCAGGAATGTCGATGGTGCGCTGGTTGGCGGCGCCAGCCTGAAGGCGGCCGATTTCCTCGGCATCGCCGAGGCCTATCGCAGCATTTCAGCCTAGGATTCACGACGAAAGACGGGGCTCATCCCGTCCAAATTCGTTGCAAAGGGCGCGTTGCTTCCCATATTCCGGCCACGGGCTTGGAAATGCCGTGAAAGCATTGTATTGAGCCGCCTCCAATTCACCGGTCGTGTCCGCGGCCGGGCAAGGCCTTGCCAGGATAAACTATGCAAACCGTACTGATCGTCATCCATCTCATGGTCGTGCTCGCCCTCGTCGGCGTGGTACTGCTGCAACGCTCCGAAGGCGGCGGCCTTGGCATTGGTGGCGGATCGGGCTTCATGACGGCGCGCGGCGCCGCCAACGCGTTGACCCGGGCAACGGCGATCCTGGCGGCGGCTTTCTTCGTCACGTCGCTGACCTTGTCGATCATTGCCCGCTACGGCGAAAAGCCGATCGACATTCTCGATCGCGTCCCCGCGACGTCGGACGGCGCCGGCAAGGGCGTGCTCAACCAGTTGCCTGGCACGACGACCCCGGCACCCGCCGGCAGCACCACCCCGACACCGCCGTCGGGCAACGGCGCAGCGCCTGCGCCGGCAACTCCGGCCACGGCGCCCGCCTCTGGTGCGACGCCTCCGGCAAGCAACGGCACCACCAAGACGGCACCCGCGGCACCGCAGGTTCCGAACCAGTAACCTCCATCCGGTCCAACCGCGACCTGTGATCGTTTGAACACAGTCGCGGCAAATGCTGCGCGATCACGAAGATTCAACGGGCAGCAGCGCGGTCTCGCGCTTGAGGCATCCGCGCTTATTCGACTATAGATTGCGCGCGGCATTTTCGGTGTCCTTGGGGGACGCCGGGCGACGCCGTGGGCAACAAGCATTGAACGATCGGATCTTCGCCATGCAGCTTCGCAGCTTCATTTTCCTGGGACTTTGCGCCGTACTCGGCCTGAGTTCCGCGGCTTTCGCCGGCGTGCCGGCCAATTTGGCCGCCAATCAATCGGTCGACAAAACCGACGCCATCCACGTCGCAGTCAAGAGCGATGCGGCGCAGTTGAGGCTTCTCAAGAAGAAGAAAAACCCGACACCGGACGATCTCGCCCAGATCAAGAAGATCGAGGCCAAGATCGTTGCCGACAAGGAAGACGCCAAGGCCAAGGCTCTCGAAGCCAGGAAGCTGGCGATGCGCGAAGCGGCCAAGGCCAAAGCCGACGCCGAGCGGCAGGCCTTCCTGGCCAAGAAAGGCCAGAGCGCTTCCGCGGCAACCGAAGTGGCTGACGCCAAGCCGGCCAAGAAGACCACCAAGGTCATCGAGCCTGTTGAACCGATCACACCCATCCAGTCGGCCGAGCCGCTTCCGGCAGAAGCGATGAATGTCGCGATGACAGGCAACAATGGTGAGCTGCGCAGCGAAGTCATCGGCCAGAAGCAGCCAACCGGCGGCCTGTTCGCCGGCCTGTTCGGCGGCACTTCGTCCGGGTCGTCGATCAGCTATCTGCCCGAGACGCGGGCTCTCGACCAGGCTCTCGCCAAGAGGGACGCCAAGAAGCCGTTCAAGGTGAAGCCGGAATTCGTGCCGCAGGATGTGGAATTCACCGGCTATGAGCCGGGCACCATCGTCATCGACACCAGCGCGCGCCGGCTCTATCTCGTCGAATCGTTTTCGACCGCGCGTCGCTACGCGATCGCTGTCGGCCGTGAAGGCCTGCAGTTCAAGGGCACGGTCGCGGTCGGCGACAAGCAGGAATGGCCGCGCTGGATCCCGACGCTCGACATGCAGAAGCGCGAGCCCAAGCATTACGGCCAGTACAAGGACGGCATGCCCGGCGGCGGCCAGAACCCGCTCGGCGCCCGCGCCATCTACCTCTATGACGGCAAGAAGGACACGCATCTGCGCATCCACGGCACCATCGCGCCGCAGTCGATCGGAACCAGCGCCTCCAATGGCTGCTTCCGCATGATCAACGAGCACGTCATGGATCTCTACAGCCGCGTCAGGGTCGGCACCAAAGTCGTCATCATCTGACGGTTCCATCATCCTGCCGAAAGGGCCGGCTCAGCCGGCCCTTTTGTTTTGCCTCGCTCACGACCAAGCCTGTCCGGTCGTGATCCATGGACAAACGGAAACCGTTTGTCCGAGAAAACCGGGTTCCACTCTTCGGGATCATGGTCCGACGCCTTCTTGGGAAAAAACCTTCGCGGTGGTTTTTTCTCTGGCGGAATCAATCCAGCCGCGTTAAGCGATGACTCCCATGGCGCGATATGTATTCATCACAGGCGGCGTGGTTTCCTCACTTGGAAAAGGCATTGCCGCAGCGGCCCTTGGGGCTCTCCTGCAGGCGCGAGGTTATCGCGCACGCATCAAAAAACTCGACCCGTACCTCAATGTCGATCCCGGCACGATGTCGCCGTACCAGCATGGCGAGGTGTTCGTCACCGACGACGGTGCGGAGACGGATCTTGACCTTGGCCACTACGAACGCTTCACCGGCCGCTCGGCCAATCAGCAGGACAACATCACCACCGGCCGCATCTACAAGAACATCATCGAGCGTGAGCGGCGCGGCGACTATCTCGGCGCCACGGTGCAGGTCATTCCGCACGTCACCGACGAGATCAAGAATTTCGTCCTCAACGGCAATGACGACTATGATTTCGTGCTGTGCGAGATCGGCGGCACGGTCGGCGACATCGAGGCGATGCCGTTCCTCGAGGCGATCCGTCAGCTCGGCAACGACCTGCCGCGCAACAACGCCGTCTACGTGCATCTGACCTTGATGCCCTACATTCCGACGGCGGGTGAGCTGAAGACCAAACCGACCCAGCATTCGGTCAAGGAACTGCGCGGCATCGGCATCGCCCCCGACATCCTGCTGGTTCGCGCCGACCGCGCCATCCCCAAGGAAGAGCGCAGAAAACTGTCGCTGTTTTGCAATGTCAGGGAAAGCGCCGTCATCCAGGCGCTCGACGTGCCGCACATCTACGACGTGCCGATGGCCTACCACAAGGAAGGGCTCGATTCGGAAGTCCTGGCCGCGTTCGGCATCGACCCGGCGCCGAAGCCGCGCATGGAGCCCTGGCAGAAGGTCTCCGATCGCATCCACAGCCCGGAAGGCGAGGTGACCATCGCCATCGTCGGCAAATACACCGGCCTCAAGGATGCCTACAAATCGCTGATCGAAGCGCTTTCCCATGGCGGGCTGGCCAACCACGTCAAGGTCAAGCTCGACTGGATCGAATCCGAGATCTTCGAAAAGGAGGATCCGACGCCGTGGCTGGAAAAGGTGCATGGCATCCTGGTTCCCGGCGGCTTTGGCGAACGCGGTTCCGAAGGCAAGATCCTGGCGGCGAAATTCGCGCGTGAGCGTAAGGTGCCGTATTTCGGCATCTGCTTCGGCATGCAGATGGCCTGCATAGAGGCGGCGCGGTCGCTGGCGGGCGTCGAGCATGCCTCCTCGACCGAGTTCGGTCCGACCGAGGAGCCCGTCGTTGGCCTGATGACGGAATGGCTGAAGGGCAACATGCTGGAGAAGCGGCGGGAAACCGGCGATCTCGGCGGCACGATGCGTCTCGGTGCCTATCAGGCCGACCTCGCCAAGGGCTCCAAGATTGCCGACATCTATGGCGATACGCAGATTTCCGAGCGCCACCGCCACCGCTACGAGGTCAATATCGACTATAAAGAGCGGCTGGAGGAGTGCGGACTGGTGTTTGCCGGCATGTCGCCAGACGGCGTGCTGCCGGAGACAGTCGAATATCCCGATCACCCCTGGTTCATCGGCGTGCAGTATCACCCCGAGCTGAAGAGCCGGCCGCTTGAGCCGCATCCGCTGTTCGCCAGCTTCATCGAGGCTGCGGTGGAGCAGTCTCGCCTGGTTTAGGCATCCGCCAGGCGGAGCCTCTCATGCAGACCTATGTCGCGCTCCTCTACAGCATCATCCTGGGCGAGGGGCGCCGGGTCGTCATGACGGACCTCAAGGCGATGGCGGAAGGCCTCGGCTTAAAGAATGTTCGCACCTTGGTGGCGACCGGCAACCTCGTCTTCGAAGCGCGGACGACCGATGTCGGCAAGCTGGAACAGCGGCTGGAAACGGCCTTCGAAAAAACTTTCGGCCGCCATGTCCACATCATCGTGCGCACTGCCGAGGAATGGCTGAAACTTGCCGCCGGCAATCCGTTTCCGGCCGATTCGGCTGAGGCAGGTGACCAGGTGGCTGTGCGGGTGATGCGCAAACCGGCTGCTGTTGAGGTCGTCGCGGCGCTGCAAGCCCATGCCGCCGAGGACGAGAAGGTGCTCCTGATCGGCGGCGACATATGGCTTGTGTTTTCGCGCGAACGGCCAAGCTCGCGGCTGCTTGCGGCCGCCAATCACAAGCGCCTGGGCATAGGCACGTCGCGCAACTGGAACACGGTGCGCAAGTTGGCGGAGATGGTAGGCAGTAGGCAGTAGGCAGTAGGGAAGCAGTTCTCTATTCCCTAACCCCTACCGCCTACTGCCTCATTTCAAGCCTTTGCCGTCTTGGCGCCCGCACCCACGGCGGCGGTGCGCAGCACATAGTAGATGATGCCGGCAATCGCTACGCCGAAGAACCAGCCATAGACGCCCCACCAGGACGGCAGCCAGTTGGTGAAGTTCGGCAATATCGACGAGAAGACAGCGCCTATGCCGGCGGCGGTGAAGGCATTGACGTGCCAGCCGCCCTGGAAGCGGAACTCGCCGTCCTCGCGATACAGTGCCTCGACGTCGACCTCGCCTTTGCGGATCAGGTAATAGTCGACCATCATCACGCCGAAGATCGGTCCCATCGTCGCGCCGATGATGCCGACGAAATGCGCGGCGCTGCCTTCCCACGGTGCGAAGGGGTAGAGCACAAGTGCGATAAGCGCGGCGATGTAGCCGCCCTTCTTGAAGTCGATCTGACGCGGGAAGACGTTGGAGAAGTCGAAGGCCGGCGAGACGAAGTTGGCGACGACGTTGATGCCGAGCGTGGCAACCGCGAAGGTCAGGGCGGCGAGCGCGGCCAGGAACCAGCTGTCGAACTTGGCCGAGATCTGGTCGGGGTGCAGCAGCACTTCGTGGTAGACATCATAGGCGGCAATGGTGGTGACGCCGGCGACCAGCGAGAACAGGATCAAATTGACCGGCAGGCCCCAGATATTGCCCTTGCGCAGCGCGGCCTTGTCCGGGGCGTAGCGGGCGAAGTCGCAGAAATTGAGATAGAGCGCCGAGAAATAGGTCACCCAGATCGCCGCGACCCCGAAGAGCGCCGTCCACGATCCGGGATCGCCCGGGATGCCGGCATCGGCGGTCTTTTCGCGCAGCACGTCCATCGGGATGTCGCTGGTAAAGGCGAAGCTCCCCGATTTGACGCAGAGATAGATGGCCAGGAGCAGCATCATCACCCAGACGGCGGGGCCCGCCCAATCCTGGAAGCGGCGCACCGTTTCCATGCCCTTCTGGATGATCAGCAACTGCAACGCCCAGATGATGACGAAGCAGATCACCTCCAGCGTGGAATGGCCGAGAAGATGCGAGGTCTTGTTGAATTCGTCGAACCATTGCAGGCGAGTGAGCAATGCCACGATGGCGCCGGAGGCCGCGGCGGTCTGCGCGCCGTACCAGAAGCAGGCGACGATGGCGCGCACCAGTGCCGGGATGTTGGCGCCCCAGATGCCGAAGGAGGCGCGGGCAAGCACGGGGTAGGGCACGCCGGTCTTCACGCCGGCGTAGCCGACCATGTTCATCAGCGCGTAGATGATCAGCGAGCCGATGCCGATGGCGATGATGAAATTGACGAAGCCGCCGCAGAACAGGAACAGGCTGGCGGCGAGATAGTAGCCCCACAGGCTGTGGACGTCCGATGTCCAGACGTTGAAGATCGAGAACGGTCCCCAGTTCCGAACTTTGGCCGGAGCGAGATCCTCGTTGTACAGGTCAGGCGATGCGCCTTGTATGGTCACTGCAATGTCCTCCCCTTGATTGGCCACGCGCCTCCACGCGATGGCCGTGCAGGTTAAGCCTGACGCTGGGGAACCGGCAACCGATCCATTTGCCGGCTTTGGCCTTAAAGATATTCAATGCGAACCGCGATTATCGAGGGGGCGCAATGGTGGGCCGCGGTTGAATAGCAACGGTTCAGGTGATTCGAATCCGGGCTTCTTCGCCTAAGCGATAGCCATGACCCGCTTGTGGTCCTCGACTTCCGACAGCAGCCAGTCCTGAAACAGGCCGGTTCCCGGCTTGTTGCCGATGCTGCGGCGCTGATGCAGATAGATGCCGGCCGGATAGGTATGGCGGGCCTGGAACGGCGCGACAAGTTTGCCTTGCTGCAGAAAATCCTGCGCCATCATCGTGTCGGCAAGCGCTATTCCGGCGCCATTGATCGTCTCGCGCATGATGAGCGTGCAGTCATCCAGCGTCGTGCTGGATTTCGGCGTCGTGTCCAGAACACCTTCCTGCTCGAGCCACCGCTTCCATCTCATGCTCTCGCATTCATGGATCAGATGATGGTTGACCAGATCGGCGGGCGATCGCAGCGGCACAGGCCCATCGAGCAGTGAGGGCGCGCAGACCGGCGTCAGAACCAGCGGGATCAAAAGCGTCAAGGCCGGGCCGGCCTTGTAGACGAACTCGTCGACAATGGCCAAGTCGAAGTTGGCGCGCTTGCCTGATGTCGAGATCTCCAGTTCCACGGCTGGATGCAGCCGGCGAAAATTCGGCAAACGGTCCGCCAACCAAAGGTTCAGGACCGCAGGAACGCACAAGACCCGGACACGTTGGGTCCTGCCGTGGCTCGGGCTGTTGGCAATGCTGACGTCGTCGGTGGCGCGCCAGATGGCCTCGAACGCCTCCGAGAGGCTGCGCGCATAGTAGGAGCCCCGAATAGTCGGTGTTATCTGGCGAAAGCCCCGCTCGAACAGATCCTGGCCGAGATTCTTTTCAAGCGCGCGGATGTGACGGCTCACGGCGGAGGGTGTGAGGTGCAATTCCTCGGCTGCATCCTTGACGCTGCCGAGACGTGCGGCGGCTTCGAAAGCGCGCATGCCATTGAGTGAGGGTAAGGCCATTGACCGATCATGAATTGTCAGTTGAGTTTTTGTCAATCGACTTGGGTAAAATTGGCGTTTGATCGCCTGGCCCGTTCGGGGATACCCAAAAGGCAAGAGCGACCAAGTCGCCATCAGAAAACGATTATTTGGGGCCTCCGGCACCATTTCTCCAACGGCAGAAACCCGCAACGGGGCTTCCGCCATTGGCGGGCGAAGCTTTGCGCACACGCTGCGCCGAGGCCGGAGTCATCAGCACATGGGAGACTGCCAGCCTATGCCTCAATCGCCAGTGCCGGTCTTTGAAACGGCGGACGGGATTTCCGCGGAAACCTCCGTCGTCGTGATCTTGCAGACTGCTCGGCCAAGCTTTGGCCCCCGAGCGGCGGCACTGGACGCTGAGATGAGCGGAATCCTGTCGCGTGCCTGCTCCGACCCGGCCGCCTTGACCGAATCCGGCACCTGCATCGATCTCATCGCGCCGCAGGGCGTATCGGCCCGGCGCGTGATTGTCCTGGCTCTGGGCAAAGCCGAAGCCGTCAGCACCCTGTCCCTGGCGCGCGCCGGCGGTTTGCTTGCCGCGCATCTGGAAGGCAAGTGCGAATGCGCGGCGACGCTTGTCCTCGACCCCATTGACGGCATCGACCTGCCCGCAGCCGAAATCCTGGCGCGTGTCGCGCTGGGTATGCGGCTGCGGCGCTATCGTTTCGACATGCGCAATCGGCGCCAGGGCGCGGGAGCGGACCGGACGTTGCGGGTCCGACTGGTCGGAGCCAGCAACGCGGACCTGACCCCGGCGCTGGCGCGGATCAATGCCATCGCGGACGGTGTCGAATATGCGCGCACACTGGTCAACCTGCCGCCGAACCATCTGCATCCTGACAATTTCCACGATCATCTGGAGCCGCTGCGCGAAGCCGGCATCGATGTCGAGATACTCGATGCGCCGCGGCTGCAGGAACTCGGCATGAACGCGATCCTGGCCGTGGGCTCCGGGTCGGTGCGGCCGCCGCGCGTCGCGGTGCTGCGCTATCGCGGCAAGGGCGCTCCTTCCCAGCCGATGGCTTTCGTCGGCAAGGGCGTGTGCTTTGACTCCGGTGGCCTGTGCATCAAACGCGGCGAGCAGATGTTCGACATGAAGGCCGATATGGGCGGCGCGGCCGCCGTGGTCGGCCTGCTGATCGCGCTTGCCCGGCAAGGCAGCCCGGTGCATGCCGTCGGCATCCTGGGCATTGCCGAGAACATGCCGTCCGGCACCGCGCTCAAGCCGCGCGACATCATCACCACGGCGTCGGGACAGACCGTCGAGGTGTTCGACACGGACGCGGAAGGCCGCCTGATCCTGGCCGATTGCCTCTACTATTCCGCCTCGCGCTTCAACCCCTCGGTGATCGTCGATCTGGCGACGCTGACCTATTCGGTGATGCGCGGCCTGGGATCGGTCTTTGCCGGTCTCTTCAGCACCGACGATGAGATCGCGTCGCAGATGATCGCCGCGGGGGAAACGGTTGGCGAGCGGTTCTGGCAACTGCCGCTCGACAAAGCCTATGACGAGGGCCTGCAATCGCCGTTCGCGGATCTGCGGCATCACGCCAAGGATATGGAGGATGGCGACGCGCCGTACGCGGCGGCGTTTCTGCGCCATTTCACCGAGGATCGTCCCTGGGTGCATCTCGACATCGCCGGCAAGGAAATGGCCGACGCGGATCGGCCGCTCGGCCGCGAAGGCGCCACGGCGTTCGGCGTGCAGATGCTGGAAGAGTGGGTGCAGGCCAGGGTGAACTAGGCGCCTGTGGTTGGGGACAGAAACGAGATGCGTTCAAACGGTATGGGAAATCGGAATGTCGGCTGAGATCATTGGCAGGGAAGGGCGGGCCGCCTTCGGCGGCTACGAGACCTGGTATCGCATCTCAGGCGACCTCAATGCCGACAAGGCCCCGGTGGTGATCCTGCATGGCGGGCCGGGCGCCGCCCATAACTACGTCGATGCCTATAAGCTTCTCGCCCGACGGGGCCGCGCCGTCATCCACTACGACCAGTTGGGCTGCGGCAATTCCACTTTGCTGCCGGAGAAAGGTGCCGATTTCTGGACTCCCCGGCTCTTCATCGACGAGCTTGAAAACCTCGTCGATCATCTCGGGATCCGTAGGGGCTTCCACGTGCTCGGCCAGAGCTGGGGTGGCATGCTGGGCGCCGAATACGGGGTGACGCGGCCGAAGGGCCTGAAGTCGCTGACCATCGCCAACTCGCCGGCTTCGATGAAGCTGTGGGTCGAAGAGGCCAACCGGTTGCGCGCCGACCTGCCTGCGGATGTGCAGGAGACGCTGACCCGGCACGAACAGGCCGGCACGACGGACGATCCCGCCTACCAGGCCGCGACGATGGTGTTCTACGAGCGGCATGTCTGCCGGGTCGTGCCTTTCCCGCCGGAGGTGACGGAGACCTTCGCCCAGGTCGCGCGCAACCCGACCGTCTATCACCTGATGAACGGGCCGAACGAGTTCCATGTCATCGGAACCCTGAAGAACTGGAGCATCGTCGAGCGCCTGCCGGCCGTCGACGTTCCGACGCTGATCATCTCCGGACGCTATGACGAGGCCACGCCCGCGACCGTGCAGCCCTTCAAGGACGGCATCAAAGGATCGCGCTGGGAGATATTCGAGCATTCCAGCCACATGCCGCATGTCGAGGAGCAAGAGGCGTGCATGCGGGTGGTGGGAGACTTCCTGGACGACAACGACAACTGAGAAAAGGGGAACCAAGACATGAAGAAACTGCTTTTGGCCGCATCAGCCGCGGCACTGCTGGCCGGCACGTGGCTGGCTCCGGCACAGGCTGAATATCTCAAGGAGCACCGAGGTGGCACCATCCGCCTTCTGGCCCGCTCCGCGGCGGGAACGCTCGATCCGCACATCAATTACACCGATCAGGGCTGGCAGATGTACCAGCCGATCTATGACGGCCTGGTGGCATTCCGCAAGGCCGAGGGCATGGACGGCTTCACCATCGTCCCCGACCTCGCCGAGGCGCTGCCGCAGGTCAGCAATGACGGCAAGACCTTCACTTTCAAGCTGCGCAAGGGCATCAAGTTCTCCAACGGCCAGGAGATGGGCGTCAAGGACGTCGTCGCTTCCTTCCAGCGCATCTTCAAGGTTTCCGGGCCGACTTCCGGCACCTTCTATGCCGGCATCGTCGGGGCCGACAAATGCCTGGCCGACACCAAGAACTGCACGCTTGAAGGTGGCGTCGTCGGCGACGAAGCGGCCGGTACCATCACGCTCAATCTCACCAAGCCCGACGCAGAGATACTCTATAAGCTTGCCTTGCCGCACGCCGTGGTGCTGCCGGCGGACACGCCCGCCGAAGACATGGGCTCCAAGCCGATTCCCAGCACCGGCGCCTACATGATCTCCGCCTTCGATCCCAACAAGGGCATGACGGTGTCGCGCAACCCGAACTTCAAGCAGTGGAGCGAGGAAGCGCAACCTGACGGCTACCCGGATGTCGTCCAGTATGATTTCGGCCTGTCAGAGGAGGCGGCCGTCACGGCGATCCAGAACGGCGAGGCGGACTGGATGTTCGACGCGCTGCCGAGCGATCGGCTGGGCGAACTTGGCAGCAAGTCCATGGACCAGCTGCATATCTCGCCGCTTTCGGCGTGGTGGTATGCGCCCCTGAACAATCGTCTGGCGCCCTTCGACAACGAAAAAGCGCGCCAGGCCGTTGCCTATGCGATCGATCGCAACACGCTGGTCAAGCTGTTCGGCGGCAAGGTGCTGGCCTCGCCGGTTTGCCAGGTGCTGCCGCCGGACTTTCCGGGCCATGAGGACTATTGCCCCTTCACCAAGAACCCCGGCACCAAATGGTCGGCGCCCGATCTCGACAAGGCAAAGCAGCTCGTCGAGGAATCGGGCACCAAGGGCCAGAAGGTGACCATCATCGCCGAGGACACCGCCATCTCACGCTCCATCGGCGTCTATCTGCAGAGCGTGCTGACCAGCATCGGCTATGTCGCCGACGTCAAGCCGATCTCGCCCAATATCCAGTTCACCTACATCCAGAACACCAACAATAAGGTGCAGATGTCCATTACCCAGTGGTACAAGGACTATCCCGCAGCCTCGGACTTCCTGAACATCCTCTTCAGCTGCTCCTCCTTCCGTGAAGGTTCGGACGCCTCGATCAACATCGCCGGCTTCTGCGACAAGGACATCGACGCCAAGATGCAAAAGGCGCTGGACCTCGGCGTCACCGACCAGAAAGCCGCCGACAAGATGTGGGCTGAAATCGACAAGCAGGTCACGGACAAGGCGCCGGCCGTCGGTCTCTTCACGCCGAAGCGGCTTGATTTCGTCAGCAAGCGGGTTGGCAATTTCAAGTTCAACCGGCAGTTCAACTGGATGATCACCCAGTCCTGGGTGCAGTAGCGACCTTTGGAGGGGCACGCCCGTGTCGAACCAAGCCGTCGCCATGCCGCGCAAGACGCGAGGGCCCTGGGCCGTCGCGTTTGCGAAGCTGGCAAGGGACAGGGCTGCCATGGCATCCCTGTCCGTGTTCCTCCTCATCGTGCTCGCCTGCCTCAGCGCGCCTCTCTACGCGAAATTGGCTGGCGTGGACCCATTCGCCTCGACGCTCGACGCCGTCATCCAGATCGACGGCGCCGACGTCCCCGTGATGGAACAGTCGACCGAGGGGCTCGGCCTCGGCTACACGCCGCTCGGCCCGACCTGGCGGCTCGGCAATTATTTCCTCGGCGCCGACAGCCAGGGGCGCGATGTCATGGCCCGAATGCTCTATGGCGGGCTGAGTTCGCTGCTGATCTCCGGGGCGGCCACCATCTTCACCCTGATCATCGGCACGGCGGCGGGATTAATCGCCGGCTATTTCGGCGGCATCACCGATACGGTGCTGTCGCGCCTGCTGGATGTGCTGTGGGCGTTCCCGATCTATCTGCTGGCGATTTCGCTTTCCATCGTCACCATCGCGCAAGGAATCAGGATCGGGCCGATCGATATCGAGTCCGGCAGCCTGTGGCTGCCGGTCATCATCATCGGCATCGTCTATGTTCCCTATGTGGCGCGCCCGATACGCGGTCAGGTGCTGTCGCTGCGCCACAGCGAATTCGTGCTGGCCGCGATCAATCTCGGCGTGCCGGGATGGCGCATCCTGTGGCGCGATATCCTGCCCAACATCACCACCACGCTCATCGTCTTCGTGCCGCTGATGATGGCGCTTAACATGCTGACGGAATCCGCACTCTCCTTCCTGTCGATCGGCGTGCAGCCGCCGGCTGCAAGCTGGGGCACCATCATCCAGGACGGGCAGGCGCTGCTTTACACCAGGCCGCTGGTGGCGCTGGTGCCGGGTCTGGCGATCGCGGTGTCCGTCATGGCGCTCAATGTCTTCGGCGACGGCCTGCGCGACGCGCTCGACCCGCGCTCCAAGGTTCGACTGGGGCGCGACTGATGATCTACGCCATCCTGCGCCGTTTCGGTCAGATGCTGTTTGTGATGTTCGGCATCTCGGTCATCGTCTTCCTGATCTTCTTCGCGACGCCGGGCGCCGATCCGGCGGCGCGCATCGCCGGCCGCAATGCATCGCCCGAAGTGCTGGAAGCGGTGCGCCACAATTTCGGCTTCGACCGGCCGCTCTACGTGCAATATGCGAAGATGATGGAGAAGATCTTCGTCACCGGCGACTTGACCTCCTTCGTCAATCGCGGCTGGAAAGTGGTGCCGGCGGTGATGGATTCCATTCCCGTCACGCTCTCGCTGGTGTTCGGAGCGGCGATCCTGTGGGTGGTCGTCTCCATCATCATCGGCATCGTCGCCGCCGCCACCCGCGACAGCTGGCTGGACAAGCTGCTGATGGCTTTGGGCCTGCTCGGCATCTCCATGCCGGTCTACTGGCTGGGCGAGGTGATGAACCTGATCACCCAGAGCCGCTATCACGACAGCTGGGCATTCTCCTGGGTGCCGCCGCTCGGCTACAAGAATTTCTCCGACGACCCCAAAGGCTGGTTCCTGACCTTGATCATACCATGGATCACGCTGGCCATTCTCTACATCGGCATCTATGGGCGCGTGTTGCGTGCCGCCATCATCGAATCCCTGCAGGAGGATTTTATCCGCACGGCCCGCGCCAAGGGCCTGTCGGAGACGCGCATCCTGCTGCGCCATGCCTTGCGCACATCGCTCATCGCCTTCGTCACCCTGTTCGGCCTGGACTTCGGCGCGCTGGTGGGCGGCTCGGCCCTTTTGACCGAAGTGGTGTTCGGGCTGCACGGCATCGGCAAGCTCACTTATGACGCGCTGCAGAACCTCGACCTGCCGATGATCATGGCGACGGTGATGTACGCGTCGATGTTCGTGGTCATCGCCAATGCGGTCGTCGATTTCGTCTACATCCTGCTCGATCCGCGCCTGAGGACATCATGATACTGTCGGTGCGCGATCTCAAAGTATCCTTCCGCACCAATGACGGTCTGGTGCGCGCCATCGACGGCGTTTCCTTCGACCTCGAGGAGAGCGAGATCCTCGGCGTCGTCGGCGAATCTGGTTCCGGCAAGACAGTGTCGCTGCTGGCGGTGATGGGCCTCATCACCGATCCCAACGCCAGCATCGAAGGCTCGATCCGCTACAAGGGCCGCGAGCTGGTGGGGCTGCCACCGCGCGAGCTGAGGCGCCTGCGCGGCAACGAAATCGCGATGATCTTCCAGGATCCGATGACGGCGCTGACGCCGGTCTACACGATCGGCTGGCAGATCGCCGAGCAGATCCGCGCGCACCAGAATATCAGCAAGGCCAAGGCGATGGCGCGTGTCGAGGAACTGCTGGCCGAGGTGAATTTTCCCAATCCGCACGAGGCCATGTCGCGCTACCCGCACCAGCTTTCTGGCGGCATGCGGCAGCGCGCGGTGATCGCAATGGCATTGTCGTGCAATCCGGCGCTGCTGGTGGCGGACGAGCCGACCACGGCGCTCGACGTTACGGTGCAGGCCGGCATTCTCGACCTCGTGCGAAAGCTGCGCGCGACGCACAAGTCGGCGGTCGTATTCATCACGCATGACATGGGCGTGGTCTCCGAACTCGCCGACCGGGTGATGGTCATGTATGCCGGCCGCGTGGTGGAACGCGGCAGCCGCATGGAGCTGTTTTCCGACCCGCGGCATCCCTATACCCGCGCGCTGCTCGGTTCGATCCCGCCGCTGACCGGCGAAAAGCCGCGCCGCCTGCCGGCCATTCCCGGTTCGCCGCCATCGCTGCTGCGACTGCCGCAGGGCTGCGCCTTTGGTCCGCGATGCCCGGTGCACTACGAGCCCTGCGTGACCGGCAGGCCAGACCTTGGCATCGGCACTCACGCCGCGGCGTGCTTCCGGGTGGCCCAGGCATGAGCGGACCGATGACCGACAGCCCAATCCTCGAGACGCGTTCCCTCGGCAAGCGCTTCTCGATCGGCACCCGTTTCTCCGCCGAAGGCAAGCGAACCGTCCATGCGGTCGACAATGTTTCGCTCACCGTGCGGCGCGGCGAGACAGTCGGCCTGGTCGGCGAATCCGGTTGCGGCAAGTCCACGCTGGCGCGCTGCCTGGTGAGGCTCTACGACATATCGGACGGCGAGCTGCTGTTCGAAGGCGAGGACATCACCTCGAAGTCGCTGTCCGAACTGAGGCCCCTGCGGCGGCGCCTGCAAATGGTGTTCCAGGACCCGTCGGCCTCGCTCAATCCGCGCCGGCGCGTCGGCGATCTGGTGGCCGAGCCGCTGCGAATCCATGGCAAGCTTTCGTCCCGCGAGATTGCCGCGCGCGTCGCGGAACTGTTCGAACTCGTCGGCCTGCTGCCGGACCACGTCATGCGCTATCCCCATGAATTCTCCGGCGGCCAGCGCCAGCGCGTCGGCATCGCGCGCGCGATTGCTCTGAACCCGGATCTGGTCGTGCTGGACGAACCGGTCTCCGCGCTCGACGTCTCGGTGCAGGCGCAGATCGTCAACCTGCTCGCCGATCTGCAGGAGAAGCTGAACCTCACCTACATCTTCATCGCCCACGACCTGTCGGTGGTGCGCCAGGTGTCGACCCGCATCGCGGTCATGTATCTCGGCTCGATCGTCGAGGAAGGGCCGGCGGAGGAGGTGTTCGCGACATCAGCCCATCCCTATAGCCAGGCACTGATCTCGGCGGTTCCGGTCGTTGAGACGACGCCCAGCGGGACGCGCAAGCGCATCATCCTCACCGGCGACGTGCCGAGCCCGCTCAAGCCGCCATCCGGCTGCCGTTTCCACCCGCGATGCCCGATCGCGGTCGAGCGATGCCGCACCGAGCGGCCGGAGCTGAAGGAGTATCGACCCGGCCGCAAGGTGGCCTGCCACTTCCCGACGGTTTAGCTGGCGACCATCGACCAAAAGATTTTTTAAAGGTTCCGTTTTCTGTATGGAACCAACCGCAAGACTGTGCGTTTCATAAGGTTCGATCGGGCGGCATCGCGATCGACCGGGAGGAAACGATGGACTACCTGCATTTCTTTGCGCCTGTGCGAATATCGCGCGGGCAGGGACATCCTGTAGAAGAAGTGGATAGTGTCGCCGAGGCGATGGTTTTCTTGCGTAAATGGCCGACGGGACGACGTGGGCCAGTGTATCAGTGCGCGCTGAATTGCTGCTCGGCCGCTTTGTCGGGACAGATGTCGGCGGAGGAGGCCAGGAAGGCATTCACCGGCTTTGCCCGGATCACGCGGCTTCTGGACGACGACATGGCGCTGCCCGTCCCCGGCGAAACCATGGCGGACGTATACGCGCTGCGGCGATAGCCGCATCCGGATTTCTGAACGCCAGGACTGCGGCCATCACGGCCGCAGCGTCTTGACGTGTGCGCGGTGACGGGCCGGCCGGGCTCCGGGTGACGCAGACGCTTGCTCCGGTCCAAGGACTTAATCCCAAGCGACGGAATAGCGATCGATTACCCAGAGCCAGGAGCCGTCGGCTTGCCGCCGGGCAACCTCGCTGGTGACGTCGCCGTCGGAAAGCCTGGTCGAGGTGAGGGCAAAGTCGCCGCAAATGAGCGCCGGCCGCTGTTGTCCGACCGCAAACTTCCGTCCGGACGCAACGATTTCGGCATAGTAGTCGCGAATGGCTTCGCGGCCGCGCAGAAAACGTCCGCCACCGCAGTCGATGACGGCATCCGCCTCGAACAGCGCAACCATGCCATCAACGTCGCCCGCATGCTGTCTCGCTATCAGCATGGGCTCCAGCTGCTGCGGGTCGTAAGCCGGCTTTCCCGCGCTCGGATCGTTCATGGTGGCAGCTCCATAAATACTTGACGTCTTTTGGGACTGGCTGATTCCAAAGTTTCGGAAATAGGCCATATTTACACGTGTACAATACACCAAAGTGTAAATTAGAATTTACTTATGAATAGAACGCAGATTTTCTAGGCCTGTTTCTTCGCAGGCCCTTAACAGCCCATCACGGATATGTTACCTCTGTGTGAGGGAGATGCCCTGATCGCCGTATCGGGTCGAACAGGGGGCATGCCCCCACACTATGCGGGCACCGCATTTGGATTTTTAGCTGGTGACGCTAGCAGTTGCACCTTGCGGCTGCTTGTCTCGTTTGAGTGTCGGTTGCTTCTGCTTTCGCCGATCATATATTCTTTAGACAAGAATTTATCAAATGCGACAGGTTTAGCTGCAAAGGAAACCCCGCATGTGAGCATAGAATTGGCTCATACCTCTGATAAAGCTACGTTTTTCAAAGCTTTTCGAAAAATATTCCCATAGATCGCCAATTTCTGCTTGTGATGAAGCATAAGCAGGCTTGACATCGCAGCGATCGACGGTTGTATTGGCGTTAGATTGCGGCGAGGGAGTGTGTGATGGCTTTTTGTCAGTCACATGAGTGTAATTGTGCATCAATTGCTAAATTAAATTCCTCTAAAGTTCGACAATTTTACTTTCTGCTATTTGAAACGCGCTTCGTTCGCATGTTCCGGGGCGCGGCTGTGCTGAGCGCTCGGCTTTGTGCGGCGCTGCTTGTGATCGTCGCGCTTGGTTTTGCGACAGCGCCGGCCGCCCAGGCAACGCCGCATGGCGGTTGGAACGGAACTTATCCCACGGCGCGGGACGCCTGTTATGCGTTCTGGGCCTATTGGCACCTGCCGCTCCCTCATCCTGGTTACAGCCGATTCACGGGCGCATTCCCGACGGACGATCCCAATGTCCAGCGTTGCCATTGGACACACTATCAGGACGCCTCCTGTCCCTACGGTCCATGGGGCTGCACGACCATTCCACCCGGGACTGTCGCGTTCGCTTGTGACAGTGGCTACCACCGTTCGCTTGATGATCGGTGTGTTGAGGATCAACCGCCGGAGCGCCCCCCTGGATGCCCGGCAAATCCTTCCGCAGGCAATCCGATCGTTCTGGGCTCGGGCGCCAAATATTATCAGGTCGAGGATTTTGCGACCCAGGACGGCCGGTTCCGGATCGGGCGGCAATACCGCAGTTTCGTCGGCGGCAGGGTCAGCAGCTACAACGAGCCTGCTCTTACGCCCGATTTCGGCTGGCAGTTCAATTTTGACTATGAGTTGCATCTGGGCGCGTTTTCGGGTTCGCCGAGTTCGCCGACCGGCAAGGTCACTTTGCTGACGCCGGACGGGTCGGGCTATGATTTTGTGCTGCAGTCAAACGGCACATGGCAGGCCCAGGCCGCGATGGGGGCAGTCTCGGGCGACTACCGGCTGGAATTGGCCGGAACCCTGCCAAGCAACCTTGCCGACATGAAGGCCGTGCCGAGGCAATGGAAGCTGACAGGTCCCGACGATCGCGTCTGGACCCTCACGACGATGTCGCCCGTCAACCTGAGCCCGGCGAGCTACAACGTTGGCCGCCCAACGATCATGCGGGAGCGTGACGGCTATGCGTGGGAACTCAACTATTCCGCGGACGGAGCGCTGACGTCGATCGTCGACAGTTTTGGCCGTACGGCGTCTTTTACCTGGCACATATACTATCCGCTGAGTGTCCCAAACGCCGCTCTCTGGCCGCGGCAGATGCCCGAAGCGGTCAAGGATATCACCTTTCCGGACGGCACGAAGGCGACGTATCTCTACGACCCGGCTCCAACGGGCACGGCGCCGTCGCCGAACATAATCCAGCATCTTGTCGGCGTGGAGTGGCGCGATTCATCCGGTGCGGTGGTCGATTCCAATGCCTATCACTATGAGGATACGACCTATCCGAAATTCCTGACTGGGGTCAGCGACCATCGCGGCGTGCGCATTGCGACTTATGCCTATGATGCGGATGGCCGGGCTGTTTCAACGGAAGGCGCCGGTGGCGCCAACCGGGTCACGGTTGCCTATGGCACATCCGGTTCGCAGCTCACCCGAACCACGACCAACGCGCTTGGACGCGTGAGCGTCTACAAATTCGACCATGTATCCGGCAGCAGCTGGGATATCCGCTTTGCCGGCGCCGACGGTGTGGCCTCGACCAATTGTCCGGCATCGGCCAGCGCGGTGACCTATGATGGCGCGGGCTTCGTCGCGTCGACGACCGACGAGGAAGGCCGCGTCACAAGCTATGTCAGGGACAGCCGCGACCGGGCGACGCAGATCACGCAGGCCTATGGCCTGCCGGAGGCGCGCCAGACCACGATCACCTGGCACCCGACCGTGAATGCCCCGCAGCAGGTCGTCGCGCCAGGCCTTACGGTGGACTACACCTACAACTCGGCAGGCCAACTGACCGGCGTGACGCAGACCGACACCACCGCGCAGACGGTTCCCTATTCGACAAACGGCCAGACACGCAGCTGGGCCTACACCTATACGACGTCCGGCCTGCTGTCCTCGGTCGACGGGCCGCTGCCGGGAACCGGCGATACGGTGTCCTACACCTATGACGCGGCAGGCTATCTCGCCAGCGTCACGGACGAAGTCGGCAATGTAACCACGGTCGGCGTCAACGGCCGCGGTCAGCCGACCGCCATCGCGGACGCAAATGGTCTCGTCAGCACGCTCACCTATGATGCAAGGGGCCGGATCACGGCCAAGGTCGACGACCCCTCGGGCATCTCGGCCAGGACCGAGTTCGCCTACGACAATGCCGGCAATGTCACCACGCTGAAGAAGCCGGACGGCTCTGTTCTGGCGATGGAGTATGACGGTGCCAACCGCGTTACGACGGTCACCAATGGCTTGGGCGACAAGGTGACCTACACCTATGACGCAATGGGCAACCGCACCCGTGAACAGTCGACGGACGTCAATTCGCAGCTGTTCTTCGAGGTCACCCGGACCTTCGATGAGCTCGGCCGGTTGCGGCAGGTCATCGGCGTCGGCCCGGCGACGTGGACGTATGGTTACGACAAGGTCGGCAACCCGACCTCCGTCACCGATCCCAACAGCAACACCGCGACATCAACCTATGACGGGCTCGACCGACTGATCAGCCTTGCCGATGAGCGCAACAGCACGACGACGCAAGGTTTCGGCGCCACCGACGACCCGACTTCCACTACGGATCCGCGCAATGTCGCCACCATTTATGTCCGTAACGGCTGGGCGAGGTGATCCAGGAGAGCAGCCCCGATATCGGCACGATGGTCTACGTGCGCAATCGTGACGGCCAGGTCACCCAGAAGACCGACGCACGCGGCATCATCACCGTCTACACCTACGACTATGCCGGGCGGATAACGACGCGGAGCTATCCGTCGGAGACCGCTTCCGACGTCGCCTACACCTATGACGGCGTGGCCGGCGGCAATCCCGGCAAGGGCCGCCTGACAAGTGTCACCGATGCCGCCGGCACGGTTTCCAACACCTATGATCTGCTCGGCCGAGTCATCCAGGAAGTGCGCACGATCGGGGTGAAATCCTACACGGTCGGCTACGCCTGGGACGACGCGGGCAACCTGCTGAGCATGACCTATCCGTCCGGCCGCGTCGTCGAATATGGCCGCGGCGCGGCAGGCGAGGTCCAACAGGTCCGTACCAGCCCGGATGCGCTGTCGTCGCCGACGGAACTGGTCTTGTGGGGCGCCTACACGCCCTTCGGCCCGCGTTCCATCACGGCCTTCGCCAACGATCTCCGGGAAAGCCGCGAGTACGATACCGATGGCCGCATCGTGGGCTACGGCGTCGAGGACCAGTCGCTCGGCCAGGATCTCATCCGGCGCGCGCTGCAATACCAGGACAAGCGCAACCTGACCTCGATCGAGGACCAGCTCAACGCCGCTAACAACGAGACCTACACCTATACGGCCAACGGCTTCATCGAGAACGCTGATGGGCCATGGGGCAGCCTCACCTACACGATCGACGGCGTCGGCAACATCACCCAGCGCACCATCACCATCGGCGGCGTCACCTCGACCGACACCTACAGCCTGCAGGGAGGCTCCAACCGGCTGACCGGCATTGTCACCGGCGGCACGCCGAGCCGTGGCTTCCAGTCCGACCTTGCCGGAAACATCAACGAAGATGCCACCGTCACGCCGGCGGTGACCAAGGCCTACAGCTACAACGCCGCCGGCCAGCTTGCAGGCGCCACCACCAACGGCTCGGCGAGCGGCGCCTATGTCTATGACTATCAGTCGCGACTGGTCTCGCGCACCATCAGCGCCTCCTCGACGACGCTGCACATGGTGCACGACCTCGATGGCAATGTGATCGCCGAATACAACGCCTCAGGCACGCTCGTCACCGAATACATCTCGGTGGATGGAAGGCCGCTGGCCATGGTCGACAACACCGGCACGACGCCCGCGCTCTACTATGTGCTGACCGACCATCTCGAACGCCCGATCATGATGACGGACGAGAGCCGCAATGTCGTCTGGCAGGCGAGCTATCTGCCCTTCGGCGAGGTGCGCAGCATCACCGGCACGGCGACACTCAACCAGCGCTTCCCGGGGCAGTGGTATCAGTTGGAGACCGGGCTTTCCTACAATTGGCACCGGCATTATGATCCAACGACAGGTCGCTATCTGCAGCCCGATCCGCTCGGGATGCCCGATGGGCCGTCGAGATGGGCATATGTCAAGAATTCGCCATTGATGTCCGTAGACCCGGACGGCCGAACCTTAGTACCTTGGTGGTCCATATTTCCGCCAAAACGACCAGAGCCTGCTCCGAATTACTGCACGGTGCCTGACGATGATGAGGAGGATGAATGCTATAAAAAGTACGAAGAGGTGGATATCCCTATGTGCAGGGGTATTTCCAGGTCTCGCGGCCCGGCCGCCGGCGAAAGGTGCTACGCCACCGCCGCCGCCAGGCTTGCAGCCTGCTACGCTGGCAAGACTATTCCTCCGCTAGACACATGGAATAACTGATATGAAAATACTAGGAAGACTCTTGATAGAGAATAATTTGTCCCCTGAGGTCGATTGCGAAATAAATGGCGTATTAAAAAATTCGGAAGGTGAGTGGGTTTGTAATCTTATTTTAAGAAAACCCATTGAGAAAACTTTAAACATACGCGCGCTGGATGAGGCTGCCGCCCTCCACAACGCGCTTTCATTCATCATAAATTTAATTAAATAGATATTATTATTAGCTGAATATATGCTATATTAATCCGCCATATAGTGGTGAAATCGCAATTCAATTCTCGGATTTTGGGTGAGGTGTGCTTAACGATAGCATCGTTGCGAGTGTATGGAATTGCGTGACGCTGCACTTTTATTCTTGAGTTCACTGTGATCGATGCAAAGCCCGACAACCCAACGGCCTTGTGCGAGCCGCAATACGAGAGTCGCAACATCGTCCGGCAGGCCAGCTATCTACCCTCCGGTGAGGTGCGCTCCATCAGCGGCACGGCGATACTCAACCAGCGCTTCCCCGGCCAGTGGTTCCAGATGGAGACGGGACTTTCCTACAACTGGCACTGGCATTACGATCCTTCAACCGGGCGTTATTTGCAGTCTGATCCGCTGGGTATGCCGGATGGGCCAAGCAGATGGGCGGTATGTGAAGAACAGCCCACTGATGGGGGTGGACCCCGAGGGGCAAACCACGCTTTTGTCAGATGTTCCCGATAATCTGTAGCCCGGCCGAGCCCCCGCCAACTTATTGTAACGCTAAGAACATATGTTCAAAACACCTAGAGGCATGCTTGATGACGTCCTTGGAAGATCAATCGGGAAGGGTGTTTGGTAATTCAAGGTGTGGAAGCTGCTACGAACGGTGTGTGGGACAAGGTTATTGGCCGTCTCGGATAGAATCTGGGACATGTATCTATCCGGGATTTGTAGACGATGATTGACGATCTGGCGGAATCTGCGTTGAGAAAATACACAAACGATTTAATGAAAAGATCTTTTGTGTCTGACTTGCCTAAAATTCAGGCGGATATCGACAAATTTATAGCAGAGTATTCAGAGACATATCCAAATTATATTGTATACGCGCGAAGAAGAGGGAACGATATAAAGAGAATGTTTTATCTAGAAAAAATGAGCGAAACAGAGGCCTATGAGTTATATTTAGATTATATGAATTTAGGTTTCGATGATTTAGGCTATGAAATTGGGGTCGTATGGTGGTTTTATAGGGCAACTAATGATGCGATAAAAAAGCAAGAATACGAGAATCATATATTGAGGGTTATTTCATCGAATTTTGATTCGGAAGAGATAAGGGAGGAGGTTCAGCTAATGCCTGACTTGGTGGAAAAGGCAAAAGTTCTCAAGAATAGATCCACCTAACCGGGAATCATATATGAGTCCAGAATGCTCACCGATCGCAGCCTGAGAGGCTTGTCCACCACCGGTTTCACCATGATTGCCGTCCTCGTTTTCCCCTCGTTGTCTCCGCCATCACCTCCACCTTCGAATTACGGTGACAGTGCACTTTATGTCTGAGTGGACTGTGCCTAAAGCAAAACCCTCTGATCTATCGGCCTTTCCCGAGCCACACTCATCCGGCTTCGCCCTCGTTGCCGTCCTCATCTTCCTCCTCATCGTTTCCGCCATCACCTCGACCTTTGCCCTGACCGCCTGGACGCGGCTCAAGATCGCTTCCAACGAGACCGAAAGCCAGCGGCTCGGTCTGCTCGCCGAGGGCCTGACCAACGTGCTGGCGGCGCGGCTGTCAGGGGGACGGGGCTGATCTCGATCTGCGTCTACGGTTGGCGACCTCGCTATCGGTCGTCGTCTCCTATAACGGCCGCCACGGCACGGACATATCCGGGCAGGCATACCGTCACGGCGAGCTGGTCGAAATCGGCGCACGCGGTGTCTGGTCAACGCCGCTGCTGCCAGGCAAGTATGCGTTCAATACCTATGCCGGCAAGATTATCACCGTGCCGACCACCAACTTCGTGCTCAAATGGACGAAGGAGCAGTTTGGCGAACACAGGCTGGACGAGAACCTGTCTGAAGTGTCGCTGATCACCAAGGATGCGTTCGAGCCTGTGCTGCCGCTCTCCGTCGTCGTGCATATCGACTATATGAAGGCGCCGCTCGTGGTGCAGCCTTTCGGTGACATCAAGCGGCTGGTCGAACAAACGCTCGATCCGATGGTCTCCGCTTATTTCAAGAATATCGCCCAAACAAAGACGCTGATCCAGCTTTTGCAGGAGCGTAGCGATATCCAGCGCAAATCGGGCGAGGAGATGCGCGAAAAATTCAATACCTACAGCCTTGAGTTGCAGGAAGTGTTGATTGGCACGCCCAGGGCCGCCAATGGCCAGAACAGCATAGAGCAGATCCTGATCCAGCTGCGCGAGCGCCAGATCGCAGTCGAAAAGGTCGAGACTTATAAATTGCAGGAGAAGGCGGCCATTCAGGAACGCACGTTGCGTGAGAAGGAGGCGCTCGCCGAACAGCAAGCCAAGATCACGACGTCGGCACTTACCATCGAGATCAGCGAGAACGAGGGCAAGGCGCAACTTGCCCGCACCCACCAGCAGGCCGAAACCATTCAGGTCACCGCCAAGGCGGAGGCCGAGAAGGTGCGCCTCGGCGGCCAGGGCGAGGCCGACATGATCAAGGCTATCGCGCTTGCCGATGCCGAACGCATCAAGGCGACCGGTTTTGCCGATGCCGAGAAGGTGCGCGCAATCGGTCTGGCCGAGGCCGAGGCCACAGAGAAGAAGGTCGCGGCCTTCGGCGGCCCGGACTATCAGCTCAATTCGCAGGTTCTCATGCGCTTTGCCGAAGCGATCGAAAATGGCAGGCTACCGCTCGTGCCGCAAATCCAGATCGGCGCTACTGGCGGCGGGAAGGGGGCTGCCAATGGCCTTGTCGAGATGATGCTTTCGATGCTCGTTGCCGACCGGATTGGACCGCAAACCGTACCCGATGCGATCCCGGAACCCGTTGAGGAGGAATGATTGAGGATGGGCCGGTTGTACCGCCCCATTTTGCGCTCTGCCGAAACGTGCCACGGTCTCGGAGCGGCGACGGGACTTGCCTACATCGCACATGTCGTCGATATGAAGGTCGATGAGTTCGCCGAAAGCTTTCTGGCGCGCTATACGGGAATTCGCCGGCGTTTCACCTCGATCGACCTGGTACTCGGTTTCGGTCGCTCAATTCCAGTGATTTGATGTTAAAAAATGGCGAAATATCAAGATCATAGAGTGGCTATTGCACCCATGATGGATCGGGCAGATAGATAAGTAATATCAGATAGTTGTGGGAGGCCGTGTGCAAAAATCGCACACAAAAGTTCTGCTTCTCTTCTTTTTTCGTTCCCACGACAGAGCCGCCGACAATCCTATTCGGATGCTCTTTTGCCGACGATATTGGTCGCTTCGTCGCAGACGTTCGCCACGATTTCCGTGGCACCGCAGTGTCCGATGCGGCCTTCAGTTCCCCTGGGGTTCCTGGAAGCTTTTCGAATTTTCTGGGTCACTCCGCAGTCCGAATTGCGGGTGCTCATGGACAAAGTAGGATACTAGATTCGGCTTTTGCATGGCTCTGGAAGGGATAGACCACGTTGCGTCCGAAAGCGCGACGGCACGACTTCCAAGCATCATGTTTTGAACGGCAGCTTCGCGCCTCAATTCAGACGTTTAGATTAGTTTTGCCGCTTCCCCAAAGCCGACATCCAACCACAGGGCTGAGGAGCGTGGTTGCTCGCGACT
The DNA here is from genome assembly GCF_030160235.1 of Mesorhizobium huakuii. Classification (GTDB taxonomy): domain Bacteria; phylum Pseudomonadota; class Alphaproteobacteria; order Rhizobiales; family Rhizobiaceae; genus Mesorhizobium; species Mesorhizobium huakuii. Next base: position 150,306 of record NZ_BSNY01000010.1, read on the forward strand.
GCTCAGCGTGTTGATCTTGGCCCGCTAAAGAACGCGCGCCAAACAAGGCCGACCTCAAGCAGGATTTTGAGAAGCGGGGCAAGGGCCACTGCAAGTTGAAGATTTCCCAGATGCCCGCGATAATAAACACAGCCCCGCCGATCCGCTAAAGGCCGTCATTCTTTTCGCTTGCTATCCGCAAGGTCGCCTGTGCCGAAAGAACGATGATGCCAAGCCGGCGAGAAACCATCCTCATCCGACATTGGCGAGGATCGAGGCCCCGAACCAGATTAGGAATGCTGCCCACGGCGCCGTATCGATCCGGCGACCTGGTTCACTTCTGGGCGAGACGTCAGGCCTATCGCTCCGATGAGGGGTCTCGCTTCCCATGACTTCCTCCTTCCAAACTAGTTCTTGCCCGCGAGTGGCGGTTCCGAACCGTAACCATGGTGTCGCAGCCTTTGCGAAGCCGAAATCCGCACGCCTAATCGATTTGTTATGTCGAAGCGAGCCGCTTGGCACCCAAGTACATTAATGCCGACGCTACACGGGTTCGGTTCCAACCGGCTGTTTCGGCGCGGTTTATTAGGTCATCGACATGGGAAGCTAAAGCATCCTGGCAATCAGCGTCATACGGAGTTGCGCTTACCTCATGAGCGGGGGATCTAACTGTGGCTTCGTTTGCCATCAAGGGTCTCGTGAAAATGAATAGATGGGGGAAAGGCGGCCGGTGGCTGTGGCAACCGCCCTTTGTGGGGACATTTCCGAGCAGCAGGCGAACGACCTGATCAAGCTCATCGGCACCGACTGGAACTGGCCGTTGCGCGAGGCGCGCTTTCTAACGGAGCGCAATTAACTTAGGGACTGCCTGTCGCCGATCTCTTGTCAGTCTGCCCCATCGATCAGCGCCTTGTTTCGCGTCAGCGGAACGTAGCTCTGTACCAGGCGCACCTTGTCCTGATCGACCGTGACCAAGGTTCCCAATGTCACCGTCACCTTGCCCTCGTCTATCCGGGCGACGTCGCCGATCAACTCGATTGGCTGGCCCTTTACGACCTCGGTGGTCCGATCAATGATGGAATGGGAGAAATTATAGCTTGGGATTGAAACGCTGATGCGGTCGTCGGTCACGCGCTTGATGACGGTGGCCATGATTGCCACCTCGTCGCCGACCTTGATGCTACCCCGTGCCATACCTTGATTCTGGAGCGCGAAATTGCGGCGTCAAGAATTAGCGATATCTAATTTATCGATTGGACCGGGTGGTGCCTGGCTTGTCGATGCGACTGTGCGCCGGGATGGGTCGCTGGCTTCTTCCGGGAGTGCCTCGTCCAAGCTCGCCTTGCCGTTCGAATGATGCCAGTCTCTTGGGCTCGGCGCATTTTGCCCGAGCCGGCGGCGACACACACACCCCAACAACCGCCGGTTAGGCCCGGCAGCTGACCGAGTGCCCCAAATCGTCAACCGCCGGGCCGCCAGGTTTTATGCTCCATGCAGAGGGAAGCGCGGACTTGATCGATCCGCCTGGTGGGCCAGGCGTGATGGCGCCCCGCCGCCACCAGGCTGTTGCCGGAATTTCAGGTGCGCTGAAAAAATCGACAGCTTCTTTTCATAGCCTATGCGCACCATAGCTTTGCAGCTGTCGCATCTGAAGCTTCCGACTGTGCGGAGCCAGGAACCAGACCTGACCATAGGGTGTGAACAGGCTGGACAGTGGAACTGCATCGGCACGTTGCTCAGCTCATTGCACAAAGCCATTTCCGTCGTTCTCCCAACCGGTGTTCCGGCCCAGTTCGGCGTACGTCTCCCAAAGCCCCACTCGCACCGGTCATTCCCCAACAGACAGCTTAAAGCCGATCGAAATCGACAAGTCCGAGACGTCTTCGCTGGCCCTCGGCATAGGCCAGGGCGAATGACTCCAGTTCGAATGCTCGGGTTAGTTCTTCGTCGCCATCGACTACGCGGACGAACCACTCTCCGCAGGCTTCCATGACTTCAACGCAAGGATTGACATTGCTGCCAGGCGTCACGCTGTCCATCGCAAGCTCCACAGAAAGAATGAGTGTCTAAAGGCGACCAGAATATGACGATTATCCGCGGCTTACACTGGGTTTGTCGGCCCTGCGTGTCGCCGCATCTATCTGCGAAAGCTTTGTCCGTTCCTCGTCCAGCAGCTGCAAAAGCGTCTTCCGGGTTGCGAGGTCGGATTCCGTCTCCAGCCTCTCTTCGAAGTGCTTGATGTTTTCCAGGTGCACAAACTCAGCGTATCTGTGTGGCATCAGGCGTTCCCTCGACGGACCGAAGCGTGTGATGGACACCTTAAGTCAGCGGCGCTGAGCATAAGCGCCTCGGAATGGTGACGCTTGAATACCTCTCACTCCGATCGGGCATGGTTCAGAAGCCGCGCTTACGCGCAATCTGTCCCCCGGCGAGGCTCGGCGTCTGCCCGGTACCGTGCATAGCCATTTCTTGAGTGCGGACTATCTGGCTTTGCTTGCCAATTGCCGCATGCGGAGCTACCTATTGGCTCATCGTCGGTCACAGCTTGAGGCGCCGGCGACTGAGAGTTCGCTGCGCTCCCGCCTGTTCCACGAGAGCGCCATGGCTGCCGTTTCGCCAAATCGTCTATTGTCGTCGCTGGCGCCCGAAGCGTTCGAATTTCTACGCCCCCACCTGAAACCCGTCGAGCTGGTGCAAGGAACCGTCTTGGTCGAAGGCGGCGGCGAAATTGCTCAAGTGTATTTTCCCCATGGCGGGATCATTTCCATGGTGGTGAGGCTCGAAACGGGAGCAACGGTAGAAGTCGCAATGGTTGGCAGTGACGGCCTGTTCGGCGCCTTTGCCGCACTGGATGGCAAGATCTCTCTGAACACAGCCATCATTCAACTGTCCGGAAACGCATCGGTGTTGGAGACCTCCCGTCTGCGGGCGGCGGCCGACCAAAGCGCGCCCTTTCGTGCGCTCCTTATGCGGCACGAACAGGTCATCTTCGCGCAAGCGCTGCAGTCAGCTGCGTGCAATGCGTCTCATACGGTCCAGGCGCGCTTGTCACGCTGGCTGCTGCGTGCCCGCGATCTGTCCGGAAGCGACACCCTGTCATTTACACAGGAGTTTCTGGCTCAGATGCTGGGCACTCAACGCAACAGCGTGTCGATCGTTGCGAATACACTCCAGCAGGCCGGCCTCATCCGATATCACCGGGGCCACATCGAAATCACCAATGCAGAGGGCCTGTTGGAAAGCTCCTGCGAGTGCTATGGGACCGTCAAGGCATACTACGACAAACTCCTGCGCGGCCGCTAGGCTCGGAGCGCCCTCTCAAGCTCTCGAGTGATGCTGCGCAGAGGCGGAATCCACCGCCGTTGTTGCCGCTGAAGCACCAATCCCTCCAGACGGCATCCTGCTATTTTGGCGACGTGCGCCATCCACCCGTTGGGCTCGTTGGAGCCTCTTGTATTCCGCATCCAGCAAACGGGAAATCTGCCGACGCTTAAGGGGATCTAATTGTACAGCCATCAATCTTCGCCAGTAATGGGCGATGTTCGCTTTATGGATCAAAGCTGCCTTCGACCGTGCCATGGCTGCTGACAGAGCACTCAGTCAGGGTCGGAGATATAGGCGAAGATTTGGCGCCGCTCCAGTTCCCGCGCGACTTCCCCGGGAAGGCGATAGCAATTGCAGCGGATAGCATGCCTCAAATGCCAAGATAGGCCGTCGTTGGAAGTCGGCTCCCGTGGCGCCAGGTTTTCGCTATGCCACTGGATGTTGACCGACCTGGCAAACCTAAAATGCAACGGCTCGTGCAACATTAGAGGCCTCCTTTTCGAGGAAGCCTATCTTCGCACGCATCGACCCGGGTTGATCTGAGTCAAGCGTGTCGATGGTTGCGCGATTTATCGTTGCTGCCTCAGTTGAATGATTGCTGCTTGGTCTGAGAGGTCGAAGATGACACTTTCTGAGAGCTTAACTTCTGTCGATCTGACCTACCAATGTCCGGGCTGCCAATTCCCTCTCGTCAAGCGTGGAAGTTGGTTCCGCGTCGTGTCCAAATATCGATGCGAAGGTTGCGGACGCACGATCCGAATTGGCTACCCTGAAAAGCTCAGGTTATTCGACAAGCATGCCCACCTAAGCGGCTTGATGCAAGCCGATGGCCGAATGGCCTGCGCGGCAGGCCGGCGGGGGCGGGACCCGCACCAGCCATCGCTGATTGGCAATCGCGCGATTAAACCTTTCGGACTATCCACACCGGGGAGTTAACCCCTTGTGGAACCAGGCGGGCCGGGCGCGAGCCCCCGGCCAAGCCCGCCCACCCAAACACCAAGCGGAAGTCGATGAGACTGCCGCGGTAGGTGCAGTTCGTTCACGTGCCACCCGAGGTCGGTCAGGTCGTATTGGCTCATGTTGAGCCTGAACCCGATTTACCTCGGCTTGGGAATGCCGTTTGTCGTCCAAGGCTTCGATCATTATCGAAAATGCACTCCGTATAGAGAACATCTAAAATCGTCATCTTCCTGGACATGTTGCGACCGTGTGGGCACAGAACGAAGCATGGTCGGCGAGCGGTTCTGATGCCGGGGCACAATCCAATCGAACGGCCGCCGATCGCCCAAACTATTCTGGTTGGATTATAGCACCCGGCGCGCCAGGGACATCACCTCGCGGCTGCGCAAATACGGTCGGCTGATACAGACAGAGTTTCACGACCTCGACGTCACGTCTTTTTCCCACCTCCTTGTTGATCCCGGAATATGGATCAATCCACCGGCCAGAGTTGACGGAGCGATTTCTTCATCGAGTTCCGAACCTGGACGATTTCGCCATGGGATATGTGGCGGTCGAGTAATTTGAAAACGGCTCTGATCGCCTGATCGATATCGATGTCGATCTCGTCCCCGAAGTTGCTCCTGACGCAAATAACGAAGTCGCTCTTCTTCCTTTCCCATGTCGGGCTGTCCGGTTTCCAACCTTCGAAATACATGCCTCTGATGAGTGTGGGCAACTGAGCTGAGAGATCAGCCATCTCCGCTGGCGAGAGCCAGTCTCGCAATGCGTGCAGGACGGATTTCAGAAATCGGTATGTATTTTGTTCGTTCCAGCCCAAATCTCGGGCCAACTCGTTCACCCATTGCTGGGCCTGCTCGGCGGCGTGGGTAAAACCCGTAACTGAAGTGTGTGTCATACGATCGCTCCTTCAATTTATCTTCTCATTCTGGCGCATGAAGCGAGATGTTCGCATTGAGCCGGATCAAACCATCGTGGTGACCATGCCAGGCGAGCGGGCCGGGCTGGCGGGTCCTGCATGCCGGGCACGACAATGCCTTCCGAGTAATCAGCTGCGAGTTCCCGATGTTGGGCTGCCAGGCTCTGCAAGGTCTGCCATTTCATTGGCCTGACGCCCGGACTTGGTCTCACGATTTTGCCGCGGCTCCGGCACGGTTCTCCCCTACGCAAGTGTTGAAGATGGTCGATAGTCATTCCGAGGCCATGCGGCGGCTCGCATCCTTGACGCGCGTCAATCCATCAGTTCTCCAAACCGGTTAGAAGGAAACATGCGTTTCTTCGCTCTCAAAGGTTCGGAACAACTTGGCGCGGCCGTAGCGCAAGTGCTTTCGATCGAACTCGACCCTCATGAAGAGAGAGATTTCGAGGATGGGGAACACAAGGCTCGCCCGCTGGTCAGCGTGCGCGGCAGGGATGTCTATGTGCTGCACAGTCTCGCTGGAAGTGGCAGCGCCTCTGCCAACGACAGACTGTGCAAGCTCCTTTTCTTCCTGGCGACATGCAAGGAGAACGGTGCTGCGCGTGCAACGGCGGTCGTTCCCTATCTCGCCTATGCGCGCAAGGACCGGCAAACCAAGGCGCGCGATCCCGTCACCACGCGCTATGTCGCGCAACTCTTCGAGGCTATGGGCACCGACCGGATTGTCACGCTCGACGTCCACAATTTCGCGGCTTTCCAGAATGCCTTTCGATGCGAGAGCGTGCATCTCGATACGCGAAAGTTGTTTGCTCCACTGATAGGCAAGCTGGCCGGCGACCTGCCGGTGACCATCTTCTCGCCCGATGGCGGTGGCGTGAAACGCGCGCAACTGCTCAAAGAGGTTCTGGAGGCAGAGAGCGATAAAGAAATCGGATTCGGCTTCATGGAAAAGCGCCGCAGCCGGAACGTGGTTTCCGGCGAACTGTTCGCTGGCGACGTCGTCGACCATGCCGTTTTCATCGTCGACGATATGATCAGCACTGGTGGCACCATGCTGCGCGCAGCACTTGCCTGTCGTGAACGCGGCGCCCGAACCGTTCATGCGATCGCCACGCACGGATTGTTTGGCAAGGGGGCCGAAATGCTGTTCGGCAGCCAGGCGATAGACCGCATCACCGTCACTGACAGCGTGGACTCGGCCGCACTAGCCAAAGCCCGTCACCCGCAGGCGCCCCTGGACATTCTGCCGATCGGTCGCCTGATTGGCAAGGCGATCAGGCGTCTCCACACGCCCGGATCGATTTCCGACCTGATCGGGATTGATGACTGAAAATCTCGCGCTCCGCCTGCCTGATGTAGCCGATCGCCTGCGGGCGCCATTTTTCTGGATGACGGATAGGTGTCTCAAGGAGATGCGCGAGCCCCAAACGGGCCCTCAGCAAAGCTCGGAAACCGCCATAGAGCGCCAGCAATTCGGCATCAGGGCGGTCCGGCAGCCGGCCCTCCAGAGCCTTGACCAGGAGCGGCCGAATCCATGGCGCGCCAAGCATCTCGCATTCCAAGCCGAGATAGTTGATCTCGTCATAGGGATCGACGATGCGCATCGATCGGTTGAACTCGAGGCAGTCGATGATTTGGGGTGGCTGACCAATGCAGACGTGTTCGGGGCGCAGGTCACCATGCCCCTCGACGATGGCGCCGCGAAGGATTCGTGCTTCGATCCGAGACCTTAATCGCTGCAGCAGACTGTCTACTGTGTCCAAAGTGCCGGACACCATTTCCACCAACGCGAATTCGGGCCGGAGCAGAATGGCGCGGTTGATGCGCTGCTCTTCAGTAAGGTGGCGCAGATAGGCGCCGCCGCCGTCAATTTCAGCTTGGCGTTGCGCATAAAAGGCCGCCAGCGCTTTGGCGACGTCGTCTATCTCAGTCGCCGCCAGGCGTCCGAGGGCGATGCGCTCGTCCAGCATGTCGCCGTGCGGCAGGCGCTTCATTTCGACCAGCCAGTCTACGACGCGGCCACCACCTCCGAGGGTTAGTCGGCCTGATAGGTCGCGGCGAAGAGGAACGACCCGCCGATAGGTTTCGGCGGCTAGGCGAGCGTTCAGCCGCAATTCCTCGCCACAGTAGAAGTGCCGCTTCGTGATGGTGCTGAAGTCGAGGAACGCATGCCTGACCGGCTTCTTGAGCTTGTAGACCAGATCGTCCGTGAGGAAGACCCAGGACATATGCGTCTCGCGGACATCCACATGTGTCGTTGCAACCCCGTATGCCGCCGGATCGCTGAGAAAGCGCACCTTCGCCGCCAGCTCCGCAAATTGCCGATGTCCCATCATCATCATCATCGGCACAATGGTGGCCAGAAGCGATCCGTACTTTGACGCGTGTCAAGGACGTGCCCGCTGCCCGTGACATTTTGGGTGCAATTCCGGCTGCATGTCATGGAGCGCAACACCATCGGCGATCTTTGTCTGTATCTGGATGGCGTTTTTCCGCGGGTTCGCCGGCAAGGCATGGCCTGATCAATATCGGCAAGTCGAAAGCGCAGGTCTATCTGCAGGCAAGACCGGACTGACTTTTGAAGACGTGGCGGGCGGCCGCCCGCAATGCGAGAGAGGCTTGATCCCATGCTGTTCGCAGATCGCTCCGAGGCAGGAAAACGGCTTGGCAAGGCCCTTGATCGCTATCGAGGCGATAATGTCGTGGTACTGGCCTTGCCCCGAGGCGGCGTCCCAGTGGCGGCAGAGGTCGCCTCCCATCTGAAGGCTCCTCTCGACCTGCTTCTGGTGCGTAAGATTGGAGTGCCAACCCACCCCGAACTTGCCATGGGCGCGATCATCGACGGCGATGATCCCATCGTTGTGCGCAACGAAGATGTCATTCGCCTTGCCTGGGTTTCGGCGGCAGAGTTTGACAAGTCATGCGAAAGGGAACTCGCCGAGATCGAGCGCCGACGTCGTCTCTACGTCGGCAATCGCCATCATGTCGATGTCAAGAGCAGGATAGCAATCATAGTCGACGACGGGATCGCAACGGGCGCAACCGTTCGGGCTGCGATCCGCGGCCTACGACGGCGCAAGCCCTGCAGCATCGTAGCGGCCGTTCCTGTCGCCCCGCCTGAAACGATCGAGGAACTGAGGAAAGAGGCCGACGATGTCATCTGCCTTGAAGAGCCCGAATTTTTCCAGGCAATCGGCCTCTATTATCGCGATTTCCATCAATTGAGAGACGAGGACGTGATCGCCTTGATGGGCGCTGCACAGGGCAGGGCATCTGCGGGACGCTCGTCGTCGGTCGACGAATAGTGCTTCAGCTACCCCGATGGGTGGACAGCGCCCATGATTGCAATCATCGCTGAAAGCGGCCGATTTGGACTTCAAAATCGGCATGCCTAACGACTACATTTGTGTTGAATGCTTCGAGGGCCATGCGTTTTTCCAGAGGCGCTCATCATTGAAGCTCAAGCAGCGGCACGGGTTGCCCGTTGACGTGAATCAAAATGGCTTTGGGTGCCTGTGCTAACATTCATACTGTTAAGTGTTTGGTGGCGGCGTCGTTGTGCGTTGCCTTTGAGCCTATTCATTTGAAGTGAGTGTTGGAGACATGACGCTACCCGATAAATCTCGCACCGCTCTTGTGGCTGACATAGGCGGGACCAACGCGCGGTTCGCGATTGCGGACATCGATGAGCTCACAATCAAACATTTCGCCAGTTTCCAGTGCGACCTGTTCCCATCGCTCCAGGCCGCGGTCAAAGCCTACATGGATTGCATCCCGCATCGGCCCTCGATCGCTGGTTTTGCGATTGCCGGTCCCGTTGCGGAAGAGACCGTCCGCATGACAAATCTTCCATGGTCCTTCTCGCGCAAGGATCTGTGCTCGGCAAGCGGCGCCAAGTATGTTCATTTGGTCAATGATTTCGAGGCGCTCGCCCTGTCTCTGCCCTTCTTGGGCCCACACGACCTCCACAAGATCGGCGGAAGAGAGCCAGTGGATCGCGCGCCGAAGGTGGTGCTTGGACCTGGCACGGGTCTGGGCGTCGCCGGTCTTGTCCCGTCTCCGTCAGGATGGATCTCAATTGCCAGCGAAGGAGGCCACATTTCCTTCGCGGCCGAAGATGCGGATGAGCTCTCACTCATCAATCGCATCGCAAAGAACGAAAAGCACGTGTCGGCAGAGCGTCTGATTTCGGGTCCAGGGCTCGTGCAGATCTACAAGGCGCTGGCCGAGACGCAGGAGGGCGCAGCGGTACTGGCGTCGGCACCTGAGATTGTGGAGCAGGCACTGCACGCCGAGAATCGTCTCGCCCTTGAGGCTCTTGGATATCTTGAGAGATGGCTCGGCCGTTTCGCTGGAGACATGGCCCTTGTCTACGGTGCCCGCGGCGGCGTCTATCTTGGCGGAGGCATCCCCGCGAGGGTTTTCGACCCTTCAGAAGCCACCGCTTTCCGTTTGGCATTTTTCCATAGGGAGTTTCAATACAAGGGGCGCCTGTCGTCATTTCTTGAACCGATCCCGATCTTTGTGATCAAGGCGCTGGATGCAGGATTGCGAGGCGCGGCAGTGGCGCTGTCTCAAGCCGAATTTCTGTCAGAAGGCATTAGCAGTGCTTCGGGCGGTAGGTCCGCGTCAGATCTTGTTCGACAGCCTGGCTAACAGGCCTCGACATCCGGCAGCTTTGTTCGGTGGTGGCAGCCACTATTTTGACTATGCAGCCACGCTGAGGTCGAACACATCCTTTCGACGGCAAAGCTCAAAGCCGGGTCTCATAATTGCAGCCGCACCGGCTGCAACACCCAATCTGAGGGCGTCCTCAGGGGCCCTACCTTCCGAAAGTGCCCAGATCATCGCTCCTAGGAAGCTGTCTCCCGCGCCGACGGTAGAACGCGCGCGCACCTTGATCGCAGGTACGCGGAGTACACCTTTGGCGCTGGCAAGGAGTGCGCCGTCCGCCCCCATGGTAACCGCGACCAGTTCTGCCGCGCCACGGGCGACGATGTCGGACGCTGCTTGGCGGACACCCAGTTCATCAAGTTTGTGGCCGACGAACTGCTCCAACTCCCCAAGGCTCGGTTTCACCAGGAAGACACGAGAATGCATGAGTGTCGTCCCGAGACCGGTGCCAGAACTGTCGAGAACAAATCTTGCACCACGCGCTGCTGCCAACTTGGCCATTCGGCCGTAAATGTCGGAAGCTGTGTTTTTGGGGAGACTTCCGCTCGCGATAACGTACTGCCCTGCGTGAGATGAAATTATATCCAGACACGGCTTCAATTCTCCGAGGCGCACCGAAGGCCCTTCGGGAACAAAGCGATATTCGAGGCCCGTGCTGCGCTCGCGAACCATGAAGCTGATCCTGGTATCGCCCTTGATTGGCACATGACGACCGAGGACTCCTTCCTTTTGCAGCAGGCGAGCCAGTAGCGAGCCTGTCTCTCCTCCTGCAAGGAAGTAGGCTTCGGCTTCTCCTCCTAATGCCGTGATCACGCGGGCGACATTGATGCCACCACCGCCGGGATCAAATCTTGTGTCGATGGTTCGCACCTTGCGAGTGGGATGCACAGTTTCCGTTTCGCTTGACATGTCGACCGCTGGGTTCAGCGTAATGGTCAGGATTTGTGTCACTTCGCCAGATCTTCCTCACCCAGCCACCGCCGCCTAATCACGTAAGTCGATGCGCTGAAGCAGGTTGCGCAACTGGTCGGTCGGCGCTTTGACGTGGCTCAAAGATATCGCACTCGGCTCAAATTCTTGATTGGGATCAAGGCTTATGCAGGTGAATTCCGCAGAGTGTCCCGATGCGTAGGGAGAGTCCGGTGAACGCAGGGTCTGCACTTGTAGATAGGCTTACGGCCCGATTTGAGGAGGTCGGACGCGGCGATGTCGGCCATGTCGGAGGCAAGAATGCTTCGCTGGGCGAGATGGTGCAGGCCTTGGCACCAAAAGGCATCCGTGTACCGCCTGGTTTTGCGACGACGGCCAAGGCCTATCGGGACTTTGTGCACGCGAACCGCCTGGAAGAGCGGATCCAAGCACAGCTGGGCGAAATGATTGCTGGAAAGGCATCCCTTGCCGAGACGGGCAAGGCCATTCGGGAATTGTTTCTGCATGGCGACTGGCCCGAGGAAACCGCGACCGCGATCAAGATCGCCTATCGCGCGCTTTGCCGGAGCATTGAAAAAGCAGAGGTCGATGTCGCCGTGCGTTCAAGCGCGACCGCCGAGGATTTGCCCGACGCGAGCTTCGCCGGTCAGCAGGAAACCTTCCTGAACATTCGTGGTGAGAATGCTCTGTTGGTGGCATGCCGCCGTTGCTACGCATCGCTCTTTACCGACCGAGCCATCAGCTATCGCCAGGCAAAAGGGTTCGATCACATGAGTGTCGCACTTTCAATTGGCGTGCAGCAGATGGTCCGTTCGGATCTTGGCGGATCGGGCGTCATGTTCTCGATCGACACGGAAACCGGCTTCAAGGATGTCGTCGTGATCGATGCCGCCTGGGGGCTGGGCGAAAATGTTGTGCAGGGGGCCGTCGATCCCGACGAATACCAGGTCTTCAAACCTCTGCTCTCCGCACCCGCTCTTGTGCCCATCATCGGCAAGAAGTGCGGCGCCAAGGCGCAGAAGATGATCTACGCCGCCGGCGACAACCCAATCCGAAACGTTCCAACCTCGAAGATAGAGCGGACGGCTTTCGTGCTTGAAGATCATGAGATCCTGTTGCTCGCCAGGTGGGCAACTGCGATCGAGGCCCACTACCGCTGTCCCATGGACATGGAATGGGCAAAGGATGGGGAGACAGGCGATATCTTCATCGTCCAGGCTCGGCCAGAGACGGTCCAATCCCGTCGCGAAGCGGCAGCTTTCCGATCTTACACGATCACGCGAAAGGGGAGAAAGCTCATCGCAGGACTTGCGATCGGCGATGCGGTCGTCACGGGCCGCGTCTGCCTGATCGAAAATGCCCGCGACATCGCCAACTTCGTCGACGGTGCAATTCTTGTCACGGGAACCACCGACCCTGACTGGGTACCAATCATGAAGCGGGCGGCAGCGATCGTCACCGACCACGGCGGGCGCACCTCGCACGCTGCCATCGTCAGCCGCGAACTCGGCTTGCCAGCAATTGTCGGCACCGGCAACGCGACCGAATTGTTGCACGGTGAGCAGACCGTAACTGTGTCCTGCGCCGAAGGCGATCAGGGATTTGTCTATGAAGGGACGGCCGACTTCGACACCGAAATCGTCGACATGACCAACCTTCCACAAACGCACACCGAGATTATGCTCAATCTCGCGAACCCTGCCGCCGCGCTGCACTGGTGGCGTCTTCCAGCCGACGGGGTTGGTCTTGCCCGCATGGAGTTCGTGGTAAGCAACCATATCCGCATTCATCCGATGGCGCTGGTGCACTACGACCAGCTCAAGGACGAAGCTGCCAAGCGCGAAATCACGGAATTGACGGTCGGCTATGCGGACAAGACGGAGTATTTTGTCGACAGGTTGGCGCGAGGGCTGTCGCGCATCGCCGCGGCGCTCTACCCAAAGCCCGTCATTGTGCGCATGAGCGATTTCAAGACCAATGAATATGCCGGACTGATAGGAGGCGCCCAGTTCGAGCCAAAAGAGGAAAACCCGATGATCGGGTTCCGGGGCGCATCCCGGTATTACTCCCCGCTTTACCGAGAGGGCTTCGCGCTTGAGTGCCGAGCCATCCGCCGGCTACGGAACGAAATGGGATTTCGAAATGTCATCGTGATGATTCCGTTTTGCCGCTCGACCCATGAGGCCGACCAGGTGCTCGAGGTCATGGCGGCGAACGGACTAAGGCGCGGCGAAGATGACCTGCAGGTTTTCGTCATGTGCGAAATCCCGTCCAACGTCATTCTAGCGGCGGAATTCGCAAAACGCTTCGACGGCTTCTCGATCGGATCGAATGATCTCACACAGCTTACTCTTGGGGTCGATCGTGACTCTGCCGAGCTCGCGAACCTCTTCGACGAACAGGATGCGGCGGTGAAATGGATGATCTCGAACGTCATCAATGCGGCCCGCAAGTCTGGCGCCAAGATCGGTCTCTGCGGGCAAGCGCCGAGCGATCATCCCGAATTCGCGGCATTCCTCGTCGACTGCGGCATCGACTCGATCTCGGTCAGTCCAGACAGCTTCATCGCGGTGAAGCGAAAGGTCGCCATGGCGGAAACTGCGACCAACAAAAAGTGAGGCAAGACAATGAGAGCCAGCGACATCATGACCATGGGGGCGACCACGGTCCGCCCCGACACCACGATCGAGCACGCGGCGCGCGTCATGCTTGAGCACCGCATCAGCGGCCTGCCGGTCGTAAACGCACAAGGAAAGCTGCTCGGCATCGTTACCGAGCGCGACCTGTTGCGTCGGGAGGAGATCGGAACCGCGCGCCATCGCCCGCGATGGCTGGAGATCTGGCTGAATAGGAGTCAGCTGGCGCGAGAGTATGCTCAGGAGCATGGGCGTGAGGTCGAGCACGTCATGAGCCGCGACGTCGCAAGCGTCGGCCCGGATGCGCCGGTCGGCGAGATCGTCGACCTGATGGAAAAGCGTCGCATCAAGCGGCTGCCGGTCGTCAGCGAGGGCAAAGTAATCGGCATCGTCAGCCGCTCCAACCTATTGTCGGCGCTGTCGCGCCATGTCGGTGAAATCCCTTTATCGGTCGTCAGCGACTTGGAAATCCGCAAGCGCATTATGGAGGAAGTTGAAAACAAGGCCTGGATGCTTGACGTCGCGATCGACGTCGTCGTTCACGACGGTGTCGTCCATCTCAATGGTACGGTCGCGGATGAAAATGTGCGCGCCGCGATACGCGTCGCAGCCGAAAACACGTCGGGCGCCGTCCGCGTGGTCGACAATATCCGTGTTGTTACCCCCGCCGCGGACGATACGTGAGTGTTCCTTGGGGTGCAATGAAATGGCTTGTAGACAGAATTGATCCGCATGCGAACGTCTGATTGGATCAAGTGACGAGCTTCGTGTTTTGATGATCGCCACCCAATATCTCGACAACGCTGCCGAGGATTTTCGTCGGCGCTCCCGCCGCAATATGGCTTTGGCCGCATTTAGGATTGGCTGGACATTGCATCCTCTTCGGTCTCGGTTTTTTGATTGCCCCCAAGAGTGGGAACGCGCCAGCGAACCACTCCAAGACCAGCGAGCGCCAGCGCTGTAAGACCTGCGCCCGTCAAAAAGGTCATTTGCGGTCCAAAGATTTCCCAAAGCATGCCTGCCAGCAGGCTCGCCACCAGCAACGCGAAGCCGCCCGCAAGGTTGAACATGCCGAAGGCAGTGCCTCTGAGTTCCGGCGGCGCAGTATCACTGACGAGCGTTGCCAGAAGCCCTTCCGTGAACCCCAGATGCAAACCCCAGAGGGCCACGCCGAGCGCAACACCGGGAAGGCTTCCGGCGCGCGCCAGCACAAGGTCTGCAGCAATGAGGATCGAGAAGCCGACAATTATCATTGTCAGGCGATTGACGCGGTCTGAGAGCGCGCCCGCCGGATAGGCCGCGAGCGCGTAGATTACATTCATGACCACAAATATCAGTGGGATGAGAACGGTTGGCAAACCCATGCCTTGTGCGCGCACTAGGAGAAAGGCCTGACTGAACCTGGCCAAGGTGAACACGGTTGCGACACAGACAACAAGCCAGAAGGACGAACCCAGCCGTCGCAGCTCTGGCATGCTCAGGGGAGCCCGCACCTGACGCAAGTCTGCAGGTCGAACCGGCTCACGAACGGCAAGGGCAAGGACGCCAACCGCGAGTGCGCCGGGAAGAACGGCGACCCAGAACACGATCCGAAACTGATTGGAGGTCAGCCACATCAAGCCAATTGCCAGGAGCGGCCCGACAAATGCGCCTACCGTGTCGAGAGATTGACGAAGACCGAAACTCGCGCCTCGCAGGTCTGGCGGAGCTATATCGGCAATCAGAGCGTCACGGGGGGCGTCTCGGATTCCTTTGCCGATCCGGTCGACAAAGCGTGCTGCCATAACCCATCCAACTGACGAAGCCAGCGGGAACACCGGCTTGGTGACGGCCGCCAGAGCGTAGCCGATGACGGCCAGTAGCTTGCGTTTTCCCAGCCAATCAGACAGCGCACCGGAGAAGACTTTGGTAATGGCAGCAGTCGCTTCGGCAACGCCTTCTATCGTCCCGATCGCCACCATCGATGCCCCCATGACGGTCACGAGATAGATTGGCAGCAAGGCGTGGACCATCTCCGAGGAGACGTCCATCAACAATGACACGAAGCCCAGCGCCCAGATTTCCGAGGAGATGGTCCGAAGGCCTGTGCGAGCACATTCTGATGTCGCAGGGTGTTCCATTGCTCCCTATCTCACCAACTCGATACTGGGACCTCCTCCGTTGCCAACAGGCTCGCAAGCAATCGCCATCTTCAACCGCCGGGACTGAGGCCAACAGCGCGCCGGTCAGGCGCGCTGAGGATCCTTAGCCACGGCAATCAGGCAGCCTTGACCGTGATCTTCTTCTCGGCCTTCTGGGCTTCGGCGGTCTTGGGCAGTTTCACCGTCAGCACGCCCTTGGTGAAGCTTGCATCGATCTTGTCGGTGTCGACGCCTTCAGGTAGCTGGAAGGAACGCTGGAAGGAGCCGTAGCGGCGTTCGGACAGATAATAGTCCTTGTCCTTCTCTTCCTTTTCTTCCTTCTTTTCGCCCTTGATCGTCAGCATGCGGTTGGAGAGCTTGATCTCGACATTCTTCTCGTCGATGCCGGGCAGCTCGGCCGTGATCTCATACTGCTTTTCCTTCTCGACGAGGTCCATCGCCGGCGCCACCGGCCAATCCGCGCTGCGCAGTGACGGCAGTTCACGACCGAAAAGGGAGCGGGTCGAGGGCAGCCGGAAATCGAAAGCGTGGAAGTCGTCGAACAGCCGGTCGATTTCGCGACGCAGGCTTTCGAACGGTGCCGTCCAGTTGTCGGACCGGGCAGGGGCGGTGGTCTTGTCTGTCTTGACGGGGAGTTTGGTGGCAGCTTCAGCCATGGTTCTTCTCCTAGCATTTGGGGTTGAATGCGAGCCCGCTGCCTCGACCCTGTCGCCTCAGGTTTCCCTAGGAGCCGGTGAGAGAAGCGGGCCCGCTTGTCAGGTGCTGTAAGAGGGGCCACGCGCCCAACCACTTCCCGATCTCGGGTCGTTACCGCCCCGCGTGGCAACATCCAGCCTGACATGAGCTGGATCAAAGCAGTTGTGGAGTGGCCGCTCATTGATCGGGATCAATGGCGAGAGAAAAAGTCATTCGCCGGAACTCGAATTGAGAGGCGCAACCACCAAAGGATAGCGCGATGCCTCGGCACCGCACGGCAGTCCGATGATCAAAGGTGCTTGCGCTCAAGTCCGGCGCAGGAGTACCGAGTGCGGACAGTCGATCGGCAAGATGGCCCCCGGCAATGGCGTCGGACGAAAGCTCGGAAATCAGCGACTGCTGTTCTTCAAGAACCGGGTCGTTGGCATGATCCTCCAGGATCGCGGCGGACCGATCGTCGGAAGTATCGGAGGCGGTTAGGTTCGGTGACCGGATCCTTGCTCGATCAGTCCCCAGATACCAGCCGCGCTTGCAGCATCACTGCGAATGGCGTTCCAGCACATTGATACGGTCCTCGGTTATCCTGCCGTCTACGACCTGGATGATCCGATCGCAGCGGCCGGCGAGATCATGGTTGTGCGTGACAATCAGGAAGGTCGTGCCGCGCTCTCTGTTGAAGCGCTGCATCAATTCGAAAACAGCATCGGCTGAGGCCGTGTCGAGATTGCCGGTTGGCTCATCGGCGAGCACCAGCAACGGATCCATCGCCAAGGCGCGGGCTATGGCGACGCGCTGCTGCTGGCCGCCCGACATGTTCAGCGCCCGATTGTTGCGCCATCTGCCGAGGTCGACCCAGTCCAGGAGCTCGTCGGCGCGCCGTTCCATCGTGGCGTCCGGTCGGCCACGATCCAGCAGCATCGGCATCATGACATTCTCGCGCGCGGTGAAAGCAGAGATCAGATAATGGTACTGGAACACAAAACCGATCGTGTGGCCGCGCAGGCTGGTCAAGGCGGCTTCCGACAATTGAGTCGTGTCCTCGCCATGGATCGATAGCCGCCCGGAGGTCGGGCGATCGAGCAGGCCAATGATATTGAGCAGCGTGCTCTTGCCTGATCCGGATGGCCCCATCAGGGCGACGAATTCGCGCGGATGGATGGTGACGTCTATGCCGTGCAGCACTTCGGTCTCGACCGGGGTGCCGACATTGTAGGATTTGCGAATGCCTTCGAGAGCCAGCAGATCAGCCATCGATGGCATCCACCGGATCGAGGCTTGCGGCGCGCAGCGCCGGCACGATGCCGGCTATCACCCCGGTAATGGTGGCAAGGGCCGCCGAAGATACGAACAGGCTCGGTTGGATATAGAGGGGGAACAGTTCGGAGCCATCGGCCTGTCGTGCGTAGCGGTGCCACACCATGAGAGCGGCGGCGCCGACCAGCGCTCCGGCCAACGAGCCGACAAAACCGAGCACGCCGCCCTGGATCAGGAAGACCCTCAGGATTTGTCCGCGCGCGCAACCCATGGCGCGCAATATGCCGATGTCCTTGGAACGCTGAAGCACGGACACCACCAGCACGGCCGCAATGCCGAACGCCACGGACAGGCCGACAAAGATGCGGATCAGGGCACTGGAGAGGTTTTGGGCCCGGATCGCAGTGAATATCTGGGCGTTCGTCTTGATCCAGCTGTCGGCCTCCACCGGTAGCGTCGCCTGAATGTCCTGAGCAATGGTTTCCGCCGCATAGACGTCGGTGACAGTGAGGTCGATCGTCGTCACGCCGCCGAGCAGCCCGAGCAGGCTCTGAGCCGTCCGCAGCGCCACATAAGCGTTGCGCGCGTTCGCGCCCTTGTTGCCGAGATCGAATATTCCCTTGATTGTCAGTGTGCGGCTGCCGCCAATGGCGGTCGTTACGTTGATCTTGTCGCCGATCGTCGCGCCGATATCCTTGGCGAGTTCGAGGCCGACGAGGATGTCGTCGGAGCCAAGCTCTGAATTGCCGGCGACGATGTAGTTCGGCACACGAACGATGCGGAAATAGTCGTCGGCCTGCATTCCAAAGATGCCGATGCTGCGGCTGGCATCGCCGCGTACGGCAAGTGCTGAACCGGATACGGTCGGCGTTGCGATCACCACATCCGGCCGAGCGCGCATCGCGGCGAGGATCGTCTGCCACTGATCGATGGAAAGGATGCGCTGCGTCGGCTGCTGGACGATCGCGGCCTCGATCACCCCATCATGCCATCTCAGTGGTCGGGCGACTTCCTGTGGCGCCAGGAGCTGGATCTGCGGCTGAGAAGTGAGGACGCGATTGGTGAAGTTGGTCTGCACGCTGGTCAGCATCGCCGACATGAACACGATGACACCGACGCCGATGGCGATGCCGCTGAGGATGAATCCCGACTGCATGCGGCCTTCGGCGAGAAACCGCAGTGCTGCGATCCAGGCAAATGTCAGCCAGGGTTTCATGACGCCACCGGCCTGATGCGCTGGCCGGCCCTGACGCCGGCGGCGATCGGAACGACCAGATCATCCTGCGCAAGTCCTTCCAGGACCTCTATCTTGTCGCTCGTGCGCAAGCCGAGCCTGACCGCCTGCTCGCGTGGGCGGCCGTTGCGAACGACGAGAACCCAAGGCGAAGCGGATGTCGGGTCATGCACCGCGCGCGCCGGAACGACCAGCGTCGAAGCGCGCTTGTCGATTTCTATGTCCACGGAGACGGTCATGTCCTGGCGCAGATAGGGCGGGGGAGCTGTTGCGGTGAGCTTCACCTCCACCGACGCGCGCGTGATGTCGACGGACGGGTTGATGTACGACACCTTGGCGTCGAAGCGCTGGTCTGGATAGGCGTCGGCTGAAACCAGTGCGTCCTGACCTACCCGAAGGAGACCGAGGTTCTTCTCGTCGATCTGCAACACCAACTGGACATCACCGGCGGGCGCCAGCACGAGGAGGGCGTTTCCGGGCTGAACAATGGCGCCACGCTCGACATTGCGGGTGATGAGTGTGCCGTCTCGTGGCGCGGCGATGGTCGCATAGCCAAGGCGCGCTTGCGAAGTCGCGACATTGGCCTGTGCCTGATTGAGCTGGGTCAGCGCCATAACGTAGTCGCTGCCCCCGGGCTGTGCGGTGTAGACAGAGAGCTCGGCCGTGCGAACCTGGGTGCGCGCGACATCAAGATCCCTGGTGGCGGTGTCGAGCGTCTCGCGGGTGCCGAAACCCGCCTTGGAGAGCTGTTCGGCCCTTTGGTAGGCCGCGTGGGCATTGACCAGCGTCGCCTCGGCCTGCTTGAGCGCCTGCTGCGCGGCCGGCAGCGTGAACTCCCGCAGCTGCCGCATCCGCGCCTCCGCCTGCGCGGCGGCGCCTTGCGCCTGGACGACCGCGGATTTCAGTTCGCTGGACTCCAGGACAATGAGCGGCTGGCCCCGTTTGACGATCTGGCCCTCGTCGACCAGCACCTCCGCGACCGTGCCGGTGTACTGCGTTCCGATATTCACGCGATAGGGCGTCTCGACGTGGCCGCTCGCCACGACGGTCCTTGTGAGATCGCCGCGGATCACGCGATAGACGACGACTTCGGGGCCGACAAGCCAGCGCGCCAGCGCCAGGGCAAGAGCGACCGCCAGCAAGGCCAGCCCGCCGAGCAGCCATTTGTGGAGCCACACAAAATGCCTGGCCGCCGACATGCGCAGCTTGTGCGATATGTGGGGATGCAAATCTGTGTTGGTCTGCAGCATGGCGGCCTCGAAGAGTGAAATCGCCCAATTGATTATGGCGGCGTGCGCCTGCCGCCTTGTGCCGGATCAATTCTGGCCTTCGGCTGTCGGTGCACGATCGACCGGCCAAGCTCAGGTCGGCAGCCCCGTCTCAAGCTGGCGGGTCGACCACGATGCCGGACAGCGGCTCGACCCAGAACAGATGATCGGTCACCGATTTTACGCCGCCGACGTTTTCTGCCGCGACGAGCGCGGCCTGGCGCTCGCGCTCGTCGAGGATCGCGCCATTCAGTTCGGCAATCCCCTTGTCGACCCGGACATGGATCATGCCAGTACCAGCCCATGGCTGGGCGGCAAGTTCCGCAACGATCTTCTGACGGATCTGTTCGTCGGTTGCCAACGTCGAGTCGCCCTTTGGAAGAGAGCGAAGCAATGCGCGCAGAAGATCGGAACGTGTGACGATGCCGACAACTTTTCCGCCCTCGACCACTGGAATGCGTTTGACCTGGTGGCGCATCATGAGTTCGACGACGTCCTCCAATGCGGTTTCAGGGGATGTCGTGACGACGTTTTCGGACATTACCTCGTCGACCCGACGGCCGTTGGCATGGACATACTCCTCGGCGACACGTCCTGGGCTGACGAGAAACTCCAGCCAGCGTGGGCGCTTGCGTTTCGTGCCCAGCTCGCGGCGGCGCAGAAAATCGCCTTCGCTGACAATCCCGACCAGCACGCCATCGCGGCTGATGACGGGAAGGCCGCTGATCTTGCGCGACAGCATCAACCCGGCCGCGTCGGCAATCGACGCGGACGGTTCGACGGCAATGACGGGGGAGGTCATTATCGATGAGGCTTGCACGTTCATCTCCTTCGAAATCTAAACTTGTTCGGCTTGCCGCCGAGCGACCACGACAGCATGGAATAGCTGGCCTCATCCTATTTCCTGAGCAGGCGCGCGCTTTGACCGACGTCAAGGCAGGGCCCCCATCGAGGTTCCAGGTTGTAACTTCAATCCTGCGAGACCTGGTTCGAGTGCTTAGCGATGGACAACAAGCATAAATTCAACATCGGCTACGTCATGGCAGCGTTCCTGGCGATTGGATTGCTTCAGTCCTGGCTCGCCTATCGCGATACCGCACAGCTTTCCTACAGCGACGTGATCCGCCTCACGCAGGAGGGCAAGGTTGCGTCCGTGACGCTCACCGAGACCATGATCGAAGGTGCGTTCAAGGCGCCGCAGGATGGCAAGACGACATTCGTTGCCAATCGCGTCGACCCTGCGGCAGTCGCGGTTTTCGAGAAGGCCGGCGTCAAGATCAGCGGCGCTTCCGACAGCAACTGGCTGACGACAATTCTCTCCTGGATTCTGCCCGCGCTGATCTTCGTCGGCATCTGGATGTTCTTTTTCCGCGGCTTCGCCGACAGGCAAGGCATGGGCGGCTTGATCAATATCGGCAAGTCGAAGGCGAAGGTCTATCTCGAGCGCAAGACAGGTGTGACTTTTGAAGACGTGGCGGGCGTCGACGAAGCCAAGGCCGAACTGCAGGAAATCGTTTCCTTCCTCAAGGACAAGGACAAATACGGCCGCCTCGGCGCGCGTATCCCCAAGGGCATCCTGCTGGTCGGGCCGCCGGGAACCGGCAAGACGCTGATGGCGCGCGCCGTTGCTGGCGAGGCGGGGGTGCCCTTCTTTTCCATCTCAGGCTCGGAATTCGTCGAGATGTTCGTCGGCGTGGGGGCAGCGCGGGTGCGGGACCTGTTCGAGCAGGCCCGGCAGGCTGCGCCCTGCATCATCTTCATCGACGAACTCGACGCGCTGGGACGTGCCCGCAGCCCGTTCGCGGGTTACGGTGGCGGTGACGAGAAAGAGCAGACATTGAACCAACTGCTGTCGGAACTCGACGGTTTCGATCCGCGCGTCGGCATTGTGCTGCTCGCTGCCACCAATCGGCCCGAAATCCTGGATCCGGCCCTGCTGCGCGCCGGACGCTTCGACCGGCAGGTCGTGCTGGACCGGCCCGACCGCAAGGGCCGGGAGGCAATCGTCAAGGTTCACATCGAGAAAGTCTCAATCGCGCCTGGCGTCAGCGCGGACGAGATTGCCGCGATAACGCCAGGTTTTACCGGTGCCGATCTTGCCAATCTGGTCAACGAGGCGGCCATCGTCGCCACGCGGCGAGGCGCCGACAAGGTGACTATGGATGACTTTACCAATGCGGTCGAACGAATCGTCGCGGGTTCAGAACGCAAAAGCCGATTGCTGAAACCGCAGGAGCGTGAGCGTGTCGCCTTTCACGAAATGGGGCATGCCCTGGTGGCGGTCACGACACGAAGCGCCGATCCGGTGCACAAGGTGTCCATCATCCCCCGCTCGATCGGCGCTCTCGGTTTCACGATGCAGCGTCCGACCGAGGATCGGTTCCTGATCACGGTCAGTGAATTGAAGGACCGCATGGTGGTCCTCATGGGCGGCCGCGCGGCCGAGGAAGTCATATTCGGCGAAGTTTCGACCGGGGCGGCCGACGACCTCGCCAAGGTCACCGATATTGCCCGCCAATGTGTCACCCGTTTCGGCATGGACCCAACGGTGGGACAGGCAGTGCTCGAAGAGCAGCGCCTGCAATGGCTGGGCGACGGCCCTGGTCAGCCGAACAAGAAGGACTATTCGGAGGCCACGGCGCGTGAGGTCGACCTGGCAGTCCGCGGCATGATCGATGAGGCCTTTGCCAGTGCCAGGGATGTGCTTCGCGAAAGGATCACCGACCTGCGCGCCGGCGCAAAGATGCTGCTCGAGAAAGAAACGCTGACGCCTGACGACTTCGCTCCGTTGCGGCGAACCGCGGTGCTGGCCCCGGCGGCGTGAAGGCGAAGCGAGCCAGAAGCCCGTCACCTCTGAGCATACCAGCTGCCCAATGCCTCCTTGCGGGCAGCAGGGCGAGCGAAAGTCGGCCACTGTTGAGCCAGATCAATGAGCAAGGGCGCCAAGGATGCTTTTGTTGTCGCTGCGGGCGAGAAGTCCGCTTCAACAAACAGGAGACAGACCAATGACGGATTTAACATTGCGTCAGAACATTCTCGATGAGTTGGAGTTCGAGCCGAGCATCGACGCTGCCCACATCGGCGTCGCCGTGGAAGACGGCATCGTCACCCTTACCGGACATGTTTCTTCCTATTGGGAAAAGACCACCGCCGAAAATGTGGTCAAGCGGGTCAGGGGCGTGAAGGGTATCGCCGAGGAAATCGAAGTCCGGCTGATTGGACAGAAGGGGACCGCGGACGACGAGATCGCCAGGCGTGCGGTCAATGCGGTCACCTGGAATGTCTCCATCCCGAGGGACAAGGTGCAGGTCAAGGTCCAGGACGGCTGGATCACGCTGACCGGGAAAGTTGAATGGCAATACCAGAAGAACGCGGCGGCCGAGGCCGTGCGCGGGCTGGCCGGCGTCGTCGGCGTTGCCAATCAGATCGAAATCACCCCACGTGCCTCGGTGCCCGACGTCAAGAAGCGCATCGAGGATGCGCTGAAGCGTGATGCGGAAATCGAAGCCCAGGCGATCCGCGTCAACGTGCAGGATGGCAGGGTGACACTTGAGGGCAAGGTCAAGGCCTGGTCCGAGCGCCAGGCAGCGGAACGCGCCGCCTGGTCGTCGCCGGGCGTCCGGGTGGTGGAAGACCGGATTGCGATTGTCTGATGGCTCGACTTGGCTGAAGCGGCGGCTCAAGCGGCCGCCGCGGTTCAACGTGGCGTCGACCGAGAAAACGACGGAACCATGCGCCGATTTACGAGACGTCTCTTTCTGACAGCGGCTGCGCTTCCCATTGCGTTGGCAAGCCGAGCGGCATCCGCCGACATCGCCGCCAGCTTGCCGGAGGCAATGAGGCTCGGAGGAATGCCCCTGCTTGAGGCCTTGTCCCTCAGGTGCTCGATCCGGCTCTTTGACGACAAGCCGATCGAAGAGGGGGACCTCTCGACTTTGCTGTGGTGCGCTTTTGGCCTGAACAGGCCCGCTACCGGCGGTCATACGGCGCCGTCATGGCACGGCTCGATGGAGACCGTGATCTACGTGGCGGACGGACAGGGAGTGCGCCAATTCGATCCAACGATCCAGGCGGCTCCCATCGTGCTTGCGGAAGATATTCGCATGAGGACAGGTGCCGAGCCCTTCGTTGGAACCGCGCCTGTTGTGCTGATCTATGTCGCCGACCGCGCTCGCATGTACAAAGCAAGCGCCGAGGAGCAGATCCAGGCTGCGCACGTCGACACAGCCATCGTGGCACAGAATGTCTATCTCTATTGCGCCTCTGTCGGTCTTGGCACTTGCCTGGTGAGCAGCGTCGACAAACGAGGTTTGGCCCAACTTCTCAAGCTGCCCAAGTCCCAGATCGTCACGTTTGTCCAACCCGTCGGATATCCGAAGCCTGCGGTCTAAGCATAGGGGTTCGATTTTGACTCAGTGTGCCGCCCGGTCGGCCGAAGCGCTTTCTTGGGCTCCTGATGGGGATGTCACGGCGGATGAGAAGCCGTTGGCGCAGGATAGAGCGCCTCTCCGGCCGCGGCATGCCAATTCAGTATACCCTCCCATATTTCCTCCGCCGTTTCGGCGAACCAGAAGAGGTCGCGATCCTCCGGATCGATAACGCCTTCCTCCACCAGGAAGTCCATGTCGATGGCACGGCGCCAAAACTCTTTGCCGACCAGGACGATTGGAATTGGCTTGATCTTGCGGGTCTGAACAAGGGTCAGGGTTTCGAACAGCTCGTCCAGCGTTCCGAACCCGCCGGGAAAGGCGACAAGGGCCTTCGCGCGCAGCAGGAAATGAAGTTTGCGGATGGCAAAATAGTGCACCTGAAAACAAAGTTCCGGGCTGACATACGGATTGGGGTATTGTTCATTCGGCAAGCTGATGTTGAGCCCTACCGAAGGCATGGAAAGATCGTAGGCGCCGCGGTTGGCAGCCTCCATGATCCCGGGACCTGAACCGGTCATGATGACGATTTGGTTATCCCGCTGATCGTGATTGGCGCCGCTGACCAATCTGCCAAACTGACGTGCTACATCGTAGTAGCGGGCCTTCGATGCGATTCGTTCGGCCGCCCTGAGACGCAAGGTCACGTCAGCGGGCGGTTGCACCAACTCCGTCTTCCGAAGTGCTCGAAGGTTGCGCCGGGCCGCAACTGGTTCGCAGATGCGCGTACTGCCGAAGACAACAATCGTTCCGCGAATGCGGTGCTGACGCAGCAACATCTCTGGCTTGAGGTAGTCGATCTCGAGTCGCGGCCCACGCGTATCATCGTTTTCGAGAAAGGCAGGATCTTCGACTGCCAATCGATAGCTAGGGCTGGCAAGTATGGCCTCGATCCGGCTAGCCGCTCCAGGGTCGTCTGCCGGAGTTTTGCGGGTCTGCCCAGGCAACGGCAGCTGCCGCTGCAGCGGGTGGGGCGGCGCCGGGACAGAGATGGCATCCAAGGTCGCCTCCGGCCTGCGTCTCGATTTTCCAACCTCGGATCGGGCCATCTTGATGGCTCTCCTATTCAGACTGAACAGCGCATCCCCAGCGTCGACCATCGTGCACCGTGGAGGCGCCAACACATTGAGCCTCGCTCTGAGCCGTATTGGATCGCGACACCAGGGCGATCAGACCTTGATCGGTAAGCCGTCCATGGCCTTGTGCCTCTTCGCAGGTTTCCCCGCCGTCTGCGGCTCTTTCTCTCCGCTCACTTTCTTGGCCAGCATCGGGAAAGCGGACGATAACGCTTTGAGATGCATCAAAGCGCGACCTGTATTGGCTCCTAGATTGGCGGCAAGTCAGCTTTGGAGCATGTCATGGAACTTATGGAAGCGTTGCGCACTCGCCGTGCCGTGCGGGAATTCACGGACGACCCAGTGGATCAAACCGTAGTGGAAGATCTGATCGGAGCGGCCATCTTGGCGCCGAGCGCCATCAACCGTCAGCCATGGGGCTTCGTGGTGGTGCTCGGAGCCGAGCGTCTGCGCAGGCTTTCGGTGGAAGCCAAGCACTATCTGCAGCTGCACTTGCCCGCCGGATCCCCGCTGGCAATGCATGCAGCCGACCCGGCTTTCGAGATTTTTCACGGAGCGACCGCACTCGTCATCATCTGCGCTCCAGATGGTGAGAGCCAGTCATTCGAGGACTGCTGCCTGGCCGGGCAGAATTTCATGCTTGCGGCGCATGCAAAGGGTCTCGGGACGTGCTGGATCGGTCTGTCGCGACCGTGGCTCAACGATCCGCCAGTCAAGGCGGAACTCGGCATTCCGGCAGAGTGGCACGCAGTCGCGCCGATCATTCTGGGTCATCGCAGGTCGCTTCCATCAGCGACGCCACGCCAGAAGGCCAAGATCATATGGAGCCGATGATCCATATGCACATCGCGGTCAACACAACGGTGCGGGTTGTGAACGCATTGCCCAAATTGTCGCTTCTGCGCCTGTTGCGCTATGATTTGGGACCGACGGGCGCGCTACGGCCGCGGTCGCCGCAAGCCCACCTAAGCTGAAGCCGCCAATATGGATACTACTCCCTGGCTTCTCGCCCCGAGATATCCTCGACAGCTATCCGGAAGAATATGTGCCGGGCATCGTCAGCCAGGGGAGGGGTGAGTGGTTTCAGAGCGCCCGGATCCCACCAGCTGGTGTGGGTACTCAGCAATGACCAGGCACGATCCCGCTGGCGCTTGTGACCGATCCTCTCGGGCAACTCTTCGTAGCGTCCATCCGCGACGACGCTCTTCCACTGACGTCCTGGTAGCGGACTCTCGACAAGCACCGACACTTGCGGATTGATGCGCATCCAGTCGATCTTCTTGCCTGGAATGGAGAATGCGTAAAATGCGTCATCGGCGTAGGCATAGTAGATCGGCACGACATAGGGACGCCCGTCGTTGGCGCAAGCCAAGCGGGCCAGATGATGCCCGGCCAGCACTTCGCTGCATTCGCTCTTGCTCAAGGCACGTATCAACATTGCTGTCTCCAGAACGGTTGAAAACCGAGGGATTTGACCGTCAACAGACGCCTTGGTCCCGGCAGGCTCTGCCTTTCAAGCGTCTGAGCGGGAGAGACCGTGTCACAGCTTAGCCTCTGGCCGATTGCCCAGTTCCTTATTTTGCTGACCCTCGCGAACGGCGTGCCGGTGATCGCGAAGAGAATGCTTGGCGACTGGCTTGCCTGGCCAATTGATGGCGGTTGGCTTTTCTGGGACGGGCAACCACTTCTGGGGCGGTCAAAGACGGTTCGCGGATTGGTCCTGGCAATTCTCGCAACGACGATAGGCGCTCCCATGATCGGGCTCGACATCGAAACCGGGATGCTCGTGGGTTTCACCGCCATGGTCGGCGACATGTTCTCCAGCTTTCTCAAACGCCGCCTGAGATTGGCTCCCAGTGCCCAGGCCCCTGGTTTTGATCAAGTACCGGAATCCCTGTTGCCTTTCCTCGTAGCCAGGAACCTTGTTGGATTTTCGGCCTGGGACATCCTGATCGGTGTTGGAGTGTTTTGGATCGGGGAACTGCTGGTATCCCGGTTCCTCTACATGCTGCATGTCAGAGACAGACCGTATTAGTTCTCACTCGCTGGTGGATAGGCGGTTGATTTCGAGCTTGCGGATCGCATCGCGAAGCTCGAGCGCCGACAACTTGGTGAAGTCCTTGGCTATCTCTGCGGCGATGACTTTGCGGAGGCTTTCCGGAAATGCCTGACGAAGGTCGCCTAACATCTGGGGAGCCGCAACGACAACGAGTCGGTCAAAATCCTTCGCAAGATGATGATTTTGCAGCGTGTCGGCCAACGTTGACGCAAAGGCTCGATCCTCCTCGCGCACGGGCTCTGAATGGTACTCCATCGCCGATCGGCGCGTCCCGACTGAGGCGAAGCTGCGACCGGGCTTGTCGGCCATGATTTCGCGCAATTGCCGTCGCTGCGCCTTAAAAACCAGATCGTCACCGTCACCTGACGGTTCCCCCGCCGACAAGACATCGCGCAGTATTCGCGCGCGTGCTCCATCCGCGACCAAAACCCAAATCCTCTGCCGTCTCATGGATAGCCTCGTTCGAAAACCAGCCATCATAATCATAGCGTGACCAAGGCTTTCGTTGTTGATCAAGGTCAATGCCGCCTTGCATTCTTGACGCTGATGCGTCGTCCCAAGCGGCTCTAGCCGATGCCAGGTCGAGCCTCGCCCAGGCGCACGGCAGCTTGCGTCGGGTTCGGGCTTTGGCAGTTGGGGCGTTCATGCGTGTTCGATCCGCGCGCGAGCAGGTCAGCCTGTTTGATCCTCATCAAGGCCACAACCAGCTCATCCAGGCAGTCTGAAACCGGAGGGCTTTCGTTCTGGAAAGGTGCGACAATGAACGACAATATCTTACGGCAGAACATTATCGATGAATTGGAGTTTGAGCCCAGCATCGACGCGGCCAATATCGGCGTCGCCGTCGACAACGGCGTGGTCACGCTAACCGGTCATGTTTCGACCTTCGCCCAGAAGGCTACCGCGGAAAATGCGGCACTTTCCGTCAAGGGTGTGAAGGGCCTTGCGCAGGAAATCGAAGTGCGGCCTTACGGTTCAAATGTCACCACAGACGAGGAGATCGCCAAGCGTGCTCTCCACACCATCTCCTGGAACACGGTAATTCCCGAAGGAGCTGTTCAGGTCAAGGTCCAGAATGGCTGGGTAACCCTGACTGGAAAGGTCGACTGGCAATACCAGAAAGCCGGCGCTGCCAACGCCATTCAATATTTGGCGGGCGTACTCGGTGTCTACAACAACATCGAGGTGAAACCCCACGCGTCAGTGTCTGATGTCAAGAAGCGCATCGAAGATGCACTGAAGCGCAATGCCGAAGTCGAGGCGAAGGCAATAAATGTAACCGTGTCCGACGGCAAAGTCCGGCTCGACGGCAAGGTGCATACCTGGGCCGAGCGGAGTGCGACGGTAAGGGCCGCCTGGGCCGCGCCCGGGGTTCACCTGGTCGAAGACCGCATTATGATCGCGTGAAGTGATTTGGATGTTAAGGGAAGCGAAACATGCCGCTTCCCTTATTTTTTTGCAGGCCTGACGGCACTGTGGAGCGTCGCCACTCGAAAGGTCGGCACAACCTTGAAGCTAACCGACAGCCTCGATCCAAGTCCTGGATTGGCACGATCGAAGTGAACGTCGTGTTCCACCGCTGGTTTCGCGAGCGGAGAATCTTATCGACTCGGATTCGGGGCCGTTGGCGTTCCTTCGCGACCGCAGCTTGACGACGATCAAGTCTCTTCTCACGCCTGCCGCTAGAGTGACATGTAGTGGAGTGACATCATGAGAGATTTCAAAGGGAAGACCGCGATCGTGACCGGGGCCGGATCAGGCATCGGCGCGGCAATTGCAATTGAACTGGCGGCACGCGGTGCGCATGTCATTGCCGCAGACATTGATTTAGTGGCTGCAGAAACAACGGTGACGAAAATTGCTTCGACGCTTGGCAATGCGCGTGCCTTTCGGGTCGATGTCGCCGATCCGGGCTCGGTCGAGCAAATGGTGGCGTTCGCGGTCGAGACATTTGGCGGGCTCCAACTCGCCGTAAACAATGCCGGCATCGGCGGGCCAAGCGAGACGACGGCCAATTATCCCCTTGATGACTGGCGCAAGATTATCGATGTCAATCTCAACGGCGTTTTCTACGGTCTGAAATACGAGGTCGCCGCCATGCTGAAATCGCGCGGAGGCGCGATCGTCAATATGTCGTCTATTTTAGGCTCGGTTGGTTGGGAGAATGCCTGTGCCTATGTCTCGACCAAGCACGCGCTCATCGGGCTGACAAGGACGGCCGCCATGGAATATGCCGGCGACAATATTCGCATCAACGCCGTTGGTCCCGCCTTCATCGATACGCCATTGCTGACGAAAAACCTCGATGCCGAAACGATCGGACAATTGGCGGCCTTGCATCCAGTAGGTCGCCTGGGGACACCGGAGGAAGTCTCGGCGCTGACGTGCTTCCTGTTGTCCGCCAACGCCAGCTTCATCACCGGCAGCTACCATCTGGTGGATGGTGGGTACACCGCCAAATGATTCAGTTGCCACTGAAAACTGCTCACTGCAGTCATACTGAAATCTATATCCGAATGGGAGTGCGACACATATCGCTTCCCTCTCGCTGTTGATGGGAGGCAGTCGCACGGCTGACTTGGCGCAGCGTTCGCGCAAGTCATGGCAATCGACCTATCTATGATAACCCTCTGCTGATCTGATTGAGCGCTTATAGGGCGGGTGGTTGGTGATGTTCAGGAGTTTCGCCTTTTCTTCGTCAAGCAGCTTCAAAAGAAGCTTCCGAGTTGCCGGGTCCGTTTCCGTCTCCAGCTTCTTTTCGAAGTGCTTGATGTTCTCGCGGTGCACGAACTCAGCTTCGCTGCTTGCCATCGTGCGCTCCTCCTCTTGGAGCCTTTCAAGGCTTGGTAAACTACGCCCTTCGCGCCAATGCGTCCAGAGCGTCCCCCAGCCCAGGGGAAGGCGGCAATCCGAGACAGCCTTCAAAACTTTATCAACAATTCAGCCAAGGCCAGGAATTCACCGCAGACTGACAAGCCGCCGGCGTTTCTCTCGGGTCGCCGGCTCAAGCGAGCTTGTGACCCGCCGCCTGAATCGCGAGCCGCCGTCTCCGTCTTGATTATCGCCCCGGATTTTTCGCGCGGGCGGTCTTGGACGGGGCAGTTGGCGCCGAGAAGGGCATGCCAAGGTTGATGGAAGTCGGCGGTACGCTACCCGTCATCGAGAAGGGCACCATGGCCGGTGTCGGCGGTGCGCCGACGCGAGCGTCTGCAGCTGGATACTCGGTAAGGAGTTGTTGCGCGGCTATTTCCTGCGTCCATACGGCAAGGACGCTCTGCTGCGTCGTCACGGTGACGACGCAGTAACCCCGGGGATCCAGGACGAAAAGCGCCGCGCCGTCTTCATTATGAATTTGTTGGAAAGCCCGGTCGATGACTTGCAGGCAGGCAACCAGGCGCTCCAAGTCCGGCAGGTGTGTGTGGCGAAGCATGTCGGCTAGCCTGAAGGCTTGCACGCCGCTTTCAGTGATCTTCGCGCCTTCGCGGCCAAGTTCGAAGAAGACGTTGACGACAGGCAGCATACCCCTGACCGTTTCATAGATCGTCATGGCTTCCTGGGGACTGCATCCCACCAGGTGCGACGCGTCGGGCGCCATGGTGTCGGAAACCGGGTGCAGGCCCAGCGAACGGGCGATCTCATGTTCTAGCCATTGCCGCACTTCCGGCGGAGCGGATCGAATCTGTTCAGGGCTCAGTGTGATGCCGACCATTTCGGAGTCTCCCATTCGCCTGGTACCGCCAGGACAACAGAGGCGTGATGACACGACCTTGATCCGCATCAATCAACGGGCGAGTGACCTCTGGTTGCACGCAAGCTTCCGCGTCGGGTCACGAGAGACAGAGATGGCAGTTGGACGGAAGACCAATGTTTAACGGCAGGACGCTTCGCGTTGGCAGGCCACCTGCGCCGATCATCTTGTTCGTTTGATCCGGCTCAAAGCACGCCGTTGCCGATCGCGCTTAAAAAAAGCCCTGCCACCTGCAAAGGAGAAGGAGCGTCACATGGGCTACAAGGATATCCTGGTCTTCCTCGACGGTTCTGTCGAAAACACGGCACGAGTGGATTTTGCCCTTTCTTTGGCGAGGGCGCATCGTGCGAGGTTGACGGGCGTCGATGTCGACTCCGCGGCGGCGTTTGTCGGCGAGTGGTCCGAACGCGCGAAATCGCTTGAAGAAACATTTCACGCAAGCGCCGAACGGTTCGGTGTGGACGTCCGCTTCAGGGTCGCAGAGCAGAGCTCGGGCGACTGGAAGAGCTACTATACGCCGTATGCGGATCTGGTGATCGCCAGCCAGCCCAATCCCGAGGTCGCCGACAAGATCCTGCCCGAAGTGCCAGGGGATTTGCTTATGTCCGCGGGCGTGCCGATGATCCTACTCCCACGGGACTGGCGTCCGACGCCAGTTGGAGAAGAGATCGTGATTGCCTGGTCACCAAGCGGACAGGCCGCGCGCGCTGTGCACGATGCGATGCCCATACTGACCCAGGCGCGAAAGGTAACCGTATTCAAATTTGCGCCTCCGGCCGACGCAAAGGATGCGGATGTTGACCTGCTGCGCGACCATTTGCGTATGCATGGCGTCAAAGCCGAGACCGACCGCTGGACGGACACTGGCGATCTATCGGCAATCGAGGCGCTATTTGCTTCGCGCGCAATGGAGGAGGCAGACCTTATCGTTGCCGGCGCTTACAGCCATTCGCGAATCCGTGAGGCCTTGTTCGGCGGGATGACCAAATCCCTGCTCGACCAATTCTCCTTGCCGGTGTTCGTCTCGCACTGAATGCGAACCCGTTCTCTCCGGCCGACAGCGACAATGAAAAGGGCCCGGCGTCCGCATCTTCGCTGGCGCGACCGAGTTCGGGGCAGCATGGAAGAAGACCTCGCGCGAGGGACGCGACTACCACTCCGTCAAGCTTGATGATCCCAGCTTCCCCGCTCCGATCTATGCGAGCCTGGTCGAGACCGACACCGAGGGCGACTTCTCGCTCATCTGGTCCCGCCGCACCGCAGAGTGCCCCCCCTTAAAACGAAGCCCCGCCGCAAGGCGGGGCTTCGCCATGTTAGGGTCAGGCGCAGCCTAGGCCTGTGTCAGATGCAGCAGGTTACGCTTGGGCCCGCGCCTTGCGCGGCTTCTTCATCGGCGACTTGATTGCCGTAGCAGTTGTTCTTGCCGCCGCCGCCCGTATGGTCGGTTTCCGCTTTTCGGCGGACGTGGCCGCCGGCGTTTTGCGCCCGAGTCCACTTGATTTCGCCAATGCCGAGCGCGTGGCCGCATAGTTCGGCGCCACCATCGGATAGTCCGCTGGCAGGTTCCACTTCTGCCGATATTGGTCAGGGGTCAGGTCAAAGTGCTGAAGATGCCGTTTGAGCGATTTGAATTTCTTTCCATCTTCCAGACAGATGATGAAGTCGGGCGTCACGGACTTCTTGATCGATACTGCCGGCTCCTGCTTGACCACAGGTTCTACCGCTGGCGTGCCAATGCCGTTCAGGGCGGCATGAATATCGCCGATCAGCTTCGGCAGCTCGCCAACCGGTACTGGATTGTTCGATACATAGGCCGCGACGATGTCAGCCGTTATCGACACGGTATCCAGTTGGTTGTCTTGTTCGAGAGCAGTGGTCATATAATTTCCCTTTTTTGTATCGGATGAATTGAGCGACGTTTGATTTTCTACCGTGCCCACGACGCAAATAGTACGTTTCTTCGTAAAATCCACCTCTCTTGCACAACATGACAAGAGTAAGTTTCGCTTCTTTCGTCCCATCGGCTGGGATGTCTTTGCCGATCTCATCTAAAGAGCGAGGAGCTTTCCTCGCTTTTCCGCTGTTCCAGCTGGGCAGAGCAATGCCGCTGGCTCGCACCCTGGCTATAGAGTTGTAACAACGCGCCGTGTGCATGATCGCATCTGCGGCGCGTGGGAGGTTTCGAGGGGAACACGATCTGGCGTTTGAAGTTTGCTCATAGGGCAGCGCCTGCTTTGACGAGCTTCGCCTACTCAAGCCTTGCGCCCTTCATCATCTGGATAAAGGCTCGCGAGAGAAGATTGTCGCCGGTAGCGACGAAGATCGCGAAAGCTTCCTGCGCAAGCGCTTGGCTGCGGCGTCGGCGCTGGCGCACCGGCGGAAGTCTGCTGTTCGGGCTCGCGCCGGCGGCTGTTCGCGCCAACTGTGGCTAGGTTCGCCGTCCCATCTGCTGTTTACGCCGTTCCGCATCGAAGGCCTGCCTTCCCTTGACGACCCATAGGTTTCGCGCATGCTCGGCGTCGTCGCTCTGGAGTTTGTCCGCGATCCAGAGAAGCGCGCCGTGGATGATGGCGCGATCGTCGTTGGTCAGCTCGACGATACCTGCCTTGACGACGAGGCCGCCGAGTTCGATCAAATGTCGGGTGCGCTTGCGACGCTCGACCTGCCAGGTGCGCATATCATGCCGAGCCCGTGCCGCTTGCCGGCGATTGCGGGCTGCCCGGTTGCGCTGGAGCGCTGCGAAGGTTGCGCTGAGATTCCAGAGCAGTTCGCCGGGACCGGCTCTCGAAAAACATCACTCCACGCTTGGCCCATGCCTCACGCTTTGAGGTGTCTCTCGTCTCTGTGATTGCAACCAGCGCGCCAGCCAGTTCGTCCGTGCTCAATTGATCGGCGCCGGTGGCGATCACCAGCTCGCCAAGCTGCTGCACCTTTCGCGTCTTCAGCTCGCGCGCTTTTTCTTCCAGCGCCTTCAGTTCGGCGTCGAAGTCCCGTGGTTTGCGCATGGTCGTCTCCATTGATTGTCGATCTCTGGATGATAGTTGAGCGTCTGCCGGAAGGCTTCAGGGTTGCCGAGACAGCCCGGGACGGGCTGGTCCATCCCGAGATTTTTTCGAGGGAGGGCGCGCTTATACATCGTGCCGACGTGCGGTTTGCCGTGCAAATGATCCTGTCGCGATGGCGATCTATCATCTTCACGTCAAGGTCATTGGCCGCAAGGCAGGATCGAGCGCTGTGGCGTCGGCCGCCTACCGCTCGGCATCGCGATTGCGCGACGAGCGCATTGAACGCAGCCACGATTTTTCGGCCAAAAGCGGTGTCGTCCATTCCGAGGTGATGTTGCCTGCGAATGCACCCGAAGCCTGGCGCGACCGCGCACGGCTGTGGAACGATGTCGAGGCGTTCGAGGCGCGCAAGGATGCGCAGCTTGCCCGCGAGGTGGAGTTTGCGCTGCCGCGCGAACTCAGCCAGGCGCAAGGCATTGAACTGGCGCGCGACTTTGTACAAGTCGAATTTGTCAGCAAGGGCATGGTCGCCGATCTCAATGTGCATTGGGACAGAGCAGAGGATGGCAGTCCCAAACCGCACGCTCATGTCATGCTCACCATGCGGTCCGTGGACGAGAATGGCTTTGGCGCCAAGGTTCGCGACTGGAATGCTACCCAGCTGGTCGAGCGCTGGCGCGAGCGGTGGGCGGAGCTGGCCAATGAACGCATGGCCGAACTCGACATCGACGCCCGCATCGATCATCGCAGCCTGGAAGCGCAGGGCATTGCGCTGGAGCCGCAAACGCAGATTGGTGCGCCGGCTCAGCGCATCGAGGGCAGTGGCCTTGCTGCTGGCGACACTGAAGCAGATCGCGCCGAACTGCATCGCGAGATCGCGCGCAACAATGGTGCGCGCATCATTGCCGATCCATCCGTGGCGCTCGACGCCATCACCCATCAGCAATCGACCTTCACCCGAAAGGACATCGCGAAGTTTGCGCATCGACACAGCGACGGAATGGAGCAGTTCAACGAGGTGGTGGCAGCCATCACCAACGCACCCGGTCTGGTCGAGCTCGGCAGGGACGGACGCGGCGAAGACCGCTTCACCACAAGGCAGATGATCAACACCGAGCAGCGCCTTCACCGCGCGGCGGAGCGTATCGATTTGGACGAGCGACACGCGGTGAGTGATGCACATCGCGAGGCAGCGCTGGCGCGGGCTGCGCAACTAGGGCTTGTCCTTTCGGGCGAGCAGACCGATGCGCTTGCGGATATCACCGAGGGTCGCGGTCTTGGTGTCGTCGTCGGCTTTGCCGGAACGGGCAAGAGCGCCATGCTGGGCGTTGCGCGCCAGGCATGGGCAGCGGCGGGCTACGAGGTTCGAGGCGCGGCACTCTCCGGCATTGCCGCCGAGAATCTGGAGAGCGGATCAGGCATCTCGTCACGCACCATCGCCAGTATGGAGCATAGCTGGGGACAGGGCAGGGATCTGCTCACCGCGCGCGATGTCCTGGTGATCGATGAGGCCGGCATGGTCGGCACGCGCCAGTTGGAGCGCGTGCTCTCCCATGCCGCCAACGTCGGCGCAAAAGTCGTCCTCGTCGGCGATCCGCAGCAGCTGCAGGCGATCGAGGCCGGCGCCGCATTCCGCTCGATTTACGAGCGACACGGTGGCGTCGAAATTGGTCAGGTGCGCCGGCAGCGCGCGGACTGGCAGCGCGATGCGACGCGCGAACTGGCAACCGGCAGGATCGGCACTGCGATCGGCGCCTACGACGCGCAAGGCATGGTGCATCAGGCTGCAACGCGCAATGAGGCGCGAGGTGAACTCGTCGAGCGCTGGGATCGCGACAGGCAGGTGCATCCAGAGGCAAGCCGGATAATCCTCACCCACACAAACGACGAGGTGCTCGCCCTGAACCAGGCCGCGCGTGAGCGCATGCGCGCTGCCGGTGATCTCGGCGACGAGGTTCATGTGACTGTCGAACGCGGCCCAAGAAACTTCGCCAGCGGCGACCGTGTCATGTTCCTGCGCAACGAGCGCGGACTTGGCGTCAAGAACGGCACGCTTGGCATTGTGGAGGAAGTCACCACACAAAGCATGACCGTGCGCACCGATGACGACAGGTCGGTGCGGTTCGACCTGAAGGACTATTCCCACATCGACCACGGCTATGCCGCGACCATTCACAAGGCGCAGGGCATGACCGTCGACCGGACCCATGTGCTTGCAACGCCTGGCATGGATGCGCATGGCAGCTACGTCGCACTGTCGCGCCATCGCGACGGAATGGACCTGCATTATGGCGGCGACGACTTCGCGACCCGCGAACGCCTCGTCCGGACGCTGTCACGCGACCGCGCCAAGGACATGGCGTCGGATTACGACCAGGTCGACCCGGCGCAGGCCTATGCCGAGCGGCGCGGCATCACGTTCCGCGAGCGCGTGGTCGAGATCGTGCGCCGGATCGTTCCTGAGAAGCTGCGCGACAGGATCGGCGGACTGCTGGACGGGTTGCGCTCGCCTGGTGACGGCGAGCCGAGGCAGGAACGTGAACCGGGGCCGGGAAGGGAGAATGTCGGGGAGCGGATCGGAGATGCAGTCCGGACGCCCGGCAGAGGAAATCTCGGCACAGGTGTGCCGCGCGACACGACTGTGCCGGTGGACCAGGAAGCAGCGTTGCGCAGCGCTCGCACCCAGTCGCTTGTGCGTCATGCGCGCGCTCTCGACGCGATCCTCAGTACTGGAAATGCGGATGGCCAGGGCAGTCCCGACCAGATGCGCGAATTGACGGATGCCCGTAGCGCTTTCGAGAAGGTGCGGCCGCATGGCTGGCGCGATGCCGAAGCGGCCTATGTGAAAAATCCCGAACTTGTCCGCGAAGCAGGGGCAGGTCGCGTCAGCCGCATCGTACTTGCTATCCAGCTTGAAACGGAAATCCGCACCGGACTAGACAACGATCCCGGCCGCCGCGCCGATCGGTTCGTCGAACGCTGGCAGAAGCTCGACCGGACGGGACGGGAGCAATATCAGGCCGGCGACATGTCGGGCTACAAGTCAACGCGCTCGGCCATGTCCGACATGGCCAAGAGCCTCGAACGCGATCCGCAGCTTGAATCCCTGCTTGCAAACCGTAAGCGCGAGCTTGGCATCAACTTCGATTCCGGCCGGCGCCTTGGTGCGGAACTGGCGTTCAGCCATGGCATCGGCAAGGGGCGGGGCCTTGGGCTCTGACACCCTCCGATTTGCCACCGTTTCCACTCCGCAGCCGGCTGAGGCGACAAACCTTATTGCCTACGGCATGGGTTCGTCCTGTCTGTCCCAGCAGACATCAGCAAGAACCAGTGAGGTGCAGGCAAGCTATGTCCGAGCCGGATCGTATCATTCGCCTCAAAACCGTCCTCGCGCGGACCGGCCTCTCCCGCTCGACCATCTATCGCAAGATCACTGAAGGGACTTTCCCGGCCCAGATCAAGATCAGCATCAACGGGGCGGGCTGGCGGGAATCCGATGTCAATCGATGGATCGCCGATCCTGTTGAATGGCGAACAGAACATCACTGATTGCGTGACAAACGCACGCCAGGGCCGCCGCCATTCTCTGGAATGAATTCTATTCCAGCTGCTTCGAGTGACAGCTTCAGCACTTGCAGGATTGAGTCAGATGCGGGTTTTGAACCACGTTCGAACTGCACGATTGTCCTGACACTTACCTTGGATAGATCCGCCAATTCCTGCTGAGAAATGTCGAGAAGCCCACGGGCCGCGCGAACTTGGGCCGCACTTACCTTCATTGTCCAAATGCCCTGTTGCACAAAAAGTGCAAATATGCTTGTTTTAGGAAGCGACAGTTGGAAGTGGTGTGTCCGCCTCCAACGGTCTGACCACGCCTAGGCTTTACGGAGCTCGGATCATGGCTGATTCCGACCATAGCACGACTATGCCTCCCGTCACGAATGGCAAGACTGCCAACCCGTTGGACCGGTTGCCGCATGCAGACCCCGCAATTATGCTACTGCGAGATTGGTCGCGGGCGCAGCGCGTGTCCCAGGTTCTTTGCCGACTTCAACAGCGTCTAGAGAGGCGGGTTCTCGATGCTGTAGGCTCGGAAGCGATGGATAAACAGGTCGAATATTCGATCGCCTGCCAGGCGGAGGTCGAGGCGACAACTGCGGCTTTGAAGCTTCAGGACAAAATCCCACACCTACGGGCGCGGTCGCTTCTTGGCGTTGTCGCCAAGCTCGAAATCATCGCTGGTGCAGATCGCGACATCGACGATCCCACCGACTTTCCATGGCCGCATATTGCTTCGGTACTTGAGGACTTGAGGGAAATCGCTGGGAGCCCGCCACTTGAACGTCCTGGGCGGTCCGTCGTCCAGGCGGACTGTAGGCGTTACAAAACGGTGGCGGCCGACTTCGTCGGTCTGCGAATGCAAGGCGCTAACCTGCGCTTAGGGCAGGGGGCTGCGTCGGACAACATGGACCCGACTGAACACAGGCCTTGAAGTCGGCGGTGCGCCACTGAACGCGGTATTAGAAGTAGATCAAATCCGATCGACCTCGTGTCGGTGTGCAATTCACGAAGCAATCTGGAACGAACGACCCGATTTGCTGTCCGCCGCACCAGCTTGCCTGTCCGCGTGGTCGTGTCCAACGAGGCATCATCCAGCACCTTAAAACCCACACCCTTCTTCGGGCGTCTTTGACGATCTGGTAGAGGCGCGCAGCCGATCTCGCCAGCCGATCCACCTTCGTCACGACGAACACGTCACCCTCATGGGCAAACTCAAGCGCCTTCTCCAGCTCGGGTCGCGTTTCGTCTAAGCCGGACCGCTTCCCGCCGAAGACCTCCTCAGCGCCGGCAGCCGTCAGCTTCTCAAGTTAGGTGTCGAGGTCGTAGCCGGAGGAGCTACCGCGGGCATAGCCGATGATCATGACTGTTCACGTTCCTCCAAGAGTGTTGGTGCACATCATTTAGTGGACGATCAGTCGACATAATCAGGAGCAATGTTCACAAAGGCATAGGTTTGTGCACATCTCGGCTGTCGAGGCTGTTGCCCTGTGCTAGTGGTGTCCATAACCCTTCGACTTGGCCCCAGCGCACGCGATCAAGATATCACAACGGCCAACGTCCCGGAAATCGGTCGGCCCGCTTATCGTGGAACCTGAGGGGGGTAGGGGGGTCGGCGCGCGAGCCTGTTATCCGATCACCCGCGCAGATTTTTCCACCAAACATTCCGGCCCCTCCAAGGTGGTCAACGACCTCTTTTGCGGAGCCGGGGGGATGCTGGTGGGTACGCTCAATGCGCTGCTGGAGGTGTTCCGCCGTGGTCACGAAATAGTCACTGTTGTTCCGCTTGTCAGCCTGATTGTGTGATTTAAGTTCATGAGATGGGAAACCGGAGCCGGCGTCCATAACCGGCTCCTGATCGAGGGTCCACACCCGATCTAAGTCCCATGATGGCGGCGCGTCGGTCACTAGCTCATGACGGTGGTCGGCGCGTCGTCGCACATTTTTATCCAAGCATCGATGTAGGGTAGAGGCAAGCCTGAGCAAGGTCAGGTTGACATCACGATTGAGTTGATCGACTGGCCAGTGTGACGCACCCTCTGGAAATTTCTATCGGGCTTCAGGGATATCCATTAGCATCGCCTAATGGCTCTCCATTGGTTCAGCCCTCCCGTCCCTGTAAGCGGCGAACGCGCCGGCATGACCCACAACGTCAGCAACGTCGAGGCTGCCGCCGAACTCCTCCTTCAGTGGACCAAGCGCGGGCCTAAGTGGAACCTCGCGGTGCGCGTCTGCATGGCCTGCCTGGCTGACCAAGCGACACCGCAGGAGGTCAGGAGATGCTTTAGGCTCGCTGCTATCGAGGAGGGGGTCTTCCGTGCTGCTCATGAGGGGGCTGACGGGTAGTCGAGCAATTCGAAATAATGCTTCCAAAGCATCGTTTGCGAATGCCATACTGATAGC
Organism: Mesorhizobium huakuii; assembly: GCF_030160235.1. Classification (GTDB taxonomy): domain Bacteria; phylum Pseudomonadota; class Alphaproteobacteria; order Rhizobiales; family Rhizobiaceae; genus Mesorhizobium; species Mesorhizobium huakuii. Next base: position 190,597 of record NZ_BSNY01000010.1, read on the forward strand.
ATGGCAGACAAAATCGCATCAGGTATCGTTGTCGTCCGCGTGCACATGACGGACGCTCTCGTCGGTGGCAAACCTACGGTTCAGCTTTGGGCTGCAGCGCTACCGCGCGCTGAAGCGGTTGCTGCGGTCCAGAAAGCAATCCCTAGCCACTGGATAGCCGAGCTTACGGACAAGAAGCTGACGCAAGATCACGTGAGGCGACTGAATATGAAATTAGGCGCCGTCTGCGAACTGAGTTCTGCGAGCTGAAGTAAAGCGCAGCGGAACGCTGAGGCCAAGCAGCCGTCACTCCATGTCGGGGACATCCCCGCCAACAAAGAGCGTTGTCGGCTCTCCGTACTCCCCGAGCGAAGGGTTTGCGTCACGCGACCACGCAATAACGCCGGCATGTTTCCCTGCCAGACCCTTTGCGGTCCTTATCGCCCGATCCTCGGTCTGCTGCTCGGCTGGTCCAAAGACAGGCTGAAGGTCGCCGGTCTCATCGCGGTCGAAGGCGGTGACGACTATCAGCTTGGGCATCTTCGGCTGCGGAAGGATATTGTCTGACATGCGAGATGACCTTCGTTGGAGGTTCGTTAATCGGTCCCACCGCGCTGGCGTCGATGCCACCCCCGGCTAAACCCAAAGCTCACCGCTGGAGCCCATAGAGCCACCTCGCGTTCCAATGAGGCGTTGGCGACAAGGAGCGCCTTCACTGCTTCTCGGGTGTCTCCACCCTTGGCGGCTATGGCCTGATCAACGGCAAGCTCCCAATCGATGGCGGGAGGATCGACTTGCTGTTGCTCAGCCGGCATTGCGCTTACCTCAAAGGCATTTCTCACCATCGCCACGATGCTCAAAACAGAACCAATGCGGTGCCTGCTTTGGCTTAGCGAAACCCCAGCCGGCATCTGCCGCAGCCAGGGCGCTCGCACCAATGATGCTGGATACCGGGGGCTGTGACGTGTTCTGGGCTTGGAAGCCTGACTTCGTCGCTCACGGCTGTCATCCCACAACGGGCGGCGTGTCATCGTAGCCGATGGAAACGATCCCCGGATGCCGGTGGGCGATGGCGAGTATCTGGGTCTCAAGCTCACAGTTGTAGGCCATGAGCGCTTTCACGGTCTCAAGCGGGCTCTCGTATCGAGCGATCAGCTTCACCGCTTCCGAGTGCAGTTCGGCTTTGCCTTCATCGTCCAAATGCATGATGCCCATTGCGGCTTCTCCTAACGTGTCGCGCGGCGCGGTGCCGTGAGCCCGTCGAGGCGATCCTGAAGGCGACCGTTGAGGACAATCATTTCCTTGAGTGCCTTCATTACGTCGCCCTTGTGGACGGTTACGAACTTGTCCGCGACGGCTTGAAGAGCTGCCTCTCGGCGGCTGTCGAGGGTCACGATGTGGGCCATTGCGTTTACTCCCGAACGCTTGGATATCCCTAGTGAACAAAAAGAGAACATAAATGTCAAGAGTGGATTGACTGAGAGAGGAATGGGTTCCTATTTTTGGGCCATGCCTGACACCGGTGGAAGACGAAAGCGCGGTGGCGAATGGAAGCTCAGCAATGCCCATGAGATCGGGCAGCTCGTGCTGATCCGCTGTGGGTTGTGCAACGTCAAGGGCTGGTACCTGCCGAGTGACTTGAGGGAAATCTTTGGGGACGTAGAGGCAGAGCTAGTTGGGAGCAAAATGAGCTGCAGACGATGCGGCAAGAACGAGTACATGCACGCCGAAACGCAGAACCCATCGGCACGAGAGCGTCAGGGCATTCGGGTTACTCGGCTTGCTGAAATCAGGACGGTGCGACGTATTATCTGGAGGGAGGAGAGTGATAGCCGCTGATGACGGGCCTTCGTCAGCTTGGAAGGGTCGCGTTGATCCGAAGTGAAATGGCTTGGAAACTTGGACTCTGCTATAGCGTCGGGACTCAGAACATGCACTGAGTGCCGCCATTCTTCCTTGAACATCGATTGCGGAGGTGCGCTGATGTCGACAAAGCAATTCATTGCACTTCTCAGCTCACACGTGGCTGGCGATGAAGATCAATTCATGTCTATTGCGCTTCAGGTGGCTGCCCAAGAAGCACGGGGCGGTAACACGGCCGATGCGGAGAAGCTGAAGAGACTGGTCCAACGAATGCGTGAGCGGGGAACTATCCCGCCTAAGGGGCAATCTGTGATCCCCCTTGCGCGCCCTCGGGGGGAACTCCAAGATCTTGTCCAAAGCTCCTATCCGAAGGCTAGTCTCGATAGCATGGTATTGGCCGACGGCGTTCGAGCTCGGCTTGATCGTGTCGTGAGGCAGCAGTCGGAACGCGCCCTATTGCGCAATCATGGACAGGTGCCCGCAACCCATCTCTTGCTTGTTGGCCCTCCCGGCACTGGCAAAACGATGACGGCTTCCGCGCTTGCTGGCGAACTGCGCCTCCCGCTCTTCATGGTACGGCTCGACTCACTCTTCAGCCGCTTCTTCGGCGAAACGGCGGGCAAGCTTCGGCTCCTATTCGACCAAGTTGCGAAGACCCGGGCGGTTTATCTGCTCGATGAATTTGACGCTATGGGCTCCAGCCGAGGAGACACCAATGACGTGGGCGAAGTGCGACGGGTGCTCAATTCGGTCCTAACCTTCATGGAAGAGCCGAATGCGACAGACAGCCTTGTTGTGGCGGCAACCAATCACCCAGAAATCCTGGACAAGGCGCTTGCGAGGCGGTTCGACGAGATCATTGAGTATGACGTGCCCGACAGACAAGCGGCGCGAGCAATTCTGACTCGCCGACTTGGACGCCTCAAGATGACAGGTAAAGGTTGGACAGAAGTAGCGGGCGCAACTGAGGGCCTAAGCCAAGGCGAATTGGTTCGTGCTGCTGACACCGTTGTTAAGGACGCGATCTTGGGAGGGGTCACAACTCTTTCAGTGTCAGCCCTTCGTGCCGCACTTGATGACCGTATTGCATTTAAGGGGCGACTAAACGCACATCGCTAGCGGTTCCTGGGGGGGAGCAATTTGAATGGCCGGAGAGGGTGAGAATTTTTCAGCGCACCAGTTGCCGCATCTACGCATTGATCCCTTCCGATTGCCCGCGCAGTATGAGTTTCCCAACCGGCCTCAAACCCGCGAACCGCGCCGCGACGATTACCACGCTCACGCGCAATTCTTGATTGGGCACCTTACCGCCGCGCTTGGTGCTATTCCCGCTCCCGGTGAGGATACCCGCTTATCCATCGTGGGGCAGAAGCGAGGAACGATAGTTGAACTCGATACGATGGTTCCCGCTAGCGATCTCAGTGGGCCTTCCAAAACGCCCGCGCTTGACTACCCAGCCCAAGACATTGTGGTGCTTCGCTCGACACGACAGGATGACAGGACTGAAACGGCTGTCCTTTTTATCCCTGACGACGCGCGCGACTTTCTACTCGGTCGCATAGAGAACTATGGCGCGGAGAATTTGGGCAACAAGAAACGCCCCGATGTACCGAAGTTCGAGCCGATCGAAGTTGTACGGGCTGCAGATGCGCGAACGCTCTTTGGCGGCCAAGTCGATTTCCAAGCGAAGGAGGCGAGCTGGTGGGAACTGTGGGTAAGGGAGCAGTCAACAGCGAAGCCCGGCCCTCGCACCATAGATGTAATCGCTGCTGCTCAAAATGCTGACCTCGCGGTTCACAACGAAAGGCTGAAGTTCCCTGACTCCGAGGTCGTGTTCGTTCACGGTTCGCCCGCTACTGTGGTGGCGTTTCTTGCGCGCATTCCCGGTGCGGTTTGGGAAGTGCGCAAGGCCGAGGGGAGTATCGAGCCATTCCTAGAATTAAGTGGCGATGGTTTTGGGCAACATGATTGGGTCAAGGAGCTTGTCGGCCGCATTCAAGGCCCCTCAAACGATGCTCCCGCCGTTTGCGTCATTGACACAGGGGTCGCTGCTGCACATCCGCTCATCGCGCCCGGCATTGCTGGAGCGTGGAGCATCGACGACCAGTGGGGCGCGGATGACCATCACCCACATGGGGGACACGGAACACCCATGGCCGGAATGGTGCTCTACGGGGACCTCGTTTGGCGGTTCAACGACAATCAACCTGTAGTCTTGAACCACAATGTCGAGTCGGTGAAATTTCTGCCGCCAAAGGGCTTTCCAGCCAATCGACCCTCGGCCTACGGAATCGTAACTCAATCCGCGATTGCCATAGCTGAAATCGAACGCCCAAATGTTGCGCGAAGCTTCTGCATCGCATCATCAACTGATGAATTCCCTCCCGACTCCCCTTCGTCATGGAGCGGAGCGCTCGATCAAATCAGCGCTGGGTCGATGCCAGGCGAAGCCAATGATGAAATTGCGGCCAAAGACCGTCCAAAGCGCCTTCTGATGGTGGCGGGCGGAAACGTAATCGGCGGAACCCTGCAGCAAGTCGAGCAACACCACACCATCGAAGACCCAGCACAGAGTTGGAATGCGCTGACAGTGGGGGGATTCACCACGAAAGGCGAATGGTTGGCGAACCTAAGGCCCCTTGCAGCGGTGAACGACAAGAGTCCGTTTAGCACCGGCTCTCAGAACCTCGCGGGAGACCTCACGCCGATCAAACCTGAGGTTCTCTTCGAAGCTGGGAACATGATGGTCAACGCGGCAGAAGACTGTGATTGGCATCCGGCAGTTTCTCTACTGTCAACGGGCTCTAACGTAGGCGACGAACCCTTGGTGCCCTTCTGGGCTACGAGTGCCGCAACCGCGATGGCCGGCAATTTCGTGGGCCAACTCAAGGCCGCCGTGCCCGGATTGTGGCCCGAAACATACCGCGCCTTGGTTGTCCAATCGGCTGAGTGGCCAACCCCGATTCGGCGAAAGCTCATCGGGACTGGTTCTCATTGGAAGGGCCTTAGCAAAGGAGCGGTGCAACTCCTTCTCCGAGATGTGGGGTTCGGCGTGCCAAACCTTGGACGAGCTATCGCCTCAGCGCGGAACGACATCACTCTGCTCGCTCAGGCGGAAATCCAGCCGTTCACGCTGGGGAAAGCCGGCGGCGCAGTGTTCAACGAGATGCATTTCTATGAGCTGCCGTGGCCGCGTAAAGCACTGCAAGCGCTTGAGAGCGCAATCGTTGTGATGAAAGTCACGCTTTCTTACTTCGTAGAGCCGAATCTGTCGGGGCGAGCCGCAACTCGGCCAGAGACCTATCGGTCCTACGGGCTTCGGTTCGAGTTGAAGAAACGGCTTGAGACTCACGAAGAGTTTCGGAAGCGCCTCAGCCTCCCTGAGGAGGAGCCGGGCGATGAAGCCAAGGAGAAGCCAGTCAAAGTCGATAAGACACCTGTCGAGCCAAGTCGTTGGCTGCTAGGGCCGAAAGCCGTTCAGGCAGGTTCTCTGCATTGCGATCTGTGGCGCGGCTATGCGGTCGATCTGGCCAGCCACGATCACATCGCAATCACCCCGGTTGGCGGATGGTGGAAATCGCACCTCGGTCAAAAGCGAGGCAATGACAAGGCCCGATACTCACTCGCGGTCTCCATCACTGCCGAGGGAAGCGAGGTTGACCTTTATGCGGAAATTGATGCGGAAGTGCAGGCACATGTCGACGCTGCTCAGATTGTTATCGCAGCATTGGGATAATTAGACCTTTTGCTGCGGATAGCCGGCCTTACAGCAAACGCAGTTGATCACCGGGAGTTGTGCCAAGCGGGAACTTGATTTGCGTCGCGGGCTTCTCGACGATTACAAGCGCGTCATCAGGTGTTGTGCGCTGCAACCCCTTCGCTTCCGACCAAGGGGCACTTAGCCAAATCTCGATCTCCTCTTGTGTTGTAAGGATGACCGGCATGGCCTTCTCGTGAATTGGCTTGATCAGGGCATTAGGGTCAGTCGTCATGAAGCCGTAGACCTCGTGATCGCCTGGGCCGTCTTTGACCTTTCGTACCCCCTGCCAAGGCGTCCAGAGACCCGCGAAGAAGAACAGCGGGCGCTCCTCGTCCAAGGCGAACCAGAAGTTCCTCTGAATGCCAGTCTCGGCGTCCTTATCGTTCTCCTTTGGGCTTGGTTCCGCGAAGCTGGTCACGGGCACCACACAGCGGTGCTCCACGCCGAGATATTGCTGCCAGTGGGAGTACTGGGGCTTGCGTATGTTGGTCGTGCCATAGTCTGCTTTACCCTTCACCCGTTCGGAAGGGGTCGGCATCCCCCAAAGCAAGTTGGCAACTTCACGCTCCCCGTCCAAGGCATTGCGGACCACTGGGCCGGGCCTGTTCGGATAGACGTCAATGGACGGCTCAAGGTTGCCCAAGATGTCCCGCAGGGCGCCGGTCCACTGGCGAATGGCCTCTTGTGACGTGGTGAGGTTGTAGAGGTTGCACATCGTTTTACTGTTCCCAACAGACACTGAGTTTCAACCAGTTCTCTCATCGCCAGTTGCCCCGGTCCAGTTGCCCCTTGAAATAGTTCTTTAAGTGGCTCTTAGTTGAGGTTGGTGGGTTTGGATGTTGGGTTATGCGTTCGGTTGTGAAGTTTCTCGCTGTCGCGTCAGTTATTGTCGCCGCAGCAAGTTCAGCTAAGGCTTTGGAATACAAGCCGGTATCGTCGCCGGGCGAGCTTCCGTTTCTCATCGTCTCCGGTGAATTTGGCGTCAACGAACGCCTGGATGAGTTTAGCCGCGCTGTCACAAGCAGTGGGGCTAGGGTGGTTGTATTCGACTCGCCGGGGGGCAGTATCGGAAGTGCAATGCAGCTTGGACGTATGATCCGGGCAGCCGGCCTTGATACGCTTCAAGTCCGCCAGTTGCAGTGCGCGTCGGCTTGCTCCTTGGCTTTCATGGGTGGCGTTCGCCGTGTTGCCGATCCGGGCTCTATTGGTGTTCACCGCTCATCCTTCGCCCCAGAGAGCGGGATGTCTACCGACGAGGCTGTGGCGAACGTTCAAGCCGTAACTGCTGAAATCATGTCCTACATGGCCGAGATGGGGGTGGACCCCAAGTTGATGGCCGTAGCACTGAGCTACGACAGGTCTGATATGCGATATCTATCCGCCAGTGAGATGGGTGAACTGCGCGTAACCAACATTTCCACCACGCCGCCGTCCATTGACACGTCGCGTGTGTCACCAACGCCCAGTCCGACTCCGGCTGAAGCCAGCGCAGACGAGCGGCAGCTAGAGAGCGCGGCGGTAGCATTTATCAAAGGCCTCATCGAGCACCATGGCGACAACGCAGATTTGGCGATCGCTCAGGTTCAAAATTCGTATGCTGGCATCGTCGATTATTACGGAAAGCCAACGGACCTAAGCTCGATCATCGCCGACAAGAGAAGCTATTTCCAACGATGGCCGGAACGGGGATACAATCTTCACGACGAGAGCGTCATAGTCACCTGTGCCAATGACCAATGCATGGTGTCGGGCACTTACGACTGGGTCGTCCGCAGCCTGCCAAGGCACAAGCAGGCAAAAGGTGTGGCGCGCTTCAGCTACACGATTGCGATTGGGCAGAACCCCAAAATCATCGCTGAGACCAGCAAAGTTATGCGCTAGCGCAGTACAACGTCCGCGAGGGGAAGCGACTATTCAGCCAACTGCAGCGAAGGCCTTCTCCATCGCCTCAGTTGCCACCTTGAGCCGCGCCTCTTCGCCCCCGTAGTTGTCCCCAGCGCCGCCCCCTGAGTGACCCATGATCGACCGCTTGAGTTTCTCGGGGACCCAAGCGATCACCAGCAAATCTTCCATGCGGTGCCGCAATGAATGGGGGTGACCTTCCTGTCCGTGACGGCAGCTCTGACGTGCTTTCCAAGCGCCGCCGAGGCTTTGTCGCCGCCGCCTTCATGACCGTAACGGGCGAACAGCATCTTGCGGTTACCCGCTGCTTCGACAGCTTCCCGCGCTGCCTGGAGCGCGTCACCGATCAAGGGCACTTTCCGGCGAGACACCTCAGTCTTGACCCTGCGCTCGTCATGCCACTCAACGTCGATATGCGGATATTGCGCCTCCAGCATCACGTCGCTGACCCGAAGTCCGGTAATCTCGGATAGACGGCAGCCCGTGCCCTCAAGCAGCCGCCAAATCTGTTGGAGGTCTATGGCGGCGCGGTCAAGCACGCGCTCCCGAGTCGCCACCAATTGCTCGGGGGTGAAGGGGAGCCTCTTCCGTTTGTCGGGCTCCCTACTGCTGTCGGCAACATCAAGCTTCTCAAATTGGTTCTTTGTGCCGGCTAGGTCGAACTCGCGAATGCCATGCGCAACGATGGCGCGCACGACATTGAGGTATCGGTCCACAGTCGCGGCAGTCGGGATTTCCTTCAACATGGCGTCGGCAACGGCTCTGGCATCGGCGCGCTTCATGTCCGCCAGCACGGGATCATAGCCAGAGCCCCTATGACGTGTCCGACCACGCGGTCGGCTTGTTGCTCGTCCCGCTTCTTCGATTTCTCGGAAGGATTGGTCTTGGTGAAGCGGTCCTTCAGATAGACTCGCTTGGCGTCCTCTAGGGTAGGTGAGGGACCCACAGGCGTATTTGAGGAGGTCAGTAGCGTGAGCAGTGCCCGGTCCTCAGCAGAGACGCCAACGGGGTGGTCGGTCTGTTCGTCCCTCGGATAACCTTTGACGTTCTCCTCAGCGACGACATCGCGAGCAATCCATTCGGCCAGTTCAGCAGGATCATCGGGCTCGCCGCTGCCAGCGCGGTATGGGTTGAAGCCGAGGTCCCGAAGTCGCTTGGTCGAACAGTTCGCGCGCTGTGAGCTTCGCCGCCGGGGCCTTCACCCCATGCAACTCGTCCCATGCTTTGGCGAAGATTTGCTCTGCCTCGGCGTGGGTTGCGTCATACTGCTTGCGCACCTCGGCGTCGGTTTTGCCTAGGCGAAGGACCATCTCTGTCTTGCCCAGAATGCCTTGAAGTGCCTTAGGCACCTTCCGTCGATAGACCTTCCGATTGCCGCGCGGCTGGACATGTTCCAGTGCCATTTTCATCCTCGGTGTACCCCTCGGTGTACCTTTTGGTGTACCTCGGAGGACGTTGAAACCCTTGAGTTCCTTGATTTCTGGGGATTGTCGGGTGGAAACTGGTGCCCCCGGACGGAATCGAACCGCCGACCTTCGGTTTACAAAACCGTAGGTCGTTTTACCGGCGGAAGTGATCGAGGCCCTGCTTCGTCGCTGCGCGATTGTAGCCGCGGCCATCCATCGGAGACGTTCAACGCCGCCCGAGATTGCGGACTGATACCAGCAATCGCGTCAACTACGCAGCCTTTGCCGCTTGGATAGTATGGAGCATTTCCGGCTTGAGGTGCGTATAGCGCCGCAACATCTTCCAATCCTTGTGCCCCGTGACCAGCGCTACCTGCTCGATTGTAAACCCAGCTTCAAAAAGGCGGCTCGTTCCTTCGTGCCGCAAGTCGTGAAAATGAAGGTCTTGGATGCCAAGCTCAGCGCACCCTCGACGGAAGGCGGTGCCGACTGACCTATGATTGAATGGGAAAATGCGATCATCGTCGTTGCTTCGTTTGGCGCGCTGCTCCTCAACAATGGTCCACGCGTCGTAACCGGTCGCCGCGAACAGCGGTATACGCTGATTGTTGCCGCTCTTGTTCCGCGGGTCTTTCCGGTCACGGATGAGAAGCATTCGCGTGCGAGTTTCCAAATCGGACCAACGTGCCTTGCAGATTTCCTCCTGGCGCATCGCGGTTGCGACGGCGAAACGAATGATTTGGCCGACTGGTGCCATCTGACGAGGGTTTGCGTCGAAGTGAGCGATGAGCCTGTCGAGTTCATCCTGCGTCGGTCGCCTGTCGCGCTGATGGCCTTTCCCAACGAGACCAAGCCTCTTTAGGGCGATACGCGCGAGATCAACCGGTTCAACCTTGACGGGCAGGCCGTGCACCGCAGCGGCATGAGCCAGAATGAGTTTTACAAAGCCGATGTCGATGCCGAGAGTCATTGGTCCGGCACCTTGGGCGGCTCGATCTCGACCAAAGCGAATGAGCCGATCGCGGTCGAGGGCCGCTATGTTGCACTTCCCGAGATGTCTTTTGAGCATATCGAGGGCCGCGGCCTTGGAGCGGCGAGGGGACTTGCCTACATCGCACATGTCGTCGATATGAAGGTCGATGAGTTCGCCGAAGGTTTTTAGGCGCGCAATACGAGACTTGGTCGGCGTCTCACCGCGATCGACTTGGCGCTCGGTTTCAGTTGCCCAGCGTCGTGCGTCGTCTCGGCGCAGGAAGGTCTCACTGGCGTAGCGACCCTTGCGACGGACTTGGACACGCCATGAGCCGGACGAGAGTTTTGTGTAGGTGGCCATTTTTTCGTGTGCGCTCCGTGTGCACTGAGAGATCGAAACGTGGCGAAAAGGGTCGTATTCTGGCGTAAATTCGTGTGCACTTGGCAGGTTCTAACGATTTGATGTTAAAGAAAAAATGCTGAAAAATCAAGATCATAGAGTGGCCGTGGCCCCGATGATGGACTGGACGGACCGGCATTGCCGGTTCTTCCATCGCCAGTTGACGAGCCGTGCGCTGCTTTACACCGAAATGGTGGTGGCCGATGCGGTCATCCAGGGCGCGCGCGATAGGCTGCTCGGTTTCGATACGGCGGAACATCCGGTCGCGCTGCAGCTCGGCGGCTCGGATCCGGCGAAGCTTGCCGAGGCAGCGCGCATCGGCGAAGCGTTCGGCTATGACGAGATCAACCTCAATGTCGGCTGTCCGTCCGACCGCGTTCAGTCGGGCACGTTCGGCGCCTGCCTGATGAAGGCGCCCGGCCTCGTCGCCGACTGCGTCGCCGCAATGAAGGCGACCGTGACAATCCCCGTCACCGTCAAGTGCCGCATCGGCGTCGACGAACAGGATCCGGAGCCGGCGCTGGATGCGCTGGCGAATGGGGTTTTCGCGGCCGGCGCCGACGCGCTGTGGGTGCATGCGCGCAAGGCTTGGCTGGAAGGGCTGAGTCCCAAGGAAAACCGCGACATCCCGCCACTCGACTATGACAGGGTTTATCGTCTGAAGGCCAAAAAGCCGAACGAATTCATTGGGATCAACGGTGGAATTCAGTCGCTTGAAGAGGCGCGGGCGCACCTCGATCATGTCGACGGCGCCATGCTCGGCCGTGCCGCCTACCACACACCAGCTATTCTGGCGGGCGTCGACGCTGCCTTCTACGACGCGATGCCCGAGGCGTTCGATTTCGCCGCGCTGATCGATGTCATGGCGGATTACGCGGCGCGCCACATCGAACGGGGCGGGCGGCTCGGCCATGTCACCCGCCATATGGTCGGGCTGTTCCATGGGCTGCCCGGTGCGCGCCGCTACCGCCAGATCCTGTCGACCAACGCAAACCGACCCGGCGCCGGGCCTGACGTGCTGAAGACGGCTTTCGCAGCCGTCGGATTCGGTGGAGGAGCCGCCGAGGCGGCCTAAGCTCAATCCCGCAGGATCATGCGGTCGCCACGCACGTCGAAGCCTGACAGCGAGCCGATGAAATTCATGCCGAGCAGGCTCTGGCTCAGCATGCCGGGCGCCGCGACCATCACCGTCATGTCCTTGCGTATGATGCCGCCGATCGCCACCGTGTCGGTCTTGACCGCCGCGGCGCGCGCCATGCCGTTGGCTGTCGAAACCGGGATCGTGTAGTTGAGCGCGGCGGGGTTGAAGCCGGCGGCCTGCGCATCTTCCGACGTCAGCACCGTGCTGGTCGCGCCGGTGTCGACAACGGCACGGACCGGGTTTCCGTTGACCAGGATGCGCGCTTCGAAATGGCCGTTGTCGGCCTTGTCGAGGGTCACGGTGGCGTGGCCGTCTTCGACACCAAGCGCCAGCGGGCTGCCGGGAACGAGGCCCGCGGTCACCCGGCTGGCGATGTCCTGCAGTTCGTAGCGATACTGGTAGCCGGCGATCAGCGCCAGCACGATTGCCGTCCAGGTGCCGAGGTTGCGGGCCATGTCGCCCAACGGGCGACCCGATCGCAGCAGGCCGGTGGCGATCAGGGCGCCGAAGGCGCCAAGCCAGATCAGCCGGCCAAAATCGTAATTCTCGACGCCAAGCGTGCTGCCGGAGGAATCGTTGAGCACAAGCAGGGCCGCCCCCACGCCGATCACCGCCATCAGAATCCAGAACAGTCGGCTGCTCATCCGTGCCTCGCTAGAGCAATTCCAGGAAAAGTGTGAAGCGGTCTTTCCCACAGAAATTGCCTTAAAACAAAGAGTTAGAGCGGTTCGCCGTTTCCGTGAAACGGTGAACTGCCCTAAAGTGCGTCGCGTTCGCGCGCCATGCGAGTGCGGCGCGTTTCGCGGCGCGGCCGGCGCTCGACCGTTTCCAGCCGGGCCGGCAGTTCGGCCATCACATTGCGGCGCGTTTCGGGCGTCATCCCCATCCAGGCGCCGATTTCCTCGCGCGTGCGGCCACAACCGAAGCAGAAGCCGGTTTTCATGTCGATCGAGCAGACCAGGATGCAGGGGGATTCGATGGCCGTCATGACTTTCTCTTGAGGATTCCATTCGGAATCCCGAGTTTCCATCTCCACATGGTGCAACGGCAAAGCCAATGCAAGACCTCGCGATAGCGCCTTCCCAAGCCATCTTTGCGGCAATCAAGGCGGATGTTTGGGAGAGGTTGTGCCGATCACGCAACGCGGCTATGCCGCTCACCAAATCCAGGAATGATTGCTCACGACATGACCAGCGCACTGCCTTTCGACGATTTTCGCAACCTGCTCGACAATCTGCCGGGAGCCGACCTCAAAGCCGAAGCGCGCGTGCGCACGCTGTTTGCCAAGGCCGACAAGCCAGCGCATTCGCTCGGCCGCATCGAGGACATCGCGGCGTGGCTTGCCGCCTGGAGCGGCCGGGCTCCGCCCGCGGTGACACGGCCGTTGATGGCGGTCTTTGCCGGCAATCACGGCGTGACCCGTCATGGCATTTCGCCGCGCCCGGTGGTGGCAACCGCCAACGCTGTCGAGCTTTGCGCGGCAGGCGGTGCGGCGATCAACCAGATCTGCATTGCCCATGATCTAGGATTGAAGGTGTTCGATCTTGCCCTGCATATCCCGACCGGCGACATCGCAGAGGATGCCGCGCTTGACGAGCGCGGATGCGCGGCGACCATGGCCTTCGGCATGGAAGCGATCGCGGGCGGCACCGACCTGCTTTGCCTCGGCGATCTCGGCGTTGGCAATTCCACCGTCGCCGCCGCCCTGTTTACCGCCCTGTTCGGGGGCAGGGGTGCCGACTGGGTTGGCCCGGGATCCGGCGCCGACGCGGCGATGCAGGCGCGCAAGGCGGATGTGGTCGATGCGGCGCTAGCCTTTCACCACGGCCATCTCGACGATCCGCTGGAAGTGCTGCGCCGCGTCGGCGGCCGCGAGTTCGCTGCGATCGCCGGCGCCCTCCTTGCCGCGCGGATGCAGAAGATACCCGTACTGCTCGATGGTCTTGCCGCAACAGCCGCCGCGGCGGTGCTTTATGTCGCAAACCCCTCTGCACTGGACCATTGTCTTCTCGCCAGCCTGTCGCCGGAGCCCGCGCACGCCAGGGCCGCCGAACTCCTTGGCTTCCGTCCGCTGCTTGACCTCGGCATAAGCCATGGCGAAGGGACAGGGGCTGCACTTGGCGCGGGCCTAGTCAAGGCGGCGGCGCTGACCAGTTCTGGCATGGCCGCGGCCGTGCGGGCATAGAGCCTTCCCGTCCTCGGCGCGTCAACGCCTGAGATTGGGAATACGATAGATGACCGAGGTGTATTTCGGATTGAAGCGGGTCTCGACGATCGAGCCGCCAAGGCCTTCCGCGATTCTTCGGCTCGCCATATTCTCTTCGGCGACAGGATATTCGAAGCAATCCGGATCGAGTTCCTCGGAGGCCCATCCCGCCACGGCGGCGACGGCCTCCCGGCCTATGCCGTTTCCATGGGCGTCCTCTCTTATCCAAATTCCGATCTCGGGACAGGTCGTCTTCGCCGCATGCAGGCCGACAAGCCCCAGACAGCGATCGTTCACCAGCGAGCGCACAACAAAATGCAGATCCGATCCGTCAAGGATCGGCGCCAGCCAGGAACGCCATACATCGGCGAAAGCCGTTGATGATCGAGGTGGTTCCCACTGCATGAAACGGGTGATTGCGGGTGTGATGGCGGCAAAGACCGCATCGGCATCATCGACCGTAAACAGCTTAAGGCGAAGCCGCTCCGATTTGATTTCGACGCCGCTGGCATCCCAATCCGCGGTCATTGCGGCGCGTTCCCTTTTGAGGCTGAGTGGATGCTGGTCGCCTACCGCCGTCGCGCCGCCACCGCCGCGGTCGGCAGGGCAGGCAGTTCTTCCATCACCCGGCTCAGCGGGAAGATGGCAATCGCTTCGGTGCCCTCACGCAATTTGGAATGCAGTTCGAACTCGCCGCCATGCATGGCAAGCAGGCCTTGCACGATCGGCAGGCCAAGCCCGGTACCTTGTTCGGCGCTCTTGATGGCGATCGAACCCTGGCCGAAGGCCGAGAGCACGACCGGAATCTCGTCCTCGGGAATCCCCGGACCATTGTCCTTGACGGAGATGTATTGGCCTCCGCCCGCCGTCCAGCCGACACGGACGCGGATTTCGCCGCCGGTGGCGGTGAATTTGATGGCGTTGGACAGAAGGTTGAGCGTGATCTGGCGCACGGCGCGCTCGTCGGCGAACAGCCGCGGCAATGTCTGTTCGAAATCCTGGATGACACGGATATCCTTGTTGCGCGCCTTCAACTCCATCATATGGCAGCAATCCTCGACGATGTTGAGCAACATAACCGGCTCTTCGTTGAGCTGGTAGCGGCCGGCCTCGATGCGCGACAGGTCGAGGATCTCGTTGATCAGGTCGAGCAGGTGCTGGCCGGAATCATGCACGTCGTGGGCGTAGTCGCGATAGGTGGGATTGCTCATCGGCCCCAGCACCTCGTTCGCCATCACCTCGGAAAAGCCGAGAATGGCGTTGAGCGGCGTGCGCAATTCATGGCTCATCGAGGCCAGGAAACGCGACTTGGCCAGATTGGCGTCCTCGGCCCGCCGCCGCGCCTCGTCCGACATGGATTTCGCTGTCTCCAGCTCGGCGATCAACGCATCCTTTTCGGAGCGGAACGACAACAGCATCAGCGAGGAGCGGTTGAGCTGACGGGCGACATAGGCGAAGAAAGGCAGCGACAGAACAAGCAGCCCGGCCATGATCGCCTCGACCGGCATCCACAGTTTGGTGCCGAGATAAGCATAGAGCGCCACCGGCACGGCGAAAGTCGCCAGCAGAGCGCCGCTCAGCGATGAGGCCGTGAGAGCCGTCCCGGCCATGGCAAAAAGCAGCACCACCGCCTTAACCACCTGGAACTGGTCGACCTGGCAGGCGCCGCAGCCGAGCAAGACGAACCAGGCCCAGCCTAAGCCGCAGAGGAAATGACCGACCAGAAATTCCCGTCGCGTTTGCAAGGGGTTAAGCTCGGCAGCTTCCGTGCGCTCGATGCGCCGTGCCATGAAGGCGACGATCGTATAGCAGGTGAGCGTGAACAACGCCCAGAGCCCGATCTCGTTGCCGACGCCGGCAAGCCGGCCGGCCGCGGCGATCGCCAGGACGAGCAGCGGGATCACCACGGCGCCGCTTGTCATGGCGCCGGCGTGGAGTTTCAACAATTCGCGGTCGAAATCGGGATTGCCTGCCTGCTGCGAAAGACGGTCGCGCGTCTTGCGCACCGCACGCGCGACATCGCTGTTGCGATGCCGTTTCCTGCGGTCCACAATGAACTTGTCCGCTGTGTTCGAGCGTTGCAAGGGCATCAAAAACTTCAATTATGCGTGCAGCGGTTCCAAGGTGTTAAGCTACGTTCGAATGATTAACCAACCGTTTGCCATATGAGCCGTTCCTGGTCGCCAAGGTCGCGCCAACGGTACGCGACGCCGCGCCCGAGAAGCCTGTGGCGCAAGCTGCTGGACTATGGGCTGGCCATCATCATTCTGGGCCTGCTGATCCTGTTGGCGGCGCGCCTCGATCGGGTGGAGACGCGCCAGACTCAAGGCGCCGCCATCATCAATGACGGCGATTCGATCACGCTCGGCACCGAGCGCGTCCGCTTGCGCGGCATCGACGCCCCGGAATACACCCAGACCTGCCGCAAAAACGGCGCCGATTATGCCTGCGGTACGCTGGCGCGCCAGTCGCTGGTGCGCCTGATCGCCGGCAGGCCAGTCACCTGCAGCGGCTGGCAGCGGGATCGCTATGGCCGGCTGCTTGGCGACTGCAGGGCTGGCGGCACCGACCTCAACCGCACTCAGGTCGAGGCGGGTTGGGCGGTTGCCTTTGGCGACTTCGAAAGCGAGGAAGCGACCGCCCGCGCGGCAAAGGTTGGTATCTGGGCCGGTACGTTCGATCAGCCGCAGGACTGGCGCGACAGCCATCACGGCGAGGTGGTGGAGCGAAAGCACGGCACGCTGGCGTCGATCGGCGACGCCGTGCGGGAGATTTTTCGCTGGTGAGGCGTATCGGTTTGTAAGGAAAGGAGGATCGAAATGAAGCTCTTCGACGGTGGCCGGGCGCCCAATCCGCGACGGGTACGCGTCTTCCTCGCCGAAAAGGGGATCACGGTTCCGCTGGTGTCCATCGACATGGGCGCGCTGGAGCACAAGGGCCAAACGGTGAGCTCGCGTAACCCTTTGCAGCGCCTGCCGGTGCTGGAGCTCGACGATGGCACCATCATCACCGAATCCGTCGCCATCTGTCGCTATTTCGAGGAGTTGTATCCGGAGCCCGCCCTGTTCGGACATGGCGCGCTTGGCAAGGCACAGGTCGAGATGTGGCAGAGACGAATGGAGTTCAACCTGCTCAGCTGCGTTGCGCAGGCTTTTCGCCATATCCATCCGGCCATGAAGGAGTGGGAAATTCCGCAGATCCCCGAATGGGGCGAGGCCAACAAGCCCAAAGCAATCGAATTCCTGAAAATCCTCGACGGCGAGTTGGCGAACCGGGAATTCGCCGCGGGCGACAGCTATTCGATCGCCGATATCACCGGCCTGATCGCGATCGACTTCATGAAGCCGGCGCGCATCAAGGTGCCGGAAGAGTGCGCCAATGTCTTGCGTTGGCATCAGGCGATCTCCAGCCGGCCGAGTGCCGCCGCTTGAGCGTGGAACTGGACGACCTCGCAGCAACGGTCAGGGCCTGCCGTATCTGCGTCGAAAGCCCCCTCGGCAAGCCGCTGCCGCATGAGCCGCGGCCGGTGCTGCGGCCCTCCTCCAGCGCCCGCATTCTTATTGCCGGCCAGGCACCGGGGACCAAGGTGCACCTGTCGGGCATGCCGTTCACCGATGCCTCGGGCGACCGCCTGCGCAGTTGGCTCGGCGTCACCAGCGCCGAATTCTACGACATCGAGAAATTCGCCATCGTGCCGATGGGCTTCTGCTTTCCCGGCCAGGATGCCAAGGGTGGCGACCTGCCGCCAAGGCGCGAGTGTGCGCCGGCCTGGCGTGCGCCCTTGATGGCCTTGATGCCGCGGATCGATCTGGTGCTGACAATCGGCCTCTACGCGCAGTCCTGGCACATGGGCGCCGCGCGCCGGCCCTCGCTGACGGAGACGGTGAAGGCCTGGCGCGCCATCTGGGAGAGTTCCGTCGGCGCAAAAGTGCTGCCGCTGCCGCATCCATCCTGGCGCAACAGTGGCTGGCTGAAGCAGAATCCGTGGTTTGAAATGGATTTGCTGCCTTTCCTGCGCTCGGAAATCCGCTATCGCCTCGGTTAGGCATTCAGCAAGAAATCACTCGCTTTCACGGTGATTGGCAGAATTTCTTTCTTGTGAAAGCCCCGAATAAAGGGGAATATAGCCAAACTATTCCTCAGGAGCCTCTAATGGACCGCCTCGATCGAAAAATTCTCCGCCTCCTGCAGGAGGACGCCACACTCGCGGTGGCCGATGTCGCCAAGAAGGTCGGCCTGTCGACCACGCCCTGCTGGCGCCGCATCCAGAAGCTCGAGGAGGAAGGCGTTATCAAGCGGCGCGTCGCCATTCTCGACCACGAGAAGGTCAATGTGCGGGTCACCGTCTTCGTTTCGATCCGCACGAATTCGCACAGCCACGAATGGCTGCGCCGCTTCTCCGAGGTCATCCAGGAGTTTCCCGAGGTGGTCGAGTTCTACCGCATGAGCGGCGACGTCGATTATCTGCTGCGCGTCGTGGTGCCTGACATCGCCGCCTACGACGCCTTCTACAAGCGGCTGATCGCCAAGATCGAAATCCGTGACGTGTCGTCGTCCTTCGCCATGGAGCAGATCAAGTACACCACCGAAATCCCGCTCGACTACATGGTGCTGGACAAGGAATCGGGCGCCAACGCCGCCTGAGCAGCGGCTCAGTTCTTCTTCTTGTTGAGGAAACTCCAGGGCGAGTTCACCGGCAGGGTGATGGTGTCCGGCACGGTGTCGACGCCGACCACCTCTGCTTTGCGCACGCTGTAACCGGACTGGATGACGCTGACGCCATCCAGAATGAACAACTGGCTTTTCTCCATGTCCGGCTTCAGGGCACCGGTGACGGCGACCGGCTGGTAGGCTTGCGACATCTTGTAGGGATGGGCTGGCGTGACCAGCACGATCTGATTGGGCGGCGGCGTCGGCATGTGGCTGCATGCGCCGGTCCACGGCACCAGCAGGAACTGATAGACGAGGTCACCATCGCGATCGACCGGCAATGCATAGCCGGCTAATTTTATCGTCTTGTCCTGCAGACCTTGGGACAGCGTCTCGCCGTGATCGGGCAGTCTAGCCGCAATCATCGGCAGGCCGGCATCTTCGGCGATCGCCTGGCTCGCCGGGCGCAGATCCTTCCAGAAGATGTGCATGGTCTCGGCCGAAGCGCCGGCAGCGCCGAGAGACAGCGCGGCCGCGAGCGCCAGGATTGATTTGAAATGGCTCATGGCCGCCTTCCTTTGGGGGCGAGTAAAGACGTCGAGGCCAATGACGTCAATGCTCGAGCCGCATCACATGTCGGCGAGAACCGGCCATGCCGGCTTCGTGGAAGCCGCGCGAGGCAAACATGTCGCGAAAGCCCATGAAACGGTAGCTCGGCGATGCCTCGGCCACGGGGTAGGCCTCGATGATGCGCGCGCCCTTGGCGAAGGCATGATCGATGGCTGCATCGAGCATGGCCGAAGCAAGGCCGCCACCACGCAACGCCCTCGGCACATAGAAGCAGACGATCGACCATACGCCTGTCTCGCTGTCATCCTGCTGCTTTGAAAGCCTGCGATAGGTCTCGCGCGGAGCGACCGAACACCAGGCAATGGTCCTGCCGTCGACCTCGGCGAGGATGCCGACCGGGGTCCCGGCATCGATGAGTGCCATCATCTGGCGCTTCTTCTCATCGTTCTGGATGTGCTCGCGGCCGGAGTGCCGCCAGGCCATGCACCAGCAGTATTTTGGCGCACCCGGCTGCTCGAACAAGGTTTCGAAGTTGTGACGGGTCGCCAGAGTCACTTCGGTGAAGCGGATATTGGCCAGGTCAGATTTTTCTGGCCGCGAGGCGTTCGAGCGTTTTGGCATTCGACAATTCCTTCACGGCATCCTTGCCGATCCAGCGCGTGGTCTTGTCTGGGGAGTCGGCGAGCTTCTGCGCCAGCGCCAGGGCAGGGGCGTAGAGGCTCATCGATCGCTTGCCGATCTGCCGCAGCGCCCAGTTGACGACTTTCCTGACGAAATTGCGCTCATCGCCGGCATGGGCTTCGATCAAGGGCAGATAGGACAGGAACGTCGCGTCCGGCTCCTTTTTCAAATGCACGGCCGCCCATGCCAGCATGGCAAAGGCCGTGCGGCGAACGAATTCGCGCTCGTCGACCGCAAACTCCTCGATCAGCGTGCGCCAGAACGGTGTATCGACGAACAGGTCGGAGACGGTATCGACGACTTCCCAAGAATCGAAATCGCCAGCCCAGCGGCGGCATTCCCCGATGGTGATCTTCTTCGGTTCGCCGGTGAAAGCCGCCATCAGCCGCGCTTCACGAATGCCGCTGGCCCACAGCGCCAGGGATCGTTCGTGATTGCGCTTCAGCTTGCGCGCCAAGGGCCGCAAGTCCGTATTGCCGACACCAAGCGCAGTCGCGATGTTGATGCCGAACCGCGCCATGCCGGCGCGGTTTTCCTCTGTGCCGATCGAGCGCAGATGCGCGACGATGTCCTGCGCTGTCCAGCCTGGAGCGGGCAGGGACATGGCCGCCTACTTCTCGAGGCGCGCCAGCAGCGAGGACGTGTCCCAGCGCTTGCCGCCCATGGCCTGCACATCCTTGTAGAACTGGTCGACAAGTGCTGTCACCGGCAGTTTGGCGCCGTTGCGGTCGGCCTCCGCCAGGCAGATGCCAAGATCCTTGCGCATCCAGTCGACAGCAAAGCCGAAATCATATTTGCCGGCATTCATCGTCTTGTGGCGGTTTTCCATCTGCCAGGAACCGGCGGCGCCCTTGGAGATCACCTCGATCACCTTCTCGATGTCGAGCCCGGCCTTCTTGCCGAAATGGATGCCTTCCGACAGACCCTGCACCAGCCCGGCGATGCAGATCTGGTTGATCATCTTGGTGAGTTGGCCAGCACCCGCCGACCCCATCAGCCCGACCATGCGGGCATAGGCGTCGATAACGGGCCGCGCTCTGTCGAAGGCAGCCTGATCGCCGCCGACCATGACGGTCAGCACGCCGTTCTCGGCACCGGCCTGGCCACCGGAAACCGGTGCGTCGAGAAACGAGAACCCGCCGGCTTGCGCAGCTTGCGCCAATTCGCGCGCGACTTCCGCCGAGGCCGTGGTGTTGTCGATGAAGACCGAACCTTTCTTCATCGATTTGAAGGCGCCCTCGGGACCCGTCGTCACCGAGCGCAGATCGTCGTCATTGCCGACGCAGGAAAAGACGAAGTCCTTGTCCTTGGCTGCCTCCGCCGGCGTCACCGCAAGGCTGCCGCCATGCTGGCCGACCCATTGCTCGGCCTTGGCCTTGGTGCGGTTGTAGACAGTGACGTCATGACCACCCTTGTTCTTCAAGTGGCCGGCCATGGGATAGCCCATCACGCCAAGACCGAGAAATGCCACAGATGCCATGAGCTCGCCTTTCAAACGGAAACGAAATTGCCGCGAAAGCTCTAGGCCCTGCGCTCAATTCGTCAAGACGCCTGCGGCCTGATCGACTGGTGCAGACGATATGGAAACCCGTCAGCGCTTCAGGTGAATGGTGATCCGGCGCTCGATCCATTCGATGGCATGGCGCAACAACTCGACCATCACCAGGTACACCAGGGCAACCCAGATATAGGCCTGGATGTCGAAGGAGTTGGCGAAGGCGAGTTTTGCATTGCCCATCAGGTCGTAGACGGTGATGATAGCGACGATGGCGGACGCCTTGACCATCAGGATCAGCTCATTGCCGTAAGGCCGCAACGCGACGATCAAAGCTTGCGGCAGGATGATCTTGCGCAGGGTCTGCAGTTTGTGCAGGCCGAGCGAGGCGGCCCCTTCCCATTGGCCCCTGTGCACGCTTTCGATGGCGCCGCGCAGGATCTCGGCCTGGTAGGCGGCGGTGTTCAGCGCAAAGGCGAAGACGCCGCAGTTGAAGGCGTCCTTGAAGAAATCCCAAAGCCCGATCATCTGGAGTTCCGGTCTGAACGACCCCAGCCCGTAATAGACCAGGAACGTCTGAACCAGCAGCGGCGTGCCCCGGAAGAAATAGACGTAACAGTAGGCAAGACCGGACAGGATCCGGTTCCTGGACATACGCCCGTAAGCAACGGGCATCGACAGGACGGCGCCAAGCACCATCGAAATGGCGACCAGCGACAGGGTAACGCCCAGTCCGCGCAGATAGGCCGGCGCATACTTGGCGAAGAAGGCCGGGTTCCAGGCAAAGACGAGATAGCCGACGATGCCGAGGCCAAAGGCGATCCACAGGCAGACCAGCGCGTAGCCGACGATGCGCGGTCGCGGCCAGCCGCGGGTCCGCGGTGGCGGCCGTTCGACCATGGCGGCGGTGGCGCTCATCGTTGTGCCTCCCGTTTGCCAAGCGAGCGCAAAATGGCACTGGTGGCGAAGGATGACACGACGGCCAGCCCCAGAAAGACCAGAGCCGCAATGCTGTAGAACAGGAAAGAATGCTTGGTGACGCGAGCCGCCACGCCGGCATTGCGCAATGTCTCGGCAAGACCGACGACCGAAACCAGGGACGTGTCCTTGAGCAGGCTGAGCCAACAGTTCTCGAGGCCGGGGAAGGCAATGCGCAGCAGCTGAGGCAGGACCACCAGGCGCATGGTCTGCCATTTGGACAAACCAATGGAATAGCCACCTTCATACTGCCCCTTCGGGATGGCGCGGAAGGCCGAGAGGAAAACCTCGCTGGCATAGGACGAGAAGATCAGCGAGAGCACGATCATGCCGGCGACGAAGCTGTTGACGTCGATGGTCGCTTCGGGGCGGAAATACCGGATGAGATGCTGCAGCAGGATCGGCATGCCGAAGAAGAACAGGAAAAGCGTCACCAGTTCCGGCAGGCCGCGAAAGACCGTGGTGTAGATATTGGCGGCGAGGCGCAGCGACGGCTCCTCGGATTGCTTGCCGAGCGCAATGAAAAAGCCGATCGTCAACCCAATGGGGAGCGTCGCCAGCGCGAGCAGAACCGTTACAATGACGCCATAGGCAATGTCGTCGCTCCAGCCATCAGGTCCCCAACTGAGAAGTGTCCATATGCTTTGGGCTGGCATTGACAGGTCTTATCCCCACGGCGTTCCCAAGATGAATAGAAAGACGGCGGGGATTTCCCCGCCGTCTGGATACTGCCTATCAGGACTCGGCGCCGAAGACGTCGAACTTGAAGTACTTGTCGTTGATTTCCTTGTATTTTCCATTGGCGCGGATGGCGTCGATGGCCTCATTGAGCTTGTTGACCAGATCGGTCTCGCCCTTGCGCACGGCAATGCCGGCGCCCGGCCCGAAGATCTCGACCGGTTGCGGCGAGGGCTGGCCGAGAATCTTGCAGCAGGCGCCATCAGGCGAGTCCAGCCACTGCTGCAGCACGACGATATCGTCCTCGATCGCGTCGAGGCGACCATTGGCAAGATCTGCCTGCTCCTCGGGGCTGCTCGGATAACCCTTCACGGTGCTGTCGGTGTAGGTCTTCGAGGCATAGTTGAAATGGGTGGTCGTCGTGGCGACGCCGATGGTCTTGCCGGCGAGATCTGCCTTGGTCACACCCTTCAGCGTCGAGTCTTTCGGCACTGCGAGAGCCGAGGGCGTGTTGTAGTATTTGTGGGTGAAGTCGACCTTCTCCTTGCGCTCCGGCGTGATCGACATCGAGGCGACGATGGCGTCGAACTTGCCGGCCTGAAGTGCCGGAATGATGCCGTCCCAATCCTGGGCGACGAAGGTGCACTTGACCTTCATCTGATCGCAAAGCGCCTGGGCGATGTCGATGTCGAAGCCGACGAGCTTGCCGTCGGAGGTGAGGTTGTTGAACGGGGGATAGGCGCCTTCGGTGCCGATCCGCAGGGTCTTTTCCTGGGCCTGGGCTACGCCGAGCGTCAGCAGCGCAGCCGATGCGGCGAGCGCGATACGCAGTGCAATACGCATGATAGTCCTCTCTTTATGGTCCCGGCCGTCGTTCCGAAACGGCTCTATGGGGCGGTGCTTTTGACCGCCCGCTGGGGCGATACTCCCACTCTTTCCAAGAAAAAAGCAACTGCAAAACCACCGAAATCGGCAATGGGGTTCTGCCGTTACGTTACATCTCAAGCAACGAGGCCGGTGGTGCGCTCGATGAAGTCGACTATCGATTTTACGTCGTCGAGGTCGAATGCCGGCAGGCTGTTGTCCGCGATGGCGAAATCGGCGGCGATGGCGACAATGTTGGGATCGCCCGCTGAAAGCGGCGTCCGGTCCTTCGCTTCCAGGCGCCGCGTTTCGATCTTGCGGTGGGATTCGCGCTTGTAGCCTTCGACCAGCACGATGTCGCACGGGGCGAGTCGCGAGAGGATGCTTTCCAGCGGCGGCTCATCCTCGCCACGCAATTCGTGCATCAGTGCCCAGCGGTTGCCGGACACGATCGCGACCTCGGTGGCGCCGGCCTGCCGATGGCGGAAGCTGTCTGCGCCCGGTCTGTCGATGTCGAAATCATGATGGGCATGCTTGACCGTCGAGACCTTCCAGCCGCGCCGCACAAGCTCGACGACCAGCTTTTCGGTGAGGGTGGTCTTGCCGGAGTTTTTCCAGCCGGTGATGCCGAAGATGTTCATGATGTCATGCTCTGCAACAGGCGCCCGGCCTCGGCAAGATCGTCAGGCACATTGATGTTGAAGAAAGGGTCGAGCCCTGTGGATTGCACGACCGGGAATTCCACCTCGACATGGCCATGGCGCTCGATGAAGGCCGAAACCCGCCTGTTGTCCTCATCGACCAGGAAATGGCGCAAGGCGTCGCGACACTTTGTCGGCCACAGCGCGAAGGTCGGGTGGAGCCGGCCGGCCGAGGAGGCGACGGCAATGGAGCCGGGGTGTTCGCCGGCCGCGGCCGCCAGGCGGTCGACGAGATCAAGCGGCAGGAAGGGCGTGTCTCCGGCGGCGGTGACGACGGCCCTGCAAGGCGTATTGGCGGCAGCCCATTCGAGGCCGGCCAGAATTCCGGCAAGCGGCCCGGCAAAGCCTTCGACGGTGTCGGCAAGCACGGGCAGTCCGAACCGGGAAAAGCGCTCGGGATCGCCATTGGCGCTCAGCGCAAGGGTTTCGATCTGCGGGCCAAAACGCGACAGGACCTGGTCAAGCACGCTGCCGGAGCCAAGCGGCAACAGGCTCTTGTCGCCGCCTCCCATCCGCCTTGACTGGCCACCGGCCAGGACGATCCCTGCAATATCTCGCCTCATGCATCGAGCCTGTACGCCAGCCGCCGGAAATCACAAGACCCGGCTAGATTCCATCCGGCGCCATGGCCGGCCCGGTGGTTTCGGCGACGATCCTTCGCCGGCCGACCACACGCTCGCGATAGAGCGCATAGAGACCCGAGCCGACGACGATTGTCGCGCCGACGATCATCGGCATGTCCGGTATGTCGCCGAAGACGATCAAGCCAAGCAGGATGGACCACAGCAGCGCGGTGTAGCGGAACGGCGCGATGAAGGAGATCTCGCCCGAGCGCATCGCCATGATGATGAATTGATAGCCGATGAGCACCAGCACCGCCGCCAGCGCCAGCAGCGCCGTGCTTTTGCCGGTCATCGGCGTCCAGCCACCCATCGGCGACAACAGCACCGCGCCGACGACGGTCATTGCCAGCGCGGTGGCGGTCGAGACCAGCATGGTCGGTGTGGTTTGGGGGATGCGCTTGGTGGCGAGATCGCGCACGGTGCAGCAGGCAACGCTCGCCAGCGCCCAAAGGGAATAGATGGTGAAGCCGTCGAAACCCGGCCGCACGATGATCAGCACGCCGGCAAAACCGGTGGCGATCGCCAGCCAGCGCCGCCAGCCGACCGTTTCGCCGAAAAACAGCGCAGCACCCATCGTCACCGCCAGCGGCAGCGCCTGAAGAACGGCTGACACACTGCCGATCGGCAAATGGGCGAGCGCCACCAGGAATGACACGGTGCCGCCTGCTTCGCTCAGGACACGCATCGCCACCAGCGGCTGCAGCATCAGGCGCGGCCGCGAAAGCGCGCCACGTTGCCAGGCCAGCAGGCCGACGAAGAGCGAGGCAAAGGCCCCTCTGATCAGCATGACCTGCGCCATGTTCATCGATTGCGAAGAGTATTTGGTGATGGCGTCGTTGAGCGTGAAGCCAACCATCGCCACCATCATGAACAACGCGCCGCGAAGATTTGGGGAAAGAGGCAAGACATCTACCGGTTGCTTAGGCAGCAAGCCTGTAACAGCCCGCCACGAAACAGCAATGGCAAAGGGCTGGGCCAGCACCGGTGCATTCGTCATCGCCGGGGTGAAATCGATCCCGGATCCGGCGAGAATCCGATCCGGGAGGAGCCTTCGCCTCCCGGAAGCAGTACAGTACAGGCTGCCGATGTCTATTTCTTCGGCGTCAGCACTTCGGTGCCGTTGCCTTCCTTGCCGGCGATGGTCCACAGGCCATGCAGCGAGCCGTCATCCTCGACCTTGTAGACGACGAGGCCGATGTCCTTGCCCATGACATAGCCTGCGGAGAAAGCATCGTCGTTGCGCATGCAGATGCCGTCCGAAGAAGAGCCGCCGGTCTCCCAGTGGATCGCGCAAGTCGTCCCGCTGGTCAGTGTGATGGTGGCTTCGCCATCATATTTCGACCCGTCGAAATTGGTGCCGGCGACGGTGTAGGTGCCGCCGATCGACTGAGCAGCCGCGGGCACGGCCGCAAGGCCCAGCAATGCGAGAGAAAGAATGAGTTTGCGCATGGTGTATTCCCCCTATCAGCGAAGAGCCGCTTCGGGCGAAAGGCTAGGCCGGAACAAGCTGGCCGTAAATCCGGCGGCGGTTCGCGGACAAGACTTTTTCTGGGGTGTGATCGGAAATACTCACTGCCCCTTGAGGCTTCCGGCAATGGCGCCGACGAGCGGATCGTATTTCGACTTCAGGGCCGGCGGGTAATCGATCCAGACGGTGCGGATGACGCCATCTCTGCCGAACAGGCGCCGCTCATAGAAGATCTTCCCATCCTTCATGCCCGACAACACCGCCCAGTTCTTGCCGGTCTTGCCGTAGGTGACGGTATAACCAGGTTCCTTGCTTGCCTTTTCAGCCGCGACAAAGCCTTTCGGCGTGTCGTCATCGACGTTGAGGATGCCGGAGCAGGTCAGGCTGGCGCCGTCCGCGCTCAGCCAAACCTGTCCGTCGCCATTTTCCGGCTCGGGCTGACGATCGGTGAATATCTCATCGGGAAAGGTGCAGACGGTGCCGAAGCGCGCGTTCACATAGGTGAAGGGCTTGGCGATGGCTGCACCCGAGACAAAGCCACTTACCGCTATCATGAGAAACAGGGCATCTCGGGTAAACATCTAAACCTCTCCCGCATTGCGTCTGAGGCGTTCGATTTCAGCGAGCAGTCTTGGGATATCCTGGCGGGCGTGTGCGATAAAATCCTGATCGGCTACCGTGCCACCACTCAACTCAAAATCTTCTCCTCCGTGTCCCGTCATGATGAAGTTCGAACCGCTGGTATGGTCCCTACCTTCGACAAACGAACTCCAAGGCCCGGGCGTGGCTTGCGCGCACCGATTCTTGATCATCTCAAGCTCGGCAGGATCCATTGCTCCCTTACCCGACACCACACCCACCTCCCGATAGCGATCGTGAGTTTGAGTTTACAGTACAAAATGATGTCGCCGCCACTGCGGTATAGTCACTGACGGCTATCCGCCGGTGACGCTCATATGTCTGGATACCGAAGGACGGCTGGTGCGGCGATCGATGATGAAATCATGGCCCTTCGGCTTGCGGCCTATGGCCTCGTCGATGGCGTCGCTGACAAGTTCGTTGCCTTCGGATGCACGCAACGGCGCGCGCAGGTCGGCGGCGTCTTCCTGGCCAAGGCACATATAGAGAGTGCCGGTGCAGGTCAGCCGGACGCGGTTGCAGCTTTCGCAGAAATTATGCGTCATCGGCGTGATGAAACCGAGCTTTCCGCCGGTCTCGGCGACGTTGACATAGCGGGCAGGGCCACCGGTCTTGAAGGGAATGTCGGTCAGCGTGAACTGGCGCTCCAGTGAGGCGCGCAGCAGCGACAGCGGCAGATACTGGTCGGTGCGGTCGGCGTCGATCTCGCCCATCGGCATGGTTTCGATCACCGTCAGATCCATGCCGCGGCCATGCGCCCAGCGCATCATGTCGGGCAGTTCGGCGTCGTTGAAATCCTTCAGCGCCACCGCGTTGAGCTTGACCTTCAGCCCGGCCGCCTGCGCGGCATCGATGCCTTGCATGACCTTGTCGAGATGGCCCCAGCGCGTGATCTGGTGGAACTTGTCCGCATCCAGCGTGTCGAGCGAGACGTTGATGCGCTTGACGCCGCAATCGGCGAGCTCGGCGGCGAAGCGCGACAGCTGCGAGCCGTTGGTGGTCAGCGTCAGTTCTTCCAGCGCGCCGCTATCGAGGTGGCGCGAGAGCTGGCGCACCAGATGCATGATGTTCTTGCGCACCAGCGGCTCGCCGCCAGTGAGGCGCAGTTTTCTGACACCCTTCTCGATGAAGACGGTGCAGAGCCGGTCCAGCTCTTCCAGCGACAGCAGGTCCTTCTTCGGCAGGAAGGCCATGTCCTCGGCCATGCAATAGGTGCAGCGGAAATCACAGCGGTCGGTGACCGACACTCTGAGATAGCTGATCGTGCGACCGAAGGGGTCGATCATGTTCATGTTCGAGCGTTTCCGTGGCCGCTACCGGCGCCGTTATATACAGCTATGTGATACGATCCAGCCCGCCATTCAAGATACCGCGTCTCGATCTTTGGTAACATCCCGGAGCCGACACGGTATGTCGGTTGTTCTATCAGGACTTTTCCCCTTTCGCGAAGCGGCGTAGGGAAGGGCAATCGACATGGGATCAACAGCATGACCGCGCCAAAAGAACTCCGGGTCTCCAAGGACCGCAAGCTGCTGTCGGTCACCTTTCCCAATCACCAGCCATTCGAACTGCCTGCGGAGCTTCTGCGCGTCGCCTCGCCATCGGCCGAGGTGCAGGGCCATTCGCCCGACCAGCGTGTGACGGTTCCCGGCAAGCGCAACGTGGCCATCCTGAAGATCGAGCCGGTCGGCAACTACGCGGTTCGCATCACCTTCGATGATTTCCACGACACCGGCATTTTCACCTGGAATTACCTGCACACGCTCGGCCACGAGAAGGATGAGCGCTGGAACGCCTATCTGGCGGAGCTTGCCGAAAAAGGGCTGAGCCGCGATCGCTAGAACCCGCCGCTGTCGTCAAAACGTCATCGATGTGGGGTAGCGCCGGCAAAGGTTCGGAGACGAAGAAGATGTCGCTCATCACCACGGTTGAACAACTCGAGGCGCTCTACGGCGTTCCAGGCGAAGCCTCGCTGGTCAAGGAACTCGACCACGTCATTCCCGAATATGCCGCCTTCATCGAGGCCTCGCCTTTTGTCGCGCTTGCCACCAGCGGACCGGAGGGGCTGGATTGTTCGCCGCGCGGCGATGTCGCCGGCTTCGTGCGTATCGTTGATCCGAAGACACTGATGATGCCGGACCGGCGCGGCAACAATCGCGCCGATTCGCTGCGCAACATCATCCGGGATCCGCGCGTCGGGCTGCTGTTCCTGGTACCGGGCTCGGGCACGACGCTGCGCATCAACGGCCGCGCGCGCATCACCACGGACGCCGAACTTTGCGCATCCTTCATGGTCGACGGCAAGGCGGCGCGTTCGGTGACCGTCATCGACGTCGATTCGGTCTTTTTCCAATGCGCCCGCGCCATCGTGCGGTCGGAGCTTTGGAACCCGGCAAAGCATGTCGATCCGAAATCGCTGCCGACGCCGGGAAAGATCCTGGAAATCACGAGCCGCAAGAACATCGACGGCGAGGCCTACGACAAGGAATGGCCGGAGCGGGCGAAGAAAACCATGTGGTAGCCGGTGCACCGATATTCAGGGGAGGCTGGCCTGAATCTTGGCACACCTTGGGTGTCAGGCTTCCTTCAGCACCTCATAGATCTTGCGCATCTGCTCGCCGATCATGTCGCACTGCTCAGGCGTCGACTGGCTCATCGCCTTCTCGATCAGCGCCATGTGCACTTTCAGCGCCTGCATCAGCAGCGCCTCGCCAGCCTCGGTCAGAGCGAGCCGCAGGATGCGCTTGTCCTTCTCGTCGCCTTCGCGGCGCAGCAGGCCGCGCGTCTCCAGCTGTGGCAACAGCATGGTGATGTTGGAGCGGCCAACGAGCAGCTTGCGGGCAAGGTCGTGCTGCGACATGCCGGGATGGCGGTAGAGGTTCATCAGCACGTCGAGCTGCGCCGGCTTCAGGTCCAGTGGCGCGAGTTTCACCGCCAGCGTACGCTCCAGCACATGGCAGGCGCGCGCCACCGCGACCCAGTTGCGAAAACGCGGGTTATCCCAGGGTAGCTCTTGTTTATTGTTCATCTTTGAACTATTATGTTCATGCTTGAACGTATGGATGGATTCTCACTATGGCATCAATCGGGCTGAAGGTCATCCGGAGCGTATTTGGTGCGGCCGAACATATTGCGCCACGCATCACCGGGCGCGCGGCTTTCGAACTGTTTTGCCGCACGCCGAGCACAAGGGCGCTGACCGACGGCGAGCGCCGCGCCATCGGCCGGGCCGCGGAGTTCATGACCGAGGCGCGCCATCATCGGCTGAAGACGGCAACCGGCTGCGTCATGGTGCACGAATTCCGGCCGGAGCCGGGCAGGGCCGCACTTGGCACTGTGCTAGTCGTTCATGGCTGGCGTTCGCGGACCGAATATATGCGCGCCTTGATCGAGGGCTATCGCGCGGCCGGCTACAGGGTCGTTTCCCTGGACCTGCCGGGGCACGGCCATTCGCAGGGCCGGCACCTGAACATGGTCAACGCGGTTGACGCGGTGCGGGTCGCCGGCGAATGGTTCGGCCCGTTTGCCGCGGCGGTTGGTCATTCCTTCGGCGGCGCCGTCGCCGCCAATGCCATTGCCGGTTCGGTCAAGAACATTCCGCCCCTGGCGGCCGGACGTCTCGTGCTGATCGCCGCACCGAGTTCCTTGCCGGCGATCTTCGCCGACTTCAGCCGCATGCTCAATGTCGGGCCGCGCTCACAGGTGGCGATGGCGGACCGCGTCCAGCATCTGTCCGGCCGGCCGCTGCACGAATTCACCGGCGACCGCCAGCTCGCCCAGGCGCCCGTTCCAACCCTGGTCATCCACGCGCCGGATGATCGCGAGGTGCCCGCCGAGCACGCGAAACGCTACGCCGGCGCCGGCGGCCATGTGCGGCTGCATTGGGCCGACGGGCTTGGCCACCGCCGCATTCTGGCGGACGAGGGCGTTGTCGCGAGCGCCGTTGCCTTTGTGGCGGAGCACCGCGAGCCGTCGCGGCTGCACTGAAGTCGCAATCCCCGTGCCATGCATGTCGTTGTCTCAAAACCGGGACCACTTTTGAGCGACATGCATAGGGCTACTTCTTCTTCTCGCCGGGTTCGACCGGCAGGCCGGCCGCCTTCCAGGCGGTGTAGCCGCCAAGGATGTGCTTGACCGGGGCAAGTCCCATGTCCTGAGCCGTCTTGGTGGCGAGCGCCGAACGCCAGCCGCCGGCGCAGAAGAACACGAAGCTCTTGCCCGAGGCGAAGAATGGCTTGTGATAGGGGCTTTCGGGATCGATCCAGAATTCCAGCATGCCACGCGTGACATGTTTGGCGCCGGGAATCCTGCCGTCGCGCTCGACCTCGCGTGGGTCGCGCAGGTCGACGAAGATTGTGCCTTCGTCCTCGAGCAGCCCTGCGGCTTCCTCAGGCGAAACCACTTCGATCTCGGCGTTGGCTTCGTCCAGCAGTTCGCGATAACCCTTTTTCACTGTTGTCCCTCCCGGCCTTGCTGGCAGGTCGGAATTTCGAGCACAACAGCCCGCGTTTGTCACGCTCTGTCGGGACCTGCCAGCGTCTGCCATGCAGCCATCGCCCCAGTGACGGTCGCCATCAGCGCGCTACACGACGCGCCATCGCGCGCCTGGATCGACATGCCGTGCTGCACCGTGGCGTAGAAGGTCGCCACGCCATCGCAGTCGAAGCCGGCAGGCAATTCGCCCTCGGCCACGCCGCGCTCCAGGCGTTCGCGCAAGGCCGTCAGATTTTCGGCGCGGCGGCGGCGCAAATCCGTGCAGATAGCACCGCTGCTCGAGTCTTCATGCAGTGCGCCCAGCGCAATCAGGCAGCCCTGCGGGCGATCGGTCTGCGAATAGGCCTTGGCTGTCCGCCGCAGAAAATTCTCGATCGCCTGGCATGCCGTCGGCGCCTCGTCCAAGGCGGCCCAGATCTCGGTTCCTTCGGCTTGCGTGTAATATTCGGTCGCTTCGAGAAACAGCGCCTCCTTGCTGCCGAAGGCGGCGTAGAGACTGGGCGAATTGATACCCATCGCCGTCGTCAGCTCGGCGATCGACGCACCCTCATAGCCCTTGGCCCAAAACAGCTCCATCGCGCGCCGCAGGGCAGCGGTTCGATCGAAGGTGCGGGGACGGCCTCTTTCCGACATGGTCTTCTTTTCTGTGTTGATCGATACATAAATGAGTTGACGCGGTCGAACAAGGCTGCCAGGAATTTATGTATCAATCGCTACATAAATGGAGAAACACATGTCTTCCAGCAATTTGAACGGCAAGGCCGCACTCGTCACCGGCGGCAGCCGCGGCATTGGGGCGGCGATTGCGCGAAGGCTGGCGGCCGATGGCGCCAATGTCGCGCTGACCTATGTGCATGGCGAGGCACAGGCCCGCTCGGTCGTCGCCGAGATAGAGGCCAAGGGCGGCCGCGCCATCGCCATCAAGGCCGATAACCGCGATGCCGAGGCGATAGACAGGGCCGTTGACGAGACCGCCGCGGCATTCGGCCGACTCGACATCCTGGTCAACAGTGCCGGAATCTGGCGGGCGGCACCCATCGACACATTGTCGTTAGCCGACTTCGACGAGACCATGTCGGTCAATCTCAGAGCCCCGTTCATCGCCTCGAAAGCGGCAGCGGCGCATATGGGCGAGGGCGGCCGGATCATCTCGATCGGCAGCAATCTCGCCGAACGCGTCACCGACACCAGCCTTGGCGCCTATTCCGCCAGCAAGGCGGCCCTGGTCGGCTTGACCAAGGCACTCGCACGCGACCTCGGTCCGCGCGGCATCACCGCCAATGTCGTCCATCCCGGTTCGACTGACACCGACATGAACCCGGCGGATGGACCGCATGCCGAGCACCAGCGCCGGAAGATGGCGACGCCGCGATTCGGCAAGGCCGATGACATCGCCGGCATGGTTGCCTGGCTTGCCGGTCCGGAGGGGCGTTTCGTCACCGGCGCCGCGTTGACGATCGATGGCGGCGCCAATGCCTGAATTTGGGAAGTTCTTCAGGCTGGAGCGAAGCACCCGCGCTCCAGCCGTCACGATCTTGTGAAACCGTTCTGCAACAGGCTTTCCAAAATTTATGAAAGCTTAACGAAATCGGTATGAATCGGTATAGTCGCGCCTTACATCCGCCATGCGGTGAGCGAGACGGTCTTGCGTGCGGAACGGGAACCGGTTGCGACCGGAGCGGGTGATCCATGAAATTCCTCGGTAAAAAAGCAACCGCGATGCCGCTTGTGGCGGTCGCGGCAACGCTCGCCCTGGGCGCGCCTCAGGCAGGTGCCCAGGGGCTGTTCGACATGCTGTTCGGCGGCGGCGTCAGGCATGAGCCGCAGGGGGAATTTCCGCCTCCGCCAAAGCACAAACCCAAAGCCCCGGCCGGCGGCGGTGGCGGCGGCGCGAAGATCAGCAGCCCGTCCTATTACACCTACAAGGCTGACAAGCTTGTTCGCGTCGACTTCTCGACGCTGTCCGCCGCGCCCCAGCCGGCGACGCCGCAGGACGCGGCGTTCGTTCCGTCGGCCACCGGGGCTGCTTTCCACGATGCCATCGCAAGTCTCAGCGACTACGAACTCTATGCCGAGCCCGACATCGCCAAGGCACTGATCGCCTACTACTCGGCCAATCCGGACTTCATCTGGGTGAACGGAACCAGTCCCAACAACCGCGCCCAGGATGCGGTGCGGGTGCTTGGCGAGGCCGCGAGCTATGGCCTGACGCCCGCCGACTACACCGTCGATGTGCCGGCCACGACTTCGGCCTCGACGGATGACGCGGCCAAGCTCAGGGAACTCGTGCGCTTCGAGATGGCGCTGTCGGCGCGTGTCTTGCGCTACGCCCATGACGCCCAGAACGGCCGTGTCGAGCCCAACCGGATGACTGGCTATTATGATTTTCCGGCCAAGCCGCTCGACATGGTCGGCGTGCTGAAGACGCTGGCGCATACGCAGGAAGTGCGCACCTACCTCGAATCGCGGCATCCGCAGAATGCGGAATATCAGGCGCTGCGCGTCGAACTGGAGGCCCTGCAGGCCAGTGCGGAAAATGAGATCGTCGTCGATCCCAAGCTGCTGCTGAAGCCGGGCGAGACCAGCCCCGAACTGCCGAAGCTGCTGTCGCTGATCGCGCGCAATCTCGATGATGATATGGGCGGCACCTATGGCGAGCTCCTGTCGCGACTGGCGACCAGCGAGGTGTATGTCCCCGAGCTGGTGCCGCTGATCAAGGCGGTGCAGGTGAAGGAAGGCATGAAGGGCGACGGCGTCATCGGTCCGCGCACCGTCGCCTTGCTGGCCGGCACGTCGAAGGCCGACAGACTGCTCAAGGTGCAGGTGGCGCTGGAGGAACTGCGCTGGCTGCCTTCCGATCTCGGCAGTCCGCGTGTCTTCATCAACCAGCCGGCGTTCACCGCGAGCTACATCGACAATGGCGAGGAGAAGCTGAAGACGCGCGTCGTCGTTGGCCGGGTCACCAACCAGACGGCCTTCTTCTACGACCAGATCAAGCAGGTCGACTTCCATCCCTATTGGGGCGTGCCGCAGTCGATCATCGTCAACGAGATGCTGCCCAGGCTGCGCAGCGATCCCGGCTATCTCGACCGAGCCGGCTACGAGGTGACGGATTCGCGCGGCAAGCGCATTCCCTCGTCGGCGGTCAATTGGGGCGCCTATGGCGCCAACATTCCCTACAGCGTGCGCCAGCAGCCGAGCGAGGCCAATGCGCTGGGCGAACTGAAGATCCTGTTCCCCAACAAGCATGCGATCTACATGCACGACACGCCGCAGAAATCGTTCTTCAAGCAGGACATGCGCGCGCTCAGCCATGGCTGCGTGCGCCTGCAGGACCCGCGTGGCATGGCGGCGGCGGTGCTCGGCACCTCGGTCGACTATGTCGCCGAGAAGCTGAAGCACGGCCATTCGACCGAGGATGTGACGCGCAAGATTCCGGTCTATGTCGCCTATTTCACCGCCTGGCCCGACCTGTCCGGCAAGGTCGAGTATTTCAACGACGTGTACGATCGCGATACGCGGCTGAAGCAGGCCCTGGACGCCACCGAGGCCGTGCGCTCGCCGTCGAGCTGATCGTTCAAAATTGCGAGAATGGGCGGCGGAAACCCGCTTCCCGCCCGGCGATCAGCCAGTAGATCAATCCGGCGACAAGGCCGGCGGCGGCAATGATGCCGATGTCGGCCCAGCGCTCGGGATCCATATCCTCCGACGGAACCGGCCAGATCAGAAAGAAACCACCGGCGGCGGCAGCGGCGCCGAAGACCATGTGCATCAGGGCATTGCGCAGCGAAAAGAACTCGGCGATCAGCGCGAAGATCAGCGTCTGCAGCCCGGTCACGACAATGGTCAGGAAGTAGACGAACATGCCGAGCGGCGGCACCACCAGGACGGCGATCGGGCTGACGCCCATGATGTCGAAATAGGCCGGCGCGTTGGGCAGGGAACTGAGCGCGGCGTAGATCGCCGCCACGGCGACCAGGCCGACCAGCACGGCGACCAGATAGCCGGCCAGCATCATCAGGACGCGCTTCATCACATACTTGGCCGTCGCCATGCCCATCCCCCATGCGGCGCAGTCAACTGTATTAGTCAGCCATCAAAGAAGATCCAGCGCAAGGGCAGGCACGGAGCGGACCGCTTTGGCGGACTTCGTGGATCACCAAGCAAGGCCGGTCATGCGCCGCCGCACAGATGCTCGGAGTCCGGCAAGGCCCAGGAACCCTTCGCAACCAGATCGATCGAATAATAGACCCGGCCACGGTCGTCATCCCTGGGACAATCCCTGGGAATCGCGATCAGGCACATCACGACGGGTTCGCCGACCTTCGAGGCGGCCAGGCCCGGTTCGCGATCATAGGAGACGGCACCGCCGCCATTGGTGAACGTCGCGGCGCTGCCCGCGTCGGGCGCGGCTGTTTCCAGCGGATCGTCGCCAAGCCGCGCGGTCAGCGTCTTGATGTGGGTGGACGCGCATTGCCCGACGGCCGAGGGCAGGGGCTGATCGCTGTTGCCGGGGTTGCGCGCGGCTGCGTCCAGCGCCTTCTTGCCGATCAGGGCGATGTTGTAGTCCTGCACCCATGACGGTGCACTGCCATAGGTCTGCAAGGCATTGTTCAGCGCGCTGACGATGCAGGCGGTGTCGGTCTTGCAGGCATTGCGGTCGGCAATCAGCCCGCGGGCGATCTTGCGCTTGTCACCGCCGAAGGCCGGCTCGAATCCCTTGTAGGCCTTGGCGACCAGCAGATCGATCGCCGACAGCTGCGGATCGGCGCAGATCGCCTTCTCCGCCGGCAGGCTCGCCTTGGCGCAGTCGAAGGATGGCCCGTCGGCCCTCGCCGAAGGCGCCGCAAGCATGCCGCCGGCGAGGATGACGGCGAGCGCAAGCAGGAAATCGGTTCGAACGGAAAATCGCATGACTGCCCCCAAGCCAACAGGATTACCCAAGGCGCTGCCCGCGCCTGGTGTGCATATCACACGCCAAGGATGGACAATTTGCGGCAATCAGGATTGGCGCGTTCAGGCGCGCGGAGAAAACGGGCAGACCCGTCGAAATGAAGAGTCTCTGCCGGCGGCTTTTACTTAGGCTCGGCCGTCACTGGATCGTAGGTGATTTCGACCTTCGCCTTGTCCGACGTGTAGTAGGTGACGGTGTAGGCGTCCTTGTCCCAGTCGACCTCTTTCACGTAGCGAAAGCCGTCGCGCTGTTCGACCTTGGCGATGATCTCCGAGAGCTTCTTGGCGTTGGTCGGCGGCAACGGCTTGTCGTCGGCGGCCAGAGCAGGTCCGGCGACGAGAAGAACGGCGACGCTGGTTGCGACGAGAAATCTGGACATGGTTTTCCCTCAAGTTTCGATGGACAGAAACTCGCAGGTGTCTCGGTTGGTTCCGGATGGGACGCCTTGCGTGCCAGGCCATGTCCGCACAAGTTGCAATTCGCTGCGCCGCTGCCAACAGAGCATTGGCGGACTAAGGCTGGAAAACCATTTGAAAAGATGGTGGGCGATGCAGGGATTGAACCTGCGACCCCACCCGTGTGAAGGGTGTGCTCTCCCGCTGAGCTAATCGCCCGCTCGTTGCCCGAAGGCCAAGCGAGCCGCGATATAAGGGAGGCCGGTCGGTTAAGTCAAGGCGCTGTCTGGCGTTCTTGCAGAGATCGGATTCTGCGCCATTTCGCGCCCGTCCCGACGATATTCTCGTTGCTTTCCGCTCAGTGTCCCGCAGCGCGGATCAATCGCTCCGCCAGATCCACGGTCAGCGCGTCGAAATGCGAGATGATCGCCGAGGGCTCGAATTCGCGGACATGCCGGTCGGTGTAGCCGAAGTCGACCGCCACCACCGGTATGCCGGCGGCCTTGGCGGTGTCGATGTCGGTTTGCGAATCGCCGACCATCAGGGCGCGGTGCGGATCGCCGCCGGCGAGCCTGATGGTTTCGGTCAGGTGGCGCGGATCGGGCTTGCGGAACGCGAACGTGTCCTGGCCGGCGATGGCCGCGAAATGCCTGGCCAAGCCGAGCGCTTCGATCAGCGCGAGCGAGTTGGCCTCGTATTTGTTGGTGCAGATGGCCAGGAGATAGCCCGCCTTCTCGAAGCGCGCGATCGCGTCGACGACACCGGGGTAGGGGCGCGATTTGCCGGGGATGTTGTCGGTGTAGTGATCGAGGAACAGTTTCAGCAGCCGGTCATGCTCGGCGACCTCGAGCGAGCGCTGCTGGGCGGCGTGCGCCCGCTCTATCATCACGCGGCCGCCATGGCCGACGAAGCGCCTGAAGCCGGCCTCGTCGACAGCCGTGAGTTCGCTGGCGGCCAAGCTGTGGTTGAGGCTGTCGAGCAGGTCCGGCGCCGTGTCAATCAGCGTTCCGTCGAGGTCGAACACGATGATCGGGCGACTCATGATCCATCCTGCGCAGGTTTGTGCATTGGCAGGCGATAGCGGCTGTGGCGCGTCAAGGCAAGCAAAGCGGTGTACAGGCGCCCAACGGTCAGAGGCTTTGACCCCGGTCAAAAGCTTTGACCCGGCCGGCAAAAATGCTAGGAGCCCGAAACACAAGGTTCCCCGGGGCAGCAAGCGGCATGGATGCAAGACAGTTGAAGGTCGAGGCCGCGCGGGCCGCCCTTGCCCATGTCAGCGACGGCATGCGGCTCGGCATCGGCACCGGCACCACGGCGGAAGAGTTCGTACGGCTGCTCGCCGACAAGGTCGCCACCGGCATGACCGTCATCGGCGTGCCGACTTCCGAGCGCACCGCGGCACTTTGCCGAGAGCTTGGCGTGCCGCTGTCGACGTTGGAGGAAACGCCCGAGCTCGATCTTACGGTCGACGGCGCCGACGAGGTCGACCCGGAACTGACCCTGATCAAGGGCGGCGGCGGCGCGCTGCTGCGCGAGAAGATCGTGGCCGCGGCCTCGCAGCGCATGATCGTCATCGCCGACCGGTCGAAGATGGTCGAGACGCTCGGCCGTTTTCCGCTGCCGATCGAAGTCAACCAGTTCGGCCTGCGCGCCACCGAGATCGCCATAGCCAAGACGGCTGCGGAGCTCGGCCTTTCCGGTCCGATTACATTGAGGATGACGGGAAGCCAGGCTTTTGTTACAGACGGCGGCCATTTTATCCTCGATGCATCTTTTGGCCGCATTCCGGATACAAGAGCGCTTTCGAATGCTCTCCACGCCATTCCGGGCGTGGTCGAGCATGGTCTTTTCATCGGGCTGGCGTCAGCGGCCATCATCGCCGGCGGCGACGGTATCCAAACCGTCCATGCCGCCCGAAAACCAGGGAGTTCTATCGATCATGATGTTGCATAACCGGGTTCGCGGCCTTTGCGTCGTTCTGGCGGCTTCGGCCGTTTTCGCCTTGTCGTCGCCGGCGTTTTCGCAGGATGTCACCGAATCGCACCTGAAGGCGGCCCGCGCGGCGGTCGCGGCGATCCATGCTACCGATCCGTTCGACAGCATCCTGCCGCAGGCTGCCGCCGCGCTCGAATCGCAGCTCATCCAGAAGAACCCGGACATGCAGGAGCTGATCGGCAAGACGATCAGCGAGAAGGCTTTGGCATTGGCGTCACGCCGCGCCGATCTCGAAAAGGAAGCGGCGCTTGCCTATGCGAAGGTGTTTTCCGAAAAGGAACTCAACGATATCGCGGCCTTCTACAACTCCGACTCCGGCAAGAAGCTGCTCGACAGCGGCCCGACCGTGACGCGTGATCTGGTCAAGGCGGCCGACATCTGGCAAAACGGCCTTGGCCGCGACCTCGCCCAGCAGGTCGGCGAAACGCTGGCCGCGGCCGCCAAGGCAAAGGCCAAGGCAGCCCCTGCGCCCGCTGATGGTGCCGCTCCGGCCGACAATGCGGCTCCGGCGGACGGCGCCGCGCCCGCGGACGGTTCAGCACCGGCCGACGGTTCAGCTCCCGCCGACGGCACGCAGAACTGATCCTGCGTTTTCAAATGTGGCCTTGCGGCCATCTGTGAAGCCCGGCTTGCCCGGGCTTTTCTTTTGGCCTTTGGCGGCCTACCTGTCACTCACATTTCCCGACATTCAAGGAGCTGCCTCATGGCCGGTTATGACTATGATCTTTTCGTCATCGGCGGCGGCTCCGGCGGGGTGAGGGCGGCGCGCGTTGCCGCCGCACTCGGCAAGCGCGTCGGCATCGCCGAGGAATACCGTTTTGGCGGTACCTGCGTCATCCGCGGCTGCGTGCCGAAAAAACTCTACGTCTACGCCTCGCAATTTCCGGAGCATTTCGCCGATGCCGCCGGCTATGGCTGGACGGTGCCGGAAGCCAGTTTCAACTGGCAGACACTGGTCGCCAACAAGGATCGCGAGATCAGCCGGCTGGAGGCGATCTACAAGAAGAATGTCGAGGGCTCAGGCGGCGAGACCTTCCATTCGCGGGCGATGATCGTCGACCCGCATGTCATCCATCTTCTTGGCGAGGACCGGACCGTCACGGCCGACCAGATCCTGATCGCCACCGGCGGCCGTCCGGCAGCGCATCCGGCACTTCCCGGTCATGAGCATTGCATCTTTTCCAACGAGGCTTTCGACCTCAAGGAACTGCCAAAGGCGATCATGATCGAGGGCGGCGGCTATATCGCGGTCGAGTTCGCCAACATCTTCCACGGTCTCGGCGTCGACACCACGCTGGTCTATCGCGGCAAGGAGATCCTCAGCCGCTTCGACATGGACCTGCGCCGCACGCTGCACGAGACCATGGAAAAGAAGGGGATAAGGATCCTCTGCCATGCCGTATCGGAGTCGATCCGCAAGCGGCCGGACGGCCGGCTCGACGCCCTTCTCACCAGCGGCCAGACGCTGACGGTGGACCAGGTCATGCTGGCCATCGGGCGCATCCCCAACACCGAGAACATGGGCCTGGAAGGTATCGGCCTCGAGATGACCCAGGCCGGCGCGATCAAGGTGGACGAGTACTCCCGCACCAACATCGACAATATCTGGGCGATCGGCGACGTCACCAACCGCGTGCAGCTGACACCGGTGGCGATCCACGAAGCGATGTGCTTTGTCGAGACGGCGTTCAAGGGCAACCCGACCGCGCCCGACCACGAAACGATCGCGACCGCGGTCTTCTCGCAGCCGGAAATCGGTACTGTCGGCCTCTCCGAGGATGAGGCCGTGAAGCGTTTCGCCGATGTCGAGATCTATCGCGCCAGCTTCCGGCCGATGCGGCATACGCTGTCGGGCCGCGACGAGAAGATGCTGATGAAGCTGGTAGTCGACGGCGCTTCCCGCAAAGTGCTCGGCGCCCACATATTGGGGCCGGATGCCGGCGAAATGGCGCAGCTGCTCGGCATTCCGCTGAAGGCCGGCCTGACCAAGGATGATTTCGATCGCACAATGGCCGTGCACCCGACCGCGGCGGAAGAACTGGTCACCATGTACAAGCCGACCTACCGCGTGAAGGACGGCCAGCGCGTCCAGTGACAGGCATGGTTTGCTCAAGGCAAGCCTGAAAGGCGGAAGCCGCCGCCGGCCATGGCCAGCGGCGGAAACAGCAATGCGGCTACAGCAGCGTGCCGCGCAGGATGACCAGCGCCACCGAGAAATAGATCACCAGCCCGGTGACATCGACCAGCGTGGCGACAAACGGCGCCGATGCGCTGGCGGGGTCGAAACCGATCCGTTTCAAGGCAAAGGGTAGCATCGAGCCCGACAAAGAGCCGAAGGTGACGATGCCGACCAGTGCGGCGCCCACCGTCGTGGCGATCAGCGGCCAATGCGGCCCATAGTCGTAGAAGCCCATATATTGCCAGAGAGCGATGCGGCAGATGCCGACCACGCCAAGCATGGCGCCCAGCACGAGACCGGTGGGCAGTTCGCGCAACGCCACCCGCCACCAGTCACGAAGGCCGATCTCGCGCAGCGCCAGCGCGCGGATGACCAGCGAGGTCGCCTGCGAGCCGGAATTGCCGCCGGAGCTCATGATCAGCGGGATGAAGAGGGTGAGCACGATCGCCTTCTCCAACTCACCCTCGTAGCTCTGCATGGCGTTGGCGGTCAGCATTTCGCTGATGAACAGCGCGCACAGCCAGCCGCCTCGTTTCTTGATCATGGAGAGGAAGCTCATCTTCATGTAGGGCTCGTCGAGCGCTTCCATGCCGCCGAAGCGATGCACATCCTCCGTCGTTTCCTCGATCATCGTGTCGATGATGTCGTCGATGGTGACGATGCCGAGGATCTTGCCATGGTCGACGACCGGCACGGCCAGCAGATCGTATTTGGAGATCGTCTGCGCCAGGGTTTCACGATCGGTCAGCGGGGTGACCGTCACCGGCACGCGGTCCGGCGCCACCGACAGGATCGGGTCGTCCGGCTCACCGGTGATGAGCCGGCGCAGGCCGGTCGACCGCACCAGGAGGTGCGTTTGCGGATCGACGATGTAGATCGCGTAGACAGTCTCACGCGTCCGCTCGACCTTGCGGATGTAGTCGAGCGTGCGCCCGACGGTCCAGTCCGAGGGAACGCTGACGAACTCCGTCGTCATGATCGATGCGGCGCTGCCTTCAGGATAACCCAGGATGGAAAGCAGGGTTGCGCGCAGCGGCGGCGCCAGTGCGCCGAGCAGTTCGGAACGTGCCGGCTCATCGAGCTCGCGCAGTATGTCGGCCGCACGGTCGACAGACATGGCGGTGAGCAGCTTGCTTGCCTTGGCACGGGGCAGGGCCTCCGCGAGTTCGGGCGCACCGTCGAGTTCGGGCTGGTCGAAGATCTCGACCAGCCGCTCGAAGGGGACCGCGCAAAGCAGATCCGTCGCGATTTCGCGCGATTCATGGTTGAGCGCCTCGACCACGTCGGCGACGTGGTCGTTTGCAAGGATGCGGGCGATGGCGACGGCCTCATCGTCCGCCACAGGGAAAAAATCGTTCATGGTTCACTCCTTGCCGTCCGGCAGGACATGAACCATGCGAGGTCACGTCTAGGCGGACGGCGGTTGCGTTCGACTAATACTGTCGCCAGGCATGGCGCGGTGACCTTTCCGCTTGCGGGTTCGCGTTTGACTATCAGCAAGCCGGCGCAACATAGGAGCGCACCTTGCCGAGTCAATCGCGGTGAGTGAGGAAAACAGCGCCGGATGGCTCCGATCGCGATACTGTGATCGCCGACTGCCGCGCTGCCCGGCAAGTCGCGGTGAAATCAACGTTATTTCTGCTTCAGCCGGCGCGAGAAACGCAACCATTTGTCCTCGACCGGCCGTGGCTGGGTCAGAATCGTGGTGAGTTCGACTGGCAGGGTCGGAGCCATTGGCTTCTTGGTGGCGACGCCGTCGGCGATCAACACGATCGAGTGGTAGAACTCGGTGCCGGCAGCCGATCGTGGCGCCACCGCTTCGTGCATGACGCTGATCACCGTGACATCGGGGCAGTTGTCCTTGATCGCCTGGTGGAAGGCAATCTTGCCTTCCGGGTCGAGGGCACCGGTCGCCTCGTCGAGGAACAGCAACCCCGGCTGCTGCAGGATGATGCGGGCCACCACCAGCTTCTGCTTCTGGCCGCCCGACAGGACCTGATCCCAGCTTTTGCCCTCACGGCTCTCACTGGCCATATGCTCGATGAAGTCGCCAAGGCCGGCTTTGTGCAGCGCCGACGCGACCTGCGCATCGCCGTGGTCGTGCTCGGAGCCCGGCAGGCAGACCAGCTGTTTCAGCGACACCTGCTGGAGCTTGACCTCCTGGGCGGCATAGAAACTCTTCACCCCGTCGGGAAAGACGATGGTGCCGCGGCCATAGGGCCAGAGGCCGTTGATCGCCTTGATCAGCGAAGTCTTGCCGCAACCGGATTCGCCCTTCAGGAACGTCCACTCGCCGCGCCGGAAGCGCAAATTGGCGGCACTGAGGAACGGGGTCGCGTCCTCGCCCTGATGCGCCAGTTCCAGCTTCTGGATGGTCAGGCCGAAGACCGGGTTCTGGCTGGCATAGTGGAAGTCGGACTGACCGGTCTGGCTGTAGAACGCCTGCGGATGCTGGACGTTCTCGATCGCGTTCGCCAGTTCGGTGACACGCTGGCTGTTGGCGCGCAGCGTGGCGATGGCGGGCATGACATGGATGAACCACGAGCACTGGCTGATCAGCTGGGCGACCATTTCGGAGCCGGTTATGTAGCCCTTGTAGTCCAGGCGGTTGTGTATGAACGACACCAGGCCGGGACCATAGGCGACGATCCGGGCGCCGAGGAAGTTGTAGATCAGCTCGAACGACGTGTAGCTGTTGTTGACGACATTGAGCTTGCCCCAGGTCTTGTCGATATCGACGTAGAGCTTGTCATGCATCGACTTTTGCACGTCTTCGCCATGCGAGGCGGCGACATGGAAGCTGCGGCGCAGGAACGTCGTCAGTTCACTGCGGTAGCTGCCCTCGGCCTGCTGCATGCGGATATTGAGCCGCTCGAGCAAGCGGCCAAGCTTGACCGCAATCCAGGTGTTCAGCGGCACGTAAATGGCGACGGCGAGGAAGGCCAGCACTGCGCTGCCATAACCGCCGAGGAACTCCAGTCCTTTGACCTCGACCGAGGATCCGATCAGATTTTCGCCGATAAAATAGAGCGAGGTCGCGACACCCAGAACGCCCATGGCGAGACCGATCGCCCCACCCGTCATGTCCTTGATCGATTCCTGAATGCGCTGGTCGATGTTGTCGGGTGCGACGATGCCGCCTGCCGCCGAACCATGCTGGGCATGGAAGTGGGTATGATTGCCGTCGAGCAGAGCCTTGTTGAACTGGCTATTCAGCCAGCCACGCCACTTTCGGTGCAGGGTTGCCGAGACAAGACCTCGCACGCCGGTGAAGCCGGCATCCTTCAGCACGACCAACAGAACCAATATGCCGGCATTGGTCAGAATTGCCTGCAGCGGGCTGGTGTTGGCTGCGTCGTGGAAAAAGGCGATCGAATTGCCCAACTCGCCCAATGCCAGGGCAAACCAGACGCCGGCCTTGCTGGAAAGCGCCGTCAGCAGGGCGATGACGATAGTGAGCGTCCAGGCTTCCTTCCAGCGCTCGGAGAACCAGTAGGCCTTCATCAGCCCCCAGAAACTGCGCATCGAGGATACCGGCGTCAAATGCGACCGCCCTGCGGCGCCGCTGTGTAGTCTATCCGGTACTGACTCCTGCGATCGTCTGCCGATCCGAATCACGATCCCGCCCAAACCTTTTT
The DNA here is from genome assembly GCF_030160235.1 of Mesorhizobium huakuii. GTDB lineage: Bacteria > Pseudomonadota > Alphaproteobacteria > Rhizobiales > Rhizobiaceae > Mesorhizobium > Mesorhizobium huakuii. The sequence goes on from NZ_BSNY01000010.1 coordinate 235,228, forward strand.
TGTTTTGTTACGGATGGTAACACCAATTGATCATTTTCCATTAATTTTTGTAGGGGGTCGGCGAGATTTGAAGTTCCGGCCGTGTCGGGAAGGCAACAGAGCAGGCATTCCAAGCGCTTCGCGGAAGCCGGTGGAAAGGCAATTTAACGTAACAATGTCAGATGGTTAATCGGCGACGGAGCGGTGCGCCATCACCTTCCCTTGGGGAAGGTTTCCACACGATTTCGTGACCCGTTTCGGCTCGTCCGATGGGCTGATTTTTCATTGCGGCTAGCCAAATTCCCGAAAACGGGCCGTCTTTTGACGTCTGATTCCTGCCGCTGTCGACCTTCCGGAGGCCGAGAAGTGATCTGAAACGGTCTTGTCGCAGGCGAGGGAATGACCCGGCCTCAGCCGACCTTGTCCAATTCGCCACGTACCTTCGCCGCCGCCACCTGGCGGATGGCATCAGCCAGCGTGTCGACGTCCTGAGCGCCCATGACGGCATATTTGCCTTCAAGCAGGAAGCACGGCACGCCCGTTATGCCCATGCGCGACGCCGTGGCGATCTCGGTGCGCACCGCTTCGACATCGGCGTCGGTGGGCAACAGCGTGGCGACCACGGACGCATCCATGCCGGCCTCGCGGGCGGCTTCGACCAACACGGCATGGTCGCCGATGTTGACGCCTTCCTCGAAATTCAACTGGAACAGGCGACGGACCAGCCTGTTCTGCATGGCTTCACCAGCAGCTCCCGCCCAACGGATCAGGCGGTGCGCATCGAGCGTATTCGGCGCCACCTTGATGGCGTCGAAGGCAAACGAAATGCCCTCTGCCTCGCCAAGAGGCTCGATGCGGGCATGAATCTCGCGAATGCGCTCATCGCTGCCGAACTTGGCCCGCATATACTCCCGGCGGTCCTTGCCTTGCGGCGGAATGGTCGGATCGAGCTGGAACGGCCGCCAGCGTATATGCACATCGACGTCGCCGGCCGCGGCGACCGCCTTGTCCAGCCGCTTCTGACCGATGAAACACCATGGGCAGACGACATCCGACACAACATCGACGGTTATGGCGCTCGCTTCGCTCATCTCGATCTCCGGATTTTCAGTTCGGTTTGCGCCACCATGTCGGCAGCTGATAACCGAATATGGGCGTCTTCTTCGGATGTTCCAGGTAATTCCAGTAAGCAAGCCACTGTTGCGTGTTGTACTGCATTGGCACCATGTAATTGCCCGAGATCAGCAGCCGGTCGAGAACGCGAACGGCGGCGACATAATCCTCCTTCGAGCGGGCGCGCAGCATCGCATCGATCGCCGCGTCGACCGCCGGATCGGCAACGCCGGCGAGATTGAACGAGCCTTCGGCCCTGGCCGCCTCGGAGCTCCAACGCCCGAGCTGTTCGAAGCCTGGCGACAGTGAATTGTTGAAGCCGCTGGATCCGATCAGGGCCTCGAAATCGAAGCGCTGCTTGCGCGACTGGATCTGGTCGCCGTCAAGGCTACGGATGCTGACGTTGATGCCGATCTTTTCCAGTGTGCGCTGATAGATGCCGGCCAGGCGCTCCTCGTCTTGCGAAGCAGTCAGAATCTCGAACCCGAACGGTTTGCCGTCGGGATCGAGCATCGTACCGTCCTGGACGTGGTAACCGATGCTTTTCAGGAGATCGAAAGCTGTCTTCAACACCTTGCGGTCCTGGCCCGAACCGTCGGTCACGGGCGGTTTCCAGGTGCCGTCCATGACGTCAGGCGGCACACGGCCGGGGTAGGGTGCGAGCAACGCCTTTTCCCTGTCGTCGGCCGGATGGCCGAGCGCGGAAAGTTCCGAGTTCTGCCAATAACTCATCGTGCGGGTGTATTTGCCGCCGAACAGGTTCTTGTTCGCCCATTCGAAGTCGTAAAGCATGCCGAGCGCGCGCCGAACCACCGGATTGGAGAACTTCGGCAGCCTCGTGTTGAACAGGAAACCGGTCACCACGGGCGGAATGCCGGTGTCGAAGGTTTCAGAAACCACCTCACCCCTGTGGAAGGCCGGGAAGTCCAGGTCACGCTCCCGCTTGACCGGGTCGCCGTCGTCGTCGACGGCGCAGAGGCCTTTCTTGAAAGCCTCTAGCTTGGCGTTGGCGTTGAGGAAATATTCGATGGTGATCTGGTCGTAATTGTCGAAGCCGCGCTTGGCCGGGACATCCTTGCCCCAATAATCGGGGTTGCGCTTGAACACGATACGCTGGCCCGGCGCCACCTGGGCAATGGTGTAAGGTCCACTGCCAATCAGCGGCTTCAGCGTTGTCTTGTCGAAAGTCTCCTTGTCGAAGGCATGTTTCGGCAGGATCGGCGTCAGCGCGATGATCATTGGCGTTTCGCGATTGGCCTTGTCATTGAAAGTGAAGCGCACGCTGTGATCACCGGTCTTTTCAAGCTTGGCGATCAGGCTCATGCGGGCGTTGTAGGGCGGGCGGCCCTTGTCGGTGAAGACATCGTAGGTGAATAGTACATCCTCCGGCGTCACCGGCTCGCCGTCCGACCACTTTGCCTTGGGGTTGAGGTGGAATTCGATCGACTTGCGCTCGGGATCCATATCCGCGCTGTCGGCGAGCAGGCCATAGAGACTGAAGGCCTCGTCGTAGTTGCGCTGCATCAGCGGTTCGAAAACGAGGTTGCCGTAGGTCAGATCCATCATGCCGCGCGCGGTTGTGCGCAGGCTTTTCAGGATGAAGGGGTTGAGGTTGTCGAAACTACCGACAACGCAATAGGTGATGCTGCCACCCTTCGGCGCATCGGGATTGACGTAGTCGAAATGGGTGTAGTCGGGCGGCAGGGCCGGCTCGCCCTGCATGGCGATGGCATGCTTCGGTTCCGACATGGCCGGTCGCGGCGAAAGGGTGAAAAGCGATATCGCGGTGATCAGCCAAACAAGAACGCGGCCCATGACCGTCTCCTTAACAGGTCGGCTTGATGATTCGGTGCGCACCCTAGCATGAGGCAGCTCATTGCCGGCCAATCGTGTCATCAAGAATTACAAGCAGGCGGGCTGGATTCGGCACCGCTTGCAGTGTAACACGCCGTCCGAAGTCATTCTGTTGCCTCATTTCGGCAACAGGTAGCTGGACCACACGGCGTAGAGAAGCCGGTTCCGGGATCATTTGAGAGGAAGTGCACGAGATGACGAGCCTGAACAGCAATGCGTACCGCCTTTCGGTCATGGCCGCGGGCGTGGTCGGCTTTCTGGGCGCAGGACTTCCCTCTGCTTACGCACAGCAGCAGCAACAGATCCCGCAGGGCTGGTTCAAGGCCTGCACCAAGCAGGAAGACGTCGACATCTGCAACGTCCAGAACATCGTCACTGCCGGCAACGGCCAGCTCGTCACCGGTGTCAGCCTGATCGAACTCAAGGGCAAGGTGAACCGCAAGGTGTTTCAGGTGACGGTCCCGACCGGTCGCCTGGTGCCTCCCGGCATCGGCCTGCAGATCGACACAGGCAAGGCGCAGAAGCTCGACTATGTCATCTGCTTCCCGGATCGTTGCGTGGCCGAAGTGCCGCTGACCGACCAGCTCGTCGCCTCGTTCAAGAAGGGTCAGGGGATCACGCTGACTTCGATCAACTTCCAGAATCAGGCCAACCCGATCAAGATAGCGCTCCAGGGCTTCAGCGGCGCCTATGACGGCCCGCCGCTGCAGCAGTCGGACATCGAGGACCGGCAGAAGAAGCTGCAGGACTTCGTCGCCAAGAACAACCAGGACTTCGCCAAGAAGCTCAAGGATGAGCAGGACAAGGCCAAGACCGCCAACTGATCACCGGCTCGGCCATTATCGAGCCAAAGAAAAAGCGGGGTCATGCCCCGCTTTTTTCGTGTCTGGCCCTGGCCTGGATTTTCCCGGCGGACGGCAGGAATGCGGCAAGGTCAGTGCCTGGACTGGCGTTTCGGCTCGTAACGCCCGTCCGGCCTCTTGTCGAACATCTCCTTGATCTGCGGGTGGCGGACCGGTTCGCCCGACCGATCCTCGAGCAGGTTCTGCTCCGACACATAGGCGATGTATTCGGTTTCCGAATTCTCGGCGAGCAGATGGTAGAACGGCTGATCCTTGCGCGGCCGCACATCGGCGGGAATGGCTTCATACCATTCGTCGGTGTTGGCGAACTGCGGGTCGACGTCGAAAATGATGCCTCGAAACGGAAACAGCCGGTGGCGAACCACCTGTCCGATCGCGAATTTGGCCGTTTTCATCGTACTCACCACTGAATTCCTTGACTTTATTTGGCGCAGACTCCGAGTCAATTCAATCCCGAAGCGTCTGAGCGCCTTGAAGCTACGCACAATGCGGCGCAAAGGTTTTTGATTGACGTCGCGATGTCGCGATAAATCCGCAAAATCGCTACGGCTGCCGCAAGGGTTTTCGCAGGCCGCCCGCGAGTGCTGCAAAACCGCTGCCGGGACGAAGTCCTTCGCGCATGAAGAAGGCGCGCAGCGGTGCAAAGCCGCCGAGCACGCTGAGACCGGCGCCGCGCGCCATCTGCGCTGGCAGCATATCGGAGAGCAGCGACATGTTGAGGAGGTTGACCGCGCTGCTGCGCGCCAGAATGTCGGGCCGGCGCTTGAAATCGTAGGCTGCAAGGACCTTGGACGCGCCTGGATCTCCGCTATTTTCTTTTGCAATTCCAACCAGATCGTCAATATCCCTGATGCCAAGGTTGAGGCCTTGCGCACCGATGGGCGGGAACACATGCGCGGCTTCGCCGACAAGCGCCACCCGGTCTCGCGCGAAACGCAGGGGCGTCACGGTCGAAAGCGGATAGATCTGGCGGCCCGGCTCTACCGTCACCCGACCCAGCATCGACTGCATCTGCTGCTCGACCCGCAGCGAGAGCGTTGCGTCATCCAGTGCGGCAAGCTCCTTGGCCGTCTCGGGCTTCACCACCCAGACGAGGCTTGAGCGATTGCCGGGTAACGGAACCTGAGTGAACGGACCGGTTTCTGTGTGGAACTCGGTCGAGGTGGAGGCGTGCTCACGGCTATGGCCGAAATTGAGCACGAGCGCGGCCTGCGGATAGGCGTGCGAGCCGGTTGAGATGCCCGCTGCCTCGCGCGCAGGCGACAGGCGTCCATCGGCGGCGACCGCCAGGGACGCGCCAACCTCGCTGCGGTCAGCGAGAATAGCATGAGCCCGATCGGCGTCGAGATGCCAGCTCTTCACCATCGACCTGCGCCATTCGATCCCGGGATGGGCGGCCACCTTGTCGGCAAGCGCCGGGCCAAGGACGCTGTTTGGCAGGTTCAGCCCGAACTGGTCCTCGTCGATCTCGCTGGCGCGGAAGGTGACGACAGGGCTGCGGATCAGCCGGCTGGTCGCGTCGACGATGCGCATGACTTTCAAGGGAGCGGCCTTGGGCCTGATGGCTTCAAGAACATCGAGCCGCTCAAGCACTTTCAGGGCAGGGTTCATCAGCGCCGTGGTGCGGCCATCGGGGGCCGACGCTTCAGGCCCGACCAGCGTCACCGGGAAGCCGGCATCGGCGAAAGCCAGCGCGGCGATCAGCCCTGCCGGACCGGTGCCGGCAATCAGTATTCGCGCTGTTTCCTGATGCTCCAAGATCGGTTTCCGGCTTGCGATGCGGGGCGGGCCACCAGACCTGCCAGTCAATAAGCATATAGGTCAGTTCATGCGGCTTGATCAACGCGGCGATTCGGCCCATTCGGGTGTCATGACCGGCCACCAGGACGATTTCAGCCATCTTGACCGCGCCGGCCGCGCCACGGCTGATATTGCGCGCAACCCACGTGTGGCGGTCAATATCGTCGTCGGCGCAAGCATTTTGCTCGCCTGGCTTTTGCTCGCGGCAATGGCGATTCGCGGCGCCGAGGCCTGGGGCAGCGCGCCCGGCGACGCTTTTCTGCGCGGCCTGCCGCAGCTGCCGCTGCCCGATTTCCTGGAGCGGTTCTTCGTGCTCTGCCTGTCGCCGGCGCCACTTGATGCCAGCATCGTCCCGCGTGCCCTGGCGCTGATCCTGATGTGGTTCCTGATGGCGATCGCCGCGATGCTGCCATCCGCGGCGCCGATGATCCGCACCTATTGCGAGATCGCCGATACGGCGCGGATCAAGGGCGAGCCGGTCGTCCATCCGCTGGTGCTGGTTGCAGGCTATCTCGGTGTCTGGCTCGCCGCCTCGATGCTGTTTGCGGCGCTGACAATGGGCTTGCACGCATTCGCCGCGTCCGGCGAAATCTACGATCCGCTGCTTGGTGTTGCCGGCGCGCTGGCATTGCTGGTTGCAGGCCTCTACCAGTTCAGCGGCCTCAAGGAGGCCTGCCTGAAGAAATGCCGCAACCCGTTCTCGATCCTGTTTTCGAACTGGAGCGCCAAACCGGCCCGCGTCTTCCGGCTTGGCGCCGCGCAAGGCATCTGGTGCCTCGGCTGCTGCTGGGCGCTGATGCTGGTGATGTTCGCCGTCGGCGTGATGAACGTCTTCTGGATGGCGCTGATCGGCGTGTTCACCCTGATTGAAAAACAAACGACCGGCAGTCTTCCAACCCGGCTGGCCGGTGCGATACTGCTTGTCTGGGCAGCCGCGCTGCTAGTAATCTCGCTGTGAATGGGGGGAATTCAATGACAGATCAGGGCTGGGCAATGAAGGGAGAGCTCGTACTCTCCTGCAATTGCACGGTTTTTTGCCCTTGTGTGCTGTCGCTCGGCAGTCACCCTCCGACCGAGGGCTATTGCCAGACCTGGGCCGGTTTCCGTATCGATGCCGGCCATTTCGGCGAGGTCGACCTGTCCGGCCTCAACCTTGGGCTGATCATGGAAATCCCCGGTTACATGAGCCGCGGCAACTGGACCGCGGGCCTCTTCATCGACAAACGCGCCTCTATCCACGCGGTAAAGGCCCTGACGAAGATTTTCACCGGCAAGGCCGGCGGAACCACATCGCTGCTGTCGATCCTGGTCGGAAAATTCCTGGGTGTAGAACAGGTGCCGATCACCTATGAGACACGAGACAAGACGCGTATCTTCCAGATACCGAAGATCATCGACGGAGCGGTCACGCCAATCGCGGGCAAGGATCGCGAGAAGGACACGGTGATCACCAATTCGGAATACTGGATTGCACCGGAGATCATCGTGGCGAGGTCCGACAAGAGCAAGATGCGAGCCTTTGGCCGCAACTGGAATTTTGCCGGCCGCTCGGCCGAAATCTGCAAGCTGGATTGGCGGGGCCCGTGAGCAAGAACACATCGGCCAGGAACTTGGCGGCACGGAAAGCCGCCAAGAAGATCACGGATCGGATCCCGCGACCGAAGAAGAAGGTCACCTGGCCGCAGGCGAGGGCGTTCTCGGTCCATCTGCTGACGGCGTCAGGCTCGTTCCTTGCCTTCCTGTCGCTGGTGGCGGCGAGTGAGGAACGCTGGACGGCAATGTTCTGGTGGCTTGGCCTGGCACTGTTCGTCGACGGCATCGACGGACCCATCGCCAGGAAGCTCGAGGTCAAGGAGATCCTCCCAACCTGGTCGGGCGAGCTTCTCGACAACATCATCGACTACGTCACCTATGTGCTGATCCCGGCCTTCGCACTCTACCAGCGCGGCTTCATGGGCGAGGGGCTGTCGTTTCTGTCGGCGGCGATCATCGTCGTCTCCAGCGCGATCTATTATGCCGACACCGGCATGAAGACGAAGGAGAATTTCTTCAAGGGATTCCCCGTCGTGTGGAACATGGTGGTGTTCACGCTGTTCGTCATTGAACCCGGACAATGGGTGTCGTTCGCGGTGGTGGTGGTGGCCGGTATTCTGACGTTCGTCCCGATCAATTTCATTCATCCGGTGCGGGTCGTGCGGCTGCGGCCCATCAATCTCACAATGACCCTCTTGTGGTGCGCCTTCGGCGCGCTTGCTCTCGCACAGGCGGCGCTTGCCGCCTTCTACGACCAGATCGGCGTTTTGGGTGCACAGGTCAGCACCTTCATCAAGATCGGCATCACCATTACCGGGCTTTACCTGGCCTGCATCGGTGGCATCATGCAGTTCTTTCCAAATCTCGGCGCCAAAAAGGCCTGACCAGCCTCTCCCACAGGAATCCCAGTCCATGTCCAAAGCGATCCGTATCCACGCCCATGGCGGCCCGGAAGTTCTGACCTATGAGGACGCCGATCCCGGCCGGCCGGGTTCCGGGCAGATACTGGTCAGGCATACGGCCATCGGCCTCAACTTCATCGATGTCTATCATCGCTCCGGCCTCTATCCGCCGCCAGGAGGCTTTCCGCTCATTCCGGGCAGCGAAGCCGCCGGCGTGGTGCAGGAGGTCGGCGAGGGCGTCGACTGGCTGAAGCCAGGCGACCGGATCGCCTATTCGACGAATGTCGGCGCCTATGCCGAGCAACGTGTCATCGCCGCCGGCCTCGTGGTCAAGATTCCCGAGGGCATCAGCGACGAGCAGGCGGCCGCGATGATGCTGAAAGGCATGACCGCCGAATATCTCCTGCGCAGGACTTTCAAGGTGAAGGCTGGCGACACGATCCTGTTCCATGCCGCGGCCGGCGGTGTCGGGCTCATTCTGGGCCAGTGGGCGAAACATCTGGGCGCAACCGTCATCGGCACGGCAAGCTCGACCGACAAGATCGAGCTCGCCAAGGCACACGGTTTCGACCATGTCATCAATTACAAGGAGCAGGACTTCGTCGCCGGCGTCGCCGCCATCACCGGCGGCAAGAAATGCGACGTCGTCTACGATTCGGTGGGCAATGACACGTTCCCGGCCTCGCTCGACTGCCTGAAGCCGCTCGGCATGTTCGTCAGTTTCGGCCAGTCGTCGGGACCGATCCCGCCCTTCTCGATGTCATTGCTCGCGCAGAAGGGCTCGCTGTTCGTCACAAGGCCGACCCTGTTCGTCTACAACGCAAAACGCGAGGACCTCGACGCCTCCGCGGCCGCGCTGTTCGAAGTGGTGCTCAGCGGCGCCGTCAAAATCCAGATCAACCAGCGCTATGCGCTGAAGGATGCGGCCAAGGCGCATGCCGACCTCGAGGGGCGCAGGACCACAGGGACGACCATTCTCATTCCCTTAGTCCGCCGGGCTTGCTATCCCTTGAATTTCCGCTGAAATTCTTGAAGCTCTTTCAAGACGCGTGCCGCTTTCCGTTGAGAGCCGGCGACGCCTACCATGCTTGCGGGAACACAGAACATATCTGGCGAACCAGATGGGAGGCACTGTGAGTGCAAATCATGATGGGGCGAACCTGCTCGAGGTTCGTGGCCTGACCAAGATATTCGGCACGCTGACGGCGTGCGATCATATCGATCTCAACATCGCCAAAGGTGAAATCCACGCGCTGCTCGGCGAGAATGGCGCCGGCAAGTCGACGCTGGTCAAGATGCTGTTCGGCTCGCTGGAACCCAATTCCGGCGAGATCTTCTGGAACGGCCAGGCGGTGCGGATCACCAGCCCGGGTGCCGCCAAGAAGCTCGGCATCGGCATGGTGTTCCAGCATTTTTCGCTGTTCGAGGCGCTGACCGCGGCCGAGAACATCGCGCTTTCCCTGGACGACGGCTCGCCGATCAGCAGCATCGCGGCGAAGGCGAGGGCGCTTTCCTACAGCTACGGCCTGCCGCTCGATCCGGACTCGCTGGTCGGCGACCTGTCGGTCGGCGAACGCCAGCGCATCGAGATCATCCGCTGCCTGCTGCAGACGCCGCAACTCATCATCCTAGACGAGCCGACCTCGGTGCTGACGCCGCAGGAAGCCGACAAGTTGTTCGAGACGCTGGAGCGGCTGCGCTCGGAAGGCAAGTCGATCCTCTACATTTCCCACCGGCTGGAAGAGGTCAAACGCATCTGCGACCGCGCCACCGTGTTGCGGCACGGCAAGGTGGTCGGCCATTGCAACCCGCGCGAGGAGACTGCCGCCTCGCTCGCCCGCATGATGGTCGGCAACGAGGTGCAGGCCGTGGTGCGTGCTCCGGTCGACGGGATCGAGACCGCGCAGCCGTTGCTTGAAATCCGCGGCCTCACCCGCAAACCGGCGACGCCGTTCTCCATTCCGCTCAAGAACATCAGCCTCAATGTCCGCGCCGGCGAAGTGATCGGCATTGCCGGTGTCGCCGGCAACGGCCAGGGCGAGTTCTTCGAATCCGTTTCCGGCGAAGTCTTGCAGCAGGATGCCGCCTCGGTGCGCATCCGCGGCAAGGATGCCGGTGGCCTCACCATCACCGGACGGCGCCTGCTGGGTGCCGCCTTCGTGCCGGAAGAGCGCCTCGGCCATGGTGCCGCACCGCGCATGAAACTCTCGGAAAACCTTTTGCTGTCGCGCCATGCCACGGACGGCAAGGCGTTTGTCGGCGCCGGCGGAATGGTCAAGAGCGGCGCCATTTACGCTGCCTCCCAACGCATCATCGAGGCGATGGACGTGCGCAAGAGCGCGCCGGATCCGGAAGCGGCGGCGCTTTCGGGCGGAAACCTGCAGAAATTCATCGTCGGCCGCGAACTCGACCGCCGGCCCAGTGTCATGGTGGTGAACCAGCCGACCTGGGGCGTCGACGCCGGCGCCGCCGCCCATATCCGGCAAGCGCTGATCGAACTGTCGCGCAGCGGATCCGCAGTGCTGGTGATCAGCCAGGACCTCGACGAACTGTTCGAAATTTCGGACGCGATCGCGGTGATGCATAATGGCGAATTGTCCAAGCCGATGCCGATCGCCGAAGCAACCTTCGAGAAGGTCGGTCTGCTGATGGGCGGCGCCGAGCCCGGCCACGCCGAACATACGCTGGAGACGGCATGATGCGCCTCGAACTCGTCAAACGCCCGCAGCGCTCCGCGCTGTTTTCGGCCCTGTCGCCGTTCATCGCCTTCGCGCTGACGATCATCGCCGGTGCCGTTCTGTTCGCGCTGCTCGGGGTCAATCCGCTGACCGCATTCCGGATCTACTTCGTCGAACCGGTCAGCCAAGTCTGGCAATTGCATGAGCTGGCGATCAAGGCGGCACCGTTGATCCTGATCGCGGTCGGCCTGTCGGTCTGCTACAAGGCCAACATCTGGAACATCGGCGCCGAGGGCCAGTTTATTTTCGGCGCCATCTTCGGCTCGGCCATCCCGGTGCTGTTTCCGCAATTCGAAGGCCCGCTGGTGCTGCCGCTGATGCTTCTGCTCGGCATGGTCGGCGGCGCGGCCTATGCGGCGATACCCGCGTTTCTGAAGACCCGCTTCAACACCAACGAGATCCTGACCAGCCTGATGCTGGTCTATGTCGCCCAGCTCTTCCTCGACTGGCTGGTGCGCGGTCCCTGGCGCGATCCGCAGGGGCACGGTTTCCCGCAGACGATCCAGTTCGGCGACTCCGCCGTGCTGCCGGAACTGATGCCGGACGCCGGACGCGCCAATTGGGGCTTTGTCTTTGCGCTGGTTGCCGCGTTGCTGATCTGGATCCTGATGGGGCGCATGCTGAAGGGCTTCGAGGTGCGGGTGCTGGGTTCCAGTCCGCGGGCAGGACGCTTCGCCGGTTTCGGCCTCAGCCGCATGGTGTTCTTCGCCTTCCTGCTGTCGGGCGCCCTGGCCGGCCTTGCCGGCATTTCGGAAGTCTCGGGCGCCATCGGGCAATTGCAGCCGGTGATCTCACCCGGATACGGCTTCACCGCCATCATCGTGGCGTTTCTCGGCCGCCTCAATCCACTCGGCATCATCGCCGCGGGCCTGGTGCTGGCGCTGACCTATCTCGGCGGCGAAGCGGTGCAAAGCGCGCTCGGCATTTCCGACAAGGTGGCGCGGGTGTTCCAGGGCATGCTTTTGTTCTTCGTGCTCGGCTGCGACACGCTCATCCACTACCGCATCCGCCTGATCGGCCTGGCGCTGACGAAACAAGAAGGCGCGGCAAAGCTCGACGCCGCGCCGAAGTTGAAGGAAGCCCGCTGATGGACATCACCGTCAACATCCTCCTGACCATTGCCACGGCGGCGACTCCGCTGTTGATCGCGGCGATTGGCGAACTGGTGGTCGAACGCTCAGGCGTGCTCAATCTCGGCGTCGAGGGCATGATGATCATGGGCGCGGTCGGCGGCTTCGGCGCCGGCTACCTGACCGGCTCGCCCTGGATCGGCCTTTTGGCGGCGATCGCCATGGGGGCGCTGTTCTCGCTGCTGTTTGCCGTCATGACGCTGTCTCTGGCCACCAACCAGGTGGCGACCGGCCTGTCGCTGACCCTGCTCGGCCTCGGCCTCTCCGGCATGATCGGCACGAGCTTCGTCGGCCAGCCCGGTGTCAGGCTGCCCAATCTCGACATTCCTGGCCTCAGTTCCATCCCGGTCGTGGGCAAGCTGCTGTTCGGCCAGGATCCGGTGTTCTACATCTCGATCGTGCTGACCGCCGCAGTCATGTGGTTCCTGTTCAAGACGCGAACCGGGCTGACACTGCGCTCGATCGGCGACAGCCACACCTCGGCGCATGCGCTCGGCATCAAGGTCATCCGCTACCGCTATCTGGCGGTGATCTTCGGCGGCGCCTGCGCCGGTCTCGCCGGAGGCCATCTGTCATTGGTCTACACGCCGCAATGGGTCGAGAACATGACCGCGGGCCGAGGCTGGATCGCGCTGGCGCTCGTGGTGTTCGCGTCGTGGCGGCCCTGGCGGGTGCTCGCCGGCGCCTACATCTTCGGCGCGGTGTGGATCGGCCAGCTTCATGCACAGGCTTTTGGCATTCCGGTGCCCTCGCAGATGCTTTCTTCTCTGCCCTATCTGGCAACCGTCGTGGTTCTCGTTCTAATCTCGCGCAACAAGCGTCTGACGATGATGAACACGCCGGCATCACTGGGGCAGCCATTCGTTCCGGATCGTTGACAAAAACAAAAAGACGGGAAGCTCCAAGGCTTAACACAGAGAGGTAACACGATGAAAAAACTGCTTATTGCCCTGATGACGACGACAGCTGCATTGTCACTGGCCGCGTCCGCAGAGGCGGCCGACAAGTTGAAGGCCTGCTGGGTCTATACCGGCCCGATCGGCGATTTCGGCTACTCCTACCAGCACGACCAGGGCCGGCTCGAAGTCGAGAAGGCGCTCGGCGACAAGGTCGAGACCGCCTATCTGGAGAACGTCTCCGAAGGTCCCGATGCCGACCGGGCTTTTGAGCGCCTGGCGCGCGAAGGCTGCAAGCTGATCTTCGGCACCTCGTTCGGCTTCATGGATGCCGAAGTGAAGGTCGCCAAGAAATTCCCGAAGGTGATGTTCGAGCACGCCACCGGCTACAAGACCGGCGATAATCTCGGCATCTACAATGCCCGCTTCTATGAAGGGCGCTACGTGCTCGGCCAGATCGCCGCCAAGGAATCGAAGTCCGGCGTCGCCGGCTACATCGTGTCCTTCCCGATCCCGGAAGTGGTGATGGGCATCAACTCCTTCATGCTCGGCGCGCAGTCGATCAACCCGAACTTCAAGGCCAAGATCGTCTGGGTCAATTCGTGGTTCGATCCGGGCAAGGAAGCCGACGCTGCCAAGGCGCTGTTCGACCAGGGCGCCGACATCATCGTCCAGCACACCGATTCGACCGCTGCCCTGCAGGTGGCCGAGGAGCGCAAGCTGCACGGCTTCGGCCAGTCGTCCGACATGATCAAGTTCGCGCCGAACGCGCAGCTGACCTCGCTGACCGACGAATGGGGTCCGTACTACATCAGCCGCGTGCAGGCAGCCATCGACGGCACCTGGAAGCCGGACAATGTCTGGCTCGGCATCAAGGACGGCGCGGTCAAGCTCGCGCCCTACACCAACATGCCCGACGACGTGAAGGCGATGGCCGAGGCGACCGGGAAGAAGATCGCCGGCGGCTGGAACCCGTTCACCGGACCGATCGCCAAGCAGGACGGCTCGGCGTGGCTGAAGGACGGTGAAGTGGCCGACGACGGCACGCTGCTCGGCATGAATTTTTACGTCAAGGGCGTCGACGACAAGCTGCCGCAATAAGCGGCGCATCACATTTCGAACAGGAAAGGGCGCCGCGAGGCGCCCTTTTCATTTGCCGGGAAAAAGCGACGGAACGATCAGACGGCCGAACCGTAGAGGTCATAGGCGTCGGCGCGCTCGATCTTGACGGTGACGATGTCGCCGGCACGCATCGGGCGGCGCGACTGGATGTGGACCGAGCCGTCGATCTCGGGCGCGTCGTATTTGGTGCGGCCCTTCGCCGACGTGCCATGCGCTTCGTCGATCAGCACCGGCAGGCGCTTGCCGACCTTCTTCGCCAGCTGCGTCGCCGAAATCTTCTGCTGGCGCTGCATGAAGCGGTGCCAGCGCGCTTCCTTGACGTCCTGCGGCACCTGCTCGAGGCCGAGGTCGTTGGAACGGGCGCCCTTGACCGGTTCGTATTTGAAGCAGCCGGCGCGATCGATCTTGGCCTCGTCCAGCCAGTCGAGCAGCATCTCGAAATCCTCGTCCGTCTCGCCGGGGAAGCCGACGATGAAGGTCGAACGGATGGCGAGATCCGGGCACACGTCGCGCCAGCCGCGAATGCGCTCCAGCGTCTTTTCGCCATGTGCTGGCCGGCGCATGTTCTTCAGCACTTGCGGCGAGGCATGCTGGAACGGGATGTCGAGATAGGGAAGGATCTTGCCCTCGGCCATCAGCGGGATGACGTCGGCGACATGCGGGTAGGGGTAGACATAGTGCATGCGCACCCAGATGCCGAGCTTGCCCAGTTCCTCCGACAGATCGAGGAATTTCGCGCGCACTTCGCGGTCGCCGAACATCGACGTCTGGTACTTGATGTCGATGCCGTAGGCGCTGGTGTCCTGCGAGATGACGAGCAGCTCCTTGACGCCGGCCTTGGCCAGTTTTTCAGCTTCGCGCAGCACGTCGGCCGCAGGGCGCGAAACGAGGTCGCCGCGCAGGGCGGGAATGATGCAGAAGGTGCAGCGGTTGTTGCAGCCTTCCGAAATCTTGAGATAGGCATAGTGGCGCGGCGTCAGCTTGACGCCCTGCGGCGGCAGAAGGTCAATATAGGGATCGTGCGAGGGTGGGGCTGCCTCATGCACGGCTGCCATGACGCTCTCATAGGCCTGCGGCCCGGTGATCGCCAGCACATTGGGGTGCTTTTCGCGGATCACGTCCGGCTCGGCGCCGAGGCAGCCGGTGACGATGACCCTGCCGTTTTCCGAAAGCGCCGAACCGATGGCATTGAGCGACTCGTCGCGGGCGGAATCGAGGAAACCGCAGGTATTGACCACCACGAGATCGGCGCCGTCATGCTTGCGGGCGATCTCATAGCCTTCAGCGCGCAGGCGCGTGATGATGCGCTCGGAATCCACGAGCGCCTTCGGGCATCCAAGGCTGACGAAACTGACGCGAGGGGCGGACATAGGCAAGTTTCCAATGGGGGTACGGGCCGAAACGCTGGTCCGGCCTCAAATCGCTGTAAATGTCGGTCTGTGGCGCTTGGCAGGAGCCAATACGCGCGGCGCAATAGCATGGGTTGCGCAATCAAGCAAACCGGCCGACAGGCTGGTCCGCGCCATGGGATGGCTCAGTGACCTCCGGATCCGAACCAGGGCGCCAGGAAAGCGAAGTGCTCGGGGAATTGCTGCACGGCCCCGTCAAGCAGCATCTTGACCGCTACATAGAGGATGATTGCCAGGCCGATATAGGCAATCCAGCGGTATTTGTGCAGCAGGCGCGCGACGAAAGACGCGGCAAAGCCCATCAAGGCGATCGACAGGGCCAGTCCGATGATCAGCACCGTCGGGTGGTTCATGGCAGCACCTGCCACGGCCAGGACATTGTCGAGCGACATCGACACGTCGGCAATGACGATCTGCCAGGCGGCCTGCGAGAAGGTCTTGCCGGATCCCTTGCCGCCAATGACGCCGTCCTTGTCGAAGTCGCCATTCGACAGCGCTTCGGTCGCGTCGCGCTCCTCATCGTGGCTGACGCGCAATTCGCGCCACATCTTCCAGCAGACCCACAGCAAAAGCAGGCCGCCGGCGATCAGCAGCATCGGGCCGATGGTCAGCAGCCATTGTGTGATCAGGGCGAAGAAGATGCGAAGCACGGTGGCCGCCGCGATGCCGACCAGAATGGCGCGCTTGCGCTGGGCAGCCGGCAGGCCGGCCGCGGCGAGACCGATGACAATGGCATTGTCGCCCGCAAGCGCAAGGTCGATGGCGATGACCTGAAAAAGAGCCGATATGCCCGCGGCGGTAAATATTTCCATCGACCTGGAAGCCCTTCGCCGAGTGTTCGTTGTCGATCGTCCAGACGGGCCTAAAGGCATGGTCCGCTGGCGTCAAGACGCTGGGACGGACAACACTGGAAAACCACTTTCGTGGCAGGGTATTACAGGGAATTTTTAGCTGCTGTCGCCTCGTGAGCCGAGGCCATAGCGAACCCGCGAAAAACTAGTCGTAGAGATTGTACTTCGCCCAGTCGGCTTCCGGAATTTCGTCGCCGATCCGGTAGCGCAGCTGCAGGACGTCCATATGGTCCGGCCCGGTCTGGCATTTGAATTTCAGCCGATACCACTGTCCCTTGCTGCGGAACGCCGCACCCGGACTCCTGATCGCATCGGCGCTCATCTCGGGCGTCGCGAAGGCGTAGGCAACGACACGGTCGGCCTTGAACTTGCGGTCATCGTGGGTGATCCGGTCCAGGACTTCGGCATCGCAGCGCTGTTCCAGGCGTGTTTGCGGATCAAGCTTCATCAGCCCGGCACGCAAAGCATTGTCCATCGCGTTGGCCGGGAAGGCCAGCGTCAAGGACGCAACGGCCATCATGCATAGTGTCTTCATGGGCGGGACTAGCACCATATTTTGTCTGAGAAATCAACCAAGAGGGACGCGCCATGCCCGGCAAGCCCCCGCATTTCAGGCGGTCGAGGCAATCAAAATCTCGTGTCGGGCATCATCGTGCGGGGTCTGCGGCCAACGGATCAGCGAGGCGCGGCCGGCATCGGTGAGATCGTAGAGGCCGCGGTCGACGCGCGCGAACCAGCCATAGACATTGTGCTGCAGGATTTTCGGCGCGATCGGCGTCAAGGCCTTCAGGTCGCGTGGGCGCTTGGGTCCGTCCGCCATCGCGGCCGCGCAGGTGAGGGCACTTTGGCGATAGGCGGTCATGATCGGATTGCGCGATCCTCCGCCGGCGACAGGATCGCCGCGGCGGCGCTGGTGCTCGTCGACAAGGCGGGAGCGCCGCCGTGCATTCCTGCGCGGCTCCGGCGCGGCGGCACTGACAAGCACCTCGACCTTGTCGTTGGCTGTCACGCCAAGCATGCCGAAGCCGAGCCGGCGGCAGAGGTTGCGGAACCGAGCGTCGCTTTCGCGCCCCTTGCCGCGCGCCGACATGCGCGCCGCCAGCCAGACTTCGTCGCAGGCGGCCGCACGGTCGACGCCTTGCAGCACCAATTCCAGATTGAACTGCAGCTTCAACTCGCAGATGACGACGATCGGTGGCTCACCATCGCGCAGCGCGACGATATCGCAGCCGCCGATTTCGCCCTTCACGACGAAGTCGAGACTTTCGAGGAACCGCTTCACCGGAGCATAGAGTGAGGTCTCGTTCATGCCTCAAGGCTTAACCGATTCGACGCGAAAAAGCCGTCCGGCTTCGGCGCGCTGCGCACCGTGCTCTCAAGAATGAATTCTCTCCAGGAAGGCCAGCAGCGCGCCGTTGAACCGCCCGGGCCGTTGCAGCGGCGCGAAATGGCTGACGCCAGACAGCGCGATCAATTCCGACCCCGGGATGCTGCTTGCCAGATAGCTCGCGTGCTCATGTCTGATGAATTCGTCATGCTCGCTTTGAACGATCGCCACGGGTACGCGCGTCCGCGCCAGGTCGGCGGCGGTGTAGTTGGGTTCGGTCTTCATCATCAGGCCGACGGCTTTGACGAATGCGTCGAACTGATCCGGCGTCGCCGACAATTCGACATAGTCCCTGGCGTGCCGGCTGAAACAGCGATCAATGACCGGGCTGGGCTCGAATTCCCTGGTGCCGCTCGGATCCATGTTGCAGCCGAAGAAGAATACGCCGCTGACGCGGTCGGCGGCTTTCATGCCAAGGATCAGGGCGACGCAGGCGCCATCGCTCCAACCCACCACAGCCGCCTTCTTCAAGTGCAGCCTGTCCATCACGGCCAGGACATCGGAAGCCATCAATTCGTATTTGTACGGCCGCTCGTCGCGGCTGCTGCGCCCGTGGCCGCGGCTGTCGATCACCACGACCTGGTAGCCGTTCTCGACCAGCGCCGGGACCTGAAATCCCCAATTGCCGCTGTGGCCGAGACCGCCATGCAGCAGGATCACGGGACGACCGGCGCCAAACGAGGCGTACCAGATTCTTGCGCCCTCATGTTCCACCCGGCCTTCGTCTCTTGCGACCGGCAGGGGCGTCGCGCCATGCGCTTCGAATTTCGCGAGGTCGTCGTCGTGATGGTCCATGCCGGGAAAGCCTCGAGGCGAAAACGCAGGACCCGAAATTATTGCCGGTATCAGCTAAAACCAACCCGAGATGGAACGTCTGCTGCCACCTGGCGACATCGCCAGTTTCATGCGGCGAAAGTCCTGCGCCGTCGGTGTTAGCCGTCAGGCTTCGGTGCTCGGCACTGGATGGTTCGATCGCTTCTCGTGGGTCATGAGCGGATAGCCGACCTGCCCGAAATAGCTGGAGGGGATCGGATCATCGACGCCGTATTTTTCCGGCACCTTGTCGCCGGTGGCATTGTAGGTGCCGAACACCATGTCGAGGACAGGCAATTGTCCGGCGAAGTTCTTGTCATAGGCCTCGCGCTGGTTGGCATGATGCCAGCGATGGAATTGCGGGCTGGCGATCAGCCACTTCAAGGGGCCGAACGGTATCCGCACGTTCGAATGAACAAGCAGCGTGTGCCAGAAGTAGATAACTGAAAAGACGGCGATCGAGGCTTCGGAGAAGCCGAGGAAAAAGATCGGCGTCAGCGATAGAGCCTTTGTGAGGATGGCGTCGACCGGGTGAGAGTGGAAAGCGCCGAGCCAATCCAGTTCCTCAATGCCGTGGTGCACCGCATGGAATTTCCAAAGCGCCGGGATCGTGTGGAATGCCCGGTGTGCCCAGTAGACGCCGATATCGGTGATCAGGATGATTTCGGGAACCTGCAGCCAGACGGGCTGGCCGCCGACGGCCTGTGTGATTGACTGCGGAACGAGCATCGCGGCGGCTTCGAGCGTGTTGGCCGCGATCAGAACGATGACCACTTTTACGATGAGGCCATTGAACATCACATAAATCAGATCGACACCCAGGCCCTTCCGCAGGACCTTCTGGGGCCGTTCGTGGAACAGATGTTCGAACGGAATGAAGATCAGCGCGCAGATCAACAGCCCCTTGGTGCCAAATATGTCCATTCGCCCGCCTCTATTGCCGCCTTTGGCCAGAACGCTCGCGCCTCAGCTTCCGGGAGAGAACCACATTTCTCCTTTCCAAAGGCTTGATGCCGGCGTGCGTGCCTTTAGGCATGGCCGAGCCGTGGGATCGGGGCGAGAGTGTCACATCGGTGTCGCAACCTGGCGATATGTGGACAAGGCGCGGTCGACGAACGCAGCGCGTGCCGCGCGTCCTCCCAGGACCAACCCCTCCGGTTCCCTGCCGGCGGGGTTTTCTATTTCCATCTTGGCAGTCGCGAATTGTCCTTGTTATCGTGGCCTACGGTCAGCACAGGACACCCCGCCATGGACGTTATGGCCGAGAGCTTTGACCAACCAGACTTTCCGTCCTTGAGGTGACCTGCCGCCGTAAAGGCGGCAGGTTCTGACCTGGACTATTTCACTGGAATCATCAGGTGCGCATAGGGTGTGTCAGGGAACATGACATATGGCTGTGTCCGATCCGGCTCGTGGGGATACAACGCCATGATGGTCGGGGCGTTCATGACCATTACGCGGGGGCCATCGTGTACCCATTTGCCGTCCGCGGGCGGCCTAGGGGCATAGGGATCGGCATTGCTCGCCGCATCGCCCCCCTTCAGCATGTAGGCGAAAGCGACCTTGCCTTCGGGCGGCGCGCTCTTGGACATGATCGCGTGCATCCACGCCATCCCGTTCGCATCTGTGCACATGGGATCGTCTGTGGGAGTGCCGGGAGAGCTATGGCGGAAAATGGGTGATGACGGTTTGAGAAGGGCGGCGTATCGAGGCGGG
>NZ_BSNY01000011.1 GCF_030160235.1 Mesorhizobium huakuii
GTTCGAGGAACAAGCTATGCTAGCTTAACCTCGTGTCCGAAAAACCGGCAGCAGCCCAATCTCGCCGTAACACCGACAAGGGGGGGCGCACCTTGATTGGTGACTGGCTACCCACCTTCACTTGATAATTGCGATTTCGGAGCCCTCGAAAAAGCAGATCTCCTCCTGAAATCGGAGCGCGTTGCCCCAACATGCGCCCCGGTAGGCCGGCGCCTTCGCCCACTCTACCCCAATGAAGGCGCCGGCCGCTCCCACATGCGAGGTGGTGATGGTGATGAACGGCCGCAAATTCATCCACGCCGACCGTTCGATAATATCGCCCTTGAGCAGAGCCGGTCGAGGCGACGACAGTCAGCGTTGCGCCAAGCGGTCACTCAGGAGTGGAACCGAATCGCTTCGTCCAGCATCTAGAGCCCCTCATTTGGGGAACAATCTCTCCAGGCGCCACGGCACTGCCATTGATTTGGATCAATGGCGCCAACCCTACTTCGAGATATTTTCTTACAAAATTTTGCGAGCTGCGCTTGCGTTACAGGTCGTGGAAATCGCTGGCGCCTGCTGCCCATAAAAAGGAAACGTGGAAAGGACAAACCTGATGTTTGGCGACAAGGAGACGCGCATGGTCGAGGCTGGACTGCTTCTGGCGGTCCCTGTTTCAATCTTGGTCGCGGTGTTGCTCGCCGGTCTTTCGTTGGCCTGAAACAGCCGGACTATCTATTTCACGTTCCTTGGGATGAGGCCCGCTTGAGTACTGGCGAGATGAAATTGTCTGAAGACGATCGATGAGCACCACATCGACCGGGCATTGAACCCGCGGGTTTCATCCCTCGCTGCAGGGTCAGGTCATTCTTGATAGTGTTGAGCCGATAGCCAAGCCAAGTCGGGAATAGTTCGTCTCAACTTAATAGTTGGAGGAGCCTATGAACGGCAAGATTTTCGATAGGCCCGTTTTGGTCAAGAACGGGCAGCATATTATCGAGGAGATTGAAAGCTTGGCTGATGCTTTCCAGTTCCTTGAAAAGTGGCCGGAGAGCCGACGGGGGCCGATCTACCAGACTGCTATTCGTGCCTGTCAGCGCGCCTATGATGGTTACGTGCCACTTTCCGTTGCGCGCGACGCATTCGCCGGGTTTGCCCGATCAGTCAAGATTCTGGAAGACGTAAGCACGGTGCTGCCGTGGACAGAGAGGACGAATTCCGGCCGCGGCGGCGTACCAATATAAACAGGCGATCGCCATTGGCACTGAGGGCTATAGCGCGCCGATCAGGTGCGCTGAGGACCACCAGCCGAGGCAATCAAGCTTGAGGCTTCCTGAGCAAGGTGGATCACCCGATGGATTGCAAATAATGCTCCCGAGACGACGAAGGCCGATGGCTTCTCTGTCGAAGACCGCACAGCCAAGGTGATCGCAGACCCAAATCTGTCGGCATCAAGCTCTGCGAGATCCAAGAAGTCGATCCCACACGCCTGCTTTGCGCCAACGCACGAAGCGATTGTCGCAGGTGCTGCGGGTCCATAGCGCTCCTCGGCTTCCGAACGGTGATCAGCGGCAAGTTCCCGATGTTGAGCTGCCACGTTCTGCAAGGTCTGCCATTTCATTGGCCTGACACCCGGGTTCGGTCTCACGATCTTGCCGCGGCTCCGGCACGGTTCTCCCCTACGCAAGTGTTGAAGATGGCCGATAGGATTCCCAGGCCATGCGGCGGCTCGCATCCTTGACGCGCGTCAATCCATCAGTTCTCCAAACCGGTTAGAAGGAAACATGCGTTTCTTCGCTCTCAAAGGCTCGGAACAACTTGGCGCGGCCGTAGCGCAAGTGCTTTCGATCGAACTCGACCCACATGAAGAGAGAGATTTCGAGGATGGGGAACACAAGGCTCGCCCGCTGGTCAGTGTACGCGGCAGGGATGTCTATGTGTTGCACAGTCTGGCTGGAAGTGGCGGAGCCTCTGCCAACGACAGACTGTGCAAGCTCCTTTTCTTCCTGGCGACATGCAAGGAGAACGGTGCTGCGCGTGCAACGGCGGTCGTTCCCTATCTCGCCTATGCACGCAAGGACCGGCAAACCAAGGCGCGCGATCCCGTCACCACGCGCTATGTCGCGCAACTCTTCGAGGCTATGGGCACCGACCGGATCGTCACGCTCGACGTCCACAATTTCGCCGCGTTCCAGAACGCCTTTCGATGCGAGAGCGTGCATCTCGATACGCGAAAGTTGTTTGCTCCGCTGATAGGCAAACTGGCCGGAGATCTGCCGGTGACCATCTTCTCGCCCGATGGCGGTGGCGTGAAACGCGCGCAACTGCTCAAAGAGGTTCTGGAGGCAGAGAGCGGTAAAGAAATCGGATTCGGCTTCATGGAAAAGCGCCGCAGCCGGAACGTGGTTTCCGGCGAACTGTTCGCTGGCGACGTCGTCGACAATGCCGTCTTCATCGTCGACGATATGATTAGCACCGGTGGCACCATGCTGCGCGCAGCACTTGCCTGTCGTGAACGCGGTGCCCGGACCGTTCATGCGATCGCCACGCACGGATTGTTTGGCAAAGGTGCCGAAATGCTGTTCGGCAGCCAGGCGATAGACCGCATCACCGTCACTGACAGCGTGGACTTGGCGTCAGCTGCCAAAGCCCGTCACCCGCAAGCGCCCCTGGACATTCTGCAGATCAGTCGCCTGATCGGCAAGACAATCAGGCGTCTCCACACACAGGGGTCGATTTCCGACCTGATCGGGATTGATGACTGAAAATCTCGCGCTCCGCCTGCCTGATGTAGCCGATCGCCTGCGGGCGCCATTTTTCTGGATGACGGATAGGTGTCTCAAGGAGATGCGCGAGCCCCAAACGGGCCTTTAGCAACGCTCGGAAACCGCCATAGAGCGCCAGCAATTCGGCATCAGGGCGGTCCGGCAGCCGGCCCTCCAGAGCCTTGACCAGGAGCGGCCGGATCCATGGCGCGCCAAGCATCTCGCATTCCAGGCCGAGATAGTTGATCTCGTCATAGGGATCGATGATGCGCATCGACCGGTTGAACTCGAGGCAGTCGATGATCTGGGGTGGCTGACCAATGCAGACGTGTTCGGGGCGCAGGTCACCATGCCCCTCGACGATCGCGCCGCGAAAGATTCGTGCTTCGATCCGCGACCTTAATCGCTGCAGCAGACTGTCTACTGTGTCCAAAGTGCCGGACACCATTTCCACCAACGCGAATTCGGGCCGGAGCAGAATGGCGCGGTTGATGCGCTGCTCTTCAGTAAGGTGGCGCAGATAGGCGCCGCCGTCGTCAATTTCAGCTTGGCGTTGCGCATAAAAGGCCGCCAGCGCTTTGGCGACGTCGTCTATCTCGGTCGCCGCCAGGCGTCCGAGGGCGATGCGCTCGTCCAGCATATCGCCGTGCGGCAGGCGCTTCATTTCGACCAGCCAGTCGACCACACGCCCGCTACCGTCGAGAGAGAAGCGGCCCGATGCGTCACGGCGAAGAGGGAGAATCCGCCGATAGGTTTCGGCGGCAAGGCGAGCGTTCAGCCGCAATTCCTCGCTGCAGTAGAAGTGCCGCTTCCCGATAGTGCTGAAGTCGAGGAACGCATGCCTGACCGGCTTCTTGAGCTTGTAGACCAGTTCGTCCGTGAGGAAGACCCAGGACATGTGCGTCTCGCGAACATCCACATGTGTCGTTCCAACCCCGTATGCCACCGGATCGCTGAGAAAGCGCACCTTCGCCGCCAGCTCCGCAAATTGCCGATGTCCCATCATCATCATCATCGTCGGCACAATGGTGGCCAGAAGCGATCCGTACTTTGACGCGTGTCAAGGACGTGCCCGCTGGCCGTGACATTTTGGGTGCAATTCCGGCTGCATGTCATGGAGCGCAACATCGTCGATCTTTGTCTGTATCTGGATGGCGTTTTTCCGCGGGTTCGCCGGCAAGGCATGGCCTGATCAATATCGGCAAGTCGAAAGCGCAGGTCTATCTGCAGGCAAGACCGGACTGACTTTTGACGACGGCTTGATTTCAGAATTCGCAACACAACAAACCGCAGTCTCCATAGGATATTGAGCGCGGCAAACTGCGGTTTCGGGCAGAAACGCAACACAGCCAAAACCGCAGCCCCGTTCCATAATCTATCTTATGCGACTTTCTGCTGTCGGGCGTAGAGATGGAGAAATGTAAGTTTCAGCCGAAATCGAGTCCGCTACACGCTATTCGTCGGCAGTCGCCACGCACTAGCTGATTCCGGAGCCGGTTACACTTCGTCACCCGCCGGGCCGATCTTGCCGTCATGGCTAGCCGAACGCGGTGGCCGCATCTCTGCTGAGTGGTGAAAACAAGATCCGTCGTTCGTCGGACCTGCTTTGCCGAGCGCGGCTGGACGCTCCGGACAGAGACTCATTGGATCGAGTGGTTGTCGCGGCTTCAATCACAATTTGGCGCCAGCGCACGCTTGGTGGCTCGCGGCGCGCATCTCGAACGGAGGATAATAGCCTGCCGACCGTTAGCTGTCTCAATCAAGCCCCCTACTCCCACCCGCAAGCCGAACCTTGCGGCCAATGCATCGTCTTCCTCTGTCGATCAGCTACCTTCCCTTCCGATGGGAGTGCCTGCTCTCGTGGCCGAAGAACCAACGCTTGGTTGCCTCCGAAGCCAGCAAATAGAGCGCAGCGATTGCGACGAGACCAAGCACCACGGACAGTGGCAGCGGCACAAAGCCGAACCATCCTGCAATGGGCATGTAGGGAATGATGATCGCGACAACCGCTACAGCCAAAGTCAACCAGGCAAGCAATGAGCTTGGGTGGCTGGCCCAGAACGCCGTGTGAGTGCGCACGATAAGCACGATCGCCAGTTGTGTCGTGAGTGACTCGATAAACCACGCGGTCTGGAACGTAGCGGGTGCCGCTTTAACGATGAACAACAGGAACGCGAAGGTCGCAAAGTCAAACAAGGAACTCATCGGCCCAAAGCTGAGCATGAACCGCCGCACGAAGCCGATATCCCAGCGCCGCGGCCGGTGCAGCTGCTCGGCATCGACATTGTCAGTGGCGATCGCCAGTGAGGGAATGCTGGACAACAGGTTGTTGAGCAGGATCTGCTTCGCCAGCAGCGGCAGGAACGGCAGGAAAAGCGAGGCGGCGGCCATGCTGATCATGTTGCCGAAATTGGCGCTGGTGGTGATGGAGATATATTTCATCGTGTTGGCGAAGGTCTTACGGCCGTCATCGACGCCGCGCACGAGTACGCCCAGGTCCTGCCTGAGAAGAATGACGTCGGCAGCCTCGCGTGCGACATCGACCGCGGTGTCGACAGAAATACCGATATCAGCTTCGTGGAGGGCGGGCGCATCGTTGATCCCGTCTCCCATATAGCCGACGACATGGCTTCGGCTTCGGAACGCCTCGACAATGCGTTCTTTTTGATTGGGGTCGATTTCGACAAACAGGTCGGTCTGCCGCACGGCTGCGAAGAGTGCGCTTCTCGTCAGCTTCGACAGATCCTCGCCGGTCATGATCCTGTCGGCGCGCAAGCCAACCGCCGTAGCGAGATGCGCGGTGACATAGCGGTTGTCGCCCGAAATGACCTTTACTGCTATGCCCCTGAGGGCAAGCGCGGAGAGCGCTTGCTTGATCCCCTGCTTCGGCGGGTCGAGGAAAAGCAGGAAACCGGCAAAGGCAAGACCGGTCTCGTCTGTCCGGCCAAAGGCAGTCTGGCTTTCAAACTGACGGGTTGCCAAGGCCAGAACACGATAGCCGTCCGAACTCCAGCGTCGAAATTTGGCGTCGATCGCCGCACGATGCGCCTCATCCAGGGCTTCGTAGCCGTTTGTGGTTTTAACGAAACCACAGGCGTCGAGGACATTCTGCACCGCACCTTTGCAGATCAGAATGCACCCCCCGCCGTTGTGCTGGGCAACGACGGACAGCCGCTTGCGAATGAAGTCGTAGGGAATCTCATCGATTTTCGCGAAGGCCCCCAATGTTGCACCGTCATCGCCCGGGGCATTGGCTATCGCTTCGTCCAGTGGATTCTTCAACCCGGTCTGCATGGTGGCGTTGAGCCGCGCCCAAAGGAGGACATCCGTCGAGGGATGGCCATCGACGTCGAGCCACCCATCGAGGTTGATGACACCTTCGGTCAGCGTTCCGGTCTTGTCCGTACAGAGCAGGTCCATGCTGCCCAAATTCTCGATGGCGTCGAGCCGACGCACGATGACGCCGTTGGCCGCCATGGCGCGGGCGCCGCGAGCCAGCGTCACGCTGATGATGGCCGGCAAAAGTTCCGGCGTGAGACCCACCGCGAGCGCCAGCGAGAATAACAGCGATTCAATCAGTGGCCGATGGAGCAGCAGATTGGCGAAGAACACGATGATGACGATCACCAGCATGATCTCCGTCATCAGGTAACCAAAGCGCCTGATTCCCCTGGCAAATTCCGTTTCGGGAATACGCCGCTCGAGGGCCGCGGCGATGGACGCGAACTCGGTGTGGTCACCGGTCGCGACCGCAAGCACGGTTGCGGTGCCGCTGCGGACCGACGTGCCGGTGAAGACTGCATTGCTGCGCTGTGCGACGGAAGCCTCTGGCGGCGATCGACCCGGTGTCTTCACAACTGGAAACGTCTCCCCGGTCAGCACCGCCTCGCTGACATTGAAATCGCACGCATCCAGAATGACACCGTCCGCGGGAATGAGGTTTCCGGCCGAGAGCCGGATCACGTCGCCAGGCACGATCTCTTCGGAACTGATAGCGCATTCGGCACCGTCCCGCAGGACAACGGCCTTGTGTGACACACGCTGTTTCAGCGCTTCTGTCGCTCGCGACGCACCGTATTCCTGGGTGAAGCTCAGGACGCAGCTCGCCAGCACGATCGCGTAGATGATCGCGGCCTCCTGGCCCTCGCCGACGAAGGCTGAGACTGTGGCTGCAAAAATGAGGATCAGGACCAGGGGACTGCGGAACTGCCCCGCAAATAGGGTCAAAGCCGATGTGCCGGATCTGACGCCCGGTGTGTTTCGGCCGAATTTTGCCATTCTTGACGTGGCTTCGGAGGTGGCGAGCCCCGAAGCGGACGTCCCCAAGCGCTGCAGGAGCGCACCGAGGTCGGTTGCCCAATAGGCGTCGCTGCTTGCGAAGTCTGTAGGTGTTGGAACGGGTTTCACCGTGGTTCCTCTCGGCCGGCCCGCCGCCCATATGAGTTGGCGGGAAATGGACCGCCGGCCGTGCGCAACCTTTGATGACAAGAGGCAGTCATGGATAGTGATCCCCAAGGAAGTTGGCCGTGCTGGGCTGCGCAACGGGAAGCGCAGCCGCTGTCAGAAAGAGACGTCTCGTAAATCGGCGCACGGTTTGCGTCCTGATTGAACTCGGAAGCATCAAGCAGGCAGTTGGGCAGGTCATCATTGATCACCGTCAATTGCCCGGAAATGGTGATCAATGCTCATAAAACTGGGCGTCCAATGTGAGGTGGATGAGGATCAGCGGCCAGATTTCTTGAGCATCGCCGATCCCTACCGCTGACGCTTGGATTGATGCGTATCAAAGCCGGTTGAACGCATCCCTGTTAGCCAAGACGCATCATAGCTCGGAGGCGGTCATGGCTCACAAACAGGTATTGTTTCGTTCAGCAGCGCGCGAAAAGATTCTTCGTGGCGCAACCCAACTCGCCGACGCCGTACGCGTGACGCTCGGGCCGCGCTCGAAATCGGTTCTGATCGAAAAGAAATGGGGCGCTCCCACAGTCTGCAATGACGGCGTGACCATCGCCAAGGAATTCGACCTAAAGGATCCCGAGGAAAATCTTGGGGCGCGGATGCTCAGGCAGGCGGCCGAGAAAACCGGGGACATGGTCGGGGACGGCACCAGCACGTCGACCATTCTGGCCCATGCGATGTTCGCCGACGGCGTACGCAACGTCGTCGCCGGCGCCAGCGCGATCGACATAAAACGAGGCCTTGACCGCGCCACCAAACGGGCAATCGAAACGCTCAAGCAGATATCTCGGCCTGTCTCGACCCGTCGCGAGAAAGAACAGGTGGCAACGATCTCCGCGCACAACGATCCTCTCATCGGTCAGTTGGTCGGCGAGGCAATGGAGAAGGTCGGCGGCGAAGGCGTCATTACGGTCGAAGAATCGAAGACCACGGAAACCGTCCTCGACGTCGTCGAGGGCATGCAGTTCGATCGCGGATTCCTGTCACCATATTTCGTGACCGATCCCGAGAAGATGGAAGCGGTGCTCGAAGACGCGCTCGTGCTCATCGTCGAAAAGAAGATCGCTTCGCTGAATGATCTGATCAAGCTGCTCGAGGCTGTGGCGAAGTCCGGAGCCCCCCTGCTCGTGATCGCCGAGGAAGTCGAAGGCGAGGCACTGGCGACGCTCATCGTCAATCAGATCCGCGGCACCTTCAAGAACTGTGCCGTAAAGGCGCCAGGCTTCGGCGATCGCCGCAAGGCCATGTTGCAGGATATCGCCATCCTGACCGGCGGACAGGTCATCTCCGAGGATCTCGGGCTGAAGCTGGAAAACGTCACCATGGAGCAGTTGGGGCGCGCGAAGCGGATTGTCGTCGACAAGGACAATACGACGATCATCGGCGGCGGCGGAGATGCAAAGGCGATCAAGGGCCGTGTCGAACAGATTCGGCGCGAGATCGATAATACGACGAGCGACTATGATCGCGAGAAGCTGCAGGAGCGACTGGCCAAGCTTGCGGGCGGCGTCGCCGTCATCAAGGTCGGCGCGCCGACCGAGGCCGAGATGAAATCGAAGAAGGAAGCGCTCGACGATGCCATCAGCGCTACCAAGGCCGCGATCGCCGAAGGCATAGTGCCAGGCGGCGGGCTTGCCCTCTTGCGCTGCATCAAGACCGTGACCGACGAGCAAGAGCATTGCGAAGGCGACGAGCGCACGGGCGTGCAGATCCTCAAGCGGGCACTCGAAGCACCGGTCCGGCAGATCGCCGAGAATTCCGCGGTCGACGGCGGCGTCGTCATTGCCAAGATGCTCGAAGGCACCGGCAATTTCGGCTTCGATGCGGGAAAGAAGGAATATGTCGACTTGGTCGAAGCCGGCATCATCGATCCGACCAAGGTCGTTCGCATCGCACTGGAGAACGCAGTCTCGGTGGCGAGCGTCCTGCTCTTGACCGAAGCGACCATGACCGAAATACCGGAACCGACGAAAGAACGCGCCCTCGAACCAGAGATGGCGATGTAGGGCGGCGAGACCACAATTCAGATGGAGGCGAAAGGCGCGACCTGCCGAGATCGGCAGGCTTTGATGCGCATCAAGGCGCACGATCGGACCTCAGGTGATCCTGCTACAAATCTCATCGGAGGGCACGAAAATGATCTTCAACACCATCATGGTTCAACTCGACGTCGATTCTCCGGCAGCGCCACGAACGAACTATGCGCTGGAGTTGGCGCGACGCTTCGAAGCCACGCTGATCGGTTTTGCCGCGGCCGATTCATATGTCTTTGTTCCCGGTGACGATGGTGGGATGGCAGCGGCGGAAATCATGCGCGAGCGCCGGATCGAGATCGAGGATCGGCTGAAGGTCCTGAAGGAGGAATTCCTGGGCCTCGTCGGGGACGACGCCATCTGGCGTGAAGAGATCGGGGACCCGACACGCCTGCTCGCGTTGCATGCCCGCGCCGCCGATCTCGTCGTGACGGGAACGCCGGTCTCCGGCGCTGATCGCCACCGGGTGGTCGACATCGGAACATTGGTGCTGTCGGCCGGGCGGCCTGTGCTCATTGCGGCCAACCGGCTTGTTCCACCCTCCCCCAAGAAGGTCCTGGTCGCCTGGAAGGATATCCGCGAGGCGCGGCGAGCCGTCACCGATGCATTGCCCTTCCTGACCGGCGCACAAGATGTGCTCGTGGCAACGATCGAAGAACAGAACCAGCGGGATGCGCGCGAAAGTGTCAGCGACGTCGTCCGGCACATGATGAGGCATGGCATCAAGGCGAGATCGGAAATCCTGGACTCGGATCGTGGGGATGCTTGCGAAACCATCGTCGGACTCGCCCACGGCATGGGTGCCGACCTTGTCGTCGCCGGCGGCTATGGTCATAGCCGGCTGCGTGAATGGGCCTTTGGGGGCATGACCCGCTCCCTGCTCAGTAATGGCTCCGTCAACCGCTTGTTCTCGAACTGACGCGCTGAATGCAGGTCGTTCGCCCGGTGACGGCCGGCTCGCGCTTGCCAATATCGAATAGAACGGAGGGTGCGAAGATGAAGGAACTGCCGCTTGCCGAGGTCTATCGGCTGATCGAACCGGGTCCAGTCGTTCTGCTGACAACCCGGGCGAGAGGCCGCGCCAATGTCATGACCATGTCGTGGCACATGATGGTGGAGTTCACACCGCCGACGATTGCCTGTGTCGTGTCGAGTGATGATTTTTCGTTTGGCGCGTTGCGCGACACCAAGGAGTGCGTGATCGCGATTCCGGCTGTAGGACTGGCAGAGAAAGTCGTGGCGGTCGGCAACTGCTCAGGCCGGGACAGAGACAAGTTCGCGACGATTTGGCTGACGCCGCTGCCCGCCGAGCAGGTCGCCGCACCCTTGGTCGCAGAATGCTTTGCCAATCTCGAATGCCGCGTGGTCGATACCCGGCTCGTCAACAAATACAATCTGTTCGTTCTGGAGGTCGTGAAGGCCTGGGTTGACCCGGGGCAGCCGAAGCCAAAGACCATGCACCATATTGGCAAGGGGACCTTCGTGGTGGACGGAGAGACCATGCATTTCGATTCGCGTATGCCCTGAGGTCGCAACTTGATCGGCATCAAGGATTGCAATGCACGGGACGGGCTAGCTTCAGCTGATCCGACCGATACCGAAAAAGAGCGTCACCGATGAGCTACAAATCCATTCTGTTGAATGTGGGCATAGATGGCCCGATCGCGCCGGTCACCAAGATCGCCATCGATCTCGCCAGGCGGTCCGAGGCTCGGTTGATCGGCTTCTGCGCAGCCGATGCACCCTTGCCGGTCACGATGGCGCCCGAGGGTGCCGCCATAGCCGCCGAGGTCTGGCAGCAATTGAGGGACGACATCAAGAAGCGTTTCGAGGACCTCCACGTCGAGTTTGACAGCCTGGTTGCCGGTTCGGTGGCGACGGAATGGCGCAACACGCTAGACAATCCCAACCATGCCTTGGTCGCGACATCGAGAAGCGCGGATATCATCATCACTGGAGCTCCTGAAGGGGCTTCGTCTGGCGATTCCTATCGGACTGTTGATCCCGGCAGCCTCGCGTTGCGTGCCGGCAGGCCGGTGTTGATCTCGTCGGCTGGCGCGGACCACGCACCGACAGGCAGGATCGTGGTCGCCTGGAAGGATACGCGCGAAGCCAGGCGTGCAGTGGCCGATGCCGTGCCGCTAATGGCGATGGCGGATGATGTGATCGTGGTCACTATCGATTCCGAACCGGGTGACCGAACGACGGCAGGCATAAAGGACGTCGCGACCTTCCTGGCCAGGCACGGTATCACGGCTCGCACCGAAGTGCTGAAGGCCGATGACGAGAGCGACGAGCTGATCGACTTCCTGAGTTCCGCCAAGGCCGACCTGGTCGTGTCAGGCGCTTATGGACACAGCCGGATCAGGGAATGGGTGTTCGGCGGCGTTACCCGCTCGCTGCTCGACGACGTCCAGCTCTGCCGCTTCCTGTCAAACTGATCGCCGCCCCTCGACGTGCCTTGGCCTGTTCGTCAGCCACCTGCGTAGGCGTCGGTTGGGCCTGGAAGTGAGGACCGCAATGCCTTATGCGACCGAGGAAGATCTTCCACCGCCCATCAGGACCCACCTGCCCCCGCATGCCCAGGAGATCTTTCGCGCCGCCTTCAACAGCGCCTGGGACGAATATGCCGACCAAGGCGAAAAGCGTGAGGAAACAGCCCATCGCGTCGCCTGGGCTGCCGTGAAACGCCATTATCGCAAGGAAGGCAGGGATTGGGTGCCTATCCGAGCAAACCGCGCAATTTGATCGAGATCAAGACAGTCCCAGCTGCGTTCATTCATAGGATTTGGGATCAAGCACTTAGGCAATGTGGTTTCAATGACGGACAGCGTTACGGGGCTTCTCAACGCGTGCAACGCTGAGAAGAGCAAAGGGGCGGATTTTCCGACGATCTGGAAAGCGATCCTGAAGGTACACCCTTGTGTCACGGGATCACCGATTCAGGACAGCAGCGACGACGGTCCGGTGCTGCGAATTCCTTTGATCACAGGGCAATTTCTCGTCTTCCTGGGCTCGGACTTCTCGCTCATTTAGCAGCAGTGGCTGACAGCTATGGTTGTGCAGGGACCCTCTGGAGATCCTTGGCCGGGGATTTGCGGCGGACGCCACTGGCGAAAAACGCTGCCGCCAGCGATGCCTTCCCAATCGTAAGTACGTGAGGCCGACATCCCGCCATGCCTGGCCCGCGACGGTCGTCGAAAGCAGCTGGTTATGGGCGTGCGGGCTACTCAAGCCGCTGCCAACGTGTTCTCGATGGCTTCGACTGAGTGCTTCACGAGATCCTTGCCGAGTTCGCCCGCCAGTTTCGCTTTCAGCGAAGGCTCGACATGCTTGCGCAGCTCGCCGAGCGTGCGCGGATCAGCAACCACCACCACATGATCGAACGCTTCCGTCAGCGCCTCGCGATTGAGATACTCGGCCACGGCAGCGGCAAAATCGTCTTCCCGCAGGCGAGAGTCGTCGGGATTGGCAGTGGAACTGCGATGCCGGCCGCCCGAGCCGGTGCTGGCCGCATCAAGCGTCGGCTCGCTCAGTTCAACCAGATCGATCCGGGGCTCGTGACCCTTGTTGCGAAACAGGCGCAACTTCTCGCCGTCGGTAACCGCGACCAGCGTGCCAGTCGTCATAATCATGTTGTTTCTCCTTTGACATAAATCGAAGGCGTTGCCTCGCCATCATTGGCCGCGATCTTCACGCCGGATGCAGTTCGCGGTGGCGCGTGCCTCGGACTATCGGCGCGGCGGCCGCTTGAGCCGCCGCGTCAACCGGGCCGAGCCATCAGACAATCGCAATCCGGTCTTCCACCACCCGGACGCCCGGCGACGACCAGGCGGCGCGTTCCGCTGCCTGGCGCTCGGACCAGGCCTTGACCTTGCCCTCAAGTGTCACCCTGCCATCCTGCACGTTGACGCGGATCGCCTGGGCTTCGATTTCCGCATCACGCTTCAGCGCATCCTCGATGCGCTTCTTGACGTCGGGCACCGAGGCACGTGGGGTGATTTCGATCTGATTGGCAACGCCGACGACGCCGGCCAGCCCGCGCACGGCCTCGGCCGCCGCGTTCTTCTGGTATTGCCATTCAACTTTCCCGGTCAGCGTGATCCAGCCGTCCTGGACCCTGACCTGCACCTTGTCCCTCGGGATGGAGACATTCCAGGTGACCGCATCGACCGCACGCCTGGCGATCTCGTCGTCCGCGGTCCCCTTCTGTCCAATCAGCCGGACTTCGATTTCCTCGGCGATACCCTTCACGCCCTTGACCCGCTTGACCACATTTTCGGCGGTGGTCTTTTCCCAATAGGAAGAAACATGTCCGGTAAGGGTGACGATGCCGTCTTCCACGGCGACGCCGATGTGGGCGGCGTCGATGCTCGGCTCGAACTCCAACTCATCGAGAATATTCTGACGCAATGTTAAATCCGTCATGGTCTGTCTCCTGTTGTACGGGGGCTTTCACCCCACCCAAAACAAAGCACCCTCGACAGAGCCTCACATTGATCTGGCTCAACAGTTGGCGACTTTCGCTTGCCCTGCTGTCCGCAACGGTCCGATATGGCCGCCCACTCGTCGAATGGCTTCCCCTCACCCTGCGTGATCCACCGCTGCCATGACGCTGGTGTCCAACGCTCCAATCGGCGGGGAGTCATTCGAGCCTTGAGTGCGAACCGGCGCATGCCTCCTTCTATCCGGTTTCGAACGCCGATGGATTGATGCGGGTCAAGGATACAAGGCGTCGAATGGCCTAGGAGAGCCAAATCGACACTCTTGAACTCCTGCGCCGAGGAAAGTCATGCCGGAGCCGCTCCAGACCGCGATGCCAGACCCAGGCGTCAAGCCCATGACGACGATGGCGACGACACCACTCCCCGAGAACATCGGGGTTGCCGGCAAATTCCGGGATTTTGCCGATCTCCTCGATAGCCAGGGCGCTGACGGTTTCCGCGCACAGGCCTGCAGGAGGGCGGCAGATGTTGTGTCGAGGCTGGAACGGCCCGTGAGCGAAGTCCTGGCAAGGGAGGGACGTGACGGGCTCGTCGCCCTCCCGGCAATCGGAACAGGCCTGGCGGGGGCGATTGCCGAGATCGTTGCGACCGGGCGCTGGTCCCAGCTGGAGCGGCTGCGCGGCGAGATGGAGCCGGAGGCGCTGTTCCGCTCAATCCCCGGAATCGGACCACGATACGCGCACCGCCTAGCCGAGGACGGTCAGCTCGAGACCCTCGAAGACCTGGAGAAGGCGCTTCATAGCGGGGCGCTTCGTATCAAGGGTATCGGTCACAGGCGCAAGGAGATGCTGGCGGCAGCCCTCGCCGAGCGGCTGGGCAGGGTTCGCACAAGAAGGGCATATCAGCCCCAACCCCTGCCGCCAGTGTCGATGCTGCTCGAAGTCGATCACCTGTATCGCGAAAAGGCAGCGGCCGGCGCTCTCCGCAAGATTGCACCGAAGCGCTTCAACCCGAAAGGCGAGGCCTGGCTGCCGGTGCTGCATGCGCGACATGACAAGTGGCATTTCACCGCGTTCTTCTCGAACACCAGGCTGGCGCACGAACTGGCGAAGACGCGCGACTGGGTCGTGATCTATTTCCAGGCAGAAGGCCAGCCGGAAGGACGCTGCACGGTCGTCACCGAAACACGTGGACCGATGCTCGGCAAACGCGTCGTGCGAGGACGCGAAGACGAACAGCAACTGAAGGAAACGGTATGATGAAAAGGGTCGCAAAGCGTGTTGGCGATGGCGAAACGGAACTCGAAGTCCCCCTCGACACCGTATGCTTCATCATCATGAAGGCGCGTGAATTCGATGCCAAGGATCCGGTCACTGAACCCAACCCCGCCTCCAATCCTTCCGACGATCGGTCCGCCGCGATCCTGGAGGATCATGCCGACGACCCGGTTCTTGAAGAACTGCAATCGCTGATTTCCGAGCTTTCGTTCGACGCACAGATCGACCTGGTCGCCCTGATGTGGCTGGGCCGCGACGATCATTCGGCCGATGAATGGCGAAGTGTCCGCCAGCAGGCAATCCAGGCTTATAACGAGCATGTGGCCGACTATCTCTGTGGGACGCCATTGCTCGCCGACCATCTTGCCGATGGACTGTCGACACTTGGCTACTCCTGCGCCGAACTTGAGCGCCAGCACCTTTGATCATCGGACTGCCTTGTGCTGCCGAGAGCCGGTGCTTCAACCCGTCGCGCAATCTTTTGGCGACCGCGGATTTCATTTCGCTCCGGCGGACGGCCTTTTTCTCTCGCCATTGATCCCAATCAATGAGCTTCCCGCGTGCAGCGGCTCTAATGCAGTTCTTGCTAGGTCGAGCCAGACTGGGTGAAGCGGGCGCGATAGATCGCGGTAAGGCCGCGGATTCGCGAAGCAATGAACCAATTCGGCAACGACACTTGGCAAGCGGGTTCGCTGACCTCCAGCTCTAGCGCCTCTTGGGCGACCTAAAGGTGGAAGAGTGGAGGCGGCGATACCTGCCGATCAACTCACCAAAGGAGAAGAACCATGGCTGAAGCTGCCACCAAACTCCCCGTCAAGACAGAGAAAGGCACTGCCCCTGCCCGGTCCGACAACTGGACGGCACCGTTCGAGAACCTGCGTCGCGAAATCGACCGGCTGTTCGACGACTTCCACGCTTTGGATTTCCGGCTGCCCTCGACCCGCTCCCTTTTCGGTCGTGAACTGCCGTCGCTGCGCGGCGCGGACTGGCCGGTGGCGCCGGCGATGGACCTCGTCGAAAAGGAAAAGCAGTATGAGATCACGGCCGAGCTGCCCGGCATCGACGAGAAGAATGTCGAGATCAAGCTCTCCAACCACACGCTGACGATCAAGGGCGAAAAGAAGGAAGAAAAGGAAGAGAAGGAGAAGGACTATTATCTGTCCGAGCGCCGCTACGGCTCCTTCCAGCGTTCGTTCCAGCTGCCTGAAGGCGTCGACGCCGACAAGATCGATGCAAGCTTCACCAAGGGCGTGCTGACGGTGAAACTGCCCAAGACCGCCGAAGCCCAGAAGGCCGAGAAGAAGATCACGGTCAAGGCAGCGTAACCTGCGTGGTGACCGTTGTTCGTCTCAGCGCGTCAGTCCGGCGCGCTGAGACCTTCCCTAAAGGCGATATGCCAAGCTGCGTTTGGTTGGCTACCCTGTCGGGATAGCACAGCTATTTCGAGGTGGGGCCGCGCTGGCCGCGCCATATCAACGCGATCGTTTGACGACATTTCCTGGTTCGCCGGGCACGCGGGACTGATCGCGAGCTTGGCTTTCGGCCATTTCAAGCTTCTTCTGCTCCAACGCCAGCAAGCCTTCGATAACACGCCTTTGTTCGGGATTTGTCTCGCGCGCGAGCAAATCCTGGAAGTGGGTGATGTTGGCGCGAGCAATGAACCGGTCCATGACATACCTCGATTGCCAAGCAAAGGCATGGTACACCCAAGTCCGTGCCGCCCAAAGCCATTTGCGGCCATTGCAGGTGGGCCGCGGCAGGCTAGGTGAAATCCCGTAAGGACCAAACCGAGTTTCACAATATCAGATATTGCGCCATTGATGTCATTAGCAGAGGCGGATCGCCGTTTCGATCTTGGTGAAATCAGCTTCATCATCGAAGAGCGTCTTGCCCTGCGTCTCAACCCAGAGCAGTAGGCACACTCAACATGTCGGGCGTGCGCAGTAGCGAGATGATGAAATGGCAGAGCCTGTGGAACGTGGCAGCCCAACTGCGAGAAACTCCACCGCTGATCGCCGTGCGGAAGGCATTCACGTGCCAGGCAAGCAAGATGCCCGGTCTTTGGATTTGACCTGCGTCAAGGACGCTTTGGCCGTTCCTTCCAAAAATGAATCCATGTGGCAACCAATATCGACCGCCCCTTTTGATCGGGATTTGGAATTGGCCGTCATGGATGGCGACGGTGCTCACGCCCTCGTTTTTCCCTGCAGGCGCATACTGACAGGCTGGACCAAGTCGGCCACGAAGGAACGGGTGGACATCTCACCTACGCATTGGAAAACATGGGAACCTGACAAGACAGATGTCTAGCGGCATTGCCGCGTTTTTCTACTTGTTGCTGTCCCCGTTTGTTCCCTTGTCGGCCTCCTCGGCCTTTCGGAGCTTTTCTTCTTCTTTCTCCAGCAGGTCAAGCAACGCCTTCCGCTTTAGTTGATCTTGCTCCTCTGCCAAGCGCTGGCGAAAATGCTCGATATTCAGGCGCGCGATCCGCTTATCCACTCGTCACCTAAGCAGCCGCAGCGGCTTCCCTCTTCGTCTGTGCACTCACATATCACAGCCAAATCGCCCGCGTCTAATTCCGCCGATGCGTCCGTCCCCAAGGCATGCTTCGTCAGACCGCTCTCTTCGAATGCTCCCTCAGCAATCCGCCACCCGCGGCCATGCCGCATCGAAGGGGGTGCCGGCGCCCATTGATGCAGGTCAAGGCCTTCAGCAGTGCATGTGATTTCTTTGAAACTTGGAATCCGCTGTGAAGGAGACGACCGATGTTCAACTTGCGCAGTACTGTTGCCGCCGGCCTGATGCTGAGCCTTGTCGCGATGCCGGTTGTGGCCGGGGCTGAAGATAACGATTCCAGTTGGTGGCCTCGCTGGGGCATGGGCCGCATGATGATGGGTCAATGGGGCATGGGCGGCCCCATGGGTGGCTATGATTCAGACCAGATGCTCGATCGGGTCGACGGACGCCTCGCCTTCCTCAAGACGGAACTGAAGATCACCGAGGAGCAGATGCCCTCCTGGGACGAACTTGCCGGTGTCATCCGTAGCACGGCCGAGTCTCACAACGCGTTGATGCAGGACATGCTCAAGGAATTCCAGGACGGCGAGTTCGTGAAGAAACCCCTGCCCGAGCGACTGGCCTACCAACAGAAACATCTCGAAGCGCGTCTGGAACAGGTGAAGACCGTGAGAGCAGCGGTCGAGAAACTATACGCAAAGTTGAGCGCGGAGCAGAGACGGGCCGCCGACGAGATCGTTCTGCCGATGATGGGCATGGGGATGGGGCGCTCGGGCATTGGTCCTGGAATGATGTCCAGATAGCTTCCATTGCGTCCTGATCGCGGCAACGATTGAGCCGGAAATCGCGGAGAAACTGAACGCATGTTCGTCGTACTTCGCCTTTTGACTGCGCTAACTCTGCTCGGCGCCAGCCAGGGCTCCGGCTCGACGATCTTTCCGACGGGGGTGGCATACAGCAATTGGGCCGACGAAAGCGAAGAAGCACGGGTATGCGAGATCGTCCTCGACGTCAGCAACCCGCCATCGCGGGAAGCCGTCAAGTTCATAACGATTGCCGGCTACAACAAATTCGACGGAACGCTTCTAGCCGGCTTTCTGATGGGCGCAGCCGACCTCACCACATCAGGCACATATCAAATAGTGGGGATTTCAGACGCTGCGTTCAGCTCGCGCACATTCAGTTCGCTCGGCCATTTGGACTACGAATACTATGACGACGGTACCGTCATGGCGACGACTCAAAACCCTCTTGTCGCCGCGGCTTTCATCAGGGCAGTGATTGCCGGGGTCTATGAAGTGCATTTTGCCCGCCCAGGTTCAAACGCCGAAATGCGAACCTACAAGATTGCGTCCGCTCCAGGGGAATCCGTAATCAGCAATTTCATGCACTGCATGGATGGCCTCGCCGTCGAGTCCCACCGCACTCAATCAGATGCATCGACAAAAGGAAGCCCGCTGCCGGAGGGAGGTGGCAGCGGGCTCAGCAACGCGGCGGATCAGGGAGGATAACCCGTCGCTTCCCATGTCAGGGGAGAACATGGGTGATCCGCATATAGGAAAAATATCCTACCGAACAAGGGCGCGGCCGTGACGACTACGCCGCTCGCGTTCGCAAAGTGCTCGGTTGGGAACCCGCGGAGCATGGCGACATCGTGCGCACGGAACTGGGGTCGGCCGCGGCAGCGCGCTGAAGCGCAGACCTCCTCCCGCGGACGACCAACCTCCCGGCCTGCTTGAGTTGCTCCAAATTCTGTTTTCCATCCGGCAGGCCCGTCGGCAGGTTTGACGAACATCAAGGTTTCCAGTCGCAAATGCCGCGACTGTCGGCGGGATACACAAGGCCCGCAGAGCATGCAGTCTCCGATTTTTTCTGCCCATGGGATGACCAAGGTCTACCGCTCAGGCGAGGTCGAGGTGTTCGCCCTTCGCGGTGTCGATCTCGACCTCTATGAGGGGGAGATAGCAGTTCTCCTTGGGCCGTCAGGCAGTGGCAAGTCGACACTGCTCAACATTATGGGCGGGCTTGACCGTGCGACCGCAGGGGAGGTCCGCTTTCGCGGCCAGGATCTGACCACGTTCTCCGAGAGACAGTTCACCCGCTTCCGGCGTGACCATATCGGTTTTGTGTTCCAGTTCTACAATTTGATCCCCAGCCTCACCGCTTGGGAGAACGTCGCACTGGTCACCGAGATCTCGTCCAATCCGATGAAGCCCGATGAAGCGCTGGAGATGGTCGGCCTCAAGGATCGCATGGCGCATTTCCCCGCCCAACTGTCCGGCGGCGAGCAGCAAAGGGTGGCGATTGCCCGTGCAATCGCCAAACGCCCGGAAGTCATGCTGTGCGACGAGCCGACCGGCGCGCTTGATTCGGAGACAGGCATTCTGGTCCTCGAAGCGCTGTCGCGGATCAATGAGGAGATGAAGACGACCATGGCGATCATCACGCACAATGCCGGCATCCGGCAGATCGCGCATCGCGTCTTCACTTTCAAGGACGGGCGCATCGCCGATGCTGCCGTCAACGACCAGCGGGCGCGGCCCGCCGAAGTAAGCTGGTAGCGCCGTGTCGATCCTCGATCGCAAGCTTCTGCGCGATATCCTGCGGATGTGGGCGCAGGTCCTCGCCATCGCGCTTGTCATGGCCTGCGGCGTTGCGACCATTGTTATCGCAGTCGGAGGCTATCGCTCGCTGGAGCAAACCCGGACGGCATTCTACGACCGCTACCGGTTTGCCACCGTCTTCTCGGGGCTGACGCGCGCGCCCCTTCACCTTCGCGAACGCATGGCATCGATCGCGGGGGTCAGCGGCCTCGAACTGCGCATTGTCAAGCCGGTCTTGTTGGACATGCCTGGCATGGCCGAACCGGCAACCGCAATCGCCGTCTCCATCCCCGACCGCGGCGTGCCCGCTGCCAACAGGCTTTACCTACGCATCGGCCGGCTGCCTGAATCCGGACGCCCCGGCGAGGTAGCGGTGACTGAGCGCTTCGCTGCCGCACATCGCATGGCACCCGGCAGCACGTTCGACGCCATTCTGAACGGCCGCAAGCGGACGCTCACCGTCACCGGCATCGTACTCACGCCCGAATACATCTACGCGCTCGGCCCTGGCGACATGGTGCCGGACCCGCGGCGCTTCGGCGTCTTCTTCATGCCGCGAGCCGTGCTTGCCGGCATCTTCGACATGGACGGCGCATTCAACGATGTTGCCATACGCACCCAGCGCAGTGCTGACATCCAGGCGATCGAGGACGCGGTCGACCTTGTCCTGAAGCCATTCGGAGGAACCGGCACGCATGGGCGTGCCGACCAGATATCCCACGCCTTCCTCGACAATGAGCTGGTCCAGCTTCGCGCCATGGCCACCGTCATTCCACCGGTGTTCCTGTTTGTGTCGGCCTTCCTGGTCAACATGATCCTGTCGCGCTTGATCGTGCTCGAGCGCGAACAGATCGGGCTGATGAAGGCCGTTGGCTACGGATCGGCGGCAATAGGCTGGCATTATGCCAAGCTGACGCTGGTGATCGCGTTGATCGGCATCGCCATCGGCGCCGGCGCCGGCAACTGGCTTGGCCACGGCCTCACCACGCTCTATGCGCGGTTCTTCTCCTTTCCTTTCCTCATCTTCCAGCAAAGCGTCGATCTCTATGCCATCGCCGCCGCCACAAGCGCACTGGCAGCGCTGTTGGGCGCGGCGCGGGCGATCTGGAGCGTCGTGGCGCTTCCGCCGGCAGTCGCCATGCAACCGCCCGCCCCGGCCCGATACCGGGCCTTCCTCACGAGCGACGGCAATCTCCTGTCGGCTTTCTCGCAATTGACCATCATGGCATTCAGGCATCTGGTGCGCTGGCCCGTGCGCTCGTTGCTGACGACATTGGGGACCTCTCTTGCCGTCGCTCTCCTGGTCACGGCGCTATTCTCCTTCGATTCAATAGCGTTCATGGTCGACACGGTTTTCTTCCGCGCCGAGCGACAGGATGCGACCTTCTCGTTCGGTGTCGACCAATCGCCGCGCGCCCTGCAGTCTGTCGCAGCCATGCCGGGCGTACTGCGCGCGGAGCCGTTCCGGGCAACGGCCGTGATCCTGCGCCATGGCTATCGTGAGCGCCGGCTGGTGATCTCGAGTGTTCCCCGACAGGCGGATCTGGCGCGGGTTCTCGATCTCAATCTCGATCCAATTGACCCGCCGCCAACCGGCCTCATGCTGTCCGAAAGGGTGGCCTCGCTGCTCCATCTGCGTATCGGTGATCTGGCCGAGGTCGAACTGCTCGAAAAGGCGCACCAAATGGTCCGCGTTCCCGTGACCAGCATCGTCCAGAGCTATGTCGGGCTCGCCGTCTACATGCGTGCCGAGGCGCTCGACGAGCTGGTCGGCGGCGGACCA
This sequence comes from Mesorhizobium huakuii, assembly GCF_030160235.1. Lineage (GTDB taxonomy): Bacteria > Pseudomonadota > Alphaproteobacteria > Rhizobiales > Rhizobiaceae > Mesorhizobium > Mesorhizobium huakuii. The sequence goes on from NZ_BSNY01000011.1 coordinate 21,861, forward strand.
CGCATTTCCGGGGTCAGGGTAGCGATCGATCCGGCACGCCTTGGTGACCTCTACACAGCCGTCAAACAGACGCCCGTTATCGCTTCAATCGCGCTGCAAGGCATATCGCGCCAGCGCTTCCGCGAGACAATCGGTGAGAACATCACGATCATGACCAGCGTCTACACGGCGCTTGCCGTCATCATTGCCTTCGGCGTCGTCTACAACTCCGCCCGTATCCAGCTTTCCGAGCGCGCCCGCGAACTCGCAGGCTTGCGCGTGCTCGGCTTCACCAGGAGCGAAGTTTCGAGCGTCCTGCTCATCGAACTGGCCAGCATCGTCGCTTTGGCGCAGCCGCTTGGCTGGATTCTCGGCTATCTCTTCTCGTGGTCGGTCGTCAGGGGCTTCGAAAGCGACCTCTTCCGCATTCCGTTCGTGGTGAATCGGTCCACTTTCGCGCTTGCCAGCCTGATCGTGCTCGCTGTGGCCACGCTTTCGGCGCTGATCGTTCGGCGTCGTATCGACAGCCTTGACCTCGTGCGTGTCCTCAAGACAAGGGATTAGTCCGATGAAGTCGACCTGGGTCAAACGCGTCGGACTTGCGCTCCTTGCCATTGCGGTCGTCGCAGGCTTCGGCTGGGCTCTGCGGGCGCAGCCGGCGTTGGTGGATTTGGCCGAGGTGATCGCAGCGCCGATGCGAGTCACGGTCCGTGAGGACGGTATGACGCGCGTGCGCGACGTCTACACGGTATCGGCGCCGATTGCCGGTCATCTGACGCGCACGGTGGTGAACGAAGGCGACTTGGTGAAAGCGAACAATACCGTTGTTGCCGCCATCCATCCGCTCGACCCACCCCTTATCGACCGGCGCGCGGAGGCCGAACTGATTGCCAGCCGCGACGCGGCGCGCGCTGGTGTCGGTGTTGCCGAGATCGACTTGCAGCGTGCGCAATCGGCATTGAGGCTGGCGGAGGACGAACTGGCTCGGACAATCAAATTGTTCGGATCCGGATTTGTCTCGGAGAGCGCCTTGCAGAGGCTCACAAACGAAGTCGATCTGCGGAAAACCGCAGTCGATGCGGCGAAAGCGGTCATAGGACTCAGAAATGCGGAACTTGCGAACGCCGAGGCCCGCCTGCTGCAGCCAGATCCGGCGGATCCGACCGGTGAAAGCTGCTGCGTCAATCTTCTGGCTCCCATCGACGGGACCGTGCTTTCCGTCATGGCGAGGAGCGAACAAGCCGTCACGGCCGGCGCCAAGATCGCCGAAGTAGGCAATGTCCACGATCTGGAGATCGCTACCGACCTGCTGTCGGCTGACGCGGTGCGCATCACCCGCGGGACAAAGGCTGAGATCACTGACTGGGGCGGGGATCATGCACTGCGCGCTGAAGTGAAACGCGTCGATCCAGCCGCATTCACCAAGGTTTCCGCACTCGGGATCGAGGAGCAGAGGGTTACTGTCGTCCTAGACTTGGAAGACACGGATGCCCGACTCGGCCACGGCTATCGGGTATTTGTCGAAATGACCGTCTGGGAGTGCGCCCGTTGCGTCCAGGTGCCGATCGGGGCGCTGTTCAGGAACGGCGACAGGTGGAACGTCTTCGTTGTCGATGGCGACCGCGCCAAGCAGACCGAAATTGGTATCGGTCATATGAATGACGATACTGCGGAAGTGCTGACAGGCCTGAAGCCCGGCTCGAGCGTCGTCGTCCATCCGTCCGACACCCTTGTCGACGGTGGCCTGGTGAAGCGACGCGACTGAAGTCGATGTCTGACAGAAAGGTCGAATGGATGCGAGCTCCCTTGGTGTCGCCCCGACGCTCGACGAACAGCGCGAATGCGAAGGAACTGCTCTGGGGCCGGATCAATCCCTTGCCCATCGCCGCATGCTTGCTTAATCTTGACCAAGCACGTCGACTGGCGGAACCTGGGGCTCTGGAGCCCCGGGCCGGAAACGCCTCCGACTTCGAGCCTGCAGGCTCATGTTTTTTCGGGTTCGATCGAGCACTCGCCCGGTGTTGAGGCGAGCAGGAAAAAGGCCGACGCGGGTTCATTGCCAGCAAACCATCCAAGAATGCCGCCGCGATGTCCCGGTCAGACTTCATCGCGCCATCAGGACAGGCAGCGATTGATCTTCAAGCATCGATTTGGTTACGCCACCGAAGATGCGTTCGCGCAATCGCGAATGACCATAGGCGCCCATCACCATCAGATCGGCTGCGATATCGACAGCGTGCTGTCGAAGAACGTCAGCGACCGAATGGTTTGAACTCGGCAGTCGGTCGACCGTAACCTTCACGCCGTGCCGCGCGAGATAGGCGGCGGCATCGGCACCAGGTTCCTGACCGTGGTGGTATTCGTCCTCAACGGGGTCGACCATGACGAGGCGCACCTGGTCGGCTCCGACTAACATTTCGAGTGATTCACGGACGGCGCGCGATGACTCGAGGCGAGCATCCCACGCAACCAGCACCCCTTTCGGCTTCAGTGTCGGGCGTCTCCCCGATGGAACGATCAGCAGCGGCTTCCCGGACGAAAACAAGGCGCCCTCGATCACCTTGTCTTTCAGCGTCTCGCCGGCGAGCAACTCCGGCCCGATCACCATAATGTCGGCGTAGCGTGCACGGCGACCGATTCTCTCGTCTGCCCCGCCAACCTCCGGATATTCGCTGGAGACATCGGCCGAAAGCGCTCTGCCGGCGAGAAAAGCCGACACGGCAGTCACTCGCTTCTTCAAGAGCCTCTCATCGGCCTGCCGCTCCTTCAGCCAGTCCTCCGAAACGATTGCCGCATACTCTCCGACTGGCGGCGGCGCGGCGATGGCAACAGCAAGAACGGCAAGATGAGCACCAATTTCGTCGCAAAGGTCGGCAGTGAGGTTGAGATCGTCGTCGCCCATATGCGGCCCCGTAACCGTAAGGATCGTCTTGAAAGCCATGGCAGTTGCTCCTGATCTGGGCCAAATTCCGTGACGACGATAGCCGGACCGTTCGGCGCGCTCATTGCGCTGAATCAAGACCATGCGGACGCGCAATTGATCCGGATCAACATGTCTGCGGATTGACGCGGTAGGCTCAGCCGATCAATCGGCGGATGCGCACATGAGACTTCTGATCGCAGCAACCCTGGCGACCCTGGCCTGCGAAGCGTCCAGATCGCAGGAGATGAGTTACGGCCAGGCAGAATATCTGAACTCCTGCGCCGTTTGTCACGGCATCGACGGCAAGGGTGACGGTCCGTTGCGCAACCTGCTGGTCAAGCGGCCGGCCGACCTGACGCATCTTTCCCAACGCAATGGCGGGACGTTTCCCTATTCTAGGGTCTTTGCAACAATCGACGGTCGCTATGCCGTATCAAGCCATGGCAACCGCGAGATGCCTGTCTGGGGTCGCGAATTCCTTGAAGACGATGCCAAAACCTACGGCCCTAGCGGCGGCGAGGTGGTGACCACGGAACGCATCCACAACCTGGCGGGTTACATCGCGACACTGCAGCATTAGACCCAGGCACGGCGGCTCGCCGAGATGACGTGCGGCCCAATGGATTGCGTACGTTCGAGGCCGGCATGCACCGGCCAATGTCGACGTCTCCGCTGCCGCCCGGGGCCTGCCTAGGTAGTTTCCCCTAGGGACATAACCGAATTTCGGCGCCCGTCGATTTGCGCGATTGCTGTGCCACGGATCAACCGGGAAGACAGCCATGCAAGCCTACACCTCCTCCAGGATTTCATTGTCGCCGCATCTGGCTCAGCCCGCCCTGCCAGCGACACTCGGCTCCGGACCGGTCCAGCCGATCAGCTTCTTTCCAGCCGGATCGGAAATCTATGCCCAGGGCGAGAAGGCTGGTGCCTTCTATCAAGTCGAATTCGGCGCCGTGCGCATCTACCGCCTGCTTGCCGATGGCCGCCGGCAGATCAGCGCCTTCCATCTTGCCGGAGAGACATTCGGTTTCGAAGCCGGCGCGACGCACCACTTCTTCGCCGAAGCGATCAATGCCACCGGTGTTCGCGTTTTCCGCCTCAATGCCGGGGCGGACATGTCGCATCAGTTGCTGCCCCTGGCGCTCAAGGGGTTGACCAGAGCCCAGGAACACCTCCTCGTCCTGGGTCGCCAGAACGCCATCGAACGCGTGGCCGCCTTCCTGGTCGACATGGTGGAGCGCCAAGGCCTGCGGCAGGTGGAACTTCCGATGTCGCGCATGGACATCGGCGACTATCTCGGCCTCACCATCGAGACCGTGTCGCGGGTTTTCACCCGGCTCAAGGACAAGGGCGTGATCCGCCTGCTCAACCTGCGCAGCGTCGAAATCCTCAAGCAGGACGTGTTGCAGACCATGGGCGAATGAGCCCTCAAGCAGACAGCGTGACGTCAGCCTCAGATCAGGGACCCCATTGTCATGAGCGACACACTTACCACCCACACCGGATTTCGCTTCGAAGTGCGTCGCGCGCGCCCTGAAGACGAGCCGACGCTGGCCGAGTTCTTCACGCATGTGACCCCTGAAGACCTGCGCTTCCGCTTTCTCGGCGCGGTGAAGGAGGTCTCGCATGAACGGCTGGTGGCGATGACGCGTTCAGACGACGCGCATATCCATAATTTCGTGGCCTTCTCGACCGACGGGATGTTGATCGCCGTTGCGACGCTGGCAAGCGATCGCGCCGACCGAACCGGCGAGGTCGCGATCTGCATTCGCGCGGATCGCAAGCATCTGGGCGTTGGCTGGGAACTGCTCGCCCATATCTCGAAATATGCCGAAAAACTTGGCCTCGAAGCGATCGAGTCGATCGAGAGCCGTGAAAACCGTGCCGCGATAGAGGTCGAGCGCGACATGGGTTTCACCGTCACGACTGACCCCGACGATGCGACGCTCGTCCTGGTTCGGCGGGAACTAGGGGCGCGCGCAGCCTGTTAGAGGCCCGGTCCATCCTGGTTCCCCAGAGATCGCAAGATCGACATCTCCGCCGCGACAGCACGTTCTTCATCCGCTGGAATGACAAGGACATCGACGCTGGAATTGCGATTGCTGACAACTTCCTCGCCTCTTCGATTTCGCTCCTCGTCGAGGCCGACTCCAAGCCAGGCCGCGGCGGCGCCGATCCTTTCCCGGACCAACGGCGCGTTTTCGCCAATGCCGGCCGTGAACACCAGCGTGTCCAGTCCTCCCATGGCTGCGGTCAGCGATCCTATCTCGCGCCCGATCCGGTAAACGAAAAGATCGACAGCCTGAGCGGCAGCACGGTCGTCTGAGCCGATTAGAGTCCGCATATCACCAGATACTCCGGACACGCCGAGCAGGCCGGACTGCTCATAGAGAAGCGTGACCAGTTCGTCCCCAGACAGCCGCCGGTCCTGCAGCAAATGGAGGATGATCCCCGGGTCGAGCGCGCCGCAACGCGTGCTCATCACCAGACCGTCCAGGGTCGAAAATCCCATCGTCGTGGCGATACTCTGCCCCGCGTCCATGGCGCACAGGCTGGCGCCGCTGCCGAGATGGGCGACGATGGTGCGACCTCCGGCGCTGGCGCCATAGCGGTCACGCAGCTTCGAAGCGATATGGCTGTAGGACAGACCGTGGAAACCATAGGAAACGATGCCCGCCTCGGTCATGGCGCGCGGCAGCCCGTAGATTTTGGCAAGCTCCGGCCGGGTCGAATGAAACGCCGTGTCGAAGCACCCTATCTGGAGGGCCTTCGGCAGGAGTTCAGTGGCCAGCGCGACAATCTCGATATTGATCCGCTGATGGATCGGCGCCATCGGCTCGAGCAGGCGCAGGGCTTTGAGCGTGCGTTCGTCGAGCCGCGTTGCTTCGGTGAAGTCACGCCCACCGTGAACGATCCTGTGCCCTACCCTGTCGATGCGGCGCAGGAGATCGTTTTCGGCGAGCACAGAGGCAACGACGGCGAACGCCTTGTCCATATCGATCGGTGCTTCGTCCAGGCTCCTATCGATCTTCGGCCTGCCGGCCGCGGCCTCGACGCGCAGCCGTGGTCGATGGCCGAGGGAGGAGACATTGCCGCGCAGCAGCACGGGGAGTTCCTCGCGCCTCTCGAAGACGGCGAACTTCAGGCTCGAAGAACCGCCGTTCAAGACAAGGACCGCATCGCTCATGAGGCCATCCGACATGTCTCCGTCCCTAGCTGCTTGCGGACGGGCATCAACTCAGTCTGGACGCTTCGGCGCCGCATCAGGATCCTGCCCCCACTTCCAGTCGAGAATCTCCGGCATATCCTGCCCATGGGCGCGAATATAGGCTCGATGCTCAAGCAGCTTGCTTTCCATCTTCTGCTTCAGGCCGACGCGCACGCGCCCCAATTGCGGAACCCAGTCCAGGACGCTCTGGACAATGTGGAAGCGGTCGAGGCCGTTCATCACGGTCATGTCGAAAGGCGTCGTCGTCGTCCCCTCCTCGTTGTAGCCGCGCACATGGATGTTGTCGTGGTTGGTGCGCCGATAGGTCAGGCGATGGATGGTCCAGGGATAGCCGTGATAGGCGAAGATGACTGGCTTGTCCGTGGTGAACAGCGCATCGAACTCGCGATCCGAAAGGCCGTGCGGATGAAATTCCTTCGGCTGAAGCGTCATCAGGTCGACGATATTGACCACCCTGATCCTGAGATCGGGAACCTGTCGCCTGAGGATCTGAACGGCGGCCAGAGTCTCGAGGGTTGGCACATCGCCAGCGCAAGCCATCACCACGTCGGGCTCGGCGCCATCGTCTGTTGATGCCCAGTCCCAGATGCCGATCCCTGCCCTACAGTGGACGATTGCCTTGTCCATCGACAGCCACTGCCAAGACGGCGGCTTGCCGGCGACGATCACGTTGATGCGATTCCAGGTCTGCAGCACATGGTCGGTCACGCACAGCAAGGTGTTGGCATCCGGTGGCAGGTAGACCCGCACGATATCGGCCTTCTTGTTGAGAGCGACGTCGATGAAGCCGGGATCCTGATGGCTGAAGCCGTTGTGTTCCTGATGCCAGACATGGCTCGACAATAGATAATTCAGCGATGCGATCGGCCGCCGCCAAGGGATGTCGCGGCAGGCATCCAGCCATTTCGCATGCTGGTTGAACATGGAATCGACGATGTGGATGAACGCCTCGTAGCAGGAAAACAAGCCATGGCGCCCAGTCAGCAGGTAGCCTTCCAGCCAGCCCTGGCAGGTATGCTCGGAGAGGATTTCGAGAACCCTGCCCTCGCGCCCAAGATGAACGTCTTCGGGCAGGATCTTTTCCATCCAGCCGCGCTCGGTGACTTCGAACACATCCTGAAGACGGTTCGAGGCAGTCTCGTCCGGGCCGACAATGCGGAAGTTCTTCCTGGCCTCGTTCAACCGCATGACGTCACGCAGGAAGCTGCCCATGACCCGCGTCGACTCGGCCTTGACCGCACCGGGACGCTCCAGTGAAACGGCGTGGTCATGCAAGGCCGGCAGATCGAGAGACTTGCGTAGCAGGCCGCCATTGGCATGCGGGTTGGCACTCATACGTCTCATCGCCCGCGGTGCCGTGGCGCGGATTGCCGCGACAGGAGCACCGGCGGCGTCGAACAGTTCCTCCGGCCGATAGCTTTTCAGCCATTCCTCGAGCAGCTTGAGATGGGCGGGATTTTCGGCAAGGCCTGACAAGGGAACCTGGTGCGAGCGCCAGAAGCCCTCGGTCTTCAGACCATCGACCTCTTTCGGTCCGGTCCACCCCTTGGGGGTCCGCAGTACGATCATTGGCCATTTTGGTCTTGGCGCGGTCGGGGCTAGTCCGTTGCGTGCGGCATGCTGGATAACCTTGATGCGATCGAATGCATCGTCGAGCACGCTCGCCATCCGCTCATGCATCAAGGCCGGTTCGTGGCCCTCCACGAACAGCGGCTCATAGCCGTAGCCGGCAAACAGCGCGCGCAATTCGTCTTCGGGAATGCGGGCCAGAATGGTTGGATTGGCGATCTTGTAGCCATTCAGATGCAGGATCGGCAGAACCGCCCCGTCACGCGCTGGATTGAGGAATTTGTTGGAATGCCATGCGGCTGCCAGTGGTCCCGTTTCAGCCTCGCCGTCACCGACGACACAAGCGACCACGAGATCCGGATTGTCGAAGGCCGCGCCATAGGCGTGCGAAAGCGAATAGCCCAGCTCGCCACCCTCATGGATCGAGCCGGGCACATCCGGTGCTGCATGGCTCGGTATGCCGCCGGGAAACGAGAACTGCCGGAACAGCTTGCGCAGCCCCTGCTCGTCCATCGCAATGTCCGGATTGAGCTCGCTGTAAGTGCCTTCCAGATAGGTATTCGCAACCATTGCCGGGCCGCCATGACCGGGCCCGCAGACATAGATGACATTTGCGTCCCTCAGGCGGATGACGCGATTGAGGTGCGCATAGATGAAGCTCAGGCCTGGCGACGTTCCCCAGTGGCCGAGGAGACGCGGCTTGACATGCTCCAGCCGCAACGTTTCGCGCAGCAACGGGTTGTCGAGCAGGTAGATCTGGCCGATCGTCAGATAGTTGGCGGCGCGCCAATATGCATCGATATCATGCAGCTCGCGATCCGACAGAAGTCCGCCGGAAGCTGGTATCGTCGTGTGCTCGGTCATGTCTGGCTCCCATCCTGTTGGCGCCCTGTCGCCGGAGCGCGGCATGGGCTGTGGTCGTCGATCCGCAGCGAATGGAGACCAACGCGTTCGCGTACTTTCCGTTCATCGCTTTGCGACCCTACGCGTCCGTGTCTTCCAGCGCCCTGCGCATGCGCCTGATGACCGCTGCGCGACCCCTTTCGTCGGCGGCGGCACTCACCGCTTCGTTTACGTCCAGGAGAAGCCTTGAAAGGTCGTTGTGCCAGTCGAGGCGGGCAATCTTCTCCGATCTCAGACGGCGTGGTTCGTTGAGCTCGATCACCAAACTGCCGCTGGGGGTTAGTTGGAAGGCATCATCCAGCCTTGGGATGATGATCTTGTCGTCGGGTATAAGTCCTGCAAGCCTTCCACGCAGGCCGCCCAGACCAGGGTCCTCTCCATGTGTCAGGAACACCCGCTGCTTCACAGGCGTTCGGGCCCTGAGCCAGGCGACCAGCTCGCTCGCATCAGCGTGGCCGGAATAGAGCTCGAACAGGCTGATATGTGCCTTGACCTCGACTTCCTCGCCCTGGATGCGAACACGCCGCGCCCCATCCAGCAGGATTCTGCCCAGCGACCCCTGGGCCTGATATCCGGCCATCATGACCGTGGCGTTCCGGCGCCAGAGATTGGCCTTGAGATGATGGCGGATGCGCCCCGCATCGCACATGCCGCTGGCGGCGATCACCACGAAGAAGCCGCTCAGGCGATTGATCGCCTTGCTCTGCTCTACCGTCTCGGTGAAGCGCAGTTCCTTCGAGTTGAGCGCCTGGCGCAGTACATCACCCTGTTCGATCTCATTGGCATGCCGCTCGAAAATCGCGCTGGCGCGTGTTGCCAGCGGCGAGTCGACGAAGACCGGCGCTGACGGCACCTGCCCCGCTTGCATGAGCAAATACAGATCGACCAGCAGTTCTTGCGTCCTTTCGACAGCGAAGGACGGAACGATGAGGGGCCCGCCGGCCTCGGCTGCGCCACGAACGATATCGCCGAGCAGGGATCGCCGCTCTTCTGGCGAAACGTCCGGGCGATCGCGGTCGCCATAGGTCGATTCGCAGATCAGATAGTCGACGCCTGCCGGCCCCTCGGGATCGGTCTGAAGCAGCTTGTGGCCTGGGCCGATGTCGCCCGAGAACATGATGCGCAGCGGCCCATCGCGCTGGTCGATCTCGAGCTCCACCGATGCCGAACCAAGCAGGTGGCCCGCGTTCCAGAAGCGGGCGCGAAGGCCATCGGCGACGGTGGTCCATGCGCCGTATTCCAGGGCGCGAAACAAAGTCATGCATGCGGCCGCATCGTGCAGGCTATAGATCGGTTCAACCTGCGGCCGGCCGCGCTGTGCGTTGCGCCGGTTCAGGTGCTCCACCTCCATCTCCTGGATATGCGCCGCATCCGGCAACATGACCGAGCAAAGGTCGATAGTGGCGCGGGTCGTATGGATTGGACCGGAAAAACCTTGCTTGACCAGTTTCGGCAAAAGGCCGCTGTGGTCGATATGAGCATGAGTCAGGATGACAGCGTCAATCGCGTCCGGTGGAAACGGCAACGCACCATAGTTCAATTCCCGCTCGGATTTCGACCCCTGGAACAGGCCGCAGTCGATGAGCACCCGCCAGTGCTCCGTTTCGATCTCATAGCATGAGCCGGTGACGCCATGAGCCGCGCCGTGGAAGCGCAGGACAGGATCCGATTCGCCTTTCATTGCGCCACCACCTTAGTGCGAGAGCAGGACAGGCAGGCGCAAATCCGTGAGAATGTCTTCGGTGGCTCCGCCAAGCACGAAGTCCCTGACGCGAGAGTGGCCGTAGCCACCCATGACCAGCAGCTTGCCGCCGAGCCCGAGGGCATGCTCCTGGAGGGCAATTCCAATCGAACGATCCCCTGCCTGGATGGAGGTGGCCCCGGCCACCACACCGCGCGTCCTTAAACCCAGGGCAAGGCGTTCACCGATACCGTGCCCGGGAAGCGGCTTTTCGTCCGTGACGGTCACGACCGTGACCGTCGAAGCACGCTCCAGGAACGGTCGCGCATCGGCAACGGCCCGTGCCGCCACCCGGCTGCCATCCCAGGCGATGACCACATGGTCCAGCACCCCAACCTCCGCGGAATCCGGAAAAATCAGCGTCGGTCGACCCGACCCGAACACGACCGCCTCGGCTGTCATTCGTGCCGTTTCGTTGTCTGACGCCCATCCGACCAGGCAGATGTCGAAGTATCGGCACTGCTCGGCCGCGGTATCTCCCATAAAGGCTGGCGGCGCGGCCAGTTCCTGCGTGGTGAGGGTCACGCCCGCCCGCATCGCTTCTTGTGCAATCGCCTCCAACAAATCCTTGCCACGCTTGCGGCTGCTCGCTTCGACCTCCTGTATCTTGTAGGGAAGATCCAGCAAATATTTTGAGAGCGCGTTCGAAACGTCGGGAATGTCGACATTGATGACGGCGGCATGAAGCGCTGCGTCGATCGGCTTGACGAGCGCGACCGCACTCGACGCGATACTCGGAGAATTCCCGTCCGGATAGGTCGCCAAGGACAGGGATGCGATCAATTTCATCAGATTCACCTTCGATGCCTGCGGCAACGGCCGATCGGCCACCGTTTCCACCATTTTTTGTAATTGCAGTGGACAGGGTGAGCTTTGATCCAACGCAAATACCCCTCCAACTGGACCGATAGTGCCGGCACGGCTGTTGCTTTGATTGTCGGCTTGGTCGTTCGTTGCCAATCGAGGACCGCATGAACGTCAGGCCGGGTATGCTCAAGGCGGAACTCTGCTGCGTGTCGAGCAAGGAGAATCGAGTCGGAAGGCGGATCAATTGATCCGGCGCAAACCGGCGATGCATGGTCTTCGCAATCGAGGACGAGAACCCTGCTCTCGCGGGCCCGCCCGCAACTATGTGCCGCCAGATTTGCAGAATGCGGCCTTTGCAACAAGGTCTGCAATGGAACGCCCTCTGACGCCCGAGTGCCGCAGTCGGTGCCAACAGCCGCGTCACTGTCGCATTTCTAACTCGCCGGCGGCGTCGCATCCTAGCGGGGTTGACATGACCGATAGCCGCCGTTGACAATCCGCCGTCGACACTGGCACTGTCACGTAGTTGCCGTAGGGCGCACCGGCCGAGGCCGAAGGGGCAATGCCCACCTACGATGTGCAAACCGTAGTCGCGCCCATGCCAAACCTCGAAAACCTGAAGAAGCAGGCAAAGCAATATCTGCGCTGGCATCGTGATCGATATCATCCAGTCGCAGCCGAGATCAGAGCCGCTTTGCCGCGGTTTCGCCACCTTGATGACAATCAGGTGCTGGAAGCATCGTTCAGGCTCAGCGATGCGCAGGAGCTTGTAGCTCGCCAATTGGGTTTCGAGGGATGGCAGGCGCTCAAAGCAGGAGCCCAGGCCATGAACACTCAACTCAAGCACGCGATGACACCACCGGTCCTCAGCGGAACCGAAGCTCAGCTTTATGTCACCGACCTCAAGGCGTCGTGCGATTTCTTTACGTCGAAACTCGGGTTCACGGTCGACTTTGTTTATGGTGACCCGCCGTTCTACGGCATGGTCAAGCGTGACCATGCTCGACTTTGCATGAGGCTTGTTTGCGAGCCGGTCTTTGTCGGAAATATACGCCAGCGCGAGCACCTTCTGTCGGCGTCGATTACCGTCGACGCCGCAGCGGAGATCAAACAACTTTTTTTGGAGTACCAAGCCGCCGGTGTGGGCTTCCATCAAGGACTGAAGAAAGAACCCTGGGGCGCGAGGAATTTCATTGTCCTTGATCCCGACGGCAATCTCATCTTGTTCGCGGGGCCTGCCGATTGAGCGCAGCTCTTGCGCCTCTGGCGATGGCGTTTGCCCCGCCATCGTCTTTTTCCGCTTGGGATCGCACACCGCCCTCCCCGGCATGTCGATGTGACTGCGTTCGGGTCATGAGAATCGAACGCACCCGCCATGACCCATGCGCGCTAGTCCGCCGGCGATTTTCGGTGATGGCATCGAAGCGACGAAGCAATTAGCCTGCGGTCGCGCTGGAACTCAGGACCTTCAAGAATGACCACCTCGCCCTCCTTTCTCGGCCTTCCCGGCCGCCTCGCCGATGGCCGCACGCCCCGCGCGGTGATCTTCGGCGCCGGCCACGGCAGCACCTATCCCGGCAAGGACAGCAGCGGCCATGCATCGGCGGCCGATGCCATCCGCGCAGCCAGCCAGGCCGACGCCCCGCTTGTCGGGCATTGGGATTTCGATCTCGGCGGCCCGTTGTTCGATGGCAAGCCGGTTTGCTGCGTCGACGTCGGCGACATCTCGACCATCCTGCACGACAATGCCGAAAACAGGCTCCGCATCGAAGCCAGGACGCGTGAGGTCCTGGCCTTGCCGGCCGTGCCGATCCTGCTCGGCGGTGACGATTCCGTCGTCATTCCGTTCCTTGCCGGCTTTGCCGATCATGGGCCGATCTGGATCCTGCAGATCGACGCCCATATCGACTGGCGCGACGAGGTGCATGGCGAACGCCACGGCTATTCGAGCCCGATGCGAAGGGCGAGCGAGATGCCGCATATCGCCGGCATGGTGCAGGTTGGCCTGCGCAGCGTCGGCAGCGCACGCCTTGCTGAAATCGAAGCGGCGCAGCGCTATGGCAGCCGTTTCGTGACCGCGCGCGAGGTTCATGCTCAAGGCGTGGAAGCGGCACTCCGGCATATTCCGGAAGGCGCACGGGTCGTCGTCACCTTCGACTGCGACGGCCTCGATCCCGGCATCATGCCGGGGGTGGCGGCGCGTACCCCAGGCGGCCTTACCTACACGCAGGCGATCGACCTGATCGCAGGCCTCGGCAAGCGGGCCAGAATCGCGGGTTTCGACCTTGTCGAGCTCTATCCGCCCGCCGACATTGACGGCCTGTCGGCCATGACCGCAGCGCGTCTTCTCGTCAATGTGATCGGCACAATCACCCGAGTTGCTGATTTTTAGACAGTGCGACCTAATAATCACAGCTCGTTTATTGTATTCGTGTATATTTGTCCTCGCTGACGAATGGGACGGGAGAGATTCAGTGAAAAGACTTCTTGCAATCATCGCGCTGGGCGGGCTCGGCGCCACCACCGCATCGGCAGCGGACATGACCGCGCCGGTCACGGGCTCTGCCTATGACTGGAGCGGTTTTTATGCCGGCGCGCATATCGGCGTCGCCAATGGCAACATCAGCGCGACGGACGTCACGCAGCCGAACGGCGGGTTTTTCACCGACCTGGTTCCGGCCGGAACGGAAGGTTTCGATTTCCGTGATGCGAACATAGCGGGCGGCGTGCATGTCGGTGCCCAGTATCAGTGGCAGCAATTCGTCCTGGGCGGCGAAGCGACCTGGACTGCCACCGGAATCCGCAAGGAGATCGTCAGTCCATACTTCCCCGACACCGACACCGAGACGGGCAAGATCCAGCACTATGCGACGGTGGTCGGCAAGATCGGCTATGCGTTCGACCGCGTCCTGATCTATGCGAAGGGCGGCTATGCCGGCGGCAAGGTCGGCTTCAAGGCACGCGACAATGATGCCCTGGTCACCTATGAGCAGAATGAGTGGCACAATGGCTACGCGTTGGGCCTTGGCATCGACTATGCCCTTACCGACAGGCTTAGCCTTGGTGTCGACTATACGCATGTCGATCTCGGCTCCAAGACGAGCACAGGACCCAATGTGTTCGACGACGGCTCGCTTGGGAGCAACCCGGAAACCTACAAGACCAAGGCCAGGGTGGACGCGGTGATGGCCAGGTTGAGCTACAAGTTCGGCGGCTAGAAGGGCGGCTGATCGGATTGTGAACTGCCCGGCTTAACGCCGGGCACGTTCTTTTTCTCCGGAGGAAACTCCGCCCAGTCCCCCTGCTCCCGTATGATCCGGTGGGTTTGGCGAAGTCTTCGCGTCCGGCTGGTTTGAACCCGGCTACGTTGCGCCAGCCGCTGAAATGCGCCGATGCACGCCGTCCAGGCTTTCAGCCAGCGCATCGAAGACGTTGCGGGCCGTGAGTTCGTTCAGGACCTGCTCGTTGATGCCGCCCCGGGTCGCATAATCCTGCGCCAGATGCGTGAAGTCCGCATCTGGCGCCGTCTCCGGAGCGTGCCCGAGCGCCGTGAAGAGCGCGGCGATATAGTCACGCCCCTTGCCGTCCGGCACATCATGCGCTTTCAGCCAGCGATGGATCGTATCGAGGTACCTGAAGTAGGTGGCGTAGGTCGCCGTCACGACGCTCAACGCGTCGAACTCGCTGGAACTCTCGACCTCGATCACCTTTCCCAATCCGGCGAACAACGCGGTCGCGTCCGGATCGGGCGGATAGATGATCGTCGCCCCCAGCCGCCGGGCGATCATCGGCATGGGCAGCGCTTTCGTCACGCGGCGCGCGGGTGCGGTCAGGCCGACTATTTCCTCGCGCGACAGCGTGGCGATCAGGCTGATGAGGTGATGGTCGCGCCGAAATTTCAATTCAGGCAGCACCTGGTGGGCATCTTGCGGCCGGACCGCCAGCATGACGGTGTCGCATTCGTCGAGCACCGCCTGATTGTCGGCGGCAATATGTACATTCGCATAGCGGGAAGCGAGGTTCGCCGCGATCTCTTCGTTGCGCGGCGACAGCACGACCGCCACCGGATCGCCCTCGAGGGATTTGAGCCCGGTGACAATGGCTGAAGTCAGCGCGCCTGTGCCGATGAAGCCGAGTTTCATTGGGTACTCCACGGCGTTGGTTCTCCGGCTCGGTCGGTCACCGCCGCCCCAGATCCAGGCCGATCCGGTAGCTCAGCGAACGCTTCGCCCCCGGTTCGATCAGCATCACGCCAGGTTTGTCGCTGAATTCGCCGTCGAAATCGGCCGGGCTTGCAATGCCCTGCCAGGGTTCGATGCACAGAAAGGGCGCGCCGCCGGGCTTGGACCAGACGCCCAGCTCCTCGGCTCCCTGCCATGACATTTCGATCGCCGGACCACGGTCGGCGGCGTAGCGCACGCTGGTGCTGGCGGGCCGATCCATGATGACGGCGTCGTCGTCGAACAGCCGTTCGGACAGCGCAAGCGTTCTGCCATCGATGGGCGTCGGCCTGGGTTCCGAGAGCAGAAGGCCGTCCTTCAGGCGACGAACCGGCGCCGGCTCGTTCTCGGCAAAGGTCAGCCTATAGGCCCCCTTGGGCAACTCTGGCAGCAACGGCCAGTTGAATGCAGGATGTGCACCGATCGAGGCCGGCAACATCTCGTCCCCGGTGTTAGTGACTTGCAAGGTGACGCCAAGCTGCTGGCGTTCGAGCGTATAGGTCACGGCAAGGCGAAAGGCGAAGGGGTAGTGCGCACGGGTGTCGGCGTCGTCGGTGAGGACCAGGGTGCAGGAGCGGGGTCCCCTCTCCTCCCAGGTGAACGGCTTGTCGCGGGCGAAGCCGTGCTGCGTCATCGGATAGGTCTGGCCGCGATGGCGCAGTTGGTCGCCCTTCAGCCGGCCGACGATCGGGAACAACACCGGCGAATGGCGCCGCCACTCTGGCCCGGCCTGCCACAGAAACTCAAAACCCCGCGGACCTTGCAGCGAAACCAGTTCGGCGCCCTGCCCGACCACAACAGCCGAAATGCCGTCGCCATGAAGCGTTTGGCTGTCCTGTGCCACATGTCCTCGCGGGCCGGTGTTGAAGTTGGCGGCAGACTAGCAAAAGCTCTTGGGGACTCAAGACATAGATGGGCGTTGCCGGAACGAACTGTGGCCGGAGGATCGCCCCCGGCCACATTTCCGCATCGAGGGCGGCATCCCGCCCCCGCTTGAGGCGGACAGTCGCTACTCGCGCTCGCCTGTGAAGTTCAGCAGCAGCTGGAAGATGTTGATGAAGTTCAGGTAGAGGGAGAAAGCACCGAAGACAGCCAGCTTCTGGCGCGATTCCGCGTCGAAATTCTCGGCATACTGTTCCTTGATCGTCTGCGTGTCCCAGGCGGTCAGGCCGATGAAGACGGCGATGCCTATCACCGAAATGGCGAACTGCAGCGCGGTCGAGCCGAGGAAGATGTTGACGATGCTGGCGATCACTACGCCGATCAGGCCCATGATCAGGAAGGACGAGAACTGCGTCAGATCGCGCCTGGTCGTATAGCCGTAGAGGCTGGTGGCACCGAACATGGTGGCGGCGATGAAGAAGGTGCGCGCGATGCTGGTTCCGGTGAACACCAGGAACACGGAGGCGAGCGACAGGCCCATCACCGCGCAAAAGGCCCAGAACATCGCCTGGGCGCTGGCCGCCGACATGGTCTGCATCTTGAACGAAAACAGCAACACGAAAGCGAGAGGCGCCAGCATCACCACATATTTCAGCGGGCTGGAGAAGATCGGCACGTAGAGCGCCGGCGTCGACGACACCAGGAAGGCGACAAGACCGGTGACCACGAGGCCAAGGCCCATATAGTTGTAGACGCGCAGCATGTGCTGGCGCAGGCCTTCGTCAAAGACGGCTCCGGCCCGGGCGCCAGTGCCGACGCGATATCCCAGATTGGGCGTGTTCATTTGCAGTCTCCTTTGTGTGGATCGGTCAGTAAAGCGTGGGTCGCTCAGTAAAGCGTTTTGGCGAGCGTCTCGGCGGCGCGGTCGAGGTCGTGAACCCCGGTCTTGGCGACCACCGCATAGGCGACCTCGCCGATCTGGAAATAGGCCGAGGAAATGTCGCCCGAGGGCGCAACGGTCGGCTTGACCACGTCGAAGGTTCCCGGCCGGATCGCAAACAGCGACACCAGGCCCATGTCCTTGGTGTCGACAGCCATCTCGACGCTCGGGCCGAAGCGCGACGGATAGATCTGCACGTCGCGCACCTTCCAGTCCTTGGGCAGCGACGGCATGACGATCGCGGTCGCCGCACGGATCTCGCCGGCATTGTAGTTGGGCGCTTCCGGCTGCGAGGGCATGGTTTCGCGCACCAGCGTCGTCCTGTGTGCCCGCACCGCCTCGTCGACATAGGCGGGCGGCTGCGGCGACGCGACGACCTTGGTCACCGACATCGGCCCGATGATACCATTTGCCAGCCAGCCGGCGGCAACGAAGGCGGCTACGGCAGCGGCGCGCTGCAACACGCCGAAGATGCGGCCACGGACAAGTCCCCTCTCCAGCCGCCGCGCCGCGTCGGCGGTCGCCGGCCGCGCCATACCCTTGGAGCCGGCAAGCGCCACGCGCAGTTCATCGCGGGTCCGCAGATCCGACATGACGCGCGCGGCAGCCTCCGGGCGTACCGACAGGAAGGCTTCGACCTCGATGCGGCGGGTGACATCCAGCTGGTCGTCGATATAGGAGTCGAGGTCAGTGTCCGTCACAGGGTCGACAAGAGCGTTCATGGCTCACCTCCCACGATCCTGAGATGATTTTTGCCGCGCACCGGGGCGGCGTCTTCCATCTGGCGCAAGGCGGTGCGTGCCCTGCCGATGCGCGACATCAGCGTGCCCAGCGGCACGCCGGTGGCATTGGCCGCCTGCTGATAGGAAAGCCCTTCGATGGCGACCAGATGCAGCGCCGAGCGCTGCTCTTCCGGCAGGTTGAAAAAGGCGTCCCGCACCTGCGCCAGGCGCACCGAATGCTCCTGCGGCGCCGGCGTGGCGGCATCGGCGAGGTATCCGGCCTGTTCGATGCGCACGGCTTCCGAGCGGCGCGAGCGCATGCGGTCAATAAACGCGTTGTGGACGATGGACAGTAGCCATGCCCGCAGGTTTCCACCGGAGCGGAAGGTGCCGCGCCGCTCATAGGCGCGCACCAGCGCGTCATGCACGAGATCCTCGGCATCCGCGCTGTCGCGCGTCAGCGACTGCGCGTAGCGCCGCAGCGATCCGAGCTGTCCTATGATGTCAAAGCGTGGCATCGACCGTTTCATGTCCTGTTTACGGACCATGTGGGGATTTTAATCCCGGCCGTGCCGTTTTTCTTGCAGGGCTCCGCCGGAGGATCGCATTTTACGCTCCCCTAGCCCGCCTGGCGCTCAGGGGCGAAGCGGTTTTGTCGGTTTGGACGAAGTCACACCGCAGGCACGCAGCACCCATCTGCGGCCGTCACTGCGAAAATCGGTGATGCTCAGCGGCTCGATATCGATTTTCCAGCAGGCAGCAAGCGGAGCACCCAGAACATGCACGATCGCGCTGCGGATCACGCTGGCATGGGTCAGCGCGATGGTGTGGCCAGGCTCGACCATCAACCGGTCCATCAATTCGGAAGCCCGGCGAGCAACATCGGCAAGCGACTCGCCGCCATACGGCGCTGCATTGGGGTCGGTCAGCCAGGCGGCGATGTCGCCGGGCTGTCGTGCCTGTACGTCCTCAAAACTCTTGCCGGCCCAGCTTCCATGGTCCTGGTCCGCCAGCAGCGGCTCGACCGACGCGTCCAGCGATAGCGCCTCGGCGGTCTGGCGGGCGCGAAGCGCTGGCGCTGTCCACACGCGGTCGGCACGGCGCATTGTCCCGCGCACCGCCTTCGCTAGCGTCAGCGATCGCGGCTCCAGCGGCTCATCGAGCGGAAACGAACCCCGCCGGGTCGCGGCCGTGGCGCCGTTGCAGATCATCGTCAGCCGTACGAGCATGAAGCAGTCCCTTGAGCCGCCTGTTGAAGCCACCCTGTGCGACCTCGTCGACAGCAATAATGCCGGCTGAATAGCCTCGCCACCGCGTTGCGCGGAGCGGCCTCATTTTTCCTTTGAGCCGATCAACTTCGTCATGTCGATGGTGTTCAAGGGTATTGTTTCGTGCGGATAGATTCGTACCTCCACCCAGCCTCGCGACGCATAGAAGCTCCGTGATCTCACATTTGGTTCGAGGCAGCGCAAACGGCCTGTGGCGAAGCCGCGGGAGGCTATTTCGCTTTCCAGAACCGCCAACAGGGCAGTTCCCGCGCCGAGCCCGTGCGCGGATGGATGAATCCACAAATCGCTGACGACATCAGCCTGGGACAGCCCGACTCCGATGATGCGCTGAGGATCGCAGGCTACCCACGCGTTCGTCCAATCATCGTCGCCAGCCTTTAGCGGCTCGGAAGTCCAGAGCCCGCCATAGGTAGCTTCCAGCGAAGCCTCAACGCAGTCTATGACAGCGGCCATGTCCGCGAATGTGGCCCTGCGTGTGACTATCAATTTGCCCTCCCCGGGACAGATCCTGGGCTGTACGGCCCGACGATCACCGGTACAGCAAGGCCCCTTGCTTGATCGCCATGTATCTGGGCAAGTCCATGGCGCCAAGCCACACACAGGAAAACCGCTGGCGAAGCGCGTTCGATTTGCGTATCACTCCGCCGCGCCAACGGAACCATTGCGATGTTCGAAGACCTGCAGCCAGCTCCCGCCGACAAGATCCTGGCCCTGATCGGCCTCTATCGCGCCGATCCGCGCCCCAACAAGGTCGACCTCGGCGTCGGCGTCTACAAGGATCGCGACGGCAAGACGCCGGTGATGCGCGCGGTCCGCGAGGCCGAAAAGCGGCTGCTGAACAGCCAGGACACCAAGACCTATCTCGGGCTTGCCGGCGACACCGCCTTCAACGCGGTGATGGCCAAGCTCGCCTTCGGCCCGGGCGCGGACATGACGCGCATCCGGGCGGCACAGGCGCCTGGCGGCTCGGGCGCGCTGCGGCTGGTGGCCGAACTGCTCAAGCGGACGCGATCCGACGCGACCGTCTGGCTGTCGGACCCGACCTGGCCGAACCACATGCCGGTGATGCGCGCCGCCGGCCTGCAGATCCGCGAATATCCCTATTTCGACGCGACCTCCGGCGCTGTACGCTTCGACGACATGCTAGCGGCGTTGCGCACCGCAAAGAGCGGCGACGTGCTGTTGTTGCATGGCTGCTGCCACAACCCGACCGGCGCCAACCTCGACGCGGCGCAGTGGCAGGCCGTCACCGACCTGGTCGCCGAGCGTGAGCTGCTGCCATTCGTCGACATCGCCTATCAGGGCTTTGGTGACGGCCTCGAGGCCGATGCCCTCGGCCTGCGCCTGCTGGCCGCGAAAGTGCCGGAAATGGTCGTTGCGTCGAGTTGCTCGAAGAATTTCGCCGTCTACCGCGACCGTGTCGGCGCCGCAATGATCCTGGCCAGGGATAGCGCGCAGGCGGATGTGGCGATGAGCCAGATGCTGTCAGCGGCGCGCGCCATGTATTCGATGCCGCCGGACCATGGCGCCGCCGCGGTGCGCATCGTGCTGGAGGACGCCAGCCTGCGTGCCGACTGGGAAACCGAACTGGAAGAGATGCGCCTGCGCATGCTGCGACTTCGCGTGGCTTTCGCCGAGGCGCTTCGCCGGCAATCCAACTCCGATCGCTTCGATTTCGTCGCCAGCCATCGCGGCATGTTCTCGCGGCTGGGCCTGACGGAAGCGCAGGTCGAGCGGTTGCGTGACGAGCACGGCGTCTACATGGTCGGCGACAGCCGCATCAACGTCGCCGGACTGCCGGAGGACGGCATGGACGACCTCGCCAAGGCGATCGTCTCCGTGCTCGACTGAAGCGGCTCAGCTGTGGACAAGGCTCCCTCGCCGGCTGACAGCGTTGGCCGCGCGTCGGGCCGCAGGATAGCATCCGCCGCATGACGCCATCGAAAGACATTTCGCGCCTGATCGAGATCATGGCGGCGCTGCGCGCGCCGAAGACCGGCTGCCCCTGGGACATCGAGCAGGATTTCTCGACCATCGCGCCCTACACGATCGAGGAAGCCTATGAGGTGGCGGATGCCATCGCACGCGGCGACCTCGGTGACCTGCGCGACGAACTCGGCGACCTTCTGCTGCAGGTCGTCTACCACGCGCAAATGGCCGAGGAAGCGGGTGAATTCGCCTTCCCGGATGTCGTCCAGGCCATCACCACCAAGATGATCCGGCGCCACCCGCATGTCTTCGGCGACGAGGAAGCTCGCAGCGCCGGCATGGCCAAGGGCATGTGGGAGAAGATCAAGGCCGAGGAGAAGGCGGAGAAACGTCAAGCCCGTCTCGCGCGCGGCCTCGACCCCGAAGACAATGGCAAGGGGTTCCTCGACAGCGTTCCGGTCGCCCTGCCCGCTTTGACACGGGCGCTAAAACTCCAGGAGAAAGCTGCCCGTGTCGGCTTCGACTGGAGCGAGGCAGCCCCCATCCTCGACAAGATCGAGGAAGAGATCGGCGAATTGCGCGAGGCTCTGGCGAAGGGCGAGACGGCCTCGATCAAGGACGAGTTCGGCGACATGCTGTTTGCCGTCGTCAATCTCGGCCGCCACCTCAAGGTCGATTCGGAAGCCGCGTTGAGCGGCACCAACGAAAAATTCCGATCGCGCTTCCACTATGTCGAGCAGGCCCTGGAGAAGTCCGGCAACACGCTGGGACAGGCCACCCTGGACGAGATGGAAGCGCTCTGGCAGGAAGCGAAGAGCGCGAAGTAAGCCTGTAATTGCTCCGGCCTAGCCGTTGTTTTTACGACGCAATCGGCTTTCGATCTCTTCGCGGGCGCTTTGCGTGGCCTTGAGCGAGATGGTGGCGCTGCCGTCTTCATTGTCGGTGCGCGAAACGATATCGCCATTGCGATACAGCCAGTCGACTAGACCGAACTGTGCCGGCCCGATCGTCACCGTCAGGTCTTCGAGCTCGCCCGCCATGCGTGTCTCGATGAGCGCCTTCAGCGCATCGATGCCCTCGCCGCTCACCGCCGATATGGCGATCGGCGGGCCTTTGCTGCCGTTTGTGGCATCGGCAAGCAGCCGGCTCCTGTTGCCTTCGTCCAGCAGATCGATCTT
This sequence comes from Mesorhizobium huakuii, assembly GCF_030160235.1. GTDB lineage: Bacteria > Pseudomonadota > Alphaproteobacteria > Rhizobiales > Rhizobiaceae > Mesorhizobium > Mesorhizobium huakuii. The sequence continues at coordinate 44,172 of NZ_BSNY01000011.1, forward strand.
GTTCCAGACTTCGATCACGCGCTTGGTGTCACTGGCGTCGACACCAAGGTCGGCCAGGATGCGCTCGACATCCTCGGCCTGTGCCGCCGTGTCGGGATCGGAAATGTCGCGCAGATGGATGACGAGATCGGCTTCGACCACCTCTTCAAGCGTGGCGCGAAAAGCCGCGATCAGATGCGTCGGCAGATCGGAGATGAAACCGACCGTGTCCGACAGGATGATCGGCGTGCCATGCGGCAGGCGCACGCGGCGCAGCGTCGGGTCGAGCGTGGCGAACAGCATGTCCTGCGCCAGCACGTCTGCGCCAGTCAGCCGGTTGAACAGCGTCGACTTGCCGGCATTGGTGTAGCCGACGATCGCCACCACCGGGAATGGCACCTTCTTGCGCTTGGCGCGGTGCAGATCGCGGGTGCGACGAACCGTTTCAAGCTCGTGCTTCAGCTTGATGATCTTTTCCTGCAACTGCCGCCGGTCGGATTCGATCTGGGTTTCGCCGGGACCACCGAGGAAGCCGGCGCCGCCGCGTTGGCGTTCAAGATGGGTCCAGCTGCGGACCAGGCGGCCCTTCTGGTAGTTGAGATGGGCAAGTTCGACCTGCAGCGTGCCTTCCTTGGTGCGGGCGCGCTCGCCGAAGATTTCCAGGATCAGCCCGGTGCGGTCCAGCACCTTGGCATGCAGTTCCTTCTCCAGATTGCGCTGCTGCACCGGGGTCAGCGGATGGTCGACGATGACCAGTTCCGCATCGTTCGCCTTGACGATCTCGGCGAACTCTTCGACCTTGCCGCTGCCGAGCAAGGTTGCCGGACGCGGATCGTTGACGGTCACGACGGCCGTATGGACAGGGTCGAGATTGATGGCTCGGGCAAGGCCGACCGCCTCATCGTGGCGAGCATCGGCCGAACGCGTCAGTCGCGGACGGTTGGTCTCGTCGTCGCCGCGCGGCTGGCGGGTAAGCACGGGCACAATGACGACCGCTCGGGTCGGGCCCTTGGCTTCCGTCCCGGGATGATGCGCTGGTTTTCCGCGAACCGTGCCGTCCGCGTCCCTTTCACGTGCCAATCAGGCGCCCTGGCTTTCCTCGCCATCGAACATCTGAACCGGCTGGCTCGGCATGATCGTGGAAATGGCGTGCTTGTAGACGAGCTGCGAGTGACCGTCGCGGCGAAGCAGCACACAGAAATTGTCGAACGAAGTGACCACGCCGGTCAGCTTCACGCCGTTGATGAGGAAGATGGTGAGCGGGTTCTTGCTCTTGCGAACTGAATTCAGGAACAGGTCCTGAAGGTTTTGCGATCGTTCCGCCATTGTTCTTGTCTTTCGCCGATCCCCTTCGGTTTGCAAGCCAATGCGCCAAATTGTCGGGCACATGTCAAGCGCGCAAACACCGTCTTGTCGTCAGTAACGACAAGCAGAACGAGATATATTGATGTTCATTCCACCTGTGCGGTTATCAGGCTGGACTTTTTTCCGCAATGTCAAAAAAGGCCTGCCGTAACGAAAGTGTCACTGAGCCGGGGTGCCCGTTGGCCACTGGATCGCCGTCAATGGCCACGACCGGCATGGCAATCGTCGTGGCGGAACTGATGAATGCCTCGCGCGCCGCCTTGGCCTCGGCGACGGAAAAACCGCGCTCCTCGATCTTCAGGCCGAGCTTTGCCGCAACTTCGAACATGGTCGTGCGGGTGATGCCGCGCAGGATCCCGTGATCGGCTGGCCTGGTGACCAGGACGCCGTCCCTGGTAACGATCCAGGCGTTCGACGAGCCGCCTTCCTTGACGTTGCCGTCGGTATCGACGAACCATGCCTCCTGCGCACCAGCCTCCTTGGCTTTTTGCTTGGCCAATACATTGGGCAGCAGTCCGACGGTCTTGATATCGACCCGGTCCCAGCGGTTCTCTGGCACGGTAATGACCGCGATCCCGGTCTCGGCTCGCTTTGCTCCAGCCGCCGGATCGGCCTTTCTGGCGGTGACCACCAAAGACGGTTTGGTATCCGCCGACGGGAAAACAAACTCGCGGCTGGCGACGCCGCGCGTCACCTGCACATAGACCAGGCCGTTGACGACATGGTTGCGGTTGACCACTTCGCGCAGGATGAGCGGCAGCACGTTGCGCGCGACCGGCCATGCGATCGACAGTTCGTTCAGCGAGCGGTTGAGCCGGGCAAGATGGCGCGGCATGTCGACGATGAAGCCGCGCGCCACCTCGCAGACCTCGTAGACGCCATCGGCGAACTGATAGCCGCGATCCTCGATATGCACGGAAGCGTCCGCGTGAGCGACGTAGCGCCCGTTGACATAGGCAATGCGCGGCATTGGCGACCCCTGGAAAATTCTCGGGTTGTCTTAAGCGATTCCGTCGCCGCCGTAACCGGCAAATGCTTGGACCACGCGCGGTTCAGGTCCCGCGCGTCAGACGCCCAGCGACTTCAGCTTGCGGTGCAGGGCGGAACGCTCCATGCCGATGAACTCGGCGGTCTTCGAGATGTTGCCGCCAAAGCGGTTGATCTGGGCGATCAGATAGTCCTTCTCGAACTGTTCCCGTGCCTCGCGCAACGGCAGCGCCATGATGTGCTGGTCGGACTGATTCGGCGTGCGCGGCATGACATCGCCGATCTCGGACGGCAGAAGGTCCGCGGTGATCGGTGCATCGACGTCGTCGCCACGCGCCAGGATCATCAGGCGCTCGACATTGTTGCGCAGCTGACGCACGTTCCCCGGCCAATTGTGAGCCTGCAGCACCGCAAGCGCGTCGTCGCCGATACGACGCGGCTTGATGCCGGCCTGGCGGGCGATCTGCTTCATGAAATTGTCGACGAGGTAGGGAATGTCCTCGCGCCGCTCGGCCAGCCCCGGCACCATCACCGGAACCACAGCCAGCCGATGGTAGAGATCCTCGCGGAAACGTCCGTCGGCGATCATGGCCTCGAGGTTCTGCGAGGTCGAGGAGATGATGCGGACATCGACCTTGACCCGCTTGGTGCCCCCTACCCGCTCGAACTGCTGCTCGACCAGGACGCGCAGGATCTTGTTTTGCGTCTCGCGCGGCATATCGGCCACTTCGTCGATGTAGAGGATGCCGCGATGGGCCTCCTCCAGCGCGCCGACCTTGCGCTCGACGCCGTTCGATTCGGTGCCGAACAGTTCGATCTCCATGCGCTCGGGCGTGATGTTGGCGGCGCTCAGCGTCACGAACGGCGCGCCCTTGCGGGCCGACAGCGTGTGGATGGCACGCGCCGCCAGTTCCTTGCCCGATCCGGACGGGCCGATGATCATGACACGGCTGTTGGTCGGCGCGACGCGCTCGATGGTCTGGCGCAGCTGGCTCATCGCCGACGACATGCCGATCAGGTCGAAGGTCTCGCCGCTGCGCTGCTTGAGGTCGGAAACCTCGCGCCGCAATTTCGAGGTCTCCAAAGCACGCTCGGCAATGAGAATCAGCCTGTCGGCCTTGAACGGCTTCTCGATGAAATCATAGGCGCCACGGCGGATGGCGGAAACCGCCGTTTCGATGTTGCCGTGACCGGAGATCATCACCACCGGCAGAGTGGGGTGCATGGTCTTGATCTCGTCGAGCAGCGCCAGGCCGTCCAGGCGCGAGCCCTGCAGCCAGATGTCGAGGAAGATCAGCCTCGGCGCCCGGTCAGCGATCGCGGCCAACGCGCTGTCGGCGTCAAATGCCGTACGGGTTTCGTGACCTTCGTCGCTCAATATGCCTGCGACAAGCTCACGGATGTCTTCCTCGTCATCGACGATGAGAATATCAGACGCCATTACCGACCTTTTCAGTTTCTCTTTCGTGTTCCGTCTTGCCTTCGCCGCGCAACGGCGTGACGGCCGCGGGCGGCAGGATGATGCTGATCATCGCCCCGCGACCGCCATGGAAGTCCGCAGGTGCATCATGAAGTTCCAGCCTGCCGCCATGGTCCTCCACGATCTTCTTGACGATAGCGAGACCAAGCCCGGTGCCCTTCTCGCGCGTAGTCATATAGGGCTCGAGCAGCCGTTGGCGATTCTCGCGCGGCAGGCCTTTGCCATTGTCGATGACGTCGATTCGAATCGCGCCATTCTGACGGCCGGCTTGAATCCGGATTATGCCGTGCGAACCGTCCTTTTGTTCCAGTCCGTCGATCGCCTCGGCGGCGTTCTTGATCACATTGCCGAAAGCCTGCGCCAGAAGGCGGCTGTCGAACGTGCCCTTGAGCGGTTCGTTGCCGAAGACCCGCTCGAAGGTGATGTCGGCGCGGCTGACCTCGACCAGGAAGGAGGCCTCGCGCAGCGATTCGCGCAGATCTATGGCCTTCATCTCGGGCTTGGGCATGCGCGCGAAGGCGGAGAATTCGTCGACCATGCGGCCGATGTCCTCGACCTGTCGGATGATGGTGTCGGTGCATTGGTCGAAAACCTCACGGTCTTCGGTAATGACCTTGCCGTATCGGCGCTTGATGCGTTCGGCCGAAAGCTGGATCGGCGTCAGCGGGTTCTTGATCTCGTGGGCGATGCGACGCGCCACATCGGCCCAGGCGGAAGAGCGCTGCGCCTGAACCAGATCGGTGATGTCGTCGACGGTCACGACGTAGGATTTCTCCTCCGAGCCGTCGTCGCCCGCCTCGACGGTTATCTGCACGTTGAAGGTACGCTCGGTGCCGGCGCGGAAAAACGTCACCTGCTCGCGGTAGACGGGCTTGCCCGACTGGCGGCCGATCTCGAAGACACGGCCGACATGCGGCAGAATGGCGGAAAGGTTCTGCCCGAGTGCGGCACTGGCGGAGATGGCCAGCATCGATTCGGCCGATCGGTTGACGATGGTGACGATGCCGTAGGGATCGACGCCGATGACGCCGGCGGTGACACCGGCGAGCACGGCTTCGGAAAAGCGCCGCCGTTCGTCGATCAGGTCCTTTGCCGACAGGATCTCGTTGCGTTGCGATTTGAGCTCCAGCAGCATCTTGTTGAATGTGTCGCCGAGCGAGGCGACGTCGCCATCGGAAGGCCTGACTGGAACCGCGACGTCGAGATTGCCTGTCGCCACCTCGTCGGCAGCGCCGATGAGCTGGCGAATCGGCCGCACGAGACGGTCGGCGACCGCGATGCCCGTCCAGATTGCCGACAGGATGATAATCAGCGTCAGCGACAGATAGGGCAGCGCGAAGGCCACTTGCGAGGTGCGCCTGTTGTCTTCGAGATTGCGGTACTCGTCGGTGTTGGACCTGACGATCTGCCGCGCCTTTATCACCTCGGGATCGACAAGGCGGATGGTGTAGAGGTAGAGGCCCTCGATTTCGCGCAGCTTGACGATGGCGCCCATGATGTTGCGGGTGCGCGGCTCTATCAGCACCGGCTTGCCGTCGGTGGCGCTGCTGACCGCGCCTTCCGGCGGTTCCGGCATGGCGAAATCCGCATCGGTCTGCGCGCTCATGACGAACGAACCGTCGGGCTTGATCAGCGCCGCATGGGCCAGCGACCGGCCCACCGCTTCCTTGTTCAGGAGGTCGAGAAAGCCTGTGCGATCAAGGCCGTAAAGTGTGCGCGACGCGTCGAGGTCGTAGGCCATCGACAGCGTCGTGCCCTGCAAATTGCGGGCATTTTCCTGGACATAGGCATCGGCGATCGACAGCGAGGAATTGACGATCGTCTTGGTGCGAATCTCGAACCAGCGGTCGAGGCCGATGTCGAGCGTGATCGACGCGATGATGGCCACCATGATGGCGGGAATGGCGGCGACCAGCGCGAACATGGCAACGATGCGCACATGCAGACGCGAGGCCGCCTTGCCGTGCCGGCGCGCCATGACGATGCGGTGCACCTCGCGCCCGACCAGCGCCATGAGGAACAGCACGAAAGCGGCGTTGAGCGCGATCAGCGCCCAGGTCGTCCTGGCGTCAGGCGCGATCGGCGTCGCGCCGACCAGGATGGTGAACGAAATGGCCGCCATGACCAGCGCGCCGACGACCGCCACGACGCCGGGCAGCGCCAGCAAGCGGCGCCCGTCGCGCGCGCCGGGTTCGCTGAATAGCGGTTGGTTGAGTACAGGTGCCTGCGGAGCCATGTCGCCGTCTGGGAGCCAATGAATGCGTCCGATCTATGCAACGCATTGTGGCGATTATGCAACAAGTGTGACAATGGCGGAAATGTTTCGCCGCTCAGTCCCCTGAAAAGAGTGCGTCAGATCAGCGCTCAGCCCGGCCGCGACGATTTATAGACGTTGACGCCCAGTTCGCGAATCTTCTTGCGCAACGTGTTGCGGTTCAGCCCCAGCAGCTCCGCGGCCTTGATCTGGTTGCCGCGGGTTGCCGTCATCGAGGCCAGGACCAGCGGATATTCGACTTCGGACAGGATACGCTGGTAGAGCCCTGCCGGCGGCAATTCGCCGGCAAACGAGGCGAAATACCGCTGCAGGAAATGCTCGACCGCCTGGCCGATGGAGAGGTCGTCGGGAATGAGGTTGCCGCCGCCGGGCACCACGGGGCGCTCGCCGGTCTTCAGCTCCGCCTCGATGATCTCGGCGGAGATTTCATCCTGTGAATAGAGCGCGGCCAGCCGGCGAACCAGGTTTTCCAGCTCGCGCACATTGCCCGGCCACGGGTAGCGCTTCATCAGTTCGATGCCGCCGGACGAGATTCGCTTGGTCTGCAGCCCTTCCATCTCGCCGAGCTTGAAGAAGTGACGCACGAGATCCGGCACATCCTCGGAGCGCTCGCGCAGCGCCGGCAGCCTGAGCGGCACGACGTTGAGACGATAGAACAGATCCTCGCGGAACAGCCCCTGGTTGATCAGGGTGCGCAGATCCTTGTTGGTGGCGGCGACGATGCGCACATCGGTCTTGATCGGCGTGCGGCCGCCAACCGTCGTGTATTCGCCCTGCTGCAGGACACGCAGCAGGCGCGTCTGCGCTTCCATCGGCATGTCGCCGATCTCGTCGAGGAACAGCGTGCCGCCCTCGGCCTGCTCGAAGCGGCCGGTCGAGCGGTTCTGGGCACCGGTGAAAGCGCCCTTCTCGTGGCCGAACAGTTCCGATTCGATCAGGTCGCGCGGGATCGCCGCCATGTTGATGGCGACGAACGGCCCGCCGCGACGGCGGCCATATTCGTGCAGGGCGCGCGCCACCAGTTCCTTGCCGGTGCCGGATTCGCCCGAGATCATCACCGTCAGGTCGGTCTGCATCATGCGCGCCAGCATGCGGTAGATGTCCTGCATGGCCGCCGAACGGCCGACCAGCGGCATCGTCTCGGGCTGCTCATCGGGCCGCGCATCGATCTTCGGCCGCCTCGGCTCCGACAGCGCCCGGTTGACGATGTTGAGCAGCTCGGTCAGATCGAACGGTTTCGGCAGATATTCATAGGCGCCGGTCTCGGATGCACGAATCGCCGTCATGAACGTGTTCTGGGCGCTCATGACGATGACCGGCAGCTCCGGCCGCGCCTTCTTGATGCGCGGCAACATGTCGAAGGCATTCTCGTCCGGCATCACGACGTCGGTGATGACAAGGTCGCCCTCGCCCGCCGCCACCCAGCGCCACAAGGTCGAGGCATTGGAGGTGACGCGCACCTCGTGGCCGACGCGCGAAAGCGCCTGGTTGAGCACGGTGCGGATCGCCGCATCGTCATCGGCGACGAGAATATTGCCGCGAGCGGTCATTTGCGGTCTCCTTCACCGTCTTCTTCAGCGCCGAACGGCGTTTCCTTCCAGGCCGGCATCAGGATGCGGAAGGTGGTCCCGCGCGGGGTCGATTCGCATTCGATGATGCCGCCATGCTCGCCCACGATCTTGGCGACCAGTGCCAACCCCAGCCCCGAGCCGTTCGGCTTGGTGGTAATGAAGGGATCGAACAGGATCGGCAGGATATCCTCGGAGACACCGGAGCCATTGTCGCGAACGCAGAATTCCAGCGGCAGCGACACGCGGTCCTGCGTGCCTGGAACCGAAACGCGAATGCCGGGCCGGAAGGCGGTCGACAGCACGATCTCGCCATGCGGGTCGCTGCCGATCGCCTCGGCCGCGTTCTTGACCAGGTTTAAAAACACCTGGATCAGTTGGTCGCGGTTGGCGAATACTGGAGGCAATGATGGATCATAATCCTCCAATATCCTGATTTTCTTTGCAAAACCGTTCTTTGCGATCGCCTTCACATGGTCGAGTACGACATGGATGTTGACGGGGTAGCGATCGATCGGCCGCTCGTCGGAAAACACCTCCATGCGATCGACCAGCGAGACGATGCGGTCCGTCTCGTCGGTGATCAGCCGGGTCAGTGCGCGGTCTTCGTCGGAGGCGGACAGTTCGAGCAGTTGCGCGGCGCCGCGAATGCCGGAGAGCGGGTTCTTGATTTCGTGGGCGAGCATCGCCGCTAGGCCGGTCACCGAACGCGCGGCACCGCGATGCGTCATCTGCCGGTCGATCTTGTCGGCCATTGACCGTTCCTGGAACATGACCACGACGGAGCCCGGGAATTCCGGCACCGGCGCAACATAGAGATCGACGACTTTCTCGATGCCGAGGCGTGGCGACGACACATCGACCCGATACTCGTTGACCGGCGCCCGGCGCTCGCGCACCTGATCGACCAGGGTCAGCAGCGGACTGCCGAAAGGGACGAGCTTGGACAGCGTGTTGCGCGCCAGCATGGTCGCGCTGGAGCGAAAGAAGTCCTCGGCATCGGCATTGGCGAAGGTGATGAAGCCTTCCTCGCTGATCATGATCACCGGGCGGCGGATGGTGTTGAGGACTATCTGGGCGGCATCCACCATTTCAGTTCCCTGGCCAACGTTGGCGTTCATGCGGCGCTCCGCAGGCTCAAGGGTTGCGGATCGCGCGAAAACACATTGCGCAGCAAGGCAATGACGCGGGCCGGATCGAACGTGGTCAGGATGGCTTTTCGGTCGTCGTCGGCGACGCCAACCGCGTGGCGATCGAGATACCAGCCCAGATGCTTGCGTGCCTGACGCAAACCGCTCTCTACGCCATAAAGCGCCAGCATGTCCTGGTAATGGCCAACGACATAGTCGGCCAGATCAGCGCGAGTCTGCGGCACGTTTGCCGCCGTTTCGCCTGCCGCCGCCGCTGCGATGCCACCGGCGATCCAGGGCGCGCCGTAATGCGCGCGGCCGACCATCACCGCATCGGCGCCCGATTGGTCGAGAATGGCGGCTGCCTCGGCAGGCGAACAGACATCGCCATTGGCAACGACCGGGATGGACACGGCTTCCTTGACGCGGGCGATGGCGCGCCAGTCGGCTTTGCCCTGGTAGAACTGGCAGCGCGTGCGGCCATGCACCGTCACCATCTTGACGCCCGCCTGCTCGGCACGGCGCGCCAGGATGGGTGCATTCAGCGCGCCTTCGTCCCAGCCGAGCCGCATCTTGACCGTCACCGGCACCTTGACCGCGCCAACCACGGCCTCGATCAACGACAGCGCATGGTCGAGATCCAGCATCAATGCCGAGCCGGCATAACCACCGGTGACCTTCTTGGCCGGGCAGCCCATGTTGATGTCGATGATGTCGGCGCCCTCGCCTGCCGCGATCCGCGCGCCCTCGGCCATGTGTGCCGCTTCGCGGCCGGCCAGCTGCACCATATGGACGGGCAGCCCGGAATGCCGTATGCGCAGGTCGAAGCCGGCCCTGCCCTTGGCGAGTTCGCCGCTTGCCACCATTTCGGACACGACCAGGCCCGCGCCATGCGTATGGGCGCGCCGCCGGAAAGGCTCGTCGGTGATTCCCGACATCGGCGCGAGGAATACGCGGTTGCGGATTTCCACGCCGCCGACGTTCAAAGGCGCGGCCAATCTGGCTAAGTTAACCATGCACAAAAACCAAGCATGTCCATTCGTTGCACATTCTCTAGCCATATCGGCCACAATGTGCAACGCGGAATGACGTCACAATGAGGCGCAATTGGGAAAATTCCGGACCTTAGGCATTTGCCGTGACTAGGGCGCCGCGCGTCGCTCAGGGCGTGTGAAGGACGCTTTGGAATTCATATTTGACGCACGATCTTTTTGGAAAACCAATTACACTTTTGGGGATCGTGCGCTAAGCCAATCGCCATGACTGACGGAAGTGAAAACGCGAACGCGACAGGTGGGGTTGCGGTGGTGATCGTCGCCGCCGGCCGCGGCGCTCGTGCCGGACAGGCCAACGGACCCAAGCAGTACCAGACCATAGGCGGCCGCGCCGTCATTGCGCACACGCTGGAGATGTTTCTGGCCCATCCGCGAACCGGCCGGATCGTCGTCGCCATCCACGCCGACGACCACGAATTGTTCCGGCAAGCGGCGGGCACCCAGGCCGAGCGCGTCACCGCCATCATTGGCGGGCCGACCCGGCAGGAATCCGTCCGGCTCGGGCTGCTGGCGCTGAAGGACCACGCGCCGGACCAGGTTCTGATTCACGACGCCGTCCGCCCGTTCGTCGATGCGGAGTTGATCGACCGCACCATCGCGGCCATCGGCGAGAACGAGGGGGCATTGCCCGCCCTGCCCGTGGCCGACACGCTGAAGCGCGAGTCGGCCGCCGGCGTGGTTGCGGAAACCGTTTCCCGCAGCGGGCTGCACGCTGCGCAAACGCCGCAAGGTTTTCCCTACGGACCGATCCTTGCCGCACACGACAAGGCCTATCAACTAGGCAGGCTGGACTTCACCGACGACGCGGCCATTGCCGAATGGGCGCATATTCCGGTCAAGCTCGTTCCCGGCTCGCCGGACAATGTTAAACTCACCTGGGCACGGGATATCGCCATGGCGCACCAGCGGCTTTCCAGCGGACGAACACATTTCCCCGATATCCGCACCGGCAACGGCTACGACGTCCACGCCTTCGAACCCGGCGACCACGTCACGCTGTGCGGCGTCGCCATTCCGCATGTAAAGAAACTGTCCGGCCATTCCGATGCCGATGTCGGCCTGCACGCCTTGACCGACGCGCTGCTGGCGACCTGTGGCGCCGGCGATATCGGCACGCATTTTCCGCCGTCCGATCCGCAGTGGAAAGGTGCGGCGTCGCGGATCTTCGTCGAACACGCGGCAAAAGTGGTGCGTGAGCGCGGCGGACGCATCGCCAATGCCGACATCACGCTGATCTGCGAAGCGCCGCGCGTCGGCCCGCATCGCGAGGCGATGACGGCGGCCCTGTCGCAGATGCTGGGCATCTCCGCCGACCGCATCTCGATCAAGGCGACTACCAATGAAAAACTCGGCTTTGTCGGTCGCGAAGAAGGCATCGCCGCGATCGCCACCGCCAGCGTGGTGTTCCCCGGCGAGGTGCCGGAATGAGCAACGCCGAACTCGCAAACTCCCTACTGCTGGCCTGCCAGCAACGTGGCATCATGCTGGCGACGGCGGAAAGCTGCACCGGCGGCATGATCATCGCCGCGCTGACCGACATTGCAGGCTCATCCGCCGTGGTCGACCGCGGCTTCATCACCTATTCCAACGAAGCCAAGATGGAGATGCTCGGCGTTTCCGCCGAAACGCTCGACGCGCACGGAGCCGTTTCGCGCGAAACGGTCCTGGAAATGGCAGCTGGCGCGCTGGCGCATTCGCGCGCGAGCCTTTCTCTTGCCGTTACCGGCATTGCCGGCCCAAGCGGAGGTTCGGCTGACAAGCCGGTCGGTCTCGTCTGGTTCGGCCTTGCCCTAGCCGGCCAGCCGGTTGTCGCCGAGCGCCAGCTGTTTGGCCACAAGGGCCGCGAATTCATCCGCCACGAGACGGTGGGACACGCGCTGCAACTCGGCCTGCGCGCGCTTGGATAAGGCGCGCATTCACCACGATAGCGTCATGCCGGCGCAACGCCATAGATGACGTCGGCGCGCTTTTCGAAAGCTTCGGCGAACATGCGGAAGGCGCGGTCGAACATGGTGCCCATCAGCGCGCCCAGGATGCGGCTCTTGAACTCGTAGTCGATGAAGAAGCGGACGGCGCAGCCGGCGCCATCGGGCTCGAAACGCCAGACATTGCTGAGATATTTGAACGGGCCATCGATATATTTCACGTCGATGGCGTTCTCGTCGGGCTTCAAAAGTACCTGCGTCGTGAAGGTCTCGCGGATCGCCTTGTAGCCGATGCTCATATCGGCCAGGAGAACGGTGCGTCCGTCACGCTCCTTGCGCGAGCGCACCGTCAGCGCTTCGCAAAGCGGCAGGAATTGCGGATAGGCCTCGACATCGGCAACCAGGGCAAACATCTGCTGCGGCGTATGGGCAACGCGGCGGGTGGCTTCGAATTTCGGCATGCAACCAGCGCTAGACCGATTTCTGGAGCTGTACTTCCCGCGCCGCGCGCAGCCGGGCGAAATCGTCGCCGGCATGGTGCGATGAACGCGTCAGCGGGCTCGATGCCACCAGCAGGAAACCCTTGGTCCGGCCGATCGTCTCGAAGGACTTGAACTCTTCGGGCGTGACGAAGCGGATCACCGGATGGTGCTTCTTCGACGGCTGCAGATATTGGCCGATGGTCATGAAGTCGACATTGGCCGTGCGCAGATCGTCCATCAGCTGCAGGATCTCGTTCCGCTCCTCGCCCAGGCCGACCATGATGCCGGACTTGGTGAAGATCGACGGATCGAGTTCCTTGACCCGCTGCAAAAGCCGGATCGAGTGGAAATAGCGGGCGCCCGGCCGTACCTTCAGGTAGTTCGACGGCACGGTTTCGAGATTGTGGTTGAAGACGTCGGGCTTGGCCGCCACGACGATCTCCAGCGCACCGTCCTTGCGCAGGAAATCGGGCGTCAGGATTTCGATCGTCGTCGACGGCGTTGCCGCCCGGATCGCCCGGATGACATCGGCAAAGTGCTGTGCACCGCCATCGGCGAGATCGTCGCGGTCGACGGAGGTGATGACGACGTGGCTGAGCCCCATCTGCTTGACGGCATGCGCGACGCGCGCCGGCTCATCGGGGTCGAGCGCGGTCGGAATGCCGGTGGCGACATTGCAGAATGCGCAGGCGCGCGTGCAGATCTCGCCCATGATCATGAAGGTGGCGTGCTTCTTTTCCCAGCACTCACCGATGTTCGGGCAACCAGCTTCTTCGCAGACGGTCACCAGCTTGTGCGATTTGACGATCTCACGTGTCTCGGCATAGCCCTTGGAGACCGGCGCCTTGACGCGGATCCAGTCGGGCTTGCGCAACACCTCCTGGTCGGGCTTATGCGCCTTCTCGGGGTGCCGCAGCCGTGGCGCGTTGGCGATCGTGTCGAGGACAGTAACCATCTGAACCCTGGCTTTTCTCGCGACCACCCGTCGGCGATCGTCACTTTATCGTCATCTAGGACTTTTCAGCACAAAGAAAAAGGCTGCGGCGGCGCATGCCGCCACAACCGTTTTCGCATAGCCGGGACCGATACCGGCTAGCGGCGCACCAGGCGACCGACCCAGATCAGCAGGCAGGCGCCGATGAAGCCGGTGATCAGATAGGCGGTCCAACCGACGCCGAACGGGCCGAAATTGAGCGCCTGCAGGATGGCGTTCAACACGATCGCGCCAACGATGCCCATGATAATGTTCATGAAAATGCCGGTGTTGCTCTTCATGACCATTTCGGCGAACCAGCCTGCCAGGCCGCCGATGATGATGGCTGCGATCCAGCCCACGCCGTTCAAGTGCATATGCCTTCTCCTTGCGCGCGTAAAAATGCATGCGGAAACAAACTGCCTTGCCGCCGAGTTCCCAGGGCTTTCGCGGCTGAGTCTCCTGCTGCGAATCTATCATGCGTTCAAGGCGCGGCCATAGGCGTCGAGCACGCTCTCCTTCATCATCTCCGACAGCGTCGGATGCGGGAAGATGGTGTGCATCAGCTCTTCCTCGGTGGTTTCGAGATTCATCGCCACGACAAAGCCCTGGATCAGTTCGGTCACCTCGGCGCCGACCATATGGGCGCCGAGCAGCTGACCGGTCTTCTTGTCGAAGATGGTCTTGATGAAACCCTGGTCCTCGCCAAGCGCGATCGCCTTGCCGTTGGCGGCGAACTGGAAGCGGCCGACACGGATATCCTTGCCTTCGGCCTTGGCCTTGGCTTCCGTCAGGCCGACGGAGGCAACCTGCGGATTGCAGTAGGTGCAGCCGGGGATCTTGAGCTTATCGATGGCGTGCACGCCGGGGAAATTCGCGATCTTCTCGATGCACACCACGCCCTCATGCTCGGCCTTGTGGGCAAGCATTGGCGGGCCGGCGACATCGCCGATGGCGTAGATGCCGGGCACGTTGGTCTTGCCGTAACCGTCGACGACGACGCAGCCGCGGTCGGTCTTCACGCCAAGCGCTTCAAGGCCGAGGCCCTCGATGTTGCCCTGGACACCGACGGCCGAGATCATACGGTCGGCGGTGATCTTCTCGACCTTGCCGTCCTTCATCTCGACATGCGCGGTGACCGAGTTCGCACCCTTCTCGACCTTGGTCACCTTGGCTTCGAGTATAATCTTCATGCCTTGCTTCTCGAACTGCTTTTGCGCGAATTTCGAGACCTCGGCATCCTCGACCGGCATCACCGCCGGCAACAGTTCAACAACGGTCACCTCGGCGCCCATGGTGCGGTAGAACGAGGCGAATTCGATGCCGATGGCGCCCGAGCCCATCACCAGCAGCGACTTCGGCATCTCCTTCGGCACCATGGCCTCGAAATAGGTCCAGATCAGCTTGCCGTCCGGCTCGATGCCGGGCAGAGCGCGCGGCCGCGCGCCGGTCGCCAGGATGATGTGCTTGGCGGTGTAGGTGCCCTCGCCCTTGACGCCCTTCGGCACCGGCGGCTGCGGCTCCATCGGCTTCTTGGCCGTCTTGGAGACGACGACCTCACCGGGCTTCGACAGCTTGGCTTCGCCCCAGATGACGTCGACCTTGTTCTTTTTCATCAGGAAGGCCACGCCGCCATTGAGCCGCAGCGAAACTTTGCGCGAGCGGTCGACGACGGCCGATGTGTCGACGCTGACCTTGCCGTCGAGCTTCAGTCCATAGTCCTTCAGATGGTCGGAATAGTGCATGATCTCGGCCGAGCGCAGCAGCGCCTTGGTCGGGATGCAGCCCCAGTTGAGGCAGATGCCGCCGAGATGCTCGCGCTCGACGATCGCCGTCTTGAAGCCGAGCTGGGCAGAACGCACCGCCGTGACATAGCCGCCGGGGCCGGAGCCGATGATGATGACGTCGTAGTTCTCAGCCACGGATTTTCTCCTTCAATCACAATTCCAGCATGACGCGCACGACCGATGTCAGCGCCTTGCCGATGTTTCGCGTGTTTTCGGCATCGAGATGGACGCCGTCGAGCGGTGTGGTTTGCGACACCGTGCCGGCATCGAAGAAGCCACAGCCGACTTCGTCGGCGAGTGCGGCATATTGCGGAGCGAGCTGCTTCGATGCCTCATCGCCGCCGGCAAACATTTCCCTGAAATCGGCATTTTCGGTGCGGCTTACAACGGGCGGCGACACAATGAGTATCTGTGGCGCCGGCCAGTCGAACGGATAGTCATGGCCGCGCACGATGTCGATCAGCCGCTGGATGCCTTGCTTGGCCGCGACCGGATTGCCGTGGATCCACGGCTTCATGTCGTTGGCGCCGAGCATGATGACGATCAGGTCGATGGGCGCGTGTGTCGTCAGCACAGTCGGCAACAGCCTCGCGCCGTTGCGATCGGCGCCGGCCAGATGATCGTCGAAGGCCGTGGTGCGGCCATTGAGGCCATCGGCGATAACCTGGACGCCACCGCCAAGCCCGGCCTGCAGCACGCTTGGCCAGCGGTCCTGCAACGCATGACGCCCGCCTTCGGCATCGTAGCCCCAGGTCAGCGAGTCGCCGTAGCAAAGCACCGTCTTCATGCGTTCACCTGTGCATTCATCAAACCGTGTCCCATCCGCCAGCGTACGAACAGCCAGTGAACCAGCACCGTGGCAAGGCTCGGCAAAACCAGGCCGGCGACGATTGGAAGATCACTCCCCCACTGGCGCTTGTCGATCGGCTGCGAGAATGTCCAGCCTATCAGGCCGAGCCCGACCAGCACGAACAGGACAATGGCGCAAAGGGCCAGCCAGTCGATGATCGTGGGTGCATTCGAAAAGAACTGCGCAACGAAAAACACGATCGTCACGACAATGGTCACAAGCGCGGAAGCCATGAACACCAGAACGTATTCTTCCTGCGCATGGGTTGCGATGGCCAGTCCCAGCGCGACCAGACCGCCGGCAAACCAGGAAATGAAAAAGGCGAAAAGGCTGGTGAAGAATTTCCGCACGAGCCTTTTCCCTTCCTAGACCAGCATGCCCATCGGGTTCTCGATCAGCCGCTTGAAGGCGACCAGCAGTTCCGCGCCAAGGGCTCCATCAACCGCGCGATGGTCCGTCGACAGAGTCACCGACATCACTGTGGCGATTTTGATCTCGCCATTCTTGACCACAGCCCGCTCCTCACCGGCGCCGACCGCCAGGATGGT